>CAVHCP010000039.1:0-2154 GCA_963634825.1 uncultured Porphyromonadaceae bacterium | reverse complement strand
CTTCATCTCATATACTGCACTGCATACAAGCTCCTTTTGTATCGTATTTCGCCTGCTTGTCATTTAGGTCTTCTCCTCCTTGTTAGGATTTATTCTTAATAAAGATTATATCTCTTTTATTCCCCGTTGTCAATATGTTTTTGCCACATCGGTAATATATATTTTGAGAAGCAATAAGTTGCACGAGGCTCCTATTTATGGCGAAGCAAGAGGGGTGTATAGCACGCCACCAATTTTGAGGCACAGCCCGCAATTGCCAGCGAAATGAGCTTGGCGAGCGGTTAAGTGTCAGCAATGTTTGAACACCTGTGGTGTGAGTTTTGCTGACACTCCGCAAGCCTGCGGGTGAGCGTGTGCAATTGCCTGTGCTGAGAACTGGTGGTGTGCTATACACCCCTCTGCTTTGCTATATCAATGCCTTCTAGTGCAAGCAGTTTTTCTTTGCGTTCAAGTCCGCCTGCGTATCCCGTAAGGTTGCCTTTTGCACCGACTACACGGTGACACGGGATCATAATTGAAATCGGGTTATGGCCAACTGCCCCGCCTACCGCCTGCGCAGACATTTTTTCGATCCCTAAGACCTTAGCCACGTTCTTGGCAATCTCGCCATACGTCATAGTTTCGCCATAAGGAATCGTAAGCATAATATCGCAAACTATCTTGTGAAAGCTTGTAGACCCGTATTTTAAAGGTGGCAACAAATCGGGATTCCTTCCCGAGAAGTAGATATCAAGCCAATTTTTTGCTTCCAAAAGTAGCGAATGCTCTCTTTCATTTTCCTCTGTAATTTTGCTTGATAGCGTGCTTGCAAAATACTTTTGTCCGTCAAACCACAGACCTATGATCGCTTCATTGTCGCAGGCAAGCGTTATAGTTCCCAGTGGCGAAGAATATTTGCTTTTATATATCATTATTTTTCGTGCACTTTCTTTCCTGTTATGTGCTTTGAATTTCTTCTATAAACTATTTTTTAAACAACTCTGAGTGTGTGCCGAGTCGATAGAGCATCAGCACAAGCACATTGTTTTTGATTTCATAAATAAGTAGCCAATCGGGGTCAATATGACATTCACGTGCCCCTTTGTAGTTGCCGGCAAGATCATGATCTCGGTACCTTGCATCCAGCGTCTCACCATTCGCCAAAATGTCAATCACTGCAAACAGCTTATCAAGATTCTTATTTTGCTTTTTTGCAAGTTTTAGATCCTTTTTAAACTGATTGGTAAACTGCACATCATATTTCATATTTCTAATGCCACCTTAAGATCATCTATATTGGAATATTTTGGCGCAGCAGGATCAGCCATAAGCTTTCTGCCTTCCTCGATGGCAGCTGCTGTAGTAGCATTTGGCACATCCAATTTTAAATCAAACGGAATACCATGCTCACGGATAGCTGTTCTCAGAAACATATTTATCGCAGTTGTCATATTAAGACCGAGTTCATTGAATATTTCCTCTGCCTGTTCTTTAACTGCCTTTTCTGTCCTAACATTTAAATTAGTTGTTGCCATGTACAATACCTCCATTCAACGATAGTATATGCAACAATGTTGCTCTTGTCAATACACTGCCATTAAAATATGTCGAAAACATACAGGGCTACATCTATTTTTCGTGCACTTTCTTTCCTGTTATGTGCTCAACATTTACTTGAATAAATGTTGTCACAGGTCCGCCTTTTTTTATTCCTTCTTCAACATCTTCCGGAGACGGATAATACTTATTTCCTATCTTCCTTAAAATCTCTTCGTAGCCGGCCTGCCCCGCCTTGATAATCTCAGCCTTACCAAAGACTATGACGCTGTTTATATAAAATGCCCAGTCGCCGTCTTCCTTATAGCCCTCATCCCAAACCGTAAAGCAAACCTTTGGATTTTTCTTTATGGAATCGATTTTATGGCCTTCCCCGGCACCATGCAAATAGATAATCCCTTTTGCCTCATCGTAATAAAAATCCATAGGTGCTCCGTAAGGATAGCCGTCATCTCCGCTTACGGAAAGCACGCCTCTCCATTCCTCCTTCAATAGGGAAATGCATTCCTCTCTTGAAATCTGTTGGTTAGATCTACGCATCTGTCTAAAAGCCATCTCGTCTCCTCCTCGTATTATATAGTAGTAGTTTTTAGAGATCCTCTCCAAGATCTTTATAAT
>CAVHCP010000038.1:0-2797 GCA_963634825.1 uncultured Porphyromonadaceae bacterium | reverse complement strand
AAGGTAAGCGTACCTGTAAAATTGACAGGAGACAACATCACTCAGGTTTCGGTAGCTATAACAAATGGTGACATAAGCTCATCAGATACTGAGATTCTATACTACGGCAAGCTGGATGGAATAAATGCATCAAGCACAGACCAGCAGACAGGTACATTTGCATTACCATCAGACTTTAATGCTGATACAGACAAGGCATATGTCCTTGCAGAAGATTTGACAAGTGCAACATCAGACCTTGCGTCTGCACCTGTAGAGATCAATGGATTCCAGGAATATACAGTTGAGTTTGATACAAATGGCGCAACATCAGGCACTGCAGATAAGCAGATAATAAAATACGGAGAGAAGATAGACAAGCAGGCTATAACAAGTGTTGCAAAGGAAAACTACAAATTAGTCGGTTGGTATGAAAACTCAGACTTTACCGGAGAGGCTTTTGATCTCGACACACCAATAGAAAAGAGCATAAAGCTCTATGCAAAATGGGAAAAAGAGGATAAGACAACTACAAAAACAACTACAAAAACAACAAAAGTCACAAAAAAAGGCGACAGTGCAGATAATGCAAAAACAGGCGACGAAGCTAATATCGGACTACTTGCGGTACTTGCTCTAAGCTCACTTGCAGCAGGTACAGGTGTGGTGGCAATTGCTCGCAGAAAGAAATAATTAAATAATATGCTAAAGGTCGCATCCGATAGGGTACGACCTTTTTTGTCCTATAACCCGATAATGAAGTCTATACAGACTTTTTAATATATCAACTAACAGATCGAAATAAACAAACGGAGAAAGAGAAATGAAAGCAAACAAGCTAAAAAGTGTGCTTTTGACGATGCTTGCAGTCGCAGTATTTGCAGCTATGTGCATTCCCTCTTTTATGACAATAAGCACAAAAGCGGCAACGAGCGCAAAGAGCATAAACATAGGCACAAGCAACATAACGGTACCGAGCGGTAAATGGACAAAAACTGACGGCCATTATATCAACTTCGGTAAATATGGCAGTGGCGCAGTAAAATACAGAGTGCTCTCAAATGATGGTAGCACTATGCTGATTGATAGTGACAAAATACTTTTCACAAATCAATTTGCTACAGGTAGGAGCAGCAACTATAGAAACAGCGCTGTACGAGCTGCAATATCTGACGGAGAGAAATTTTTCCCAAACGCTACTGAGAAAAATATAGTGAAAAAAACAACTCTTGATGGCTTAAGTGACTACTCTTTTATTTTATCAGCAAGCGAAGCAAATAGCCTATATCAGAGCAATGCAGATAGACAAAAAGGAGGCGCCTGGTGGTTGCGCTCGAATTTTAATAATACTAGCTATGCCAACTATGTGAAGGTAGCCGGAGATGTCTACGGTCTTTCCGTGTCGAGTAATAGTGGCGTCGCTCCGGCTTCAAATTTGGATTTAACTAATGTTCTTTTCTCATCTGATGCAGGTTTTTCAAAGATCGGTGCTCTTGCCAAAGTGGATACAACTACGACAAAGACTTGGAACTTGACAATAAAAGACAGTAGCTTATCTGTGACAGCGCAAAAAGGCACAATTGATACAAATAAAAAAGTAAGCGTGCCTGTAACATTGTCAGGAAGCGACATAACTCAGGTGTCTGTAGTTATAACAAATGGTGATATAAGCTCATCAGATACAGAGATTTTATACTACGGCAAGCTGGATGGTATAAATGCATCAAGTACAGACCAGCAGACAGGTACATTTACATTACCGGCAGATTTTAATACTGGTACAGATAAGGTATATATCCTTGCAGAGGATTTGACAAGTGCAACATCAGACCTTGCGTCAGCACCTGTAGAAATCAGCTTTGGATACTTAGTTGATTTTGATACCAACGGGGCAACATCAGGCACTGCAAGTTCACAGATAGTAGATCCAAACGGTACAGCAAAAGAGCCAACAGGCATCTTAAAGACAGGATACATATTAAAGGGCTGGTTCGAAAACTCAGATCTCAGCGGAGATGCATACAACTTTACTACAGCGGTAACAAAGGCTATGACTCTTTATGCAAAGTGGGAGGCAGAAAACTATAATATCACATACAATTTAAATGGTGGTAGCGAGCCAAGTCCGGCAAACCCTACAAATTATACGATAGAAAGCAATGAGATCACTTTAAAGGCTCCAAGCAAGGCAAACCTGTCATTTGCAGGTTGGACAGGCTCTAATGGCGTAGCACCTCAAACGAGTGTAACTATTCCGCAGGGTAGCACCGGCCATAAAAGCTATACAGCAAACTGGAATGCGACGATAACCTTTGATACAAAGGGCGGCTCTACTGTAACTGACAAAGTAGTAGCCGAAAATACAGTTGTAAAGGAAGGTGACATAGCAACGCCAACAAAAGATAACCTACACTTTGCAGGTTGGTATGATGATGAAGAGTATGCTATAAAGCATGATTTTACAAAACCGGTTAATAAAGATACAAAGCTTTATGCAAAATGGACAGCAGAAGTGACATTTGACTCTAAAGGTGGCACACCTACACCAAGCAAACAGACAGTAAAAGAAGGAGATAAAGCTGTAGCACCGACCGAAACTATCACAAGAGTAGGATATACCTTTAAGGGTTGGTATGATAATGCAAGCTACACTGGTGATCCATATAGCTTTGCAACAGCTGTAATGGGAGATTTAACCATTTATGCAAAATGGTCAGCAGTAGAGTATGATATCACATACGAGCTTGACGGCGGTGCACTTGTAGAGGGTGATAAAAATCCAGAGAAGGCAAGTGTCGAAGATACCTTTACTTTGAAA
>CAVHCP010000037.1:0-2937 GCA_963634825.1 uncultured Porphyromonadaceae bacterium | reverse complement strand
TAACTAAAGCCTGTCTTTTTGTTACCCAAATACTGCAGCTTTTGGTATATATGTGAAAAGAAAAGGATTATAAGACAAAAGTAAAACTGCCCTATGCAAATAGGCGCATAGGGCAAAAAACCAAAATGGAGAGGAGATTATGGGACAAGGCAAAAAACAAAATGCGGCAGGCAGGCATAAGGCGTTTACCATAGTAGGTATCGTCCTATGCGTGATACTGATACCGATAGTGATAATAAACTGCACGCTTATCATCAAGCAGTTTACAAACAAAGATAAGGTGCCGTCTATCGGTGGTATCTTTCCGATGATTGTTACAACTGACTCGATGAAAGGCACATTTGACGCAGGCTCGCTTATCATATGTAAGACTGCAGAGCCGGGGGACATAAAAGAAGGCGATATCATCTGCTTTTATGACCCCGCAGGAAGTGGCACATCTACTGTTACGCATAGAGTTACAGAGGTAAATAAGGATGAGAACGGCAACATCAGCTGGACAACAAAGGGTGACAATAACAATACAGAGGACCAAGTAGCCGTACCTGCCGATAAGCTTGTGGGAGTCTATGACTTTCATATAAACGGGCTTGGCTCGGTAGCAATGTTTATGCAAACAACACCGGGACTGATAATATTTATCGTAATACCTATATTGCTTTTAGTAGGATATGACATCATAAGGCGTCGTATGTACGAAAAGCGCAGGGACAGCGATACCGACGCACTTCTTGCAGAGCTTGAGGAGCTTCGGGCAAAGGACAAAGAAGAAAAGTAAAATAAGGCTATTACACGGACGGGAGCCACGCCTGTTCGTGAGGCAAATAAATATCTGTCGGCTTTTGAGGACTACAATAAGGCAGTCAGCGAAAGGGGCAGTAAAAATCTAAAAGTAAGGAGTTAATCGATATGAATAATACAGGCATAAAAAGAAATAAAGCAATGCGTCTGGCTTCTGCTCTGATGGTGCTGGCTTTGCTGACTGTATGTGCTGTCAGCGGCACATTTGCGAAGTATGTAACAAGCGCAGAAGCTACAGACAGTGCAAGAGTTGCATATTGGGGATTTGATACACCTGCTTCAGTTACATTTACTGATTTATTTACAAAGACATATAGCAATGTATCAGGAGCTGAGGATGTTATCGCACCTGGAACTACAGGTAGCGGTACTTTCGGTTTCAAATTTGCATCAAATACTGCTAAATCAATTTCAGCACCTGAAGTAGCATATACATTTAAGGTTGATACATCAGAAAGCTCATGCGATGCGTCTATTACAGGCAATCCAAATATCAAGTGGAAGCTTGATGAAGGATCTTGGGGTACATGGGCTGAACTCTTAGCTTCAATCAAGGCTCTATCAGGTGATGCCAGCGGTACTAAAGAATATACTGCAGGACAGCTACCTACTGAGTTTAATGCTGATACTACTCATACAGTTTCTTGGGTTTGGGCATATGATGAAAATGTCGCTGATCCTACTGGCCTTGCAAATAACGATGCAGGGGATACTGCTATGGGTAATGCAGCAACTCTTGCAAATGTTACACTCAAGGTTACAGTTAGTGCTACTCAAAAAGACTGATTTAGTTAGTGCAACTTGTTAATTAAAAAATATATATCTTTCCTCGCGCTGCCACGTGGCTGCAGCGTGAGGGGATTTTTGAAAGAACTACAGCAGGGCAGGTTATAGCTTTTTCAAAAGTCCGTATATTTAAAGAGCAGATTTGCAAAAGTCGCAAAAGTCGTAAAGTTAAAAAATTATGAAGTTATAAGATTGTAAAGTTATAAAAATTGATAAATATATAACGAATAAATTATGCAAAGATAAAAAGGAGAGGGAGAAGTGAATAAGAAATTAATTTCCAAAAGAGGGATACTTGCCACGCTGGTAGTCATACTACTTATAGTGGCAGTAGTAACATTCCCATATGCATTTAATCTGACATGGTCGCTTCCCGGGGCAAGCGCCGAGCGTACCCTGACATATGAGGAAGGAGACCTCACATGGGATAAGGGAGCTAAAGTCAATGAGGATGGAAGTGTACAGCTTTCGATGTTTAAGTCGAGCTACGAAAATGTCAAGTCAAATGACGGCAGTGAGGTAGTTGCACCTAAGACAGGCGAGAGCGTGGGCGTGCGCATAGTCAATAAATCAGATAAGGAGATAAAATATACGGCTGTACTTTACCGTACTGATGACTTGGAAGTACCGCTACTCGCAGGGCTTAGCGGAGATGGCGCAGTAAATCCTACGCTTCCGGAAGGAGTAACAGCAGAGCAGCTTGTTGATACATCAGAGGGCGTGATCAATGGCAACAATACAAAGACCGTTGATGTTGACTGGCAGTGGCGCGAGGCAACAACTCAGGCAGAAGACGACTTTGATGCCAAGCTTGCCAATGCCTCAGAGGACAAAAATGTAAATTACAAGCTGTATGTCACAGTTTCGGATTATCATTATACCCCTGACAAAGATAAAGACGCTAAAGGTGATACCGATAAAAGCGGTAGCACTATCAAGCCAAAGACAGGCGACAATATGGATATGAAGCTCTGGTTTGCATTAACTGTTTTATCTCTTTGTGCAGTAGGATTTTTGTTAGTCCGTGATACACGAGACGAAAAGAAAGAAAAAAATGAAAACTAAAAAAGGCAATATATTGCGCCTTGTATTGCTGATACTTCTCGGCATTATGCTCGGAATAAATATATATATGCTAAATGCAAAAAGCATATCGGGCAATCAAATGCCGATGCCATTTGGCATAGGTATGGCGGTAGTGCAGTCGGGAAGTATGGAGCCAAACCTCCGCAAAGGCGATCTGCTCTTTGTAAAGGCAAAAGAGGATATATCAGTAGGCGATATAGTAGTTTATCAAAGCGAAGGGATACTCGTTGTACATCGCATAGTAGATATAGACGGCGATATTAT
>CAVHCP010000036.1:0-3012 GCA_963634825.1 uncultured Porphyromonadaceae bacterium | reverse complement strand
ATTATTTTTTCTTTGTCATTAAACAGTGTACAAAAGACATTGTCTTTGTATTTAAAATTAGGTTTACTCATATTACTTTCCTTTCTTTCTCTTCTTTTCATATTTTTTATTCTCACCTACACAATTTTATATATGGTAAAATATGGAACTTGTCTGCAAGTAGATTGTATAATATTGGAAGTTATATGTCAATCTGTTTTTTCTATTTTTTTACAGCTAAATAAATAACCTCTTTTAAACAATCTATATTTTGAGTTAGGATCAGCAGAATTATATTTATTTATGCACGCAAAGCCTATACCCATCCTTACGCTTTTCCTCACCACAGGCAATCGTTAGCGCCCATTCGCAGGCTTGCAGAGTGTCAGCAAAACTTGCACCTTTGGTGCTCAAACATTGCTGACACTTACCCGCTCTCCAAGCTCATCTCGCTGACGATTACGTGCTGTGCCTGCGGAGGCGTAAGGTTGGCATATTGCTTTTGGTGCATCTATATAAATAAAAGTCTCGAAAGCGCACCGATAAGTACCGTATCCCTTTTGCGCCGATTGACAAAGCTAATCACAAAAAAGTCGCACCCTGTCGGTTGCGACCTTTATTAAGCATATTATATATACTTTTTTATTTGGTTATTTAGTTGTTTGGTTATTACCAATTATTTCTTTCTGCGAGTTACTACTGCAAGTCCTACACCTGATCCAAGTGAGATTAGAGCAAGTGTTGCAAGTAGACCGATATTAGCCTCATCGCCTGTCTTAGCGCTGTTTGAGTCGCTGTCAGCGTCCTTTGAGCTGTCTGTTGTCTTTATCAATGAGCCTTTACTTACTGTAATCTTACCGCTCTTGTCTACAATGACTGTTGCGCCCTTGTCGCCTGCTGTATATGTCTTGCCACCGATCTCTACCTTGCCATTTGCAGGTATAACTACAGTGTCCTGTCCATCCTTAGGTGAGTTTGGTGTGATAGTTATCTCGCCTTCACCCTTGTTTGTGATTTCATGTCCACTGCCACCCTTAACAGGGTCGTCCTTTTTGCTTATTTTAGCTGCTTCCCAGTTAGCTGTAAATGTCTTGTCTCCTGTGCTACCTGCTGCTATCTTCATCTCAGTAGTTGGAGTTGTAACATCCTCGCTTGTCCAGCCCTTAAATGTAAAGCCTGTCATTTTTGGGTTATTTAAAGTTATCTCGTCGCTATTTATAGTATATGTCGCAGGATTTTCTGTTACCTCTGCGCCCTCAATACCCTTGTATGTAACCTTGTAGCTTGTTTCCTCAAATACTGCCTTTAGCGTAATAGCCTCTGTAATAGGTGTATCAAAGTTGAAGTATGTTGCTTCTGCTCCAGGATTAACATTATTATTTGTTAGAAGAGTTCCCGGCTGAAGCTCGTTAGTAGGAACAAGCTCCCAGCCAAGGAATGTATATCCTGCCTTTTGAGGGTCAGCAGGCTTTGCTAATGTTTGGCCATACTTAACATTTTTTGTTGTTGTCACACCGTCAACATCAAGTGTTACAGTAATATCATTTGCATCCCAGTTAGCTGTAAATGTTGTAGGACCTGTTATCGAACCCTTTGCTACAGTCATCTCTGTAGTTGGCTCTGTTGTACCATTGCCTGTCCAGCCGAGGAATGTATGTCCTACTTTTGTTGGATTTTTCAAAGTAAAGGTATCTTCGACACTTGCCTTCTCTGGATTTTTATCACCCTCTGCAAGTGCACCGCCGTCAAGCTCATATGTGATATCATACTCTACTGCTGTCCATTTTGCATAAAGCTTTGTATCTTTTTTTATAGCTGTATCAAAGTCAAATGCTTGTCCGCTAAAGTCTGAGTTTTCATACCAGCCGTCTAATTTGTAGTTTGTCTTAGCTACGCTATTTGCAGCTTCAACAGTAGCTGTGGCTATTTTCTCGCCCTCTTTTATTATCTGCTTATCTACACTGCCACTTGTTGCATTATTTGTATCAAACTCAACGCTATATACATTGTCCCAGCTGATTTCTACAGGCGCAGATGCAAGGTCTGATGTTGCGCTTGTCAAATCCTCTGCAAGGATATATACCTTGTCTGCACTAGTAACGTCTGACGGAAGTGTAAATGTACCTGTCTGCTCATCTGTACTTGATGCATTTATACCATCCATCTTGCCATAGTATAAAATCTCTGTGCCTGATGAGCTTATATCACCGTTTGTTATAACTACAGACACCTGAGTTATATTACTTTCTGATGTTTCACTTTTTGATAATGTTACAGGCACGCTTACTTTTTTATTTGTATCCATTGTGCCTTTTTGCGCTGTCACAGATAAGTCGTCGTCCTTAATTGTCAAATTCCAAGTCTTTGTCTCAGTTGTATTCACTTTGGCAAGAGCATTGGTCTTTGAAAAATCTGCATCAGAGGAGAAAAGAACATTGGTTAAATCCAAATTTGAAGCCGGAGCAACGCCGTAATTAAACGAATAAGTGGCGCGGCCGACATTCCCGTTGTTTGGATTCACTGCGCCGACATAGCTAGTAGAATTCGTGTTAGAAATATACTTTGAGCGCAGCCACCAGTAGCCATTCGAGCCTGTTTTTATTCTATCTGTACCACTCGCATATAGGCTAGTTGCTTCTTTTGCTGATAAAATAAAAGAGTAGTTGTCGTTTGATGCAACATCTTGATAATAAGTGTTATACTTAGCACTTGCTTTAAAATCTGTCTTTTTTACTATGCTTTTCTCAGTAGCGTTCGGGAAAAATTTGCTTCCGTCATATATTTCAGCTCGTACAGCGCTGGTCGCATAATCGTTATCAGTTCCATCAAATTTACTGTTGAACAGTGTTTTGTCGCTGTCAATCAGCATAGTATTGCCATCATTTGAGAGCACTCTGTATTTTACTGCACTATTATTATATTTACCAAAGTTAATATAATGGCCGTCAGCTTTTGTCCATTTACCGCTCGGTACCGTTATGTTGCTTGTGCCTATGTTTATGCTCTTTGCGCTCGTTGCCGCTTTTGTGCTTA
>CAVHCP010000035.1:0-3117 GCA_963634825.1 uncultured Porphyromonadaceae bacterium | reverse complement strand
CTGTTTTATCTACTGTGCTGTCTGTCTTTGCTACTGTCAATACTAATGACTGATCTGTAGCTGTATTTATCAATGTCTGTAGTGCTGTATTGTCAATCTCAAGTGTTGCGACATCAGTTTTAATTTCAATAGTTTCTACCTTTGTATCAGCCACAGCTGCAACTTTTAGTGCAGCAACTGTTTCTTTCGATAAAGTAACCTCTGTCTCTGTAACATCATTAGCATCAGCCTTTGCTACAGTTGCATCTAGTGTTACTGTTGTTGCTGTTGTTGGGATTGTAGTTTGACCTTCTACAAGCTTTACTGTTGTCGTTGCAACGCCACTTGTTACCTCAGTTGTAGTTGCAACATTACTTTCTTTGTCTTCTACCTTCTTTGTAGTTACTACTGTTTCCTTCTTGTCTTTATCTGTAGTAGTTACAGTCTGCTCAGTTGTAGTAACTTTATCTTTTGTAGTTGCTGTAGCTTCTGTTGTAATTTTTTCTATTTCTGCACCGCTACTATCTGTCTTAGTAACTGTTTCGTTTGTAGTTGTTGTTCCTGTTGTTGTATCAGTTTTAGTTATTGTATCAGTTTTAGTTGTTATGCCTGTACTATCATCTTTTGTTTCAGTTGTCTTTGTAGTTACATTATCCCAGCTGATTTCTACAGGTGCTGACGCAAGGTCTGATGTTGCACTTGTCAAATCCTCTGCAAGGATATATACCTTATCTGTACCAGTATTAAAATCTGCCGGTAATGTAAATGTACCTGTCTGCTGGTCTGTACTTGATGCATTTATACCATCCAGCTTGCCGTAGTATAAAATCTCTGTATCTGATGAGCTTATATCACCTTTTGTTATAACTACAGAAACCTGAGTTATGTTGCTTCCTGACAATGTTACAGGCACACTTACTACTTTTTTATCTGTATCCATTGTGCCTTTTTGTGCTGTCACAGATAAGCTGCTATCTTTTATTGTTAAATTCCAAGTCTTTGTTTCAGTTGTATCCACTTTGGCAAGAGCACCGGTCTTTGAAAACTCTGCATCAGATGAGAAAAGAACATTAGTTAAATCCAAATTTGAAGCCGGAGCAACGCCGTAAGGAATCTTCATAAGAATGTGGTCACCAATAAGAAATCCGCCGGATTTCACTTGACTTATACCGTAAGTATCATCGAAAGAATAAGCCGAGCGAATCCACCAAAGGCTTTCCGTACCTTTTTTTGCTACGTCGGCATCGCTTGCATATAAATCATCTACCTGCTGTGCACTCAGCAAAAATGAATAATTCCCAGAGGAAGCATCATCGTAGAAGCCATATTTACCACTTACAGATTGTGTATATTCTCCATTTTTGTATCTGTCAGGAAAGTATGGAGCTTCGAATGTGCCATTGCTAGTGAGTTCTGTACTTTTTACTATGCTTTTCTCAGTAGCGTTTGGGAAAAATTTGTTTCCGTCATATATTGCAGTTCGTACATCGCTGTCTGCATAATTGTTATCAGTTGCGTCAAATACACTATTGAAAAGGCTTTCGTCACTGTCAATCAGCATAGTATTGCCATCATTTGAGAGCACTCTGTATTTTACTGCCTTATCACTATATTTACCGATATTTACATAGTTGCCGGCAGCTTTACTCCAGCCACCTTCCGGTACTGTTATGTTGCTTGTGCCTATGTTTATGCTCTTTGCGCTCGTTGTTGCCGCTTTTGTGCTTATTGTCATAAAAGAAGGAATGCACATAGCTACAAATACTGCGACTGCAAGCATCGTCAAAAGCACGCTTTTTAACTTGTTTGCTTTCATTTCTCTTTCTCCTTTTGTTTTTGATTTTCTTGCAACATAATATGTATTATGTTGCACTTTTATTTGTGCCTCTTATCTTAACCTGTTTGGTACAGTTTATAAGATAATACTACCTTCCTTTTGCTCAAATTGCAACCCTTTTTGAGCAAAAATGCCCGTAGTAGTAGTAGTAGTAGTAGATTTTTCGCTGGTTTTATGGGATTTTCGGTTGCCTAAATTTTTATTTATTTCCAATTGCACGCAAAAGCCATACGCCAATCTTGCGCCTCCGCAGGCACAGCTCTTAGTAAACGGTTTAGAAATTATTATCATAAGCACAAAATGGATGCGGTGTTTTGAGGTGCCTTTGCAGACGCACTATCACATATAAAAAGCGTCGAAACCGCACCGAGAAACATTGCATCCATTTTGTGCCGCTTGATAGATAATGATACTGTATATTGCCTGTGGCGAGGACAAGCGCAGGATGGGCGTATGGCTTTTGCGTGCAGTTTTCTAAATAGAAAGGACCTTTTTTTAGGCTTTGCCATATGCTATACTTTGTTTATGGATACATCAAAGAGACGAAAAAAAATTATAGAAAAATTAAATGCTTCAAACGCACCTCTAAGTGCGTCTACTTTGGCTAAAGCCTTTAGCGTGAGCAGACAAATCATTGTCGGAGATATAGCACTTCTTCGTGCGGAAGGCAACAATATCATCTCTACACCGCGTGGTTATATAATAAAAGAGAATGATTTCTCATTCCCTTTTGTCGGTATCATCGCCTGCAAACACACTCAAGCGCAGCTCAAGGATGAACTTTATACTATCGTCGATTGTGGCGGTGTCATCATAGATGTTGCTATCGAACACAATATTTACGGCGAGCTAATCGGCAAACTCAACCTGTCATCTCGCCACGAGGTCGACCTCTTTTTGGAAAGCGTAAATGACGAAAACTCTCGTCCTCTTTCAACTCTTTCGGGTGGCATCCACCTTCATCACATTGGCTGTAAAGACGAGGAAATCTTCGCTCTTATCAAGGAAAAGCTCACAGCCCTCGGAATACTTCTGCCTATCAGCTAAATTTCAATTATTATCGAGTTGTATCACAATACCAAGCTTATATCTTTTAGTATGTCGGCGTAAACGAGCAGTATTTGTCACTGTCAACCTTGACAGTGCCTCTTTTTATTCCCTTGCTGTAAAGGTCATAGAGGATTTCCTTTAGACTGCCGTCCTCCATAATTTTTGTAAGCTCATCATACGTGCATTTTACATATAATTTGTCATATACATTGCATACGACATCATCGTCGTCAACAGAAACACTCATAAAA
>CAVHCP010000034.1:0-3440 GCA_963634825.1 uncultured Porphyromonadaceae bacterium | reverse complement strand
TCAGCGAAGCAACAGGCTTATCAGAAAAAGAGCTTGAGAGTTTAACTTGTAGCAAATAGGCGATGCTATAGTTTGGTGTGCCCAAACTCTGCAAGAACAGCCTTTACAAACAGGCGAGTGCCGGTATATAATAATTAAAAGGCAAATCCGGCTATAAGGGACAGTAATCAGCTTACAGCCGTGCAATCAGACAACAAGAAAACAGGAATTTGACAAGGAAATTATAGAGAGGGGCTTGACAGTTATGTTACAAAAGCGGACAATCTTTAGCAAGCAAGCAAGCAAGCAAGCAAGCAAGCAAGCAAGCAAGCAAGCAAGCAAGCCTCGAAGTCCGGCCTCAAATCTAAACCAAACAAGTATAGTATACATAACAAAAATACAGACAGGCAATTTAGGCATTAACTAAAGCCTGTCTTTTTGTTATCCAAAATAGCATAACGCATATACATATATGTATATGATAAGAGAAACAACGGGGTTATAGGACAAAAAGCAAAACGGAGGGAGAATCTTGAAACAAAATCCATTTACAAAAAAGTATGCGATACCAATCTTTATAATAGCAACCTTTGCTATTATCTTATCGTGCACTGTAATGGCAAAATATATCATAGAGAAGCAAATAACGACAAGCACAACCAAGCTGAGCATAAATGTCAATACAGAGTATACGATAGAGAAAACAAAGCTTTGGAATTCGCTAAAGGCTCTTACAACAAAGCCGACAACTCTAAACTTTGTAACAGGCAAGGCTGTGCCAAGCACTGCAAGCATAGTTGAGGATAACAACTCATATACATACTCTGAGGGTATACAGGATGACGACCTAAACTCAAACAAGATAGGAGTTTATCAGGACGGCACTACAGTATATATCGCACCGATGGATGGAAGTAGCACAGACCCTGCGGATAACGAAAAGGAGATATATGCACCGGAGGACAGCTTTAAGTTTTTGTGTGGTGACAGTGGCTATACGGGGCTTGATAAAAGTCTTACCGATGTAGACTTCGCAAATTTAGACACATCAAGAGTAACTAATATGAAACAGTTTTTTTATGACAGTTATACTCTTAAATCTATAAATTTTGGAGAAAAATTTAAAACGGATAATGTCGAAAATATGTGGGCGATGTTTTCATATTGTTCTGTTTTAGAAAATCTTGATGTGACCGGCTTTAATACATCAAATGTCACAAATATGCACGATATGTTTTATGCTTGCCCACGCATAACAACACTTGATCTTTCGAACTTTGACACATCTAAAGTTACTGATATGGAGATGATGTTTTCCGGAGATAAAGCCCTTACGACAATTACCTTATCAGAGAAGTTTAAAACAGATGAAGTTACTACTATGGAATGTATGTTTAGGTACTGTAATAAGCTAACCGAACTTACATTACCGAAAACATTTACTGCCAAAAAGGTCACAGATATGCATAATATGTTTGAAGACTGTTACACATTGACATCTCTTGATCTTTCTAATTTTGATACGACTGCTCTTTGCCTAAATAATACTTCGGGCATGTTCTTGGGAGCCTTAAAATTACAAACAATTAATTTTGGAGACAATTTCAAAACGGATGAAGTCACTACTATGGCAAGCATGTTTTATAATTGCCGTAAACTTACTTCCCTTGACGTTTCGAACTTTAATACTGAAAAAGTCATTGACATGTCCACTATGTTTTATAACTGCTATGGGTTAAGCGAGTTAGATCTTTCTAATTTTGATACGGATGCTGTTATAAAAATGGTTAATATGTTTGGCGGTTGTGACGGCTTGACAACTCTTGATGTGTCTAGCTTTACAGGTACAGCGCTTACCAGTATGACAAATATGTTTTATAACTGTTCAAAATTAACTTCGCTTGATCTTTCTAATTTTAATACTCCAAAAGCAAGCAGTACTAATTTTGCAAATTCTCCATTTGATGGATGTGTGAGACTTCAAAGTATCACTCTGTGCAAAGATTTTAAATTTGCACTTCCGTCAACGAGCACAAGTGGAGCAACATCTTACCTGCCAACGCCATCAAGTACATATATCACAGGTGCGACAGGCACATGGGTGGATACAGTCACAAGCAAAACCTATACGCCGGCAGACCTTGCGACATTCCATAACAGCCTTAATGAAACGCGCGAATATGTGGTAGACACTAATTTGACTTATATCATCAATAAGACTACTATGCACTCTGTTTTGAGCACGTTAACCGACAAACCTACATCGCTTATATTTGCAACAGGTAACGAAGTGAGCAAACTAAAAGGTACGGACAGTAATGCTTTGGTGTCTCTAAGCACAGACGGTATACAAAATGACACATCTTCGACGGGCAAAATAGGAGTATTCCAGTCTGCAGACAAGAGCACGATATATATCGCTCCGATGGACGAAACTACACATACTGCTAAAATATCAAGTACAAAAATGTATACGCCGGAAGGGACAGATTCTATATATTTCCTTGCAGGCGGCGATGGTAATGGAGCGAAATATACAAAATTGGGATCTTCTCTAAAAATAATTGATGTTGGCAATTTAGATACTTCAAAATCAACAACTGTCTATGGAATGTTTTGGCATCAGGAGACGCTGGAAGAAATAAGAAATTTATCGGTGATTAATACAGACAATGTCATACCTACCGGATTTCAACTAGTTTTCTATAGTTGTTACAATTTAAAAGAAGTAGATGTAAGTGGTTTTAACATAAGTAAAGCCACAAACCTCTGGTCGTTCTTCTGCGACTGCCGTAGCCTAACCTCAATTAAAGGATTGACAAATTTTGATACAAGCAATGCAACGGCATATAATTATATGTTCTATAATTGTAAAAGTTTAACATCTCTGGATTTGAGTTCGTTTAAATTAAATACCACTGCAAGTAATATAAGTGTAGGTGCTATGTTTTATAATTGCATTAATCTAGTAACAATTTATGCAACAAGCGACTTCGATTTATCTAGTAGCAACGTCCAGCAAAGTTACACATTTAGCGGATCTACTAAGCTTAAGGGTGGAAGTGGAACTACATATAATTCAAGCATGGTTAATGCCGAATATGGAAGAATCGACGGTGGACCGTCCTCCACAACTCCGGGATACTTCACACTCAAAGCTTCGACTGCGAACGCTTCGACGCTGCTTACAGACATCAATGAGCTTGTGAGCACGGTTGTCACAGAGGCAAAGCAGAGTGCATCTGCGAAAACAGCCTTTACAAACAGGCGAGCACTGGTATATAATAGTAAACAATAAGTGCAGATATAAGGGGTAATAGTTACTGTACAATCACACAATAAAATATTTGGTGAGGATATTATAGAGAGGGGCTTGACAGTTATGTTACAAAAGCGGACAATCTTTAGCAAGCAAGCAAGCAAGCAAGCAAGCAAGCAAGCAAGCAAGCAAGCAAGCAAGC
>CAVHCP010000033.1:0-3849 GCA_963634825.1 uncultured Porphyromonadaceae bacterium | reverse complement strand
TTGTATCAAACTCAACGCTATATGCATTGTCCCAGCTGATTTCTACAGGTGTTGATGCAAGGTCTGATGTTGCACTTGTCAAATCCTCAGCTAAGAGATATACCTTATTTGTGTTAGCGTTAAAGTCTGACGGAAGTGTGAATGTACCTGTTTGCTCATCTGCACTTGATGCATCTATACCATCCATCTTACCGTAGTACAGGATGTCAGTATTTGTTGAGTTTATATCACCATTTGTTATAACTACAGACACCTGAGTTATGTTGCTTCCTGACAATGTTACAGGCACGCTTACTTTTTTATTTGTATCTATTGTGCCTTTTTGTGCTTTTACAGTTTTTGATGTGTCTTCGATTGTCAAGTTCCATGTGTTTGCTTTAGATGTACTTACTTTGCTAAGTGTAGTACTTGTTTTCGTAAATCCCTCCGCAGATGAGAAGAGGACAGAGTCCAGATTCAAATTTGAAGCCGGAGCGACGCCGTAAGTACCCGTCACAGGACCGGTGGGGTAGAGAGCTCCGGAGGAATACACATAGCCGGCAGTATCACTAAGGGTAGAATTAGCCGAGCGCAACCACCAGTAGCCGTTAGTACCGGTTTTTTGTGCGTCTGTATTACTTGCATATAAATCATTTACCTGCTGTGCACTCAGCAAAAATGAATAATTTCCGGAGGTGTCATCATCGTAGTAGCCATATTCGCTACTGTATGTGAATCTGGTAGGGAAGTATGGGCTGGTTTTTGTGCCTTTGCCACCGAGATTTGTACTTCTTACTATCTTTTTCTCAGTAGTGTTTGGAAAAAACTGACTTCCATCTTTTATTGCAGTTCGTAGAGTACTGCCTGCATAATCATTGTCAGTTGTGTCAAAAGCACTATTGAAAAGTGTCTTGTCACTGTCAATCAGCATAGTGCTACCATCATTTGAGAGCACTCTGTATTTTACTGTCTTATCACTATATTTACCGAAGTTTACATAGTTACCGTCAGCTTTAGTCCATTTATCTGACACCTTGATGTTGTCCGCGCCTATGTTTATGCTCTTTGCGCTCGTTGCCGCTTTTGTGCTTATTGTCATAAAAGAAGGAATGCACATAGCTACAAATACTGCGACTGCAAGCATCGTCAAAAGCACGCTTTTTAACTTGTTTGCTTTCATTTCTCTTTCTCCTTTTGTTTATTTTCGTCCGTTAGTTGATATATAAGAAAGTCTGTATAGACTTCATTTTCCTCATCATACATGTCTATATCTCTTTGATATTTGACAATAGGCGTAGAAACCACAAATTTGCTGTATACGCTACTTTTTAGCTTGTAGGTATGTCCATGCTTGATATGGCCCTGAAAACTCTTCATAGAGCGTGTTATCGCCTCTATATCCTTTTTGCCGTTTTTGTGTTCCCATGCATATCTTTTTAGTCTTGCCTTCCATCTCTTTTTGCTCGATGTGCGAAGCTTTTTGACTATCTTGCCTGTATCTGTTACATAAAATCTAAAGCCTAAAAAGTCGACTCCCTGTCTTAGAGGAAATATCTGCGTTTTTTTGTTAAACTCAAGCTTTAGCTCATCTGCAATCTTTTGCATCTCGGCTAAGGCTTTCTTTAAAAAGTCCTTGCTTTCGTGCACGAGCACGCCGTCATCCATGTATCTGACATAGTGCTTTACTCTGAGTTTTTCTTTTATAAGCCTGTCCATCGGATCAAGATAGTAAAGCGCAAACCACTGGCTTGTTTGGTTGCCCATAGGAAGGCCCTTGTTTGGCTTGCCATCCTCGAAGCTTTCGTAGCTGTCTATGATCTGATAAAGTAGCTCCCGTACACGCTCGTCCTTTATACATTTTAGCCTTTGCTTTAGGACATCGTGATCGATACTCGGGAAGTAATGTTTGATGTCATACTTGAGCACGTAGCCGTCAGCGCCGTGTTTTTTATAGTGCTCGCACAAAAACTTTTTGAAGCGTTTTAGTGCGAAGTGTGTACCTTTGCCTACACGGCAGGCTGCGTTGTCATATATCAGCTTTTTATCTATAAATGGGCCGACTATGTTGTCACAAAGACAGTGTTGCACAACTCTGTCTCTAAAGGGAAGTGACTGTATCTCCCTCTCCTTTGGATCATATATAGTAAATTTGTTATATTTGCCTATCTTGTAGGTGCCGTCTTGAAGCTCCTCTATAAGCGACCAGATCTCTTGGCTTATGTTGGTGCTAAAGTTTGCCACCTCCGGTTTGCCGCGCTTGCCCTTTGCAGCAAGCAGGTATGCCTTATACATATTTTCGAATGATAATAATTGCTCGTACATATCTTTGCTATGTCCTTTATATAAACACCCGCAGGTGCTATTTTTGAATTTCGCCGGATAGACTAACGCTTGCATAGTCTAAGATAGCTTGGGAAGCAAGCTCTTTTGCTAAAACCCTGTTGTCATTCTCTGCGTCAGCAAGGAAAACTCCTCTCCCCTGCTTTGCGTCCCTTACTCCGACGATATGTGTTTTTCCGGTTTGCACCGAAATGGAATAAGATTCCTTCTGTTGATGTACGGGAGTGCCCTGCGCAGAACACTCTTCTGACGTCAAGAGATGCCGGAGCGACGCCGTTAGTATTCGTCACATTATTGTTGTTGTTGAGAGCTCCGGAGGAATTCACATAGCCGGCATTATTACTATTGTTAGAATTAGCCGAGCGCAACCACCAGTAGCCGTTTTAATAACCTTATCCCAATATTTAATTTTGTTTGTCTTATTTATTTTGCTTAACTTGCTTGTCTTGCGTAACTTACTTAACTTGCTTGTTTTGATTTGCTTGTTTAGTTTGTTCGTTCCGCTTATTTCTGTATTTTTTATTCATCATGTCGATAAATCGCTCTCTGTCCTTTGACAGCCAAGCTCCGAGCAAGTTTTGTGTATTATGTATTTGCTTTGTTATTTGTGCAAATTGCTTTGGCAATATGCACTTTTGGTTGCAGGCAAGCTCTGCGATGTTTGATAAGACTTTTAGCCTACTCATCGCTGCCCTTTGGAGATTCATTCGCTCGTTTACATTATGTAAAAAAACTTCATATGTAACCTTTGTTGTGATATAAACCTCATTTGCACGAATGATATGCTCAAGTACTTCCATCGAGAGATTTTGCAATTTACTTGTCAGCGTAAATCTAAATTTCTTTGGTGATTTGTCTGTTACCTGCAATATGTAGTTGCAAAGCTCTCTTGAGTGCGATATGACCGATAATTCTTTTTTTCCGTCTTTAACGATGGGTACTACCTCTTTTCTTTTGCTTTATTTGACTTGTTTTTATCTATCAGCTTGTCGAAGGTTACTTCGGCAAGATGTTTTTCTATTTTTAGCTGTATTTTTTCTAAATATCTTCGCTCCGGGCAAGTTGCTTGGCAGTTTGCACTGCAGCCTCCGTCCCTATCAAGACATCTTGTCAGCCTCATCGACGGCTCTACCGCTTTTGTGATGTCAAAGAGCGATATGTTTGACGCCTCTTTGGTTGGCACAACGCCTCCCGATTTGCCCCGCTTCATTTTTATATAGCCTGCTTCCTTTAGGGTGCGTGTCAGCTTGCGTATATATCCTTCCGTAACGCCTATTTTTTGGCTGAGTCCGTGCACCGATAACAAACCGCCCTCCTCATAGAGGACACGCATCATCCTTATCGCATAATCCGTTGTTAAGTTCATTTGCATTTTTTGCCATCCTGTCACTTTTGTTTTTGGTTTTCGCAGGCTCTCGCCGTCTGTTTTACTTGATTTTGGCCTTGTTTTTTGTCCGATTTTTATTTGATTTTGTTGCAACATAATATGTATTATGTTGCACTTTTTTTGCGTTTTTTCGTATTTTTTGA
>CAVHCP010000032.1:0-4720 GCA_963634825.1 uncultured Porphyromonadaceae bacterium | reverse complement strand
AAGCTTCGTGTTACACCTCGTCGGCAAGAGGTAGCGCAATCCTTTTTTTAGAAAGGAGAAAAACAATGATAGACAGTTTACTAAATTTTACAGCAGAGAAACTAAAGGGCGGTATCCAAATGGAGCTTTTATGGACGAACTCGTCGCCGAGTACAGCGCAGACATCGTCGACTAAAATCACACTGCCTAATCCTGAAGCGTACGATTTCGTGCTTGTGGAAGTGCTCTATAACACTTCCGCAGTATACCGCAAAAGGACTTATATCATCCCTTACAATACTACCTTGCGTGCTGAGGACTTCGGCGACATACAGACAACTACTACAACGGCTGTATTTGCGCTGGAAAGGTCGATTACATTTGACTCAAAAGGCGTCTTGCTCGGCAACTGCTATTCTAAAAAGCTTCCAGCAAACGCTGGTTCGATAAGCAATACATACATAATAGTTACTCGGGTTTGGAGCATTGAAATCAATTAGAGAGGAGAAAAAAATGACAAATAAAACTTATGACATTTTAAAATGGATAGCACAGCTTTTTCTTCCTGCACTGGCAACTCTATACATAGCACTTGCGCAGGTATGGGATTTACCTTATCCCGAAGCAATCCCAACTACAATCATAGCACTTGACACTTTTCTCGGTGCTATTTTAGGAATTTCAACAAGCAAATACAACAAAACTGACAGCGAGGAATAACTATGGACAATACTTCAATCATTTTGCTACTTGGCTTTGTCGCTACCTTAATCGGGGTAATGACACCAATTATCAAGCTAAATAACCTAATAACAGAGCTTCGCACTACCCTCGATATTTTGCGAAAGCAACTCGAGGAAACGGCGGAGACACTAACACAAAGAGTAGCAGAACACGGCAGACAACTGGACGCACATTCTAACAAGCTCGTGGAGCTTGAGACTACTCTCAAACACAAATAGGAGGTACTTATGAAATTTAATGTACACGGCGGACATAATGAAATCGTCCGAGGTGCTAAGTCGATTTTAGACGAGGTCACAGAGGACAGGAAGGTCAAAGACGAGCTTATAAAGCTTTTAAAGGCTAAAGGGCATACCGTTTATGACTGCACTGATAACGCAGGGAAAACGCAATCGGCAAATCTGCAAAATATCGTTAAAAAGTGCAACGCACACAGCGTAGACCTTGACATATCTATCCACCTAAACAGCGGACGAAACGACAAAAAAGGCGACGGCAAAACTGGTGGGGTCGAGGTGCTAAACTATGATAAGCGAACAAAGGCTTATTCTGATAAGATTTGCGCAAGCATAGCAAAGAAACTCGGCTACACAAACAGGGGCACAAAGTATGCGCCAAATCTTTATGTGCTGAAGAACACAAAGAGCCTTGCGCTACTTATAGAATGTTGCTTTGTGGACGACAAAGATGACGCCGACAAGTGGAATGCTAAGAAATGCGCTGAAGCTATTTGCGAAGCCCTCACAGGCTCGACTACTTCAAGCACTTCAAGCAACACATCGAGCACATCGACCACTTCAAAGAAGAGCATTGACGAGATTGCTAAAGAAGTGATAAATGGCAAGTGGGGCAGTGGCGAAAACAGAAAGGCGAAGCTAAAGGCTGCGGGGTACGATTATCAGACCGTGCAAAACAGAGTCAACCAGCTTCTCGGGGCTACATCATCTGCAAGCTCGTCATATTACAAGAAGTTTACATCAAGCTCGATAGTTGACGGCTTGAAATCTATCGGGGTAAATAGTAGCTTTTCTAACCGCAGAAAAATCGCAAAGGCTAACGGCATAAGCGCATACATCGGCACCGCAAACCAAAATGCGACACTTTTAGCACTTGCGAAAAAGGGCAAACTAAAAAAGGCGTAAAGCCACAAAAAAACGACCGCCATATTTTAGCCGTAGCGAACAAACAAAGGCTTAAAAGTAAAACTATATCATAAAAGCGCAAAATCTTATTAGAGGCTAAATTAGAGCGGAATTACACGATATTATTAAAAATTGCTTTAAATACTACACAAAAGGGGCGAACAGCCCCTTTTTTATTGCAAAAAAATAAAAAAATATAAATAAATGCTTGACATATCACGGGAAAACTCGTATAATAAAAACATAGAAAGGGGGTGCGATATGCAGGAGAAATTAAAAAGCCTTGTCATAAAGGCAAGGCTCACAAGGTATTTGATAACTGAAATAGCTCTAATAATAATCGTTATCAAGTATCTGATAAAAACAGTTGGGGCATAGTCCCCAACTCCCCTACGGGGGATTTACTAAAGTATACACCCTGCATATAAAAAAGGCAAATGAAAAATATACTAAAACTATTATTTGAAATCGGACTAATCGCTATAACGCTATTTGCAATTTATCTTATTATTTTTAAATAAGAAAGGACGGACAAAAAATGAACTTAACAAAGACAATGAAAGAAAAGAAAATCACGAGCAAAAAGCTTGCGGAAATGACGGGCATAAATCTAAGAACAATAGAGGACTACAGGCAGGAACGCATAGAGCCATCCGTAAAAAAAGGGCTCATAATAGCCAACGCTCTGGGAGTAGACCCATACGAGCTTTACGGGGTGAAAAAAGGCAAATAGGAGATTTACACCAATTATGCACCCAAAACGGTTATAAGTATTTAGAAGTGGGGCAAAACAGAAAACATTTCCTATTTAATGTGTAAAATTATTATTTTGAAAAAACTTTTTAGCGTTGGCAGACATTTCGGCAAGCTCTTCCTCAGATAACTCAGGAAGTCTTTGCAAGCGATCCGCAAAAGCTGCCAGCGTTTCTTTTTGTCTGATTTGGATTAACTGATTATAATAATTGACAATTACACCGGTTACAAGTGCGATAATCACTACTGAATATATCGTAACCAGCACGGAAATAGCCTTTGCGATAAAGCTTGTAACTGTGATATCGCCAAAACCGGCAGTAGAAATAACAGAATAACAATACCAAAGAGAATCACCATAGTTGTGTATATTTGGTTCGACTATCTGTATCAATAGTGCGGCAATCAATACAAAACCGAGATATGACAGTAGGATTTTATTTACATGAGTACGCACTAAGATTGACTTCAAAACATGCAATCGTTTCATATTTCACCTCGAGGCTCATCTTCTTCTAAATCCTGTGTATATTCAAGCTCTTCGCGAGCTTTTTCTTCCAATTTCTTTTCTCTGCGCAAAGCCCATTTCCTTGCAAAAAGCTGAAGTACGCTGGCAAGAGGCACGGCAAGTACCATTCCGAGAATACCGCCATAGTAACCGCCGACCGAAACTGCGAGAAGTACAAAAAGTGGCTTTAGGCCGGTAGACGAGCCGACAACCTTAGGATAAATCAAATTTGAGTCTATTTGCTGTACGGCAAAGAGTATTACTACTGCGAGTATGCCCGCCCAAATGTTGTCCGTAAATAATCCGACTATAAATGCCGGAACCATACCAATGATCGGACCGAAGTACGGTATAACATTTGAAATGCCGGCAAAGACGCCTATCAGTACGGCAAACTGAAGCCCCATGAGGCTGAGGCCGATCGAGGAAAGAAGTGCAACGCAAAGCGCATCTATCAGGACTCCTCTGATAAATTTTGAAAAAATATTATTGATATCCGAAAGTGTTCCTTTGACTCTTGGAGCCTGCTTTGGCATAACGAGGTTTAGGATTTTATTCCATAATCTAATCAAAAAATCTTTATCCGCAACGACATAAATGCTGACTACTATGCCGAGGAAGGCATTTAATATACCGCTACCGAGACCTGTTACCTTGTCTATGATACCGCTTGGGCTAAAGTGCTCCGAAATCCATCTCAGAGCCGAATTTAGAGCCTTGTTTGCATAATCAGAAAGCGCGCCCTCAGGCAGATGAGCAATCCACGCTTTAAATTCCGCCTCGTAGGAATCAGCAAGAGACACAAAACTGTTAAACAAATCCGGTATGCTTTTTACGACAAATTCGCCGAGAATCATCGCCGCAAATATATACAATAGGAAGACGATTATCGCAAAAACTAAAAGATAAGTTATGAGAATACTGAGAAGTCTCGAACGCTTAGTGCGACTTTTTACCTTCGCGTCGGCTAAAAGCTCACCCTTTTTTGTGCGGAGCAAAACGCGAGAAAAGAGTTTCCTGTCCACAAGCTCAACGAGCGGATTTAAGATATATGCGAGTATCAGCCCGATCCAAAGCGGAGACAGGGCTTTGAAAATGCTGTATAAAGCGCCTAAAACGGTTGTTGCGATCAACGGGAACTCGTTGATAATGCAAAATAATATATATAATAGCGCAGCCGTAAAGACTATAAAAAATGATATTCTGCCGAATTCCTTATTTGTCAGATATTGTCTAAATCTATTCATCTGTTTTCCTCCAAGAAGTAGCTTCCGATGTAGGCTAAATATCTGAGCCTTGCTTTGCCCATATATCATTCCTGTTTTGTTTTTATTTTGCTTACATAGAACAAATTCGCGAAAGCTACATAAAATTATATAGCAACTTAGGAGCAATATCAAACCCAAAGGGCAAAAAAATTGGCACACGATATTGCCACAGAATAATGTAGGAAATGGGTACATTTTAAAAAAAAGCAGACAGGAGAACGCATAAAGGCAATTTTTTCGCAAAAAAATCTAAAAAAGTCGTTGACAAGCGGGGAAGGCTCTGATAGTATATAGAATGTTCGCTGAAGCGGACAGAACCTTAACAA
>CAVHCP010000031.1:0-5784 GCA_963634825.1 uncultured Porphyromonadaceae bacterium | reverse complement strand
TTACAGTCTGCTCAGTAGTAGTAACCTTATCTGCTTCAACTACTTCTTTTTCTGTTTTAGTTGTAGTATTTGTCGCTTTGTCTTCTACTGTTTTTACTTCTTTTGTAGTTGTTGTGTCATCTTTTTTAGTTACTGTAGCCTCTGTTGTAGTTTTTTCTACTTCTTTGCCGGTAGCATCTGTCTTAGTAACTGTTTCGTTTGTAGTTGTTGTGTCATCTTTTGTAGTTACTGTGGCCTCTGTTGTAGTTTTTTCTACTTCTTTGCCGGTAGCATCTGTCTTAGTAACTGTTTCGTTTGTAGTTGTTGTGTCATCTTTTGTAGTTACTGTGGCCTCTGTTGTAGTTTTTTCTACTTCTTTGCCGGTAGCATCTGTCTTAGTAACTGTCTCGTTCTTAGTTGTAGTTTCAGAGCCACTCTTATCTGTCTTAGTTTCTGTTGTTGCAGTTGTCTTTTCTGTTGTGCCGTCTGTACTTGTCTTTGTGGCATCTTCTGTCACGGTTGTAGTTGTAGTACCGTCTTTAGCAGTTTCTTTTACAGTCTCAGTAGTAGTTGTAGTTTTATTACCATCTGTGTCTGTATCTGTCTTAGTATCTGTTTTTGTATCAACTGTTGTATCCTCAGCAGCTTTATTCTTTTCCCAGCGAGCAACTATAGTTAGATTGCTATCGATCTTGCTAGCATCTGTCCACGCAGCTTCGCCATTGTACCAGCCTTTAAAAGTATATCCTTCACGAGCCGGTGTGCCGAGGTCTGTAAGTGAAATAGTATCTCCGTCATTAACAGTCTTTACTGTTGCTGCCGAGCCATTAAATGGATCTACTGTCACTGTATAAAATGCGATAGGTGCAACGCCCACAGTATTATACAGTTTCTTCTCGCCCACGAATTTTACTGTTGATTTTTCATAGGAAAGCTTTGCATCGAAATTTGCCGGGTCAGCATCGCCTTCCTTATACTGTTTCTTTTCTACCCAGAAGAAACAGTCACCGCTACCGCCTACAAGGGTACAATTTTTGATTATAGATTCCGAATTGCGCTGTGCACATACAGTATAATATTTTGTGGCTGTTATATTGCAGTTAGTGATTGTTGCTGTAGCGTCCGGATTGTCAGGGTTGTTCGAATTATCACCGCTCACGTTAAATCCACCGAATGTAGTCACGCCATTAACCACTACATTTTTGCCTGTGATTTGAGCTACATAGCTACCATATTGTACAGTAGCCATAGTTCCGTTCTTTATGGTAATACCATCTCCTGCAATAGTCAGTGTACAATTTGGAGTGTACAATGTCTTGCCGTTGAGATCGATAACAACATTGTCTTGTTCTAACTTCAAACGCTTATCTAAATCATATTCCTTTGGATTGATTGCAGCATCCTTGATAAGTTTGATAGTATCTCCTGCCTTTGCATTCTTTATCGCATCTGCGAAAGTGTCATACTTTGTGCCATTAACTTCTACAACCCCTACAGTCTCTATGGCATTAAGCGTATAACCATTTGTTCCTTTTGTAACAGCATATTTTGTTGTATCTACAAAAGCGCTAGGGTCGTTTGCAAATGTACCGCCGGAAACTGTAACTATTGATTCAACTATTCCGTCAGGCTTATTTTCAAGACGCTCAATCGGCTGAGTACCGTTTGTGCCGTCATCATAATACTCGCCAAGTGTCCCATTGAAAGTACCGCCCTTGATATTAACTTTTGCCGAAACGGTAGCCCATTGGCCGCCATATTTTAGCTGTGCAGCAAATACATCTCCATTGAAGATGCCTTCCTCAATTGTTATTTCTCCCTTAACACCGTAATACGCATAAGTGTCTACATTTCCGTTAAATGTACCGCTGTTGATTGTAGTTGTTCCCCAGTTTTGGATTGCTTGTCCTTTTGAACTTCCACCTTCTACTTTTACTGTAGCTGCTGTTATTGTAGCTCCTTTTACTGTAAGCGTACCTTGGCCGGCCTTGCCCTCATCAACTTTGATAGCAATGCCTCCTTCTCTGCTGATTGTAAGATTACTACCGTCAACAGTCAATTCACCCAGTACGCATATTGTTGTAACTGTGCCTTTTACATTTGTCCTATTGTCAGCAATCTGGCTGTTTTTCTTATCGCCCTTTATTGTAACCTTTATTCCTGTTGGAACATTCATTAGGTAACTTGAGACCGTACTGCCATTAGAGATTTTGCATCCGTTTAAATCAAGCGTAATATTTTTGTCAAAATTTAGAGTAGAGCTTAATTCCACATCTGCAAGCAATGTGATAGTCTCACCGGCTTTTACGTTCTTGAATGCCTCCTCAAATGTTGTATAAGTCGTGTCGCCTATCTGGGCAACCGCAACTGTTTTGCTGTCGCCGGTAGTTTGCTCTGTTGCAGTTCCCGTCGTCGCCTCACCATCTTTATCTGTCGCATATGCTGTTATAGGCAGTATCGTCATCGTTACTACAACAGCTAATGCCACAAATACACTCATTAACTTCTTAGCCATCTTAATCCCCTTTCATCATTTTAGATTTTTTATGAATTTAAAATATAAAAAAACACACTTCTCCCGAATTTAAAAAGAGAAAAGAATGTATTTTATCCCTATTATATGCTTTATTGACAGCGAAAAAGTGGCAGACCTAACCTCTGCTTGCTTGCTTGCTTGCTTGCTTGCTTGCTTGCTTGCTTGCTAGTGATTCTCACCTTTTCCAACCCCTTTGTCAACATCTTTTTTAAACATACTATACCTTAACGGTTTATATATTTGATTATATACCTATCGGGTACGGATTGCTATACCAAAATTTGTTTTTTTTAATTTTTTTATATTTACTTTTGTCCTATAACCAACCTTTTTTATATAAAAAGAAACAGGTCGCAAATGCTCCCTGCCTTTTAGATTACGATGTGTTTTTTATCTTTGTGCGGCATCTATCACATGTTTCATCAAAATTGAAGATGTTACAGCACCAACGCCACCGGGTACAGGCGTTATCGCAATATCCTTTTTTATAGCGGCGTCAAAGTCAACATCACCGATCATCTTGCCTGTTTCATCGAAATTTATACCGACATCGATGATTGTCTGACCGTCCTTTATAAAATTCGCAATAACAGTCTTTGCTTGCCCTGCCGCCGCTATGATTATGTCGGCGTTTTTTGTAACCCCTTCTAAGTTTTTTGTCTTTGTATGACAAACCGTCACCGTTGCATTTTCCTTTATAAGCATCATCGCTATCGGCTTGCCGATGACAAGACTCCTGCCTATAACCGTAGCCTTTGCACCCTCAAGTTCAATGTTATAATGCTTTAATATCTCTATGCAAGCTTCTGCCGTGCATGGCGGAAAGCCTATTTTCTTACCGGAATAAACGCCTGCCATCGCAAGATCTCCTATACCGTCAACATCCTTTTCCTTTGCTATCGCATTTCTGACCTTATCATCGTCTATATGCTTTGGTAGTGGCCTAAATAATAAAACGCCGTCGATATTTTTGTCCTTATTTAGACTCTCTATCTCTCTAAGCACATCCTCTGTTTTAACAGCTTCGTCTAGCAAATGTTTTTCGACAGTTATGCCGATTTTTTCGGCTCGGGCAAGTGCTCCCCTTTCGTATGCCAGATCTGACGGATTTTCACCGACTCTCACAATCGCAAGTGTCGGTTTCTTACCATTTTCTTCCAGTTTCTTTCTCCTTGCTATTAGCTCTTCTGTTATACTCTGTGCAACATCTTTACCGCTTAAAATTTTTGATTCCATCTATTTCTCTTCTCTGCTTTCCTTTAATATAATATATCGTAAGCTCCCCGGCCGAAGGACCGAGGAGCAATATCTAACCCAAATGTGATTTTAAAACAATCCCGAAATTTTGCCTTCGCTGTCTACATCTATATTTTCTGCGGCAGGTACCTTTGGCAGTCCCGGCATAGTCATAATATCGCCCGTCAATACGACTATAAATCCCGCTCCGGCAGAAATTTTTACTTTCTTTACCGTTATTTCAAAGTCCCTTGGAGCTCCCTTTAGCTCAGGATTGTCCGAAAAGCTGTACTGCGTTTTTGCTATACATACCGGCAATTTATCAAACCCGAGCTCTGTCAGCTTTGCAATCTCTTTTTTTGCGCTTGGCAATATACTGATGCCGTCCGCTCTGTATACTCTCTTTGCAACGGCATTTATCTTTTCCTCGATCGACAAATCGTCCTCATACGAGAATGTAAAGTCATCCTCTCTTCCCTCATCACAAAGTCTTATTACTTCTTTAGCAAGCTCTATGCCGCCGTCTCCACCTTTTGCCCATACTTCCGAAAGCGCAACATTGACACCAAGCTCTTTGCATTTTGCTTCGACTAAGTCGAGCTCTGCCTTTGTGTCTGTCGGGAATGCATTTATCGCAACCACGCACGGCAAATTGTAGACAGTTGTCATATTTTCGACATGCTGCAATAGGTTTGGAATACCCTTTGCGAGTGCGTCAAGATTTTCACTATTTAGATCGGCAACCGCAACTCCGCCGTGATGTTTTAGAGATCTTACTGTCGCAACTACAACTACCGCTGACGGCTTTAGACCGGCCACTCTGCACTTTATATCGAGGAATTTTTCGGCTCCGAGGTCCGAAGCAAAGCCTGCCTCTGTCACTGTATAATCCGCCATTTTTAGCGCCATCCTTGTTGCCATAATGGAATTACAGCCGTGAGCTATATTTGCAAACGGGCCACCATGCACAAATGCCGGTGTATGCTCAAGTGTCTGCACAAGATTTGGCTTGAGCGCGTCCTTTAATAATGCAGTCATTGCCCCCTGTGCCTTGAGGTCTCCTGCCGTAACAGGCTGGCCGCTTCTGTTATATCCTACTATGATATTGGCAATTCTCTTTTTTAGATCGTCTATATCCGCCGCCAAGCAGAGTATCGCCATTATCTCGCTTGCAACTGTTATATCAAAACCGTCCTCACGTGGCACTCCGTTCATCCTGCCACCAAGCCCGTCTGTTATATTTCTGAGCTGGCGGTCGTTCATGTCCACGCATCTTCGCCATGTAATATTTCGTGTGTCGATATCAAGCTGATTGCCCTGATGTATATGATTGTCGAGCATAGCGGCAAGCAAATTGTTTGCCGCACCTATCGCGTGCATATCTCCTGTAAAGTGCAGGTTTATATCTTCCATCGGTACAATCTGAGCATATCCGCCACCTGCTGCGCCGCCCTTGATGCCAAAGACCGGGCCAAGGGAAGGTTCTCTGAGTGCCACAAGAACATCTACTCCGAGCTTTTTCATACCGTCCGCAAGTCCGACAGTTGTTGTGGTTTTGCCCTCTCCTGCAGGCGTCGGCGTCATAGCTGTTACGAGTATTAGCTTGCCGTCTTTTTTGCCCTGCATATCGGAAAGAAGTCTATAATCTACCTTTGCTTTATAATTTCCGTAGCATTCTATGTATTTTTCGTCAATATTTGCTTTTTTTGCAATTTCCAAAATATGCTGTGGCACGTTTTCCTGCGCAATCTGAATATCAGTTTTAAATCCCATATTATCTCCTTTCCGATACAAAGCTTTTTAGACCATTTTTCTAAGGCTATTGTATCACAAACTACTTCGAATGCACTAGATAAATATCAATATCATTATCATCAATCATACAAAAGTGATACAACGTTTATCGGTGCGGTTTCGACGCCTTGTAGATGTGATAATGCGTCTGCAAAGGCACCTCAAAACGCCGTATCACTTTTGCACTCATAATAATAATTTTTAACCGTTTCGCTTTATATTGCTACTGTGCTTGCGGG
>CAVHCP010000030.1:0-6094 GCA_963634825.1 uncultured Porphyromonadaceae bacterium | reverse complement strand
TGGTTGATGCCTTTTGTGCAGTCGCCGGCGGCAAACAGTCCGGGGATGTTTGTTGCCATTTGCTCGTCGACAGCGAGCTTATTGTCTGTTACGATAGCGCCTATGCTTCGTGCAAAATCTGTACTGCCGGCTATACCAACAGCTACAAAAATACCGGAAACGGGCAACTTATCGCCTGACTTAAAGATAACTTCAGAAACGAGCGTTTCGCCTGCGATGCGGGCGATTTCTTTTGTATTTACAGATATATTTGTTATATCTATTGGCAGCTCAAATGACGGAGCCTTGCCATTTGTCAAAATTGTTACTGTGTCTGCGAGGCTTGAAAGCTCCACCGCTTCGTGAAGTGCGTATTCGCCTGAGCCGATGACGGCAACCGGCTTACTGCGATGAAAAAATCCGTCACATGTTGCGCAGTAGCTGACACCCTTTCCTTCAAAATCGGCAAGCCCCTCGATTGCGGGAGCCTTGTGTACAGAACCGGTTGCCACTATAAGGGCGGTAGATTGCAGAGCCCCTCTGTTTGTATCAACATCAAAGGAGCCATTATATCTAAATCCGAGAACCTGTGCGTTGATGATTTTGATTCCGAGCTTTTTTGCTTGTTTGATACCATTTTCGTAAAGGGCGCTACCTGATATGCCGTCTTCAAAGCCATAATAATTTTCTATTTTATCCGCTTTTAGAAGAGCGCTGTCCGCAGAAGAGATGATAGCGACTTTCATTCCTGCTCGCCTTGCGTAGATGCCTGCCGAGATGCCCGCAGGACCGCTACCTATTATTAAAATATCAAGCATATTGACCTCCTTTTCTTTTGGTATGATTTCCTTATCGTAATTATACACCGCAAGTATTGATTTTCCACAAAAACTTTTAATCATGTGAGTATGATTTTGGCAAAATACAATCGTTTTAAATCGGTATAAAGTGTGGTATAATAATTTGCATATTATCACAAAGGTTATATTTGATTGGAGGTAATGCTATGAAAAAATATAAAATTGAAACTTCATGTATACAGGCGGGTTATAAAGCGGAGAGCGGACAGCCACAGGTACTTCCGATAGTACAAAATACTACATACAGATATTATAACGGTGAAGATGTAGCGAAGCTCTTTGACCTTGAAAGCGCTGATTTTATGTATTCAAGACTTGGTAGCCCTACAGTAAATGCACTCGAAGAGAAAATGGCGGCGCTTGAGGGAGGTACTGCGGGCATAGCAACATCAGCCGGACAGGCCGCAAATCTTATTTCAATGTTAAATATATGTCAGGAAGGGGATCACATCGTCAGCTCCTCAAGGATCTATGGCGGTACACATAACTTATTTAATGTTACGCTAAAAAAGATGGGCATAGAAACAACATTTATAGATCAGGATGCGCCTATAGATGAGCTAAGAAAGGCGTTCAAACCAAATACAAAGGCACTATTTGCCGAATCACTTGCAAACCCTGCACTCAGCGTGCTTGATTTTGAGAAATTCTCGACACTTGCAAAGGAGGCAGGCGTGCCACTTATAGTTGACAATACATTGGCATCACCTTATCTGTGCAGACCGCTTGAGTATGGCGCAGACATAGTAACTCACAGTACAACAAAGTGGGCAGACGGACATGCGGTAGCAGTCGGCGGTATGGTTATCGAGGGCGGTAGCTTTGACTGGGATAAGTATGCTGATAAGTATCCGGGAATGGTAGAGCCTGACGAGAGCTATCACGGACTTAAATTTTACGAAAAGTTTGGCAAGACTGCATTTTGCACTAAGCTAAGAGCGCAGATGCTAAGAGACCTTGGCTGTACAATGAGCCCAATGAACGCATGGCTTACATTCCAGGGGCTTGATACATTGCACCTCAGGATGGAAAGACACAGCGAAAATGCACTAAAGCTTGCTACATTCCTCGAAAATCATCCAAAGGTTGATTGGGTAACTTATCCGGGTCTTGAAAGCGATCAATATTATGAGCTTGCAAAGAAATATTTGCCAAAGGGTGCAAGCGGAGTGTTGTCATTTGGAGTTAAGGGCGGCAGAGCCGGAGGCGAAAAGATGCTCGAAAACTTGGAGCTTGCAAGTATCGTAGTGCATGTCGGAGATATTAGGACAAGCGTGCTTCATCCTGCAAGTACAACACATAGACAGCTTAGCGAAGAGGACCAGATCAAGGGCGGTATAAAGCCTGAGCTGATAAGGGTTTCTGTTGGCTGTGAAAACTATGAGGATATCGAGGCTGATTTCGCACAGGCACTCGAAAGACTTTAATAACATACTATAAAGGAGGCTTGGCTATATGCCGGTAATAATACCTAACGGACTTCCTGCTGCCGATAAATTACAGGAAGAAAATATATTCACGATGAAAGAGGGCCGTGCAACGACCCAGGACATAAGACCGCTTGAGATAGCGATAGTAAATCTGATGCCGACAAAGGTTGCGACAGAGACGCAGCTCGCAAGAGCTCTTTCCAATACGCCTTTGCAGGTAAATTTGACGCTTGTAAGGATGGAAAGCCACGACTCACAGCATGTATCGGACAATCATATGGAGTCATTTTATACGACGCTTGATGAAATAAAAAAGAGGCGTTTTGACGGTATGATTATAACCGGGGCGCCTGTCGAATTTTACGACTTTGAAGAGGTTGATTATTGGCAGGAGCTCACAGAGCTGCTTGATTACAGCAAAAAAAATGTATACAGTCGCATGTTTATCTGCTGGGGAGCGCAGGCGGGGCTTTATTATAACTACGGACTCAATAAAAAAATCTTAGACAAAAAGGTATTTGGCGTATTTGAGCAGAAGCTTGTAAGACCGCACAATCCACTTGTCAGGGGTTTTGATGAGGTATTTTATGTGCCGCACAGCCGAAATACCGAGGTGCCAAAAGAAGACATACTGAAGGTGCCTGAGCTCAGGATTTTGGCGGAGTCGGATGAGACAGGAGTGCATATAATCTCGACGGACAATGGAAGAGAAATATATGTTATGGGTCATCACGAATATGATAGGGATACACTCGCTCAGGAATATTTTAGAGATGTAAATAAGGGAATAGACATAGATATTCCTAAAAATTACTTTAGGGATGACGACCCTAAAAATGCTCCTATTATGCGATGGCGCGGACACGGCACGTTATTATTTAGCAACTGGTTAAATTATTATGTATATCAGAACACACCATATGATATAATGGCATTTTAGAGTATAAGACCGCAGGAGGGAATATGAAAGAAAAGAGAGCCTTTTGGAAGGGCACAATGGTAGGAGTCCTTGTTATTTCCCTTATAATGGGGATTGGCATAGGCTTCGGTAAAATCCAAACTAATGCATATGGTGGCGATGAAAAAATGCAGCTGCTCCAAAAGCTTGTTGAAAACAATTATTTGTACGCTTCGGATCTTGATAGCAAGGCTATATCGGATTATCTTTATAAAGGATATATGTTGAGCATTGGAGATGAGTATTCTGAGTATTATACGGCAGAAGAATTCCAGGAGCTTATGGCAAGCGTTATAAACGGTGAGGTTTCCGGTATAGGCGTTAAATTTTATCAGGATACGGATACAAAAAAAATAACCGTAAAAGAGGTTTTTGAGGATTCACCGGCACAAAAGGCAGGCATAAAGGTAGGAGATACGCTTACAAAGGTTGACGGCAAAAGCATCAGCGATGAGGCATTAAATACTGTTGTTTCCGGAGTGCAAGGAGAGGCAGGTACAGATGTCAAGGTGTCGTTTATCAGCGCATCAAGTGGCGAGGAATATACAAAAACGATTACGAGGGAAACCATAGTTGTAAATACTGTTTCCGGTAAAATGCTCGAAAACAAGATCGGATATATTTGTATATCGGAGTTTACAAAAGAGACATATGACCAGTTTAACAAGGTTTACAAAAAGCTCAAAAATGACGGAATGCAAGGACTTATAATCGATCTGAGAAATAATACGGGTGGCGTGGTCAATACAACCTGTGAAATCTTAGACGAGCTTTTGCCGGAGGGTATGCTCGTATATACAAAGGATAAGGACGGCGACATACAAAAGCAAAACTCGGACGATAAGGAGTCCTTCGATAAGCCGATAGTGCTTTTAGTAAATGGATATACGGCGAGCGCTTCGGAAATATTTACTGCGGCTATGCAGGATTTTGAAAAAGGTCCTGTTATAGGCACAAAGACATACGGCAAGGGCGTAGTCCAGCAGATGTTCCCGCTTACTGACGGTAGCGGTATCAAGCTGACTGTTTCGGAATACTTCTCACCTAAGGGCAGACAGATAAACGGCAAGGGCATAGAGCCGGATATCGTTGTAAAGGATACAAGAAATGCTCAAGGTGATGGAGAGGATGCTCAGCTCAATAAGGCCATAAAGGAAATTAAAAAGAAAATGTAGCGAGGAAATAAAATGAAATACAAAAGTACAAGAGGCAGTGGCGATATCAAATCGTCGGCACAGGCAATCATAAGAGGGCTTGCGGAGGACAAGGGGCTTTATGTGCCGGAGAGCTTCCCGAAGCTACCATTTGAAGTAAAGGATATGGTAGGTAAAAGGTATCAGGATGTCGCAAGTGCAGTAATAAAAGCATTTTTTACTGATTATACCGATGAGGAAATGCAAGCCTGCATAAGTGGGGCATATGATACAAAATTTGAAGCGGACGATGTTGTGGAAATAAAAGAGGCGTGCGGAGCGTACTTTTTGGAGCTTTATCATGGCAAAACAGCTGCCTTTAAGGATATGGCGCTTTCTATATTGCCATACCTTTTGACAACAGCTATGAAAAAGGAAAAAGAAGATAAAAAAATCTGCATTTTGACAGCGACATCGGGCGATACCGGCAAGGCTGCACTTGAGGGCTTTGCAGATGTGCCGGGTACGGAGATAATTGTATTTTATCCAAACGAGGGAGTTTCCGAGGTACAGGAAAGACAGATGGTAAGCCAAGAAGGCAAAAATACACATGTCTTTGCCATAAATGGCAATTTTGACAATGCGCAGAGCGGAGTTAAAAAAATATTTAACGACTCGGTGATGGCAGAGGAGCTCGCGAAAAAAGGCGTGAAACTTTCGAGTGCCAACTCTATCAATATAGGCAGGCTTGTGCCACAGGTTGCATATTATGTATATTCGTATATTAAGCTTGTTGAGCGCGGGGTAGTCAAAGACGGAGATGCGATAAATATCGTAGTTCCGACAGGCAACTTCGGAAATATTTTGGCGGCGTATTATGCGAGCAAGATGGGTATTCCTGTAAACAAATTTATATGTGCTTCAAACGAAAACAAGGTGCTTACGGATTTTATAAATACAGGAGTGTATGACATAAATAGGGAATTTCATTTGACAAATTCGCCTTCTATGGATATCCTTATTTCGAGCAACCTCGAGAGACTTTTATATCACCTCAGCGGAGATAACGGAGAGGAAATAAGGAGCTTGATGACAAGCCTTGATGATAAAAAAGTCTATGAGGTCGATGAAAAGATAAAGTCGGGGCTAAATGTATTTTATGGCGGATTTGCGACTATCGATGAAACAAATGATGCGATAGGCAAGGCATATAAAAATGACGGCTATCTTATGGATACTCATACAGCTGTCGCTTATAAGGTATATGACGATTATAGAGAAAAGACAGGAGACAATACGCCTGCGATAATAGCATCGACAGCAAGTCCATATAAGTTTGCAGATAGCGTTGCGAAGGCGATCGGTCTTGGCAAGTGCAAGGACGGGTTTGAGTACCTAAAGGAGGTGCACAAGGAGACAGGCGTACCTGTGCCGGCAGGACTAAAGGATCTCGAAAACAAAAAGGTTTTGCATACAGGAGTGCTTGAGATCGACCAGATGGCGGATGCTGTAAAGGATTGCTTATAAAATTAAATAGGATAAACGCCTGCGTGCGGGAGCGGCCGCTCCCCGCGGCTTTGCTCTGATTTTGCCGATGTGAGAGAGCAAAGACGCGAAGTGGCACGCAGGCTGATACGGAGGATTGACCGAGTGGCTAAGGAGCTCCCCTGGAAAGGGAGTAAGGTGTAACAGCCCCGAGGGTTCGAGTCCCTCATCCTCCGCCATGATTGTGCG
>CAVHCP010000029.1:0-7081 GCA_963634825.1 uncultured Porphyromonadaceae bacterium | reverse complement strand
TATATTTCATTTCTGAGAATAACGAGAAGATTTCCAATGAGAATATCGTTATTGCAGACAAAAAAGAGCAGGATACAACAAAGCGTATGTTTAGACTTCGATTTAGCTTTAAGAGCAAGCAGTATAACACATCTCAGAAATATTACTTGGTTGCATACGATGAGAAGAACGATATAGAAGTTCTTCGTCACAAAATTATTATGGATATAGCATTCGCCGATGACTTTGGCTTTTTTTAAATAATATTTGCAGGAGGAGCAAACAGATGGAAGAATTCATGACAAACCCTAATATAACACCTGATGAGCCCGCCGGAGAGCTCAGCCCAACTGAAGCCTTAAATAAAAAGCTTCGTGCCTATTTTGACGGCAAGATAGTCCGTAAGGATCTAACTAAGTCCATCAAAGAAGGTGCTAATGTACCGGTCTATGTGCTTGAGTTCCTGCTCGGTCAATATTGCAGCACCGATGATCCCGCTATCATCGAGGATGGCGTCAATACTGTAAAACACATTTTGGCAGACAACTATGTCAGACCTGATGAGTCCCAAAAAATACTTTCCATTTTGCGTGAAAAAGGCTCATATACAGTTATAGACCGTATTACCGCGCACCTAAATATTAAGGAGGATAGATACGAAGCTGAGTTTTCTAATCTCGGTATCAAAGGCATCCCTCTGCGCCCCGAATATGTGCAAAAATACGATCGCCTTCTGTGCGGTGGTATTTGGTGTATTATGCAGCTGGAATACGAGTTTATTGAAGAAGACGAAAAGGTCAATCCTATTAGGGTTCATAAGCTGACACCTATTCAGATGCCACATATAGACCTTGATGAAATCAAAAACGCAAGATCGGCTTTTACAAAAGAAGAATGGCTTACCCTTATGCTTCGCTCTACAGGAATGGAGGCAGACAAATTTACATACAGAGAAAAATGGTTGTTGCTTGCACGTATGTTGCCGCTTGTAGAAAACAACTTCAATCTTTGCGAGCTTGGTCCAAGGAGCACAGGCAAATCTCATTTGTATAAAGAAATTTCGCCAAACAGCATCCTTGTATCGGGTGGGCAAACTACTGTTGCAAATCTTTTTTACAATATCGGTACAAAGCAGGTCGGTCTTGTAGGTTTATGGGACTGTGTTGCTTTTGATGAAGTTGCCGGTATAACCTTCAAGGACAAGGATGCGATACAAATTATGAAGGACTATATGGCTTCGGGGTCATTTGCTCGTGGCAAGGAAGAAAAAACAGCTTCGGCATCTATGGTATTTGTAGGCAATATAAATCAAAGCGTTGATGTACTTTTAAAAACCTCGCACCTCTTTGAGCCTTTCCCTGTGGCTATGGCTTATGATACGGCTTTTCTTGACCGTATGCACTGTTATATCCCGGGTTGGGAGATTCCTAAATATCGTCCGGAGTTTTTTACAGACGAATATGGCTTTATAACAGACTTTCTCTCCGAATTTTTGCGAGAAATGAGAAAAGAGCCATTTGGAGATGCTTGCGATAAGTATTTTAAATTTGGCTCTAACCTCAATCAACGTGATACTATAGCAGTCCGCAAAATGGTATCGGGCTTTACAAAAATCCTTTATCCTGACGGTGTTTGCTCTAAGGAAGAAATGGAGGAAATCGTTGCATTCTCACTTGAGATGCGTCGCAGAGTCAAGGAACAGCTCAAAAAAATCGGTGGTATGGAGTTTTATGATGTAAACTTTTCCTATATCGACAATGAGAGCTTCGAAGAAACTTATGTGCCTGTTCCCGAGCAGGGTGCCGGCAAGCTGATCCCAGATGGTATGAGTAGCCCCGGTCAGGTTTATACCGTTTCACGAAGTAAAGGCGGACTTGTCGGAGTATATCGCCTCGAAACTCAAATGCTACCGGGCAATGGTAAGTTTGAGAGGACAGGCATTGGTACTGACCGCGAGACAAAGGAAGCTACCAATACTGCTTTCAATTACCTTAAGGCAAATTCGAACGCTATTAGCGCCAGCATCAGTACGACTACAAAAGACTATATTGTCAACTATCAAGACCTTCAAGGCATCAGTATGTCAAAATATATGGCTTTGCCTACCCTGATAGCGATATGCTCTGCCTCACTCAACAGGCCTGTTTTGGGTAGTCTTGCTGTGCTTGGTGAGATCAGCATCAGCGGTACCATCCTCAAGGTCGAGGACTTGGCAAATGTACTGCAGGTATGCTTAGACAGCGGAGCAAAGAAGGTCTTACTACCTATCACCTCAGCTACGGATATAGGCTCTGTCCCTTCGGATCTTGTCGGGGCATTTAGTCTCATCTTTTATTCGACTCCCGAAGAGGCAGTATTTAAAGCTCTTGGAGTTGATTGATAACAGCTATTTACCGGAGGTTAAAATATGTTTCAAACTGACTTTGAAAACCTACTAAAAGACTATCCCGATGCTGTGAGTGATAAAAAGAAATTTCTTGCATTGATGAAGGATTATTTCCCGGATCAACAAATACAGATAAACTTATTAAATACAGTATATGCTCTCGGAATTGTTGCGGATATACAGGCTTGCTCGCAAATCAATAATGCTTTTGCATATCGTTATGTCAAGCGTATGATTGACGAATTTGGTGTAAGCAGATTAAATGCCGATTGGGCAGTTTCTGTTTGGTGCGTTTGCTATGGTCAAAATATCCTCAAAAAGCCCTGTGACATCAAGATAAGCAAGGGCAAGGCAGGAGCGACTCCTGCAATAGTGGACGAAAAAGCCCTTGACAATAGCAAGCAATACGCTGATTTATTTAAATATACTAAAATCCCGGAGGGCTATGGCGTTTTAGGTTTTTTGGGTGAAAATAAAAAAACGCTCATATTTTCGAACTACTATAATGGACTGCCCGTAAAACGGATTATGCCTTCCTCTTTTGCGGAGTATGAAGTAGAGGATGTTATACTGACCGAAGGAATAACATTAATCGGAGACAGTGCATTTAAGGGCTGCCCTAATCTAAAGCAGGTTGTCTTCCCCTCTTCCATAAAGGAAATCCAAGATAGCGCCTTTATGGGATGCTCAAACCTGACAACAGCTTCGCTTCCTGTCGGTCTTGAGCAAATTGGCAAATATGCTTTTTCAGGGACTGCGCTAAAAAAAGTCACTATCCCTAAAACTATATCTCAGCTTGGGGAAGGAGCTTTTGCAGATTGTACGCGCTTAAAAAATGTGAAAATACCAAAAAGTATCAACTATATCCCCGGTAAATTATTTAGTGGCTGCGAACTCTTAACAGATATCGAGTTGCCCGAATGCGTCGAGCAGATTGGAGAAAGCGCATTTGAAGATTGCAGCTCGCTACAAAATCTTCTGATACCGAAGTCAGTCAAAACTATCGGCGAGAATGCTTTTAAAAATGTTCATCCAAAGTTTACACTTCTTTGTCAACGGCTTTCCGTCGCAGAAAAATATGCAAGAAGTCATAATATAAAATTTCAGTTAGTCTACTAGCGAATGGAGGTTTTTATATGGGTTTTCGTGATTTATTTAATCCACAGCAAAACACACCTGTAGTTTCGAGTATTTTGCCTGTTGCGGCAAAGCAAGAGATTATGCAAGGCAGACTGCCTATTCTCAATACCAATAAGCTATTTTTGAAGAGTGGAGAGCACTGCCACTACATAGATAAAGCAATCTACGAAAAAGAAACCATTCGAAAAAGATATGCCCGCAAAAACGGTGGCTTTAGTATGCCGGGACTTTTTAAGGGGACTCGCATTTATTTAGGCGGTGGCAATACTGATGTTGTTGACAGGGTTCAATATGACAGATTTAAAGGGATACTGTATATAACCAACAAGCGTATTATTTTTGTTAGCGATACTAACGGCTTTGACAAAAAGATAGATAGTCTTATTGCTCTTAGCCCGTATAGCAACTGTGTGGAACTACAGTTTAGCAAAAATACAATTAGATTGTTTGTACCTGATGGCGGGATTGTGCACGCAGTCCTGCAGCAAGTACGATAGGAGGGAAACAAATGGACGGACAGCTCAAAGCAGGAACTTTTCTCACATCTGAAAGTTCAACAAAATACAAGGTAGTCTCATTTCTTGGCGCAGGCGGACAAGGTGAAGTTTATGATGTAACCTCAAATGGCAAGCACTACGCTTTGAAATGGTATTTTAAGCATATGGCTACACGAGAGCAAAAGGATATCCTTGACAATTTAATTGCAAAAGGATCTCCTGATCCTTCTTTCCTTTGGCCTCAAGATATTATTTTTAAAAGCTACGGCGAGCCATTTGGCTACATAATGCCACTGCGCCCTAAAAATTTCAAAAGCATCGTTGATATGATGAAGCGTCGTGCAGAGCCTTCATTTTATTCTTTGTGTAGGGCCGCATACAATCTTACAGACGGCTATCAAAAATTGCATGCGATGGGCTACAGCTATCGGGATATTTCTTTTGGAAATCTGTTTTTTGATCCTGACAACGGTGATGTCCTGATATGTGATAATGATAATGTTGCGGCGAATGGAGTGGATAATAGCTCGGTTTATGGCACTCCAAGATTTATGGCTCCCGAAATTGTCGTCGGGAAGGCTAAGCCATCGAGAAATACCGACCTTTATTCGCTTGCGGTGCTTTTGTTTTATATGTTTATGATGGGCCACCCTCTTGAAGGCAAGCAAGAGGCCGATATTAGATGTATGGACATACATGCTATGAATAAATTATATGGCACAAATCCTATATTTGTATTTGATCCAAGCAATAAGACAAACAGACCTGTAACAGGCTACCAAGACAATGTTCTCATCTATTGGGACCTATATCCGCAGGCTATAAAGGATTTATTTACTAAGTCCTTTACCGTCGGCTTGACTTCCCCAAACAAAAGGATCACAGAAAAGAAATGGATGGAAGCCTTTGCCAATCTTATTACGGGTATCACCTTTTGCCCTAAATGTGGCGCAGAAGTCTTTTATGATGACACTAAAAAGGATAAGTCAGTTGCTCATGTTTGTTGGAATTGTCAGTCGCCTGTTCCAATGCCCGCATCACTTGTCATCGGCAAAAACAGGATACTTCTTCATAAAAATGCAAAGCTTTATGCTCATCATCTCTATGATGACTATGATATGACTACTGTTGTAGGCTCGGTTGTACAAAATCCAAATAATCCCGATATATGGGGTATCAAAAACGAAAGCAAGGAACATTGGACTTATATCAAGCCCGATGGTATGCAAATTGCTCTTGCTATAGGCAAAAGCGCGACTATAGCAAAAGATACAAAGATTGATTTTGGCCGCGTTGTCGGCGAATTTAAATAAGTTAAAATTATATAAATGAGGAGGAAATTATAATGGCAGAACAATTAAAACGCCCCGGTGGTGAACTTGCAAGCAGACCGTTGCACTTTTTTTGGCTGGTTGATTGTTCCGGTTCTATGTACGGAGAAAAGATAGGAACTGTAAATCATGCAATCCAGTCCACTATCCCCGAAATGGTGGATGCTGCAAAGGACAATCCAAATGCACAGCTTATGGTAAGAACCTTGAAATTTTCTACAGGAGCTTCTTGGGTGACTTCTGATCCCGTAAATATCGAGGATTTCGCTTGGAATGACCTTGAAGCAGGCGGAGTTACAGATCTCGGAAAAGCATTCGAACTTTTAGCAGGACAGCTAACTATTCCACCTATGACAGATAGAGCCCTGCCACCGGTTATCGTGCTACTTTCTGACGGTCAACCTACTGACGATTATAAGAAGAGCTTAGATGAGCTACTGCACCTGCCATGGGCAAAGAAAGCGGTTCGTATTGCTATCTCTATCGGTCAAGATGCAGACGATGATATCTTGCAGGAGTTTACAGGCAATCGTGAGCTGATTCTCCAGGCAAACAACCCACAGGCTCTTGTTAAAATGATCAAATGGGCATCTACCGCCGCATCCGTGGTATCTGCTCCTGCAAGCCAGCCAATGAACCTTCTTGAAGCACCTACAGATGATGCTATCAACAGTACAAATGCACCTTTAGTTTTGGATATGAATAATATTCCTGATCCTACTGATATCGGCGCAGATGATGTTTGGTAATGCTTAAAAGGACAGAGAGGATGACTGCACAATGAAACGAATTGTATTCGGTGAAAGTGTGCGAGGTACTTCTCACAAAAGAAAAAAGATTGTATGTCAGGATAGCATGAAAAAAATTGAATTTGAGGATGGTTCGGTTATTCTTGCCATTGCAGATGGTCATGGTAGTAAAGCCTGTCCCTTCAGCAAATCAGGTTCAAGCATTGCTGTAAATGTCTTTTGCAAGGTGATGCAGGAATTTTATATGGGATACAAGGACAATCTCGAAATGCTTTTGACATACCTAAACAGAGAAGGAGATACTAAGGTAGCACAAGCCGTAGATGACGAATGGAAACGACGAGTGCTAATCGCACACAGAAAAAACAAGCGTGATGTACCCCTCACCGCTGAAGGAGATAAGGATATAGTTGAGATATACAAGGAATATGGCACAACTCTTGTGGGGCTTTTGATAACTCCGATATTTCTATTTGCCTTCCAGATTGGTGATGGTGATATTACGTATGTTGATAATAATGGTATTGAAGAGGTTTTAGTATCGGATAAGATACTTGGTACCGAAACTCACTCCTTGAGCAAAGTTGATTCTTGGGAAAAGGCTATCACAATCGTCAGGCGAAGAAAGCTTGACGAAAGCGTTCCTTCGCTATTTATGCTTTCGACAGATGGATTTTCCAATAGCTACAAAAACGAGGATGAATTTAAAAAGACTTGTGTTGACTATTTTGAAATGATAAAGCAACACGGTTGTGATGTTATTGGTGCAAACCTAAAAGGTTGGCTCTCCGAAACAAGTGAGCATGGTTGTGGGGATGATATCACACTTTTGATGTGCTATATTGATTCCGATACAGGTTTTGCTAAAGCGAATAGTGTGGTAGCCGTGGGCAAATAGCAGATTATACCTGCGAATCAATCTTCGCAGGTATAATCCGTAGTTATTATCACACATACCTCTGCGTAGTGACATCAAACACTCCCCTTGTCGTAATACGC
>CAVHCP010000028.1:0-10257 GCA_963634825.1 uncultured Porphyromonadaceae bacterium | reverse complement strand
TGATATGCGGTTTTGTTCTTTCAAATTTCTGCTTTGCCATTTTTAAATCTCCTCCTTAAATCTTTTTCGTTGCAATATGGAGCTGCTGAGCAGGATTGAACTGCCGAACCTCTTCCTTACCAAGGAAGTGCTCTACCGACTGAGCTACAGCAGCAAGCTGATAGGGTTATGTTACTATATACGCATTGAAATGTCAACATTTTCACACTTTAAGGCTCTTCCTTATCGCACGGCTTTTTTTGTGCCACTTTTCGCCTGTTTTTGCTTATCTTTTGTTCTTTTTAAACCTCAAGATATTTTAAAATCTTTTTCTTTATCCTGAGCATCGCATTGTAAATCGCCTTGCGTTCCTTACCAAGCGATGTAGCTATTTCATCATATGAGCTACCAAGTAAAAATTTATTCCAGACGGTTTTTTCGAGCTCGCTAAAAACGCTTTCGTTTTTATTTATGTAATTAAATACATCTGTCAAAAGGGCAATCGTATATGGATCCGGCTCTGTTTTTTCTTCTATTACATCTGCCAGATTGACCTCATCGCCGTCGCTATCGCTAAAGATCACTGTGCGTTCGAGCGATATTGATTCGTTGAGCGGAGAATGTTTTTTCCTATTTGCCGCTTTTACTGCCGAGATAAGCTGGCGACTCATACATACCCTTGCATATGTTTTGAAACTTGCCTCAGATCCCGTTTGGTAGCTGTGTATCGCTTTAAAAAGTCCTATCATTGCTTCCTGCATAGCATCTTCAAGCTCTGCACCTTTTATAAAATACATTTTGGAGATACGACCGATTTCCTTTCGAAATGAACGCAACAAAAGCTCTTCTGCCGCCATATCTCCTGCCTGCGCCATAGCCACAAGCTTCTCCGTAGTTTTTTGCTCGCTACCTTCGCACTTGCTTATGCCTTGTGCTGTTTTATTCTTTTTATTTGTTTCTTTATCTTCTTTTTTATATATCATTTTAGACTTTTTATAAATCGCGTTGCCTTCGGATTTCGTACATTACAACCGCCGCCGCATTAGAAGCATTTAGCGAATTTATCCTTCCTCTCATACTTATGGAGACTGTAAAATCACAGTTTTCCTTTACAAGCTTACTTATGCCGCTGCCCTCGTTACCGATAACTATCGCAATCGATCCTGTAAGATTTGTTTTATGATAAATCTCGCCGTCCATATCACATGAGGCAATCCAAACCCCTCTTTGCTTGAGCTCCTCGATGGCATTATTTATATTGCCAACCCTTGCAACCTTCATATACTGGCTTGCACCTGCAGAAGCTTTTTCGACTGTCGAATTGACAAGTGCCGCTCTCCGTTTTGGAATGACTATACCGTGTGCGCCCACACATTCTGCTGTCCTGATGATAGCTCCGAGATTGTGAGGATCCTGTATGCCGTCCAAAATAATTATAAACGGATCTTCCTGCCTTTTTTGTGCCTCCTCAAATATATCGTCTATCGTGCAATACTCAAATTCAGAGACATATGCTACCACACCTTGATGATTTTGCCCGCCTGCTATTCTGTCAAGCGCCTTGCGCTCATCAAAACGAATATCAATATTTTTTTGCTTCGCCTTGCCGATTATCTTTTTTATCGAACCCTCGCTGCCATTTGCAACAATTATTTTATCTATCTGTCTGTCCGCATCTAATGCCTCAAATATGGCATTCCTGCCGATTATAATATTTTCATTCATAACTTCGTCGTTTTAGGAGTCCCGTCTTCCTATTTTTTGCTTCTTTTATACATTTTGTAAGCTTATATTTTTACATTTTTACATTTTTATGTTTTTATACATTCGCACTTCTGCGCTCATATTTTACAAATTGAAACGATATGCTGTTTTGCTCCTTGATATCACTTTGCCATGTTATCTCAAAATCACTTTGCTCATCCATATTTTTAAAATATCTGTCCGCTTCAAATTCGTCAAATATTTTCGTAACATATATTGTGTCGCAACTGTCAAACAACAGCTCGTATATCATACTTCCGCCCGAGACAAAAATTTCGCTGTCATCATATTTTTTTAATTCGCGGTCAAGTGTATCCTTTCCGCAGCAAACGATACAGTGCTCATTTTTATAATCCGGATTTGCCGTCAGCACGATATTTGTCCTGTTTGGAAGAGGTCTTCCTCCCGGAAAAGATTCGAGGGTTTTCCTTCCTATGACAATGATTTTGCCTGTTGTTTTCTCTTTATAATACTTTAGGTCTTCCGGCAGATGCACCAGAAGACCATTGTCCTTACCTATTGCCCAATTTTTATCACAAACTACTATACAGTTCATATTTGTTCTCACCTTTGTTCTCGCCTGCGCATGTCTTTTTTAAAGCCCATTAGGACCCATTTAGATAGCTATCGGGATGTTTGTTATCTGAGGATTTTTTTGATAATCGCCTATGATCAAATCATTTGTCGTAAAATCATAGAAGTCCTTGACATCCGGATTTAATGAAAATGTCGGCGGATCATACTGAGGTCTTTCGATAAGCTCCCTTATGATCGGCACATGCCTGTCATAAATATGTGCGTCTGCTATTACATGTATAAGCTCGCCCGGCACAAGACCTGTCACCTGCGCAAGCATATGCACAAGCACCGAATACTGCACTACATTCCAATTGTTAGCTGCAAGTATATCCTGCGAACGCTGATTTAATAATGCATTTAGCTTGTTGCCTGTCACATTAAATGTCACGCTGTATGCACAAGGCTCAAGACCCATTTCCATCAAATCGTCAAACTTATAGATGTTTGTCAATATCCTTCTTGAATACGGAGTATTTTTTAGCTGCCATATCACATTGTCGACCTGGTCCATCTCCCCGTGCGGGAATTTATATTTGATACCAAGCTGATACCCGTATGCTTTGCCTATCGAGCCCTGCTCGTCTGCCCATTCGTCCCAAATTTTTGAATTTAGCTCGTGGATATTATTTGATTTTTTTTGCCATATCCAAAGCATTTCGTCAACTGCCGATTTTATGGCTGTCGGTCTTAATGTAAGTGCCGGGAATTCCTCCTGTAAATCATATCTGTTTACAACGCCAAATTTTTTGATTGTATGGGCAGGCGTGCCATCCTCCCAAACGGCTCTAACTGTTTGTCCCTCTGATGAATAACCGTTTTCTAAAATTTCTTTGCACATTTTTACAAATAACTGATCTGCTTTACTCATCTACTTCCTCCATGGCTCTAAAAATAATTTCTTCCATTCGCTTTATATCCTGTGACAAATATAGGTAACCCACAAGCGCTTCAAAGGCTGTCGCCCACCTATATGTCATAAAATCCGCATTTTTTGCTTTTGATGTCACCTTATGATTTTTTGCACGCCTCACTATCAAACTCTCGTCGTCGCTCAAAGTATCTTGCATTTTTTGCAGTGCTTCTGCTTGCCCGCTTGCCTTTACATATTTGATGCTTTTTTTATGAAGCTCCTTTGCCGGCAGGCATCCCTGCTCTATCACATGCTTTCTGACATAGACCTCATATATCGCATCTCCCATGTATGCCAAAAGTGGCGTGCTCATATTTTTAATCTTATTTTTTTCCATTTTATTCTTTTATTATCTGTACGCCCTGCGGTGTATCCTTTAGCGTGATGCCCTTTGCCTTTAGGAAATCTCTTATTTCGTCTGCCTTAGCAAAATCCTTTGCCGCACGAGCCTCCTGCCTTTGCTCTACCAGCTTTTTGATCTCATCGTCGATGCTGTAGTCATCCTCTGTCTCAAGCAATCCCAAAATATTTGAAAGTTCAAGGAGCACATTGAGTGATTCTTGGGCAAACTCTTTGCTTGCTCCGTTTGCAATCGCCTGATTTATCGCTGTTGTAAGCTCAAACATCGCTGATATGGCATCTGCCGTATTTAAATCATCGTCCATCGCCTTTTTGAATTTTTCTTTAAACTCATCATAAGCATCATAGGCTTTTTTCTCTTCCGGTGTCATACTGCCATCTCCTTTTTCAATGAGAAATTCGAGGTTTGCCTTTGCATTTTCTAATCTTGCAAGCGAAGCCTTTGCCATCTCCATGAGATTATCGTTAAAATCTATCGGACTTCTGTAATGTCCCGAAAGCAAGAAAAATCTTATAACCTCTCCTTTGTATTTTTGCAAGATCTCCCTTACCGTAAAGAAATTGCCGAGCGATTTTGACATTTTTTCCTTATCGATAGTTATATATGCATTATGCATCCAATATTTTGCAAAAGGCACGCCGTTGCAAGCCTCAGACTGTGCGATCTCATTTTCGTGATGCGGGAATTGCAAGTCCTGCCCTCCTGCATGTATGTCAAGCATAGGGCCTAAATATCTCTTTGACATCGCCGAGCACTCGATATGCCAGCCGGGTCTGCCCATTCCCCATGGCGACTCCCATGCAATCTCGCTTTCTTCCTTCCTTGCTTTCCAAAGCGCAAAATCAAGTGGGTCTTTTTTCTTTTCTTCGATCATAATCCTTGCGCCCGCCTCAAGATCCTCTATATTTTGCTTTGAGAGCTTGCCATACTCTTTAAATTTGCGTGTGCTATAATAAACATCTCCGTCCACCTCATATGCGTATCCTTTTTCGATAAGAGTAGATATGAAGTCTATTATCTGAGAGATATTCTCCGAAACTCGTGGATGTGTGTCCGCAGGAATTATATTTAGCGCCTTTGTGTCCTTGAAATATTCCTTTATATATTTTTCGGCAACCTCAGGTGCAGTTATTCCTTCTTCCTTCGCACGATTTATAATCTTATCGTCAACATCCGTGAAATTTTGTACATAATTTACATTGTATCCAAGGTACTTTAGATATCTCCTCAGCGTATCAAAAACTACAAACGGTCTTGCATTGCCGAGGTGGAAAAAATTGTATACGGTCGGTCCGCAGACATAAATTTTGACTTCGTTATCATTTATAGGAACAAATTCTTCCTTTTTTCGTGTAAGTGAATTATAAATTTTCATATTTAGCCTTTCCTTTCCCCACTCTGCTCATTCATAGCAGCAAGAGTCCTTTCGAGTTTTGCTATACGTTTTTTTAGCTGTGTAAGCTCGTTTGAAACAGGATCCGGCAGATGTACCTGATCCATTTCCTCCGAAAGCTTCTTTGGTCCTTTGACTATTTTGCCCGGCACACCTACTACGGTGCAGCCCGCAGGCACTTCATTTAGCACCACCGCACCGGAACCGATCTTTGCATCATCTCCGACTGTAAACGGTCCGAGGACTTTAGCTCCGGAGCTGACCATAACTCTGTTACCAAGCGTCGGATGTCTTTTGCCTGTATCCTTTCCCGTACCGCCGAGAGTAACTCCCTGATAAAGCATACAGTCATCGCCGATCTCTGTCGTTTCGCCTATAACTATGCCCATGCCGTGGTCGATAAAGCACCTCCTGCCGATCGTCGCACCCGGATGTATCTCGATGCCTGTTAAAAATCTCGCAAGCTGAGATATCATACGCGCTATCAGCTTTAGATGGTGCCTGTATAAAAAATGTGATAATTTATGAAATATAAGCGCCCAAATTCCCGGATAACACAACAAAACCTCAAGTCCGTTGCGTGCCGCCGGGTCTTTTTCGACTACTGTTTTTATCTCTTCTCTTACCTTCCCAAAAAAAGTCATTTTTTCTCCTAATCTGTCTTTTTTATTTCATTAGATGTCAATATTTAGGTCGCAAATTTAAATACCTATTTATCTCTTATGCCTACCTTTTAGTATATCTGTTTTTCGTCATATTTTAAAGCCTATTTTTACAGATGAACTATTCCAATAAGTTCTACCCACTTTTTATAGTTTAAACATCTTCCGTGCAACTATAAATTTTTTCATAACATAAAGGAGCAAAAGCATGAGAACTAATAAAGCTACCCCAAAAAACGCCGTCAAATAGCCCCAAAATTGCGTATCATATATAATCAGCAAGCTGTCGCTCGGCTCAAAATCGCTACCGTACAGTCCTGTGATGATTGCGTTTCTAAGTGGCGCTATGAGCGCCGGCAATGCAAAGATCGCAAATACAGGCACAACGCAAAACCAACTTTTTAAATATTTGCTGTATAGCTTTTTATTTAAGTTCTCTTTGCAGAGGTATATGCCTATTATCACGCATATCGCAATAGCCAAAATGCCTATTACAAACAAAATATCAGCTACCAGCCGAAAATCCGCCATCATGCTTGCGTCCTTTTCACTAAAGACCTGTTGTGGTTTATATTCACTATTTTCGGTCAATGCAAACACGCTATTTTTATGAATCATAAAATCATGGAAGGCATCGCTCAAATTTTCTTTTTCGAGTTCGTAAGGAAGCTGGCTTGCAACTTCACTTCTCGACACATAAAATGTATAAAACATATTGCTGCGCACTACAATATTAAAGGCTGTAGCAATAACTGCTATAGGCAAAAATATCAAAAATACGACGCCCCATATCTTTTGCCATGGCATCTTAAAATCATTTCTGGTATTTCTCCAAGGATTTTTCCTCGAGCTTTTAGGCAGTTTTGTTATCACTGTGATTTATTCTCCTTAATATCAGTCGGTTTGTTGTATTTATATCATTATATGTTATCATAAAAACTATGAAAAAGACTATTAAAAAGAAAAAAATATTAAGACTTCTTATATTTATAATTTTGCTTTGCGTCCTGTTGCAGGGATTCCTATTTATAAGAGAATACAAATCCTTGCCAAACGCCCCTGACGATGATATAGCATATCCTGTGAGAGGCATAGATGTTTCGCACTATCAGGGCGATATAGACTGGCAGACTCTCGCAAACCAAAATCTTTCCTTTGTTTTTATAAAGGCAACCGAGGGCAGCTCGCATGTCGATAAAAATTTTGAGACAAATTGGAATGGTGCGCGTGATACGCATTTGAAGGTCGGTGCCTACCACTTTATGAGCTTTGAAAGCGACGGAGAATCACAGGCAAAAAATTTCATAGAAAATGTGCCTAAGTCACACAATATGCTTCCGCCTGTTGTAGATATGGAGCTTTATGGCGATTTTATCTCATCGCACCCAAGCGCCGAAGCAGTCGACAATATACTTACTGTAATTTTAGAAAAGCTTGAAGATTATTATGGAATGGAGCCTATAATTTATACGACTTCAAATATGTACACAAGCTACATCAAAGATAAGTATGACAACAAGATATGGCTTGCGGATCCCACCTTCCCGGATGCTCTTCCTGACGGCAAAAAATGGGAGTTTTTGCAATACTCATCCAATGGCAAGCTTGACGGATACTCCGGATATTTGCCACATCTTGATTTAAATGTATACTGCGGTAGCAAGCTGGAATTTGTCCTAAAATACTGATACACAAAGGTTTTAAAGCGATAATATCATAAGGCTTTAAAACCTTTTTTATTTCTATGCACTTACATACTGGCGCAATATATAAAGAATCGAAGAATTAAAAAATTAAAAAGCTATATATTTTTGTGCTTTTGTATTGACATTTATTTACATATATGTTATCTTATGGTTGTCATTAAAGGTTGATTGCTACTCGGCAAATTCTCTTTTATATTTTTCTCGCCGAGTAGCCCTCCCCTAAGGTAACAGAAAGAGAAAGTTTTATGTATTATAAAAAAAGCAAAGAAATCCTCGATATCATAGACGGCACTGAAGCACGCAAGTTTTGGTACCTCAAACAGCTCGCTATGAAAATCGAGGGCGGTGATTACGATCAAGCGATCGATAATGAAATTTGGCTCGGCAAATATTTGCGCGGACTATGCGATTAGAGCTCATTTTGTGCAGCTAAAATACAATTTTAAACTGAGTTCCTTCGGTATCGCCCGGTCCTGCGGTCATATCACTTCTTGCCGATATGGTCGCTCCGTGCTTTTCGGCTATTGCTTTTGCTATAGCTAAGCCAAGTCCGTACCCGCCGGTGTTTATATCGCTACGCGTTCTTGATTTGTCCGCTCTATAAAATCTATCAAAGAAATGGCTCACCTCTTCTGCATTTATCATCTTACCGGTGTTTTTAACTATCAGCTCAGGATGTGTGCCTTTTTTTAGCAAAACTTCTATGCACGGTGCCTCATCAGATACAGGCTCTGCATATTTTATTGCATTGTCGAGTAATATATGAAACAACTGCTTTATCTGCGTATTATTACCATTTATTTTTATATCCTCTGATATATCGCTTTTTAGCATCATACCTTTTTCGTATGCAAGCGGTTCAAAGCCCAACACCTCAAGCTCTGCCATTTCAGTTAAATCAATTTCGCTTTTTATCTGCGCCATAGCTATATCGGCTTCATTATCATTTTTAGCTAAAAATAGCATATCCTGCACAAGCTTTTGCATATGGAGAGCCTCTGCCTCCGTGCTGTCTATCCACTGCATTTCGTTTTCAATAGTTTCGTCCTTGCTATCCTTTAATATCCCGCTATTTGCAAGTATTACCGTAATTGGCGTCTTTAGCTCATGCGAAGCGTCCGCCACAAATTGCTTTTGCCTGTCCCAGGATTCTTGTATCGGTTTTATCGCTTGCTTTGCAATCAAATAACTTATCAAAAGTACAAAAAGCATCGCACCAAAGAAAATCACAATTGATGTAATTATTGTTTTTTGCATTATGCTTATAAAACGAGATGCGTCAACAAAAACGATAGCATCATACTCATTTGACATAATACGATTTAGCTCAGATGTATCCACCTTTGAATAAAAAAGCTTTTCTTCCTTCAAAAGTCCCTTGTCCTCGCTTTTGCTCTCACTATTTTGAATCGCCTCAGCAAGACTTTCCTCGTCAAGGCTTGTGCCACGGTAAAATGTCGAAACAATATCACCATTTGCATCAGTTATAGCCACGACGTAGCTCATCATACTAAAGGAGTCTTCCTTTTCCTCCTGCGGTCCCATGAGCGGTTGGTTTAATGCCCTGTCGATTTCCTTCATCTGGACATTATATGTATTGAAGCAAAATATGACGAGCACGCATAAAAGTAGCGTACCCACCAAAATCATATTTGTCAGTATAAACTTTTTTCTGAGCGTTTTTAGCATATCTTATATCCTACTTTTCTTATCGAATCTATTTTTGTCTTTGAGCCTATATGCGCAAGCTTTTTTCTTAAAAAAGAAACATACGCCTCGACATTATTATCAGTTGCATCGCTGTCATATCCCCAAACCTTTGTTATAAGGTCATCCTTTGAATATGTGGCCTGCGGATTTGTCATAAACAGCTTCATAATTTCGAATTCCTTAAAATTCAGATGTACTGATTTGCCATTACAGGAAAGCTCACCACTGCTAAGATCAAGGCTGAGATCCGAAAATTCTGCTTTATCGAGTATCACCTCGCCCTTTCGCCTTGTGATCGAGCGAATCCTCGCAAGCAGCTCGCTTGGTGCAAATGGTTTTGTCATATAATCATCTGCACCAAAATCAAGACCCGATATCTTATCCTCTACACTGTCCTTTGCCGTCAGCATAAGTATCGGAGTGTCTATTTTTTGCTCTCTTAGTTTTTTTGCTACCGTAAAGCCATCCATATACGGGAGCATGACATCTAAAACGATAGCATCATAAATTCCTGCCACCGCATAATCATATCCGTCCTGCCCGTCATAAACTGTATCTACCATATATTTTTCTTTTTGCAAAATTGCCTCAAGCGCCTTTGCCAATCTCTTTTCATCTTCCACAACGAGTATTCGCATTTTTTGCTCCTATTCTTTTTTATTTATTATACTATATCTAGATATATAATAACTATCATCTCTTAAAAAAGACTTAAAAAGAAAGTTATTCGTAGCAAAAAAACACCATCAAAAAGCCACACCCTGTCATGATATGATACCCCCGAAGTAGATTTTGGTTATTTACCATGTCTACTTTGGAGGTATCATATCAGCTTTAGGTGCAGCTCCGTTCTACTTTGCTTATTTTATAAATATTTATTACTTTCTACTTACTACATACTAAACTCTCAAGCTCCTTTTCTGATAAGCCTGTCGCTTTTTTGATAACTTTTATATCGACACCGTCTTTTATTAGATTTGTTGCGATTTTTAATGTTTTAGAGCTTTCGCCCTTTTTGAAGCCGGAAGCTTCGCCTCGTTCAAAGCCAACTTCATAACCATCTGCTTCTCTGACTGCTTCGCACTCTGCTCTTGTAAGCTTCTCAAACAAAAAACTCATAATATCACCACCGTGTTCTTTTAAAAAGTCTGTCAGTATACCTTCTCTCTGACATTCCTTTATACCTTCTTCGA
>CAVHCP010000027.1:0-11187 GCA_963634825.1 uncultured Porphyromonadaceae bacterium | reverse complement strand
GTGCCTTTGCAGACGCACTATCACATATAAAAAGCGTCGAAACCGCACCGAGAAATATTGCATCCATTTTGTGTCGCTTGATAGATAATGATACTGTATATTGCCTGTGACGAGGACAAGCGCAGGATTGGCGTATGGCTTAGCGTGCACACGGATAAATATAAAAGTCCTTTTTGGGGAGAAAATATGATAAAATAAACAGAGGTATCAGATGAAAATATATGATGTATGTATAGTCGGCGGCGGGGCTTCCGCTCTTGCGTGTGCGACTGCGATAAAAAAAGAAAATAGCAATATCGAGGTGCTTCTGCTCGAAAAAAATGACAGGCTTGGCAAAAAAATATTTGCAACAGGCAATGGCAGATGTAACCTTTCAAATAATCATGCGACAAGCTTTGGCAAAACAGCACGATTTTTTAGGGAGCTAGGCATAGAAATTTACACGGACAGCGAAGGAAGGGCTTATCCTGTTTCAAATCAGAGCAGTGATATCGTGGGAGCTTTTAGCGATTTTTTGTATGCAAACGGTGTTGATATCAGGCTTGACACATATGTTGCCGACATACAAAAGCAGAGCAATGAAAAAAGTAAAAGCGAGAGTAAAAGTGAGGCTAAAAGCTGTTTGTTTTTTGTGATGGCAAAAAATGGCAAAAAGTTTTACGCTAAAAAGCTTGTCATTGCTATGGGTGGCAAGGCCGGCAGTCAATTTGGCACATGTGGGGAAGGATATAAAATAGCAAGGAGCTTCGGCCACACAATAACAAGGCTCGCGCCGGGACTTTCGCCGATAGAGTGCGAATGTGCAGATGCTTCAAAGGGCTCGAATATACCAAATATATCGAAGGTATCAAATATATCAAAAGTATTAAACGTATCAAATGTACGAGCAAGGGCTAAGGCAACCCTTTACAAAAAAGATGAGCCGATAAAAACGGAAGAAGGAGAGGTACAGTTTACTGAGTATGGACTTTCGGGGATTTGTATTTTTAATTTGAGCGGAGATATAAAGCTTGACAAAAATACGCAATTTGAGGATTACCATATAACACTGGACTTATTGCCCGAACATAATCAAGAGGAAATTATATACTTACTCAAAAAAAGGCAGAGCATAAAATATTTAGAGGCAGACAGGCTGCTTAGAGGGCTTGTAAATGAGAGACTTGCCACGGAAATTATTTCATACGCTTGCGGTATGCCGGCAAATGAAGAAAAAACAGAAGCAAAAAAGGCAAGCGAGCTTACGGCTGATGAAATAAAAAAAATCGCATCTGAGCTCAAAAATCTGACATATAAGGTAAAAAATGTGCGTGGCTGGCAATATGCACAGACGACGGTCGGCGGAGTTTGCGCAAGCGAGATTGACGAGGCTACAATGCAATCAAAAAAGGTAGAGGGGCTGTATTTTATAGGCGAGATGACGGAGTATGCAGGTGCTTGCGGAGGATATAATCTCGAAAATGCTTGGGAGACAGCAAGGATAGCAGGAAAGGCGATATGTACAGAATTCACGAAATAAAGAGAGGCATATATGAGGAAAGGAACATTCTCAAAAGGAAAATAGCGAAGGAATTGCGCATTCCAGAGGATAGTATCAAAAATATAAAAATAATCAAGGAATCAATAGACGCCCGTGATAAGAAAAATATACATTTTGTTTATACGATAGATTTTGATTGCCAAAGGAGTCTATCTTTAGCAAAAGCGCCAGATATGACATATCATTTTGCAAAGGGCACTTATCCGAAGGAAAAACGACCTGTCATAGTCGGCTTTGGTCCGTGCGGTATATTTGCGGCTTTAACGCTTGTGCAAATGGGATATAAGCCGATTATTATAGAGCGCGGCAAGAGGATAAAAGAGCGCGACATAGATGTAAATAACTTTTGGCAAAATGGGGAGCTTGACGAAAATTCCAACATCCAGTTTGGCGAGGGCGGAGCAGGTGCGTTTTCGGACGGCAAGCTGACGACAGGCATCAAAGATGTGCGCATAAGGAAGGTATTAGAGGAGCTTTGCAGGTTTGGGGCACCTGACGAAATCTTATATAAGCAAAAGGCGCATATCGGCACGGATTTGTTAAAGATCGTAGTAGCTAATATAAGGGAATATATAATCTCAAAGGGGGCGACTGTGAGATTTTCGTCGCAGGTCACAGGTATTATGACAGACGGTGCGAAGCTTACAGGTCTTGAGATTACAAATACAAACAAAGTCAGCAAAGAAGATACAAAAGAAAACATCGAATGCGACAGGGCAATATTTGCGATAGGGCACAGCGCGAGGGACACCTTCAAAATGTTATATGAGCTAGGCATAAGTATGGAGCAAAAGCCATTTTCGATAGGAGTCAGGATACAGCATCCGCAGGAGCTGATAGACAAAGCGCAATACGGAGATGCAAGCCTTGCAAAGGTGCTTGGCCCGGCTGATTATAAGCTGAGTTGCAGGACTAAAAATGGCAGGGGAGCGTATACCTTTTGTATGTGCCCCGGCGGGAAGGTCATCATGGCATCATCGGGCAGAGGTCAGGTTGTCACAAATGGTATGAGCTATCACGCGCGGGACGGCAAATATGCAAACAGCGCACTTTTGATTGATGTAAGAAAGGAAGACTTTGAGTCGCAACATGTGCTTGCAGGCATTCGATTCCAAGAAAAATATGAGCAACTTGCATATCAAATAAATAACAAATATGATTTTGTAATGACAACATATAAGGATCTTGAAAGCTCAAAGTTAAACGACTGTCTGCCGAGCTTTGCGATGGAATCGATAAAGGAGGCTATTCCGTTGATGGCAAAAAAGCTAAAGGGCTTTGATATGCCCGGCGCACTTCTTATGGGCGTAGAAACAAGAAGCTCGTCGCCTGTACGCATCTTAAGGGACAAAAATATGCAGGCGAGTATAAGCGGCATATATCCGGCAGGCGAGGGCGCAGGTTATGCCGGTGGTATCATGTCGGCCGCAGTGGACGGTATCAAGGCCGCAGAGCAGATAGTAAAATAGATTTGATAAAATAAATTAAAAATGGAGAAATACAAATGACAAGCGAGAATATGATAAAACCGACAGTACTTATGATCCTCGACGGATTTGGAATAAATCCCAAAAAAGAGGGCAATGCGATAAAAAATGCAAATACACCCTATCTTGATTATCTTTTTAATACATTCCCAAATACAACGCTTGGAGCGTCGGGCGAGGATGTAGGTCTTCCGGACGGCCAAATGGGCAATTCTGAGGTGGGACATCTAAATATCGGCGCAGGCAGGATAATTTTTCAAGAATTGACAAGGATTTCAAACGAGATAAAAAACGGCCACTTTTATGAAAATGAGATTTTAAACGGAGGTTTTGAGCACGCTGAGAAAAATAATAGCAATATTCATATCTTCGGGCTTTTGTCAGACGGCGGTGTGCATTCGCATATAGACCATTTAAATGCTATTTTAGAGCTTGCAAAAAAAAGAGAAGCAAAAAAGGTATTTGTGCACTGTTTTTTGGATGGCAGGGATGTACCGCCAAAATGTGCAATCAAATATATAAACGAGCTTGAGCATACCATAAAGAAGCTCGGCGTGGGCAAAATAGCGACGATTGCCGGCAGATATTATGCTATGGACAGGGACAACAGGTGGGAGCGTGTAAAAAAAGCATATGATGCCATAGCAAACGGCGAGGGCGTGCCTTCACAAAGTCCGATAGAGGCTGTCGAAAATGCATATAAAAATGGCGAAAGCGACGAATTTGTAATGCCAAGCGTTATCAAAGGGGCAGAGCCTGTTTCCTCGGGTGACAGTATTATTATGTACAACTTCAGACCGGACAGGGCAAGGGAAATCACACGAGCCTTTACAGAGCCACACTTTGACGGTTTTGCACGAAAGCAGCTAGATAATATTTTTTATGTATGTATGACTAAGTATGATGCGAGCCTTCAAAATGTACATATAGCATATCCGCCGGAGGTATATAAAAATACGCTCGGTGAATACATAGCAAAAAAGGGATTAAGGCAGCTTAGGATTGCCGAAACAGAGAAATATGCTCATGTGACATTTTTCTTTAATGGCGGAGTTGAGGCGCCAAACAAAAATGAGGACAGGCTTTTGATTCCATCTCCTAAGGTGGCAACATATGACCTCAAACCTGAGATGAGCGCATACGAGGTTACGGAGGCTCTAATCTCAAACCTAAAAAAATATGATTTGATAGTCCTGAATTTTGCGAATGCCGATATGGTGGGGCATACGGGCAAGATGGATGCCGCGATAAAGGCGATAGAAGCACTCGACGCTTGCGTTAAAAAAATAACGGAGGCTACGCTTGCGCTTGGGGGACAGATACTTCTTACGGCAGACCATGGCAATGCTGATGTGATGCAGGACGAAAATGGCGAGGTAGTAACTGCTCATTCGCTAAACAGAGTGCCGCTTATGCACATAGCTAAAAATCCGAAGGTGCTTGCGGACGGTGGCAGACTTGCGGATATAGCGCCGACATTGCTTGATATCATGGGGATAAAAAAGCCTGATGAGATGACAGGAAAATCACTTTTAAAAAGTGGCAAATAAAGCGTGATTGAAGCAAAAAAATCAAAGAAATAAAAAAGCAAAGGAAAATAAAAATGACTTGGACCAAGGCACAACAAAGGGCGATAGACTTAAGAGATAAAAATATACTCGTATCGGCTGCGGCAGGCTCGGGCAAAACTGCCGTATTAGTCGAGAGGATTTTAAAACTTATCATAGACGAGCGGGTCGGCGTTGATGAGCTTCTTGTTGTAACATTTACAAAGGCGGCGGCGGCAGAAATGAAAGCAAAGATAGTAAAGGCTATCAGGCAAAGGATAAAGGAGGACCCGTCAAGTGCCGACTTTTTGCGTGCTCAGCTAAAAAATATGTATAAGACATCTATTTGTACATTCCATGCCTTTGCTATAAATATTATAAAAAGGTATTTTTTTGTAATAGATTTAGATCCGAGCCTCAGGCCTGCGGACGAAACGCAGACAAAGCTCATAGAAACAGAGATCTTAGATGAGCTTTTTGATGAGAAATTTGCCGAAAAGGATGAGCAATTTGTGAAATTTTTGACGGCGTATTCGGATACGGCAAGTGAGGATGCAATAAAGGCAGAAATTTTAAATCTTTACAACAAAATGATGAATATACCGGAGCCATTTAAATGGCTTAGTGGCAGGATAGAGGATGTCAAAAAATGCGTGGGCGATGATGGCTCGAAGATACGAAAAACACTCGCAGATATTTTATTATCCGAAATAAGCAAAGCCATTGAAATAAAAGAGAAAATGATAGAGCAATTTGCTTCGATAAATTCGCAAAAGCAGATGACCGCTCACGGCGAAAATCTATCGGAGCTTTTGGATATAAAAAATGATATAAATGAGGGCAACATAGCTACTGCACTCGGCAAATTGCAAGGTATAAAGCCGGCCTCGCTTGGCAAAGGGGATGCAAGCAAGGAAGATTATGAGGCGCTAAAAACAGATTTTGAAGAGAAAAATAAGAGCTTTAAGTACATACTTTCGGATTTGCTGCAAAAGGAATTTTGCGCTGAGCCCCTTGAGATGCAACTTGAGAGCCTTGCGGCAACATATCCGTACTTAAAGACACTGGAGGAACTGCTTGTTTTATTCCACGAAAAATATACAAAGGCAAAGTCGGACAAGGGCATTATGAACTTCAACGACATGGAGCATTTTGCTATGGAAATTTTAAAAAATGAAGCCGTGGCGGAGGAGTGCCAAAGGAAGTTTAAATATATTTTTATCGACGAATATCAAGACAGCAATTTTATACAGGAAGAAATCATCAATCGCATAAAAAGAGAAAATAATCTATTTATGGTTGGCGATATAAAGCAGAGCATATACAGCTTCAGGAATGCAGAACCGAGCATTTTTAGGGGAAAATACAAGAATTTTTCGGAGCAGGAAAGCACAAATGACGAAAAAATCGACCTAAATATGAACTTTAGGAGCAAAAAAACTGTGCTTGGTGCCACAAATGCAATTTTTGAAAATATAATGGAGGGATATGACGAAAATGCTGCGCTTTATGAGGGCATAGAGGCTGAGGAAAAATATATCTTTGAAACGGAACTTCTTTTGATTGACAGAAGCGATCTAAAGGAATTAAAGGAGATGACGGAGGGGCAAAAAACGCTAAAAGCTTTGAGCAGAGCGGAGCTTGAAGGCCTTTTGATTGCAAAGAAGATAAAGGAGCTTGTCGGAAGCAAGATATATGATAATAAGGCGGGCTGCGAGCGAGAACTTTCCTATAGAGATATAGTTATACTTTTTAGAAATCTAAAGGGAAAAGGCGAGGCATTAGCGAAAATTTTGGAGCAAAATGGTATACCTACATTTATGGGTAGCAGTAGTGGATATTTTGATACGCTCGAAGTAAGGCTTGTTAAAGATTTGTTGATGACGATCGACAATATCAATAGGGATATTCCCCTACTTGCCGTATTAAATTCTGTCATATTTGATTTCAAAATTGATGAGCTTATAAAAATAAGGATTAGCGATAAGGAAGGGACATTTAGCGAAGCATTTTTAAATTACAGGGAGATCGGCGATGACGAGGAGTTAAAGGCAAAATGCGAAAAAACTTTCGAGAGGCTTTTTGCTTGGAAGCAGCTTGCGAGATATATAAAAATCGACGAATTTGTATGGCAGATAATCAACGAAAGCGGCATATATAATTATATTTCGTCGCTTCCAAACGGAGAGCAAAGACAGCTCAATTTGCGTACGCTCATAGAAAAAACGCTAAGCTATGCAAAGGGTGGCGACAATAGCATTTTTGGGTTGATCAGATATTTTGACAATTTAAAGGAAAAGGTGGAGGTCGGCACAAAGAGTCTGCTTTCGGAAGAGGCGGATACGGTGCAGATTACTACAATCCACAAGAGCAAGGGGCTTGAGTATCCTGTTGTAATAGTGCCACAGCTTGCGCAGGCAATGTCAGGCAAGGCCAACCAACACTTGCTTTTTGATATGGATGTTGAGCTTGGGGTAGCCGTAGAAAATATAGATATTGAACAAAAAATACGCAGAAAAACTCTTTTGCAATCAGAAATAGCCTACCGCAAGCAAAGAGAAAGGCTTGAGGAGGAATTGCGAATTTTATATGTCGCTATGACAAGGGCAAAGGAAAGACTCATAATGATTGGTACAAGCGACGACGTGCAAAAGCTTGCGGAAAGTATTTCTTTCATAAATCCGCAAACAACATATCTGCAGGCTATATATCCGCATACAAAAAATCAGTTTACAAAAAGGCTTGCAATCGGAGCCTTGAGCTTAGAGGAATTCCTGCCACAAGAAACACAAGGAAGTATCACAAAGGAGCAGTTTGAAAAAATCCTATTTGATATGATGGCTACGGCAAAGAGCGAAAATGCAGAGAGTGCGGATATAAAAAATAATGAAATAAGGCGCATACTTGACTACAAATATCCGTATGCCGGAGATTTTGAGATCAAATCAAAGTATGGCGTAACAGAGCTCGCAACAAAGGGCAAAAATATAAAACCGGTAGCAAAAATACACTTCGCCTCGCAGGAAGAGAGTATGCTCACCGCCATTGAGATAGGTACAGCATATCATACGGCAATGGAACATATAGATTTTAAAAAAGCGCTTGAAGGTGGCAAGGAAAGTATAGAGGAGCAGCTCCTAATGCTTAGGACAAAGGAAATACTAACGGCAAAAGAGCTTGAGAGTATCGATAAAGCAAAGCTATCTGCCTTTTTCGAAAGTGATATAGGCAAAAGAGCGACGCTTGCTAAAGACCTCAAAAAAGAGGAAAGCTTTATAATGAGTCACGATGTAAATGGCACAAAAACGCTGGTGCAGGGAGTTATCGACTGCTACTTCGAAGAGCCTGACGGCTTGGTGATAGTTGACTATAAGACAAATAAAAGTGACAGTGGCGCGAAAGAAAAATATGCGGGGCAAATACAGCTATATAAGGAAGCACTCGAAAAGGCGACAGGCAAAAAAGTGAAGGAGGCTTGGCTTTATATGTTTGAATTAAAAAAATCCTTGCAAATCTGCTAAGCTTTGTGATAAACTTGTTTAGTCAGTACGGACGGTCCTCTGTACACATATTGTGGCAAGAACGTCTTTGAGGGGAGGAGGAAATACCGATGGATATTTTAACTGCTATAACAGAAGAATACAAAAAATCTGATATTCCTGCATTTAATGTCGGCGACACTGTCAAGGTTTACATTAAAATAAAGGAAGGTTCAAGAGAAAGAATCCAGATTTTTGAAGGTTTTGTACTGAAAAGGCAAAACGGTGGCATATCAGAAACTTTCACAGTAAGAAGAATAGCCTCAGGCGTTGGCGTCGAAAAGACATTCCCACTACATTCACCAAAGATCGACAGGATCGAGGTAGTGCGCAAGGGTAAAGTCAGAAGAGCTAAGCTCAACTACATGCGTGAAAGAACAGGTAAAGCTGCTAAGATTAAAGCCGCAAACGAAGAATAAAATCTTTAAAGGAGTCCTTTTGGGCTCCTTTGTTAATATGAGCAAGACATTGCTGCTAGTAGGTGCAAGCCGTTGCCGTTAGCATGCGCAAGATTTTGCTCGAAAGATATTACAATATAATAAAGGAGAAAATTATGCTTGGAACTATCAACTGGTATCCGGGACATATGAAAAAAACAAGGGAGCTCATCAAGGCAAACCTAAAAATGGTCGACATAGTTGTCGAGGTTATAGATGCGAGAATACCTCTTGCAAGCAGAAATCCGATCATAGATGAGCTTGTGGGAGGCAAAGAGCGTATCATCATATTAAATAAAAGCGATCTTGCGGATGCAACTCAAAATAAAAAGTGGGTAGCATATTTTGAGAAACTCGGTTTTTGTGCGATTGCGATGAATTCGGAGAGTGGCGAGGGAGTAAAAAAGCTCCTCAAGCTTTTGTCTGATTTGCAGCAAGCCCGTAACGAAGAAAAAAGTGCAAAGAGAAATTTAAGGATGATGATTGTAGGCGTGCCAAATGTCGGCAAGTCCTCCTTGATAAATCGTCTTACAGGCAGGAAAAGTACGCAGACAGGAGACAGACCTGGCATTACAAAGGGCAAGCAATGGATTACACTAAAAAACAAAATGCAACTGCTCGACACACCGGGCATACTTTGGCCTAAATTTGAAGATCCGAATGTTGGTATAGATTTGGCATTTTGCGGTTCTATAAGAGATGAGATATTGCCGTCCGAGGAGCTTGCGCTCGAGCTGATAAAGGTTTTGAGCGAAAAATACGGAGAGCTGCTTATGCAACGATATAAGCTCGAGTTACTTGGCGAAACGCCGCTCGACACGATGGAAGAAATTGCCAACAAAAGGGGTTTCATCAGAGCAGGCAAGCGTATTGACTATGAGAGATGTGCGAAAACGATTTTAGATGAATTCAGGGCAGGTAAGATCGGCAGGATAACGCTTGAAACGCTATAGTTTAGAAGCAAAAAGGAGCGAATATTGAAAAGGGAAGAAATTTATAAAGCGCGCTTTGAGGAAATGAGCAAAATAGAAAAACAGCTTCGGGGGGAAGGCTATGGGGCAATTGCCGGGGTCGATGAGGTCGGACGAGGACCGCTTGCAGGGCCTGTGGTTGCCGCGGCAGTGGTATTGCCCGAGGATTTTGATATTATACAGATAAATGATTCTAAAAAGCTGAGCGAAAAAAAGCGCGAAGAACTATTCCCGCTGATAAAAGAGCAGGCGGTAGCATATAGCGTCGGGATGATTACAAATGACATAATAGATGAGATAAACATACTCGAGGCGACAAAAAGGGCGATGAGGGGAGCTATCCTTTCTCTTGATGAAAAACTAAAAAAGCTCAATTCCGGTGGCATAGATATGATTTTGATAGATGCGCTGACGCTTGATGGTATAGACATAAAGCAGAGAGGAATTATAAAAGGCGACAGCAAGAGCATTTCGATTGCGGCTGCTTCGGTGCTTGCAAAGGTGACAAGGGATCATATGATGATCGAATACGACAAAAAATTCCCCGGATATGGCTTCGCTTCAAATAAGGGATACGGCACAAAGGCGCATTATGAGGGAATTAAAAAATTGGGACTATGTCCTATTCACAGAAAAACTTTTCTAAAAAACGTGTTAAAATAAGGACAAGGATGTATCCGACATAGTTGACAGTCTTGGCAACTGTGTTTATAATAAATAAGTCAGATAATTTTAGACAGACAAAATTAAACGCTAGGGGAGCTTGTTTGCTGAGAGAAATCTAAGGCATCATATGAGACATTGCAAAACAGCGATGTGATACTGATAAGACCTTGATTTAAACCCTCAAAACCTGAACCGGTTAATGCCGGCGTAGGAAAGCAACAAACATTATTAAATATTATATTTATGTGCTCCTCCTAAAATTTTAAGGAGGTATTTTTATGTCTACAAACACATCGGTTAATGCCAAAAATACAAATGTCCAGCAGCTCGTATTGTGCGCAATTTTGATCGCACTTGCGTATGTGCTCGGACTTGTACAAATCTTCAATTTGCCATTTGGCGGCTCGATAACGCTATTTAGTATGCTACCTGCAGTTTTGTGCGGATATATATGCGGTACTAAGAAGGGCGTTATTGCTTGTATGGCGCTTGGTCTTTTAAATCTTGCAATAGGCGGATATGTACTGCATCCGGTGCAGTTGCTTCTTGACTACATATTAGCATTTGGAGCGCTTGGACTTTCCGGACTTGTTGCAAATAAGAAAAACGGACTTACTCTCGGTTATATAATCGGAGTTTTGGGAAGATTTTTCTTTAGCTTTTTGTCGGGCGTGATATTTTTTGCAAGCTATGCGCCGGAGGGTATGAATCCCGTGCTTTATTCGATCGCATATCAGGCAATTTATCTTGGTACAGAGGGAATTTTGACAATCATATTGATAAATATACCTGCTGTAAAGAACCTAATCGAAAAGCTAAAGGTGCAGTTTAACTAAGACTTAGCACATCGACTTAAAAACAACACTTGAGTGACCTTTGAAGGGAAGCTCAAGTGTTTTTTTATTTATATGAATGCACACAAAGCCATACGCCCATCCTGCGCTTGTCCTCGCCACAGGCAATATACAATATCATTATCTATCAAGCGGCACAAAATGGA
>CAVHCP010000026.1:0-11561 GCA_963634825.1 uncultured Porphyromonadaceae bacterium | reverse complement strand
CTTCAAGAGATATCTTTTCTTTTTTCTCTTTTTTCGTTTTTTTGTGTCAACAGGTTGCCCCTGCAATGGTTCTTGCGACGGCTTTTGCAATTCGCCTTGCAAGTCACCTTGCAGTTCCTCTTGTAATTGTTCCTGCCATGTATCCGGCATTTCTTTTGTTTTTTTCGTCATTTTTTTAATCGTTTATAATGCTGTAATATATGATATCTGCTGCGTCAAGTGGCGCACACCCTCTGGCATTGGCAGACATCTCTTCTCTTTTTTGCTCGTCGTTATGCAACTCCTCAACAGCCTTTAGCAAAACGCCCTCAACAAGGTCTTTTTCCTCTATCAAAAGTCCGCCTCCCTTGTCGGCAATCGCCTTTGCATTGAACATTTGATGGTTGCCTGTAACATTTGGCGACGGTATCAAAATCGACGGTGTACCGCAAACCGCAATCTCTGAGACAGCAAGCGCACCGCTTCTTGAAATTACCACATCCGCCGCCGAAAGATAATATTGCATATCATTTATATATTCAAGTATCTGTATGTTATCTGCAAGCGCAATGCCTCTGTCCTCTATCTCCTTTAGCACAGCCTTAGAATATCTTGTGCCTGTGGCGAAAAACACCTTGGTTTTTGGCACTGCGTTATATTTTTCTATAACCTCAAGCATAGCCTTATTCATCCTTATGGCACCTTGACTGCCGCCAAACGAAAGTACAACAAAATCGTCCGGCTCTATATTTAGTTTTTCTCTTGAAGAAGCTTTGTCAACCTCAAAAAATGCGTCTCTTACGGGATTGCCCGATACGATATGCTTTTTAGGTTGCTTGAAATATTTTTTGCCTTCCTCAAAGCCTAAAAACACGAGGTTTACATATTTTTCCAAAATCTTGTTTGTAAGTCCAGGCACTGCATTTTGCTCGTGAATATACGTCTTGATACCCATTTTTGCGGCGAGCTTTACCACGCTGCCACAAACATATCCGCCCGTACCTATAACAACATCAGGTCTAAAATCCTCAATTATCTTTTTAGCCTGTTTTTTGCCCTGCCTATAATCTCTTGCAACCTTTATATTTTTGACAAGACTTTTTCTATTTATCCCGCTTGCCGTTATAAATTTTATATCGTAGCCGTTTTTTGGCACAAGCTCTTTTTCGAGTCCGTGCGTTGTACCGACAAATAAAATTTCCGAATCAAGTGTTCTTTCTTTGATCCTGTCTGCTATTGCAATCGCCGGATAAATATGGCCTCCTGTGCCACCGCCTGTCATTATAACTCTCATTTTTTATCACCTGGTAAAATATATCCTTTCCCGTTGGTCAAGGCGCTGTGCTATAACTTCCTCTTCTTTTTTGACATGTCTTGATATGTTCAATACGATCCCCATACCTGCTCCAAATACAAGCATCGCATTTCCTCCATAGCTGATAAACGGAAGAGCCACGCCTGTCGCCGGCATCGAGGATGTAACTATTGCTATGTTAAATAAAAGCTGTATGCCTATCAGCATAATAACTCCGCTGCCCGTGAGCATTCCAAACCTGTCCGGTGCTTTTAGACAAATCCTCAGGCCTCTCCATATGAGGAGCGCAAAGACAGCTACGAGCACAAGTATCCCAAGGAAACCAAGCTCCTCGCCTATGACCGCAAGTATAAAGTCATTTTGCGGTTCGGGCAGATAAAGCGTTTTTTGTACACTGTTGCCAAGTCCTTTGCCAAAAAGCTTACCCGAGCCAAGAGCCATAAGCGATTGCACCACTTGGAACGAATCTCCCCTCGGGTCGTCAAAGGGATGCAAAAATGTCGTAACTCTCGCAAGCTGATAGCTTCCTCCTTTAAATATATAAAGCAAGGCTCCCACAGCTCCAACGCCTATAATTGCCATAAAGTATCTTATTTTGACGCCGGCAACAAACATCATCGCAACTATTATTGCAACTACTGTTATCGCAGTCGACATATTTGGCTGCTTTATGATAAGCCCCGCATATATCGCCGCAACCGCAAAAAGGGGCAATATCGAATCCGTCAGCGAATTTACGTCCAAATCTTTTTTGCGTGAAAGAAATCCCGCCGTAAATATTATTGCCGCAAGCTTTGCTAACTCGCCGGGCATTATTGTTATAACTTTTAGGTCGATCCAGCGCACGGCGCCCTTTGTATTCTTGCCAAGTGGCGTAAATAACAAAAGCAAAAGGACTATACTCAAAATAAAAATTATTTTATAGTATTTTTTGTATACATTATAATCGATATACGAAAATATAAACATGCATCCTGCGCTGGCTGCCGCCCATATTATAGCCTTTATCAGGTAAGAATACGGCTTGCCATATTGGTCCATAGACCAGTAGTAACTCGCACTAAATATCATGATCACGCCAAAGGTCATAAGTGTAAGCACAAGCAAAACCAAAGGGAAATCAACACCCGGCACACGCTCCCTGACGGCTCTTACAAATTTATTGCTCTGGGCTTTTTTCTTTTTTATAGATGCTTCAAGGCTTTTCTTTTTTTTATTTATTTTTTTAGACTTTCTACGCATTCCTTAAAGTCCCTACCTCTTTCTTCGAAGCTTTTGTACATATCCCAGCTTGCACACGCCGGTGACAATAGGACTGTATCTCCTTTCTGGGCACATCTGTATGCCTCGTCTACACAGGCTTTCATATCTTTAACTATAATAGTATTTTTATATCCCTTTTTTTCGGCTGTCGCTTTTATCTTTCCTGCTGTTGCACCAAGCAAGACAACCTGCTTCACCTTTTCTCCAAAGCTGTCTATGAAGTCGCCAAAATCAGCATTTTTATCGTATCCGCCGGCTATCAAAATTATCGGTGTTTTTATCGCCTCTATCGCCTTGATTGCCGCATCTGTATTTGTGCCTTTTGAGTCGTTTACAAAGCTGATATTGTTTATTTCGGCTACAGGCTCGAGTCTGTGCTCTACTCCTTTAAACTCCTTTAGCGTTTTTGCGATAGTTTCAATCTTTACACCCGCAAAATAGGCAATCGCTGTCGCCGCAAGCGCATTTTCGAGATTGTGCGCTCCGGGAATGCCCACCTCGTCTGCTTTGCAAACTTCCAAAAGCTCCTCTTGTTCGTTTATCAAAACGATTTTTTCGTCCTGCACAAATGCACCGAATTTTAACGGCTCGAGCCTGCTAAATGGCACTACCTTAGCTTTCATTCCCGATACGAGTGCAAGAGCCTCTTTGTCATCAAAATTGATAACCGCATAATCGCCTTCAGCCTGATTTGCCATAATATTTGCCTTTGCCTTGCCGTAGTTTGCCATAGTCTTATGTCTGTCCATATGGTCTTCTGTGAGATTTAATATCGCCGACACAAACGGTCTAAACTGCTTTATGCTTTCAAGCTGGAAGCTGCTCACCTCGGTAACAAGCCAAGTATCATCGGAGGAATCCATCGCCTCTGTTATCACAGGATTTCCTATGTTGCCGACAACTCTTGTATCACGCTTAGCATTTTTCATAATCTCTCCAACAAGCGTTGTAGTCGTAGTTTTGCCATTTGTGCCTGTGATAGCTACAAACTTGCCGTCGGCACATCTATACGCCAGCTCAAGCTCACCGATTATCTCGGCTCCTTCCTGCTCTGCCTTTTTTACAAATGGCAAATCAAGCGGAATAGCAGGACTTAGGATGAGCATATCGAAAATCGACATATCCTCAGGTATCTCATTTAGATAGCATTTTACATTTCGTCTTTCTAAAAATTCGATTTCCTCAGGCGTCAGCTGCTCCTTTGGCTTTGAGTCCTGCATAAACAGGTTTGCCTCGCCCGTGCTGAGCGCATTTATAGCCGCCTTTCCGGATTTGGCAAATCCGACGATCAAAATATTTTTTCCCTCTAATGTAGCGATATATTTATTCATAAATATCTCCTATGCAAACAATATGGCTATCACACAGCATATCAGTGTGATGATCCAAAATAGTAAAACAACTTTTCGCTCGTGCATACCACTTTCTTCGAAATGGTGGTGCAATGGCGCCATTTTAAATAATCTTTTTCCCTTTGTTGCTTTGAAATATCCCACCTGCAAGATAACTGACAATGTTTCGAGGACATATATAAGCCCTGCTATCGGTAGCAAAAATTCCATACGCATCATAAATGCCGCAACGGTTATAGCGCCGCCTATGGCAAGCGAACCTGTGTCACCCATAAATATTTTTGCGGGATTTTTATTGAATACCAAAAATCCCATACATGCACCGCAAAGTGCCGCAAACATAAGTCCGCCTTGCAAATATCCTATCCTATCAGCTACATAACACATGTGAGCCGCAACTATCATCGTTACTCCGGCAGCCAGTCCGTCAAGACCGTCCGTGAGGTTTACGCCGTTTGTCATGGCTAATATTGTAAAAACAACAAATGGAATATACCATATGCCGAAGTCTACGTATATCTTAACAAACGGAATATACACGCTTGTGCCTATATGTGAAAAAAATGCCATATATATAGCTATCACAAGCGCAAATATAAATTGAAGTCCGAATTTTTGAAGTGGCTTTAGCCCTTCATTTTGTTTTTTTATAACCTTTAGATAATCGTCAAAAAATCCTATCGCCCCAAAAAATATCAAACCGCTCAGACAGACGATCATGTCTGTCATGCCACTCTTGCTGATATTGCCCACAGTCACTGCTATAACTACTGCGATGATGATAGCAATACCGCCCATCGACGGCGTGCCTCCTTTTTTTAGATGCGACTGAGGTCCGTCCTCTCTTATATTTTGACCCATCTGTTTTTTTTGTAAGACGGGAATTATTTTTTGTGTAACCATAAATGCTATAAGGAATGCCAAAAGTCCTGTCAGCATTATGTCGGCTGCAAATGAGCTCATTTATCTCTCTTCCTCTCTATATGCTTTGCAATATTGCCAAAACTACGCGCTCAAGCTTCATTCCGCGCGATGCCTTGATGAGCACCACATCGCCTTTCTTAAAGCTGAGCTTGCCACCTGCAATAGCACTTACGATTTCGTCTGTCGTCTTAAAATTATTTTCGCTTGATATGCTTTGCGCAAGTTTGCCTACGCTATATACTACGTCTGCATTTTCCCTTGCAAAGTCGCCTATCTGCGCGTGAAACTCCTTTTCGTTTTCGCCAAGCTCAAACATATCGCCAAGTATCGCAATATGTCTTTTCCCCTTTATGCCTGCAAGCGTTTTTAGTGCCACCCTCATCGAATCAGGGCTGGCATTGTAGGTGTCGTCTATTATTTTGATACCGTTTTTTTCTTGTATATTTAGCCTTTTGCCTGTAATTTGAAGCTTTAAAAGTCCTTGTTTTGCTTCGTCTATGCTAACTCCAAATTGCGAGGCCGTCGCTATCGCAAGTGCGGCGTTGAGCGCATTGTGTCTGCCTGCTACCGGCAATTTGATATTTTCTATTTGCCGTCTGCCACCTGTCGATGACGGATATATCAAATCAAATGAGATATTTCCCTCATCGTCTGCTTCGATATTTTTTACTGTATAATCGCAAGAGTCAGCCTCGCCTACCGTTATTATATTAAATCGTTTATCTGTATTTTTTCGTATGTTTTCCTTGTTTAAAAACTCATCGTCCTCGCAGATAACAAGCGTATTCTCCTCGCTAAAATAATTTGTAATTTCCATTTTAGCTTCAAAGATCGCCTGCCTTGAGCCAAGTCTTTCGAGATGCGAAACGCCTATATTTGTTATAGCCGCCACGCTTGGTTTTACAATATTTGCCATAATATCGATCTCGCCGGGTCTGTCCATTCCCATTTCTATAACAGCCACCTGCGTGTTTGGCTCAAGCGTCATAATTGTAAGTGGCACGCCGACAGTCGTATTGAAGTTGCCCTCATTTTTTACGGTGTCAAGCCTCTCACTCATTATGTAGTATATCATATCTCGGGTTGTCGTTTTGCCTGTACTGCCTGTCACCGCTATTTTTTTTAGACTCAAGCTGTCGATATAATTTTTTGCCAGCGTTTGAAGCGCCTTTTGGCTGTCCGCTACTTGTATCACAGATATGTCATTTGCATTTTGTAATGCATCTTTTTGCAATATCTCCTTTAGCTTTGCCTCATCGTCTGCTATAACTGCATTGCAGCCACCTTCAATCGCCGTGGAAATAAAATCATGACCGTCAAAAGCATCTCCCTTTATCGCAACAAAGAGATATCCCTGCTTTGCAAGCCTCGAATCCTGACAAACGCCGACAACATCCACAGCACCGCCTGCGACAATTTGTCCGCCTGTTATTTTCGCTATGTCCTTTGTATTTATCGTCTTCATTGTCAGCTCTTACTCCCTATATAAGTAAACTATGCCATTTTTATTTGTCTTGTCGCCCGATTTTGGATATTGATCCTTTACTACAAATTCGGACTCTGTTTCCATTTCCGGCGAAATGATATATTTTAGACCTTTTTTCTCTAATATCTTCTTAGCCTCGCTCAGCTTCTTGCCTGTTACGTTCGGTACGCTTACAGTTTCTGTAGAGCTGTCTTTTTTATCGCTCTGCGTATAGCTTGGCTTTATATCCGCATACTTTAATATTTTTTCCAACAGCTTCGATGACTCCGGCGCCGCTACTGCTCCACCGTGCGCTCCTGCGGCAGGCTTTTCTATGATATATAGAATTGTATATTCGGGGTCATCTATCGGTACCATTCCGACAAAAGAAGCTATTACATCGTCGGTATAACCGCCCTTTTCCTTATCAACGACCTCGGATGTACCTGTTTTACCTCCGACTCTGTATCCTGCAACCTTTGCCTTTTGAGTTGTATTCTCTACAACTCCTTCCATTATGGTGAGCATCTCAGTTGCTGTTTCCTTTGAAACTGCTTGCCTTACTGTTTTTGGTTTTATAGTCTCTGTCGTTTTGCCGTCGCTGTCGGTTATCTCCTTTACTATATGCGGCTCCATCACATTACCGCCGTTACCGAGTGCCGATACTGCCGTAATTATCTGTATCGGTGTCACCGCATTTGTCTGTCCAAAGCCCATAACTCCGAGGTCAAGTTGGGTTGCCTTGTCCTTGCTTAGGATTATCGGCGATGCCTCTCCCGGGAAGTCTATTCCTGTTTTTTCTGTCAGCCCAAACAGCTCCAGATAATCATAAAACTTGTCCTTGCCAAGCCTTAGAGCAAGCTGCATAAATACAGGGTTGCACGAATTATATACGCTCTCGTACAGATTTTGAGTTCCGTGTGTCTTGCCATAGCTGGCACTGACGCAGTTTACCTTTATGCCGCTTATTTCATAATAACCTTTACACGTAAATTTTTCGCTCTTTTTTGTAATGCTTTCCTCGAGTGCCGCCGATGTCGTTATGAGCTTAACTGTCGAGCCCGGCTCATATACGTTACTTATCAGAGGATTTCTCCACATATTATTTAAATATGCCATCTGTTCAGATGACGAAAGCTTTGCGAACTCCTTTGCTTCCTTCTCATCTGTCGGTACCCTCGAGTTGTTTGGATCAAAGCTTGGCGCTGATGCCATTGATAAGATCTCGCCTGTCTTTGTTTCCATTACGATGCAGCTTACTCTCTCCGCATCATATTTTTTGTATGCTTCCTTTACGCTCTTTTCGGTATAATTTTGTATTACCTGATCGATAGTAAGCACAACATTGCTGCCGTCCTGCGGCTTATAGTATTTTTCGGTGCCGTCAACAAGCGAATTACCGCTTATATCTGTGCTCTTTACCCATCTTCCTTGCACTCCCGAAAGATAACTGTCATATGCGAGCTCTATTCCCGAAAGCCCCGTGTTGTCATCTGTCACACTGCCGAGCGTATGCGAAAGAAAATCTCCCATAGGATAATATCTTTTTACCTCTTCATTTAGTGAAACGCCTGTCAAATCCTTTTCTCTTATCTTATCTGCCGTTTCTCTGTCCACAGACTTGCTTACCTTGAGAAGAGTCCTGTCCGCATCGTCCACCTTTTTTATGAGCTCGTCCTTATCCTCGCCGAGTATTTCTGCAAGCTCCCCTAATGTCTTTTCGTAATTTTCCTGCTTTTTTTCCTCGGTCTTGCCTGTCTTCATCTCGCCTGCTCTGACCCATACGGAATACGCCTCTGTATTTACCGCAAGCTCATTGCCGTTCCTGTCATATATACTGCCTCTCTTTGGCTTTATAACCTCATCGGATGTCTGTTGCTCTATTGCAAGCTTGCTTAGCTCGTTGCCTTTTACGATCTGCAAGTAACCTGTTCTAATACATAATAAAAGCAAAAGAACGGCAAATATTACAAATGCCGCTATTATCCTTTTCTTATTTAAAAATGTAGAACTCTCCCTTTTACTCATAGTTTTTCTTTCTTATTATCCCTTGCTTTGTCGCAGGCATTTTTTTGTAATCGCATATTGACGCTATTTACCAAATGCCTCCTTTTTGAGAGTCTGCGCAAAGCCCTTTACATCCGTCTTGCCATCTACCTGCACAAACTGTGAGCCGGACGGATAAACCATACCAAGTTTGCCCGAAGCCGCAGCCTCGATAGTGCCTATGTTCATATTTTCTTTTATATCAACCTTTAGAGTTTGTATTTCGTTTGTCAAATCCTTGTTTGCTTCCTTTAGCTTGTTGTTTGAATATTCGAGATTTGAAGCAATAGCAAAGCTACCGACGCTTATCACAAAAAATAGTCCGATAGCTAAAATTGCAAAGATCGTCCTTTTCTTTGCCTTGTCGCTGAATTCTACTTTTGCATTTTTTCTTTGCGCCGGCGCAGGATTTACCTGATATTTCCTGCTCGGATTGTAGGAATAACTATACGCCCTCTGTGTTGCCATTTTTTCTCCTTACCTCAATCTCTCAATCTCTTTTTTTCTTATCCTCTGCGCTATATCTTCTCTATAACTCGCAGCTTCGCGCTTCTTGCCCTCGGATTTTCCTCAAGCTCATCCGCTGTCGCTACGATAGGTTTTTTGCTTATTTTTTTTATCGTTGGCTTGTTGCCACATACACATACCGGCAAATCGCTTGGGCATGTGCAAACATCTATCTTACTTTTAAAGACTTCCTTGACTATCCTGTCCTCAAGACTGTGAAAGCTTATAATGCAGAGCCTGCCGCCCTTCGCAAGTACATCGCAAAAATCGCTTGTCGCCTTTTGAAGTCTCCCCAGCTCATCGTTGACCTCTATCCTTATAGCCTGAAATGTCCTCTTTGCCGGGTGCGGTCCGTCTCTTCTCGCTGAAGCCGGTATCGCCTCTTTTATAATCTCAACAAGTCTTGCCGTATCGCTTATGCTTTGCTTTTGTCGCTCATTTACTATGAATTTTGCAATCCTGTTTGCCCATTTTTCTTCGCCATATCGCTTGATGATGCTCGCAAGCTCTTTTTCGGAATACCCATTTACGACATCATAGGCTGTGAGCGCATCGCTTTGGTTCATCCTCATGTCCAGAGGCGCCTTTTGCATATACGAAAACCCACGCTCACTGTTGTCAAGCTGGAATGACGAAACTCCCAAATCGAGAAGCGCTCCGTCTATTTCCTGTATGCCTTTGTCACTCAGGACCTTTTTGATATCCGCATAATTGCTTTGCACAAACAGCTTTTGGCAGCTATATCCTTGCAGTCTCTCCTTTGAAGCATTTATCGCATCTATATCTCTGTCTATACCTATCAAAAGCCCGCTTTTGTCAAGCTCCCTGCAAATTGCCGAGCTGTGACCTGCCCCACCGAGCGTGCCGTCAACATATATGCCGTTTGGTTTGATGTTGAGATTTTCTATGCATTCATTTAGAAGTACAGGCTTGTGACTAAATTCCATACTCCACTATTCCCTCTGCAACCTTTGCTCTGTCCATGACGATGTCATCGCCACCTTTTTCGTATTCTTCTCTGCTCCAAATTTCTATTTTGTCCATACAGCCGATAGTCGTAAGCTCTTTTGAAATCGATGTCTTTTCTCTGAGTGCCTGTGGCAGAGTGATCCTTCCCTGCCTGTCCATCTCGCACTCCTCAGCATTTCCCGTAAAGCTTCTCACGAAGTTTCGTGCCTTTGGATCCGAGATTGGAAGAGTCGAAAGTTTTGCAACAAACTTCGCCCATTCGCTTGCAGGATACAAATAGAGGCAGTTGTCTATACCAAGCGTCAATACCACCTTGTAGCCGAGCTCCTCCCTAAATTTAGCGGGAACTATCATCCTGTTTTTTGCATCTATGGAATTGTTATATGTCCCCATAAACATAGCGAGGTCTCCTTTCTTTTTTTGCGATTGGCGCCATTTGGATATAGTACGGCACTATCGTATTATTACTAAAAGTTTACTCCACTTCACTCCACTTTTCAATAATTTTAGGCATAAAAATGGGAGCATATATCTACGCTCCGCCACACATAACCACTTTTACATCTTTTTTTAAAGCCTTATTACTATATGTAGTATTAAATAAATAAACGAGCCACTATATATAGTAGCTCGCTATCTTTTTTATTTATACCTTTTGCTCATGCATTTTATTTATGTTTCTTGTCTATGCCACTCGCAAGGAAAAAGTTATGTGCCCTTGACGACGGCTTTGGCATTTAATAATTTTCTTCGTGTATTTCGAAGTAGCTTCTTGGATGGTTGCAAACCGGGCATACTTCAGGCGCCTTTGTGCCTACTACGATATGACCGCAGTTGCGACATTCCCAAACCTTAACTTCACTCTTTTCAAATACCTGAGAAGTCTCAATATTTTTGAGAAGTGCACGATATCTTTCCTCGTGATGCTTTTCGATCTCGCCCACTGCTCTGAATTTTTCTGCAAGCTCAGCAAATCCTTCCTCCTCCGCTGTCTTTGCGAAATCCGCATACATATCTGTCCACTCGAAGTTTTCGCCCTCTGCGGCCGCAAGTAGGTTTTGCTTTGTATCTCCGATGCCAGCTAACTCCTTAAACCACATTTTTGCATGTTCTTTTTCGTTGTCGGCTGTCTTCAAAAAGAGTGCTGACATCTGCTCATAGCCTTCTTTTTTTGCTACAGAAGCAAAATATGTATATTTGTTTCTTGCCTGTGATTCGCCTGCAAATGCTTCCTGTAAGTTTTTTTCTGTTTTTGTACCTGCATACTTGTTAGTTGCCATTTTCTTTACCTCCGTTTTACGATCTTCTTATAATCCTTTACTATGTCCTTATGTCCTTTTGTTTTCTGATTTAATCTTCGTTTGCTTTACTTCTGCATTTTGAACAAATACCTTTGAAGGAAATATCATAACCTAAGTATTTTATTCCGTGTGTATCGCGAATTTCCTCAAGTAGCCCCTTTACCTCGTCCATATCGACATCACTCACCTCACCGCATTTGATACATCTCACATGATAATGAGGCTCCAGCGTAAAATCAAATCGGTTTGCGCCTTCCGCCAGCTCGACCTTCCTAAGCCTGCCGTCATTTGCCAATATTTCGAGATTTCTATATACAGTGCCCTTGCCTATTGTCGGATGAGTCTTTTTTATGAATTCATATACCTCATTTGCCGTAACATGACCCTTCATCTCATATACTGCACTGCATACAAGCTCCTTTTGTATCGTATTTCGCCTG
>CAVHCP010000025.1:0-12771 GCA_963634825.1 uncultured Porphyromonadaceae bacterium | reverse complement strand
AATTGTATAATATTGGAAATAATATGTCAACCTATTTTTAGCATTTTTTCTATTTTTTTACATTTAAATAGAGATCATTTCTTATTTACAACCCGAGACTTTTGTTGTAACATTTAACTAAGAAGAGCTACCATGATAAATGGTTTAGCTAAAAGGTTACTTAGACCTCTCAGCTATATGAGGTCTATTTTTTTATTGCTCTAACCAGCTCGGTTATTGCAATAACAATGAGTAATAGGGTTATAGGACAAAACCCGTTAATAAAGCTAAGCACGAAAAAATCGCACCCCCTCGGATGCGACTTCCACTGTCCTATGCTATCGTTTTTCCTATGTATTACATTTAAATTTCCATAACCCGTATAGCCTTGATAATCTGGTCCTCAAGTGGGCAATCCATCGCATTCGTCTTAACCGCAACGATTTTGTCAGCAGCCTCGATACCATCTGTAACCATTCCAAAAGAAGCATACTGACCGTCAAGATGCGGTGCATCCTCAACCATGATAAAAAATTGTGAGCCGGCTGAGTTTGGATCCATCGCTCTTGCCATAGAAAGCACCCCTCGTGTATGCTTTAAATCATTTGCGTGGCCGTTTAGCGTAAATTCACCCTTGATATTATATCCCGGGCCGCCTGTGCCATTGCCGAGCGGACATCCTCCCTGAATCATAAATCCCGGTATAACCCTATGAAATTTTAGACCGTCATAAAAGCCCTCATTTGCAAGCTTCTCAAAATTTTGAACTGTCAAAGGAGCTTTATCCTCATAAAGTTCACCCTTTATAATATCTCCGTTTTGCATTTCTATTGTAAATGTTTTCATTTGCCTTTTATACGATGCCTTTGCTATCGTATATCTCCTTTCTTTTTATTGTTTATTTTTGTTTTTTTAGTCACAAGTAAGCAGCTATATCTTTGCCTCTTTAAGTCAGCATATAAGTGCCCCCGTAATAGCCATAATCAAGGTTATCAATATCGGATTTACCTTGAGCTTGCCCGACAAAAAAATCGTGGCTACAAATATCGCAATCGGTGCAACTGCAATCGGGATTTCCTTTCCGAGAAAGACAAGCCCCGCGGCGATCAAACCTATGGTTGCCGGCTTGATACCCTTTGTCAGTCCCATAATGATGCGATTTTCCTTAAACTTTTCCAAAAACTTAGCGGCTAGTATCGTCACAACAAGCGCCGGTATACTCACGCCAAGTGTCGCCGCAAAAGCTCCCCAAAGTCCATACAGCTGAAAACCTACATATGTTGCCGCATTTACAACGACCGGCCCGGGTGTTACCTGACTTATCGCAACGAGATTTGCAAACTCTCCTGCCGTCATAAAACCGTATTCCGAAATCGTCTGGAATATTATCGGCAACATCGCAAGTCCGCCACCAAAGCTAAACGCGCCTATTTTAAAAAATATACCAAAGAGGAGCAAAAGAGAGCTAATCATTTTTTTGCCTCCTCATATTGTAATAAAATATTCCAAAAAGGCCTCCTACGATGACGACGATTATCGCATTTATATTGAAAAAAATGACTGCAACAAATGCAAGTCCGGCAATAATCCATTGCACAGCACTGTGAAGCATTTTTTTGCTGATATTGTATGTTACGACGAGCACAAGACCTGTCACACACGCCTTTATGCCGGTCATCGCTCCTTTTATATATTCATTTTCATTTACGACATTTAATATATTTGCAAGTGCTAAAATTATCAAAAATGACGGCAATATCACACCGATTGTCGCCATTATTCCACCCTTAACTCCTCGTTTTTTATAACCTATAAAAGAAGCGGAGTTTATTGCTATAACTCCGGGTAATGCCTGGCTGAGTGCCACGCAGTCTAACATTTCGTCCTCTGTAATCCACTTTTTGTCCTCTACAACTATTCTGGAAATGAGAGGTATCATAACTATACCGCCTCCGATAGTAAAAAGCCCTATCTTAAAAAATTCCCAAAATAGCTCAAAAAGCGTAGGTTTATTTGCATTTTCCATTATTTTTTTACCTTGCCGAGATGTATATCCATTTTTACGCTTATCATCCTTATTGCAAATGTAATTGCAAAGCTTATATACATTGATATTTCCATAGTCAGATATCTGAGCGATATCGCATATGCTACCCCACCTATAAGTGAGGCAACCGCATAAATTTCTTTTTCAAAGACGAATGGAATACGCCCCGCGCAAATATCCCTTATTGCTCCTCCGCCTGTGCCTGTTAGCATAGCAAGTGCCAATATGACAAATATACTCCCGTATCCGCTATTTGTTGCGGCTGTACTGCCTATTGCCGTGAATGCCGCAAGCCCTATCGCATCGCACAGCGTTATAAATCTGTCCATATGAAGCAGCTTTTTATAAAAGAGTATCACCAAAAATGCCGTTATAAGACTGACTATAACATATATCGGGTCCTCAAGTGCCAACGGCAAATCTTTATTTATAACTATGTCTCTGAGAATGCCTCCTCCTACCGCCGTTATGACCGCAAGAAAACATATGCCGTAGTAATCCAGATCTTTTTCAATCGCTACAAGCGCACCTGTTACGGCAAATGCAATCGTTCCTATGATTTCCATAACAGAAATAAATTGCATATTTCCTCGCTTCCTTTATTTGACAGCCTCCGCAATCTCATCAAGAGCTTCCTTTATCGCATTGCCGACCTCAAGCTCCTTTTTTTCGCTTTCTGTTCTCAGTTTATATTCGACAATACCGTCCTTTGCACCTCTGCCGACTGTTATCCTAATCGGAATACCAAGCAGATCCGCATCCTTAAATTTAACTCCTGCTCGCTCATCTCTGTCGTCAAGTAGCACCTCGGCGCCACCCTTTTGCAACTCACTGTAAATCCTGTCTGCTACGCTCATCTGTTCCTCATCATCAGTCTTTACAACGCTTATTATCACGTGAAACGGAGCGACAGAAATTGGCCATATTATGCCATTTTCATCATGATTTTGTTCGACAATCGCCGCAATAGTTCTCGAAACACCAACACCGTAACTGCCCATATAAATCGGCTTTTCCTGCTGGTTTTCATCCTTATAATATGCTTTCATAGGCTCAGAATACTTTGTGCCGAGCTTAAATACCTGTCCCACCTCGATGCCTCTTGCATGCTTTACGGGTGCTCCGCAAACAGGACAAGGATCTCCTTCAAGCAGATTTTTGATATCGGCCACGATATCGCCTTTATAATCTCTGCCATAGTTCATATTTATGTAATGGTAATCCTTTTCGCATGCTCCGGCACACAAATTTTTGAGTCCGGGAAGCTCACTGTCCACAACGATTGTGCAGTCGTGTAAGCCCATCGGTCCTGTAAAGCCTCCGACGCAGCCTGTTTTCTTGCTCATCGCCTGTTCATCTGCAAACTCTATCGCATGCTCCGGTATACCAAGCACATTTGCAAGCTTTACTATATTTAACTCTCTGTCACCTCTGACAAATGCCGCTACATATCCCGCCTCATTTAAGTCGTCATCATATGTTACAAATAGAAGAGCTTTGATTGTCTGTTTTTTGTCCAGCTCTAAAAAGTTCGCAACCGCCTCTATTGTAGAAGTTCCCGGTGTATGCTTTTTCTCAAGTGGTAGCATTTCCACATCACCCTGTGGCGCAGCATCCCTTACCGCTGCTTTTTCTACTGTCGCCGCCATCTCGCATTTTTCGCAATATGCTATCTCGCTTTCGCCCGCCTCTGCGATCGCTGTAAACTCATGACTGCCGTTGCCGCCAATCGCTCCTGTATCCGCTTCAACTGCACGGAAGTTTAGACCGCATCTTGTAAATATTTTTTCGTATGCGCCATACATATCCTCATAGCTCTTGTCAAGACCTGCCTGATCTCTGTCAAAGGAATACGCATCCTTCATTATGAATTCCCTCGACCTCATAAGACCAAATCGCGGTCTTGCTTCGTCCCTGTATTTTGTCTGTATTTGATAGAGATATTGTGGAAGCTGTCTGTATGACGAAATATCATTTCTTATTATATCTGTAAAGATTTCTTCATGTGTAGGTCCAAGGCAAAACTCTCTGCCGTGTCTATCCTTTACTCTCCACATTTCGGGACCGTAAGCAAACCATCTGCCCGACTCCTGCCAAAGCTCCGCAGGCTGTATTGCGCTCATGAGGATTTCCTGACCGCCTATCGCGTCCATTTCCTCTCGCACGATATTTTCGACCTTTTTGAGCACTCTGAGCCCCATCGGCATATATCCGTAAACTCCCGAAACGAGTTTTCGTATCATACCGCTTCTAAGCAGCAATATATGGCTTGAAAGCACCGCCTCGTTTGGTACTTCTCTTAGTGTCTTTAGGTTCATCTTTGAAAGCTTCATCTTTTACCTCTCCTAATCTCTTTAATATGTATTTAGTATGCATACAGCCTCGGCCGCAATGCCCTCGCCTCTGCCTGTAAATCCGAGTTTTTCTGTTGTGGTAGCCTTTATATTTACCTGCGCAGGTGTAATACCCAATGCTGTCGCTACATTTTTTTGCATTTTATTTTTATACGGTGCAAGCTTTGGCTTTTCGCATATGACAGTCGCATCTATGTTGGAAACGACATATCCGTGCTGTTTTACCAAATGATATACCTGCACTAAAAGTTCTGTACTGTCAGCGTCCTTATATGTATCATCGCTATCCGGGAAATGCTCCCCTATATCGCCAAGCCCTGCCGCCCCGATCAGTGCATCTGTGATCGCATGCAAAAGCACATCTGCGTCACTGTGTCCGAGAAGGCCGACCTCGCTTGGTATATCCACACCCCCGATTATGCACCTTCTGCCACGCACGAGCCTGTGCACGTCAAATCCGTGTCCTATGCGATTTTCCGTCGGGATATCCTCTCTTGTCGTAAGCTTTATGTTGCGATAATCACCTTCGACAAGTGCCGGCTTTATGCCTATCCTCTCAACAAGTCCCGCATCATCTGTCCCGTAATATCCTTCTTTATATGCCTTTTGATACGCTCTGATGAGCAAATCCGTTTTAAAAGCCTGTGGCGTCTGCACTATATATAGACCATCTCTTGCAAGAGTATCCTCTGCCGTCCTTATGGTGTCCTTTGGCGCAACGCAAGCTATTGCAGCATCATGCTCATAAACGGCTTTGACCGTATCCTCTATTATCCTTTTTGTCACAAACGGCCTTGCCGCATCATGTATCAAAATATATTCTATCTCCGGTTCGCTCTTTTTTAGTGCATATATCCCGTGGAAAACCGAATCCTGCCTTTCTTTTCCGCCCGAAACTATGCCTCCGAGCTTCGCAAGGTGTTGTGAAGAAATATATGGCACCATTTTATTTTTGCATTCCTGCATCATTTCCTCGGCAGTTACGACAAATATTTTGTCTATCATATCGCATGCCGCAAAGGCCTTATACGCCCTTGCAACGACAGGCTCGCCCTTTATCATCATAAATTGCTTCGGCGTCTTGCCACCCATACGACTGCTTGTGCCCGCTGATGTTATTATCACGCCGATCCTTGCACCCTTATACATCTAATGCTTCCTCTTAAATCTATTTTGTGAATAATGAAACAAGTGAAGTGACTTAAATCACTTCACATATCATTTTCTCTGCCTCTTCTTGTGTAATATTTTTTACGAACGCAACCTCGCTTGCTATTATTTGCATTGCTTTTTCGAGTAGTTTTTTCTCACCGCTCGACAAGCTTTTTTGTTGCTCAATCCTGTAAATATTTCGGACAACCTCAGCAACCTGCAAGATGTCGCCCGTCTTTATCTTTTCCATATTTTGTCTGTAACGCCTGTTCCAGTTGTCCGGCATCTCGCTCGAATCTGCCTTTAGCGTCTCAAAGAGCTCTTCTAATGCATCTTCCTCAATTATATGTCTTATCCCTGCTTCGTCGCATTTTTCGATCGGCACCATTACCTTCATCTTGCTGTTTGTCTTTATCACATAGTAATCGTGCCTCTGTCCCAGTATTTCTTTTGTTTCGACAGCTTCGATAATGCCCGCACCATATATAGGATATACTATTTTGTCGCCAATCTGATACATTGTTTCTCCTTCCGGAAGCTTGCAAATACACTGCTTCCGCATATAGTATACCATATTTTTGCGCATTTTTGCAAATTTTGTTGGAATCTGCCACTTGATCTTGCTATGGGAAAAATTGTATTCTCTTTGTTAAACCCTCCTCTTTGGTTTAAAAAATCTCAACCTAAGTGCATTCGAAACTACGCATACGGAGCTAAAGCTCATTGCAGCCGCTCCGATCATCGGGCTCAGCTTCCATCCAAGCAGGCTATAAAATACTCCTGCCGCAACCGGAATGCCTATTATGTTATATATAAATGCCCAAAATAGGTTTTGCCTTATATTTCGCATAACCTTTTTGCTCAGCTGTATGGCTGTTGATACATCGAGAAGATCATTTTTCATCAGGACGATATCCGCCGATTCCATTGCTATATCTGTACCGGCGCCTATTGCAATGCCGACATTTGCTCTGGCAAGCGCAGGAGCATCATTTATGCCGTCTCCTACCATAGCAACCTTTTTGCCTGCCTCCTGTAGCTCCTTGATATGAGCTTCCTTATCCTGAGGCAAAACCTGCGCTATTATATTTTCTATTCCTACTTGCTTTGCTATCGCTTGCGCCGTCCTCTCATTGTCGCCTGTGAGCATGACAACCTCGATACCCATCGCCTTTAGCTCTGCTACCGCTGCAGTACTTGTTTCCTTTACCACATCAGCCACAGCTATAACTCCGATCAGCTTATCTCGGATTACAAAAAACATTGGAGTTTTGCCCTGTCCTGCAAGGTCCTCTGCTTTTTTTACAATCGTTGTCGCCTCCTCACCGTCAAGGGCTATCTTGTTTTCCTCTAAGAGCTTTTTATTTCCTGCAAGACATACTTCGCCGTCTATTACCGCTCTCAGACCTTGTCCTGCAATTTGCGAAAAGTCTGTAGCATACATCTGCGAAATGCCTTTCTCATTTGCATACTCAACTATCGCATTGGCAAGCGGATGCTCGGATAAGTTTTCCATTGAATATGCTATGGACAAAAGCACCTCTTTATCTATACCTTTTCGGCAGATCACATCCGTTACTCTCGGCTTGCCCTCTGTCACGGTACCTGTTTTGTCAAGAACTACAACATCCACAGACTGTGCCATTTGAAGAGCCTCGGCCGTTTTTACGAGTATACCGTTTGTTGCTCCCTTGCCTGTGCCTACCATAATAGCTGTCGGCGTCGCAAGCCCCAGCGCACACGGACACGAAATCACGAGGACAGAAATGCCCATAGTAAGTGCAAACTCAAGTCCCTTTCCTAAAATCATCCATGTTGCAAATGATATGAGCGCTATCGCCATAACTATCGGCACAAACACTCCGCTGATCTTATCCGCCAAATTTGCTATCGGAGCCTTTGATGATGTAGCGTCATCGACAAGCCTTACTATCTGCGCAAGAGCAGTCTCGTCTCCAACTTTTTCTGCTACCATTGTAAAATATCCGCTCGTATTTACCGTTGCTCCTATCAGTTTATCGCCCGGCTTTTTTTCGATCGGCACAGACTCGCCTGTTATCGCCGACTCGTCAACAGCTCCGTTACCGCTTTGCAACGTGCCGTCAACAGGAATAGTCTCACCTGCTTTTACAACAATAATATCGCCTTTTACTACATTTTCTGCCGGGATTATCTCTTCTGCGCCATTTCTTATAACGGTCGCGCTTTTTGGCGCCAAATCCATCAGCTTTGTTATCGCCTGCGAGGTCTTGCCTTTTGCTCTTGCTTCAAAATATTTGCCGAGTGTTACAAGCGTCAAAATCATAGCCGCCGATTCGAAATACAGGTCCATCGCACCCTCACGGAATGTCATCATATCTCCTTGTGAAAATGCTAACAAGCTCTCAATCATCATATATAAGCTGTATATAATAGCCGCCCCCGAGCCTGTCGCCACAAGCGAGTCCATATTAGGAGCTCGTTGAAATAAACTCTTTATGCCGATACTATAAAATTTAAAATTCACAACAACAACAGGAATAAGCAGTAGCAATTGCAATATTTCGATTATAAGAAGCGCATTTGCGCTTGGCTTGCTTACAGCCATAAATCCCATATGGATACAAAAAATAGGAAGCGTAAAAATGACCGATATTATCAGCCTTTTTTTCATATTTTTTATTTCTTCCTCTGCCATATCTACTGCAAGATTTCCTGTTTCTTCTTCATCAGCTCCTGCAATCTCGCCTTTTTTTGCCTTTTTATTTTTTTGCACACGTGCACCATAGCCCGCCTTCTTGACAGCCTTTATTATCTCCTCCGTAGTAAGATTTTCGTCAAATGTTACATCCATACTGTTTTTTAGCAGGTTTACTGTCACCTCATTTGCCCCCGGAAGAGCAAAAACCGTTTTTTCTACCCGTGCAGAGCAGGCAGAGCATGACATTCCCGTAACATCAAATCTTTCTTTTTTCAATTGTTGCCTCCTATATCAATCCTGCTTTTTCGCATTTATTTGCATTCAATATATGGTATTTTAAATCTATATATTTTAGTTACCCTCGCCTAACATCTATTACTAATCTACACCAAAAGGATTTTTTTATCAACAAAATATGCTATAATATACTGATAATTTTGATATTAAACAGGAGGTTGTTTATGAATAAATTACTCGTGGTAGATGACGAAAAAAATATTCGATTAGTTATAAGAGAATATGCAGAATTCAATAATTTCGAGGTTGACGAAGCTGCGGACGGCGAGGAAGCAGTTTTGCTTGCGACAAAAAAGGATTATGACATCATCGTTATGGATATTATGATGCCAAAGCTTGACGGTTACAGCGCCTGCAAACAGATTCGCAAAATAAAAAACACTCCTATAATTTTGCTTTCTGCACGAAATGAAGAATATGATAAATTGTTCGGCTTTGAGCTTGGTATAGACGACTATGTTGTGAAGCCATTTAGCCCTAAGGTGCTTATAGCTCGTATAAATGCTATCATAGCAAGGCATACTGCAGATAATGGCTCTGCAACTTCAAAACATGGGGCTACGGCCGATACACAGACATTTAGCGGTCTTAAGATTGACAGAACCGGTCGCAATGTCTTTGTAGATGGCGAAAAGGTCGATCTCACACCTAAGGAGTTTGACTTGCTCTGTCTTCTTGTCGACAACCAAAATACTGCTCTCTCCAGAGAAACTCTCCTCGAAGAAATTTGGGGCTATGACTTTTTTGGCGACGACAGGACTATCGACACACATATCAAAAATCTTCGCAACCACATCGGTCCGTATAGAGACTTCATCAAAACATTACGTGGCGTAGGTTATAAATTTGAAATTTAACTTTTATTTTCGGAGAGGCAGGTCACAAGCTTGAAATTCGATCTAAACTTCAAAAGCATACGATTTAAGATATGGATATATGTACTCATTACTATCCTTGTTATTTTATTTCTCAACTGGTTTTTGCAAGTCTTTTTATTTAACAATTATTATGACAAGATGAAAATATCAAATTCGGAAAAAAAAGCGGCAATACTTACAAATGCCTATAAGACAAATCCGAATGATTTAAATGCATTTTTTTCTACTGTAAATAAGACGCTTGACAGCGACGATACATTTGTACAAATCGAATCAAACGGCAAGGTTATCTTTTCTTCCGGTGAAGCGCTAAAGGCTTATACCGCCGAAATTTCGCAAGCAAAGGAATCCCTTACCGGGCTGGCAGAAAACAAAAATAGTATAGCTCTCACTCTTGTGACGGAGACAACTAAGCGAGAAACATGGGTATATGCTTGCTATCTTGATGCTTCACGCACAACTTCTATGTACTTTTTATCTCCGCTCTACCCTGTAAGCTCGACCGTCGAAATCTTGAGCAATCAGCTTGTATATATAACTCTTGTTTCGCTCTGTCTTGGTATCATTTTTGCGCTGTATACATCTATGCGTGTTTCAAGGCCGATCAGAGATTTGACCAAAAAAGCAGCTTTGCTTGCAAAAGGCGAATATGGCATAACATTCCCTGCTAATTATTCTTACTCTGAGGTAAACGAGCTTGCACAAACTCTAAACAAAACCTCCGTCGAGCTCGAAAAATCTTCAAAATTGCAACGCGATATCATCGCCAATGTTTCGCACGATTTAAGAACGCCGCTGACTATGGTTAAGTCATATGCAGAGATGATACGCGATCTATCCGGCGACAATCCCGAAAAAAGAAATGCGCACCTACAGGTCATAATAGATGAAGCCGACAGATTAAATAATCTTGTAAATGACATAATGACACTGTCTGATGTACAAGCAGGCACACTAAAGCTAAATATCGAAACCTTTAGCATAAAGGATCTCTTTATCTCCGTCTTGCAACCTTATGTAATCCTCTGCAAAAATGAGGGGTACAAAATAGCTTTTAATTGCAAGCAGGACGCTCAGGTACTTGGCGACCAAGAAAGGATAAAGCAGGTTATCGCAAATTTACTTTCTAATGCCGTAAAGTACTGTGGCGAAGATAAGGAAATCTTTATAAATGTCAAAAAATGGGGCAAGCGTGTCCACTGCGAAATCATCGACCACGGTCAAGGAATCAAACCGAGCGAGCTACCATATATCTGGGAACGCTACTACAAGTCAAGCACAAATCACATCCGCTCGCAAAAGAGCTCCGGTCTTGGTCTGTCTATCGTAAAGGAAATATTAGTAGCCCACAACGCACGATTTGGTGCCGAAAGCAAGCTCAATCGTGGCACAACCTTCTGGTTTGAGCTCGAAGTAACTCCAAAAATCAAAGAAAAGAAGCACGAATCGCATCGCTTATCTCACTAACACCTATAACTTGAATATTTTCTCCCTCAAGCGCAGTTAATTTCTTAGCATTTGCTTGAGGGAGTATTATTTTTGTAAATCCCATGCGCACAGCCTCCTTTACTATCTTGTCAGCATGCTGAACGCCCCTTATCTCGCCCGTCAGTCCTATTTCGCCAATAACAATCGTATTTGGCGACGGTTTTTTATCTCTGTATGACGAATAAATTGACATAGTAACGCTGAGGTCTGTATATGTACCATCGAGCCTAAAGCCCCCTACCACATTGACATAGATATCCTGATTTGTCAGTGAAAGTCCGACCTTTCGCTCCAATACAGCTATTATCATGTTTAGCCTCGACAAATCTACACCTATCGCTGTCCTTCTCGGAAACCCAAGGCTCGTTGTCGCTGTAAGAGCTTGTATTTCTAAAAGCAACGGTCTGCTTCCCTCATAAACAGCAGAAATCGTAGAGCCCTGCCTACTGCTTTCTGTTTCTTCAAGAAATGTCTTTGACAGATTTTCGATCTGCTTTAGGCCATCTTGCGTCATCTCAAATGCGCCTATCTCGCTTGTCGTACCGAATCTGTTTTTATATGCTCGTAAAATACGGAGCTCGTGATTTCGCTCTCCCGCAAAATGCAAAACACAATCGACCAAATGCTCTACAATCTTTGGGCCTGCCAGTTCGCCACTTTTTGTAACATGTGCAACTATAAAAATTGGTATGCCATATGACTTCGCAAGTCGCATAAGCTCATTGCCACACGCCCTGACCTGCGACACGCTACCTGCCGCCGTATCAAGCGCTGAGGAATATATTGTTTGAATAGAGTCAACTATCATAAACTCTGCTTCCATAGCATTTGCACACTCTGCTATATTTTCGATATTTGTTTCTGCAAGTACCATAAAATTGTCGCTTATACCTTCGCAAATACGGTCCGCACGCATCTTTAATTGCATCTGTGATTCCTCACCGGTAACATACAAAACTCTCTTGCCGGACTTTGAAATATTATCTGCCGTCTGCATTAAAATAGTCGACTTGCCTATCCCCGGCTCTCCGGATATAAGCGTAAGCGAACTTCCTACGATACCGCCACCGAGAACGCGATCAAGCTCTTTTATGCCCGTCTTTATCCGTTCTTTAGTATTGTCGCTAACATTAGCAAGCTTACTTGCCTTATTTATTTTGCTATTTATATTGCCTGTCCTTCTTCTCGGATCTTCAATAGTATCTACAACCCTCTCCTCCACGAATGAATTCCAAGCTCCGCATATACACTGTCCCATCCATTTTGAAGTTTCGTATCCGCACTCCTGACATACAAATACTGTTTTGTTTTTCTTAGCCATATTCTCTCCTTCTTTGCGAACATTTGTTCTTTTTTATATATTACCCCTTCCGTACCCGTCTGTCAACCGCAATTTTCGAATATTTAAATGCACTAGATAAATGTCATTATCATCAATCATACAAAAGTGATACAACGCTTATCGGTGCTGTTTCGACGCCGTATAGATGTGATAGTGCGTCTGCAAAGGCACCTCAAAACGCCGTATCACTTTTGCACTCATAATGCAAAGCCTATGCCCATCCTTACGCTTTTCCTCGCCACAGGCAATCGTTAGCGCTCATTCGCAGGCTTACGGAGCGTCAGCAAAACTCGCACCTTTGGCGCTCAAACATTGTTGACACTTACCCGCTCGCCAAGCTCATCTCGCTGACGATTACGTACTGTGCCTGCGGAGGCGCAAGATGGGCGTATGGCTTTGCGTGCAATTATATAAATATAAGCGTCGAAACAGCGCCGATAAGCACTGCATCCATTTTGTGCACATGATAGACAATGATAGCAAAAGGCAGATAGCTGTCTGCCATCTGCCTTTTAAAGGAGTTAATTATTTTTTGAATATTAGAAATTCTTTTT
>CAVHCP010000024.1:0-13048 GCA_963634825.1 uncultured Porphyromonadaceae bacterium | reverse complement strand
GTACTTTATTCAAAAAATATCATTTTATGGCTTGACTTTTAATAGTTAGTCTTTCAATCGTGCATGAGTGTATCAATTTCCACTTTAATAAGCTAAAAAATTCTCTCACAACAAACATCTCCGTGTTTTCTAAAATAGTGATTTGTACTATACCTTTTTCCATCCACTGCAGTTATCCGAAATTTTCGGCATATTTTGCTATTTTTCCATCTGGGGTTTTACATCTTCCAAACCATCCAGGATTGTTTTTGCTTCATACATCTTTCTCATAGTTTTTTCATAATAATCAATGCCCATAACAACCAATCTGCCGTATCCATTCTTGGTTACAAATACAGGACCCTTTTCCTCCGCACAGCGGCGTTCTACTTCAACCGTATTTTTTAATTCACGCATAGGAATAATCTGCATAAACCCAGCTCCTTTCTGTGGCTATATTATAACCTATATTTAGCCACAGCGCAAGTGCGAACACCTTCGCCCACACCACGCTCATCCCCATAAGCTTGTGCCGTGTCTACATGACGGTATCCTATCTGTACAGAAAATCTTATTCCTCCGTCCATACTTCTTTTGCGAGGTTAAACACAGCCCACGCCTTCGGCCATCCTGCGTAAAAAGCCACCTGTGTGACAATCGCTACGATTTCTTTCTTTGTCACGCCGTGATTTTTTGCGTTCTGAAGATGAAACTTCAAAGAAGAATCTGTGATTCCCTGTGCCATCAACGCTACCACTGTGATGTCCCTCCTATTTATCACTTCAACCTGCTGTACTGCTCATCTGAAACCGGCTCACACCACTCGTTGCTGCACCCCTCTCCCGGTACTTCAACAGCGATATGAGAAAACCAGCTGTCCTGTTTTGCTCCATGCCAGTGCTTGACATTAGCAGGAATCATTACAACACTACCTTCCTGCAAACTGACGGCTTCCTTTCCTTCTTCCTGATACCAACCCTCTCCGGCAGTACAGATGAGGAGCTGACCGCCACCGCTTTTTGCATGATGAATATGCCAGTTGTTGCGACATCCCGGCTCAAATGTCACATTGGCAGCAAAGAGTCCACCCTTGGGTTCTGTAAGTGGATTTAGGAATGAATCGCCAATAAAATACTCGGCATATGCTGTGTTTGCTGTGCCTGTTCCAAACATATTGTGCTGCTTAAAAGCCTCCTTGTTATCATACTTCATTGCTATTACCTCCTTGATTTTATGTCTTGAAGCACATCATTTTATGTGCTATACTCACGATAAACCATAAACCTAACTTCAGGTCAAGATATTTTTGGAGGTATGATATGTATACGATTGGACAGGTAGCGGAAATGTTTAATTTACCCATTTCCACGCTCCGCTATTACGATAAACAAGGTCTTTTCCCACAGCTCACACGAGAATCCGGCATTCGCAAATTCAGCGATAATGAAATTGAAGCACTTAGGGTAATTGAGTGCCTAAAGAAATCTGGACTTGAGCTCAAAGACATTAAACTCTTTATGGAATGGTGCGCAGAGGGCTCTACTACTTATTCCAACCGCTTTGAGCTTATCCATAAGCAGAAAGAACGTGTGGAAGCAAAAATCCAGCAGTTATACATAACGCTGGATATGCTCAAGTTTAAGTGTTGGTATTACACTCAGGCTATGGAAGATGGCAATGAAGACAAGGCAAAAGCTTTAATTCCGGATGGTCTTCCGGATGATATCCGCCAAGCATATGACAATTCGCATAGATAATTTTCTTCATCCAACGCTTTCTCTTTTCGTCCAACAAACCTTCTTTTTGTCCAATTATAATTGATTTTGGACGTTCACATAGTTCGCGGGAATTTATCTACACCTAAAAGTTCATTTCTTTGCGTTCTCTTCTAATTCCAGCATGTACTTATCAAAATCAGACATAAAAAGCCTGTCTTGAAGCACGCGATATTTTTCAAATTCAGTCTCAGCTTTTGCCTTGGCAATCTCAGCAGTAATTTTGCCTGCATCCTGAAGAACCTCTCTGTCATCTGCCATCAGAAATAAATCCAATCGTTTTGACCAGTCCTCCATTGTCATCGGGATATGACGTTCCGCACGATCCTCCGCCAAATCCAGATAAGCGGATACGATACGTTCCAGAGAATGCATTTCCTGCTCACTCAAATAATTCTTTGCAACGCTCACATCACTTTTTACGATTTTACCTTCCGGCGCCGCTACCCATGTAGTTAATCCCATGTGCGGCTTCTTTGCATCTGCACGCTCGTAGATCAGCTCCGCAGCAGTGTGCCCATGTACTGCATAATGCATCTTATTCTGGACTTTAGCAAAAAACTGCTTTGTTGTCTTTGCTGTACGGTCGTAATCAAGTGCTGTTGCATAGATATCGGTTATCTTCTGGTAGAACCTGCGCTCAGACAGACGAATTTCACGAATCTGCTCCAGCAAGCGGTCGAAGTATTCTACTGTAAGCACGGAGCCACCATTCTTCAGGCGTTCATCATCCATGGCCCAGCCTTTGATGGTGTAATCTTTCACAATGCTGTTTGCCCACTTACGGAATTGCACTGCTCGCTCATTATTCACCTTGAATCCAACCGCAATAATCATTTGAAGATTATAATGCTTTGTATCACGAGTCACCTGACGGGAACCTTCGGTTTGAACTATTCGGAAATTCCGAATAGTTGCAGACTCTTCTAATTCACTATCAACATAAATCTTTTTAATATGTTCATTTATCGTTGGCAAGCCAACACCATACAATGTGGCCATCATCTTCTGCGTCAACCATATATTCTCATCCTCATAACGCATCTCAATACTATCCTGCTGATCGCCCACAGAGGCAACATAGGTTAGGTATTCCGCTGCGCTGGAACGGATGGTTATTTCATCTTTTTTCTTTGCCAAATAAAGCGCCTCCTTTTATAATTTTACTTATTGACTCTTGATATCAAAACTACCGTCTCAACATGCCCCGTCCAGGCAAACATATCAAACGGCTTTGCTTTTTCGAGCTTATAGCCTCTTTTGCAAAAGAGCTTGATGTCACGCGCAAGGCTCGCAGGATCGCAGCTGACATAGACTATCCTCTCCGGTTTTAGCGTTGCGACCGCATCTATCAGCCTGATATCACAACCGGCTCTCGGCGGATCGAGTATCACAAGATTGGCGTTTTTTACGCATTCTACTATTTCTGTAGCATATTTTTGCTCGTTTCCTTTATTTTCCAAAATCTCTATGAGCTCTTCCTCGGCCTTGCCACAGAGAAATTGCGCATTTACTATCCTATTTATCGCCGCATTTCTGTTGGCGTCAATGACCGCTTGCTTTACAATCTCGATACCTGTCACATATCTTGCACCCTCAGCACAATAAAGTCCGATCGAACCGACCCCGCAATAAAGATCTAAAACATATTCCTTGCCTGTCAACTGTGCAAACTCCTTGACCGTGTCATAAAGCTTTTTTGTCATTTGAGGATTTACCTGGTAAAAGCTCTCAGGCGATATCTCAAAATCAAGCGTGCCGATCTTATCCTTTATGACCTTTGCCCCTGCAACGCAGAGAATATCGCCGTTTTTTTGCTTTAGATTTACGCTTTCAAGGTAATATCCAGCCTCATATATCTCATCGTCAAGCATCCCTATCAGCTTCTCGCAATTTGGTATGCCCTTGCCGTTTATTTCGTATGTGACCATAATCTCATTTGTCGCAAATGCAGTCCTGACTACCATCTGCCTCATAAGACCTTGCTCCCATTTTTCGTCCCACGCCGTTATGTTGTCCTCATCCATAAAGTGCTTTGTAGCACGCACCGCTGCCATAACAGCAGGCGTCTGGAGCTTGCACTGCTCACAATCTACGACCTCGTGCGACTTAGCCTTATAAAAGCCGACTCTCGCCTTGCCAAGATTTTCGATGATCCCGCCCTTTCGCTTGATATTGCCACCCGTGCTGATTGGCATACTCGCCTTGTTTCTGTAATGAAATTCTGTGCCTGCTTCCATTTTTTCTATCGGCAAAAGTGGCGGATTTTCTATCTTAGCTATCCTTGTAAGCGCATCTTTGACATGCTTTTGCTTTAGCTCTAGTTGCGCCTCATAAGCGGTTTCGGCAAGCTGGCATCCTCCGCACTCGCCCGCATAAGCGCAAATACTTTTTATGCGCGCATCCGAAGGCCTTAGGACCTCGAGCGTTTTTGCAAAGCACATATTCTTTTTCGCCTTTGTTATTTCCACTAAAAGAATATCGCCTATAACGCCTCTGTCGGCAAAGATTGCTATCCCGTTGCTCCTGCCTATCGCTTGTCCACTCTTTGATATATCCGTTACTGCAAGCTCTGCTCGCTCTCCTCTTTTAAACATTGCTCCCTTGCAATCTCCTCTATTTTACTAAGTCTCTTGTTTATCCCTGACTTTTGCATCGGCGGCACCATCAACTCGCCAAGCTCCTTAAGCGACAAATCCGGATGTGCGATCCTAAGCTTCGCCACCTCCCTTAGCTTCTCGGGGAGTGCGTCGATGCCGATGCTTTTTTCTATTTGATTTATGCTTTTTATATGCCTTTGCGACGCTCTTAGCGCCTTATCTATATTGGCTTGGTCGCAATTGTTGATTCTATTTGCCTTATTTCTTATTTCCTTTTTTATGCGAATGTCCTCATACTCAAATATCTTGCTGCTTGCCCCCATTATCGCCAGCAAGTCCACTATTTGCTCGGATTTTTTGACATATACAATCCATTCGTTTTTCCTTTTTATCATTCGTGCCTCAAGGTCATAAAAGCTGTTTATAAGCTTCATAAGATCCTTAGCAAGAGTCTCTGTCGCACAGCCTATCTCAAAATGATAATCCTTTGCAGGATTTGTAATGCTCCCGCTGCCCAAAAATATACCTCTTAGGTACGCTTTTTTGCAGCACTTTTTTTTGATGATGGCGGAAAGGATACCGTCGCTTATAAAGTTCATACCTTCCCTTATCATAAGTATGCCTGTTTCTCTTAGTATCTGCTCGGAAAGGTTTTCCGGACCGATCGTCATCTTGTAATATTTGTTTTTCTTAAATGTGCTATGCTGCCCGACCTCTATCGATATTTCTATATTGAAATATTCCTTTACAAGCATTTTAAAATGTCTTGCAACGGCAGGATTTTCGGTAGTCGTAACTATCCTAAATTTCCCGCCACCCGCAAGACCAATGCTGCCTGATACTCTTATAAAACCCGAAATTTCTGCGAGCATACAGCACTTTCTCTCGGGTTTTATCCTCGCAAGCTCGTTTCGCATCTCGGTTGCAAATGTCATCTGGTTATGCTCCTACTTCTTTTTTATATCCCTATGCTCAAGCGTTACCTCTTTGCCCTGCTTTGTAAAAAGATCATAAAATTCGTTTGCCATAGCAACGGATCTGTGCTGTCCGCCCGTACAGCCAAATGCGAGATTTAGATTGTACTTTCCCTCTCTTTGGTAGCACGGAATGATATCATTTATCAGCTTTGAAAGATTTTTAACAAAGCGCTTCGACTCGATATGCTTCATAACATACTGCCTTACCTTTTTGTTATTGCCTGTCGCCTTTTTTAGCGTCTGCACATAATAAGGGTTTGGAATAAATCTCATATCAAAAACCATATCAGCCGTGATAGGAATACCGTTTTTAAATCCAAAAGATGTAATATTTACGACAAATGTCTCTTCCTTATCGTCGTCGGAAAGCACCTTTATCAGCTCGCTTTTTAGCTGTGCTGTCTTCATCTTTGATGTGTCTATAACAAAGTCGGCAAGCTTCCTTATCTCTGCAAGCTGCTCACGCTCTTTTTCTATGTCGGCAATCGTCGGAGAATTGCCTGTCACAGGGTGTCTGCGCCTTGTTTCGCTAAATCTCCTGATAAGAACAGTATTTGAAGCTTCCAAAAATAAAACCTTTGCTTTGATGCCCATCGCCTTTATAGTATCGAGCGATTTTTTTATATCAGGATTGAACTCAGCTCCCCTGATGTCCGCAACAAAGGCGGCTTTATCCACGACTCCGCCATTTGCCATACAAAGGTCTATAAAATTTTTCATCATGGCAAGCGGCATATTATCTATGCAATAATATCCCTGATCCTCCAAGCAATTTACTGCCTGCGATTTGCCTGCCCCCGATAGTCCTGTTACTATCAATATTTCCATTTTACTTCACCTTTAAATCCTTTTGATATTTACTATCCTGTCAGGATCAAGTCCTGCCAACAGCGCTCTTTGCAGCGCCTTGTCAAATGTCCCCACATTTTCGGGAATATGCGCATCACTGCTGATTATAAATTTTACATCCTCTCTTGCCGCAATTTTTATATTTTCTACCGTAAGATGCGGATGCTTCATATTTAGCTCCATAAGCGTATTTGTCTTTGCACACATTTTGGCAATCTCTGCTATATCGACCGGTGCCTTATCTCCCGGATGGGTAAGCACTCTGATATCATTTTTCTCAAGTGCCTTTAGCACCATACTTGTATTTCGCTCCTTTAAAATTTCTTCTCTTTTTTGTGATTTACCTATGCCATGGCTAAACATAAAGTTTGAAATACAGTAGCAATCCGCAAGCCCGAAATGATATCCCGCAAGCACAAAATCAAATTTCTCTGTCTGCTTTGGTGTAATGTCGAGATTGTTGTCTCCCTTTACTACCGCATTTTTTTCGGCTCTTTGGCTGTCTAAGATATTTGCCTCAACGCCAAGATATATCTTTATCTGCGGATATTTTTTTTGAAGCTTTTTTATCTCGGCTCTCATCTGTGGCAATTCGCTTATCTTTATGCCATATGTTTTGTGCCCCGGTCCGTGATCTGTTATTGCTATCGCCTCAAGTCCTTTTTTTATCGCTTCCTTGACATTATCCTCAATACTTCCCTTTCCGTGAGAAAAGGTCGTATGCGTGTGGTAATCAAAAAGCATTTTATATCCATTCATCAATCTTCTCCCAATATTCGCACTTCCGGCTCCAATAAAACGCCGAATTTATCATATACCTCTTTTTGGCAATGCTCCATAACCTTGATGATGTCAGTGGCTGTGGCATCTCCTATGTTGATAACAAATCCGCTGTGAAGCTCCGAAACCTGCGCACCGCCGACCGTATATCCCTTTAGATTTGCATCCTGCACGAGCTTGCCTGCAAAATATCCCGCAGGTCTTTTAAAAAAGCTCCCTGCGCTCGGAAAATTGACAGGTTGTTTTTTATTTCTCTTTTGCATATGCTCTGCCATTTTTGCTTTTATCGCATCGGTATCGCCTGCTTCAAGTCTTAGCACCGCCTCAGTCACTATATCGCCTGTTTTATGCAAAATACTGTCTCTGTATCCGAGCTTTAGCTCATCTCCCGTCAGCTCCTTCATCCTGCTGCCGTCCCTTGAAATCAGCTTTGCACAAACTAATATATCCTTTATCTCCTTGCCATAGGCGCCTGCATTCATAAATACAGCTCCGCCTATGCTGCCCGGTATGCCCGAAAGCTCCTCAAAACCCGCAATCGAATTTGCTAAAAGTTTTTTTGCAAGCACGCTCATCAGCATACCCGCACCTACTCGCACATATTTGGTATTTTCTCCGCTTTTTGTATCGTCCTCAAAGCTTTGCGCTTCTAAAATCTCAAATTTTGAAAATGCCTCCGAATTTATTTTTATGATAACGCCTCTGTATCCGCCGTCTCTTATGAGGATATTCGAGCCGTTACCCATCACAAAATGGTCTATGTTGCCGTCAGCAACCACCTTTAAAACTTCGCATAACTCCTTTTCGTTTCTCGGAATTACTAAAAGATCCGCCTTGCCACCTGCCCTAAATGAAACTTCGTTTTTCATTTCACAATCAGCTGTGACATTGTCTGCGCCTGCTATTTGTATAAGTCTTTGCTTTACAGTCGTGATATTACTCATCTGATGTCTCCTGTGATGTCTTCTGTGATGTCTCCTGCTGCTCTTGCGATTTTTCGTCCTGTGGCCCTTGTGATTTTTTGTCCTTCGACTCGTCTTTGCCTTTGCCTCTTTTTATCGCTTTCTTTTTTGTCTTTGCTTTATTTAGCATTCCCTTATTATTTTCCCTAAACTCCTCATCAAGCTTGGAATCCATCTTTTTGTAAACTCCAAGATCGGTACTCATGCCCTTTTGATCGAGCTTCTTATTTACAGAATATGCCGTATAAGCATATACGCATGCAAATACAGGAATACCAAGTATCATGCCCGCAAATCCAAACATACCGCCACCGACAAGTATTGCAAACATAATCCAAAATGACGGAAGCCCGGTACTGCCACCGAGTATCTTTGGCCCGATAACATTGCCGTCGAGCTGCTGAAGTATCAATATAAATATCAAGAAGTATAAGCACAGCAGAGGATCAACCATAAGCATCAAAAGTGCCGACGGTATGGCTCCGATAAACGGTCCGAAAAATGGGATGATATTTGTCACACCTACGATAACGCTTATAAGCATCGCATATGGCCAATTCACTATGCTCATAAATATAAAGCACAGCACTCCGATAACAAGCGAATCTATCAGCTTGCCGTTTATAAATTTACCAAATGTCCTATTGACATAATGCGTACCGTATAAAAATCTATGCGCACGTTCTTCCGAAGTTGCGGCAAATATCATTTTCCTTGCCTGTGCCGCAAAAATCTCCTTGCTGTTTAAAAAGAAGGTGCAGATGATAACTCCTATGATGAAATTCCAAATGCCGGATAAAATACCAATTGCTGTATTCGAGAGCCCGCCTATCATATTTTCGCTGGCAGGTATTATCGTATTATCAACCCAGTTTTGTGCATTATTTATAGCCGTATCTATTACAACAGCCATAGGACCTGTCGTTTCCTGCATATTTGCAATCGTATCCTCTGCCCACTTGCTCCACGCATTTACCTGATCGGGCAATGTCTTGATGATTGCCGCAATACTTTCGATCATTCCCGGAATAACCATCCACAAAAGTCCGATGATAACGCCAAACAACGCCAACAGCGATACTATAGAAGCAAGTACCTTAGCGATGATCCTGCTTTTGTCCTTTTTGCCCCGCTTGAAAAATTGTACTTTCATACAGCCCCTAACCGTCACATTGTAAAGCGGGCACAGTAGGTATGCCACAACAAGGCCGTATACAAATGGGGCTATGACGCTTCCTACAGAAGAAAAAAATGACATCAAACCGTCAATCCTATAAATAGCGAAGAACAAAATAATAGATGCCGCTATTACGGTAAATGCCACTATGCCCATTTTTATATATTTTTCGTCAATCTTATATCTCATTTACTCTCCCGTCGCCCGTATGAGCCGGCTGTTATCTGCTATCTGCCATGTGCTATATGCCACTTATCATCCGCCGGCTAAGCCAATGACCTTAAGCCTTACATCAAGCTTTAAAATCTGTCGCTGTAATTTAAAAGTCCGCTAACATATCCGCCCTTTCTTTTTGTCTTTTTGCGGTAATATATTATCTCGCACTTTATATCCGTTTTATCTGTTGTCACTATCGCATACGACCCCTGCGAGCCGTCTCTTGGTCGTGTCAGGCTACCCGGATTTAGCAATATGAGCCCGTTTGCTTCCTCATAATACGGCACATGCGTATGCCCAAAAAATGCCGCCTTGCAACCCTCCTCAAGTGCTCTATAATAAAGATTTGCCACGCCTTGATATACTCCTTCAATATGGCCGTGCACGATCAATATCTTGCCTGCTTCTGTTTCTATGATAGCGGAGCTCTCCTTTTTTGTTTTTGCTCCGTCATTATTTCCTTTTATTCCTACCACCTTCACGCCGAGTCTTTTTGCCATATCGTCTGCATCTTTTTTATAATCTCCAAGATGCAATATAAGGTCGATATTTTCAAGGCTCTTATATACCTCATATGCCTTGCCCAGCTCACCGTGTGTGTCGCTAATAACTAAAATTTTCACAAAATACCTCTTGTAAGTCGTCAAATATCTGCACTATGATTATAACCAAATTTATTTACAATATCAATAAAATGGAGTACAATAATATAATCACAAAAACGAAAAGGGGTATTTTTATGGGATTGAGATATAAGATAAATCAGTTTATGAAGGATAGGAACGGAGTAGACGCTCTTTTTTATTTTTGTTTTATAGTTTACTTAGTAATGTACGGTTTAAATCTTCTTTTGAAGTCGCCATGGTTTTTTTACATCGAAATTTTGATTTTGATCTTCGCATTATTTAGATTATTCTCTAAAAATGTCGAAAAAAGACAACGAGAAAATGCCAAATTTAAGCGCATCATCCGCAAGATCAATCCAAATTATGAAATAAACCGTCGCAAAATAGTGGAAGGCAAAACTCACAGTTTCCACGAATGCCCTTACTGCGGTGCGATACTCCGATTTGAGAGAAAGCGTGGCAAATTCAATGTCACTTGCCCGCGTTGTAAACACAAGATAACAATCAAAAATTGGTTTTAAAAAAAAAGACGCTGCCCGCCAGCGTCTTTTTTGACAATTACATCTCTCTTACCTTAACCTCTTTTTATTCTCACCGCCGCAAGCACGCTACCGCAGATCCCGCAGATAACAAATGTCACAATAGCCCCAAACGGAAACCCGTCATTTGTCCTGACGACAGGTATCTTGCTTATATCATCGGCAACATCTATGTTTATCTCAATATTTGCAGTCGCCTCATCCTTATATAAAAGCTCTGCCTCGTGTACCTTTTTATCAAGCTCACAGCCCTTCGGAGCCTTGACCTCCTTTATATAATATTTTCCCATTGGCAAATCGGTTACAGTATTAGTCTCGCCATTTTCGGCTGTTACAAGCTCAGCGATTTTTTCGTCCTTTTTATAAAAGACTTTTGCCTTCGATTTTGAACAAATGTCCTCTTTCGCATAAAGCTCGTAGACCGCTCCCTCTAATGTTGCGCTTTTTATCTCATTTTTGGTCGCTGTTTTGAGATTTGCATATGACTTTGTCAGGTTGATACTTCCCTTAGGCTCGCAATTTACCGCCGTAGACTCCACCTCTATAAGTGGCGACAGGTTATCCTTATATGCTATTTTAAACTCATATACCTTATCATCGAGCAGATAACCGTCCGGCGCTTTTGTTTCCTTATAAAAATACTGCCCCGGCTTTAGCTCGCTAATCTCTATCTGCCCATTTTCATCAGTCACAAGGCTTTCGCTATATGCTATCTCATTTCCCTCATCGTCTGCACCCTCAGAAAAAATTTGAAACTCAGCTCCCGCCAAAGGCACGCCGTATTCATCTGTTTTCTTTAACAAAAATGTCCCTTTTGGCATATCATTTGTAAATTCGACATCAACTACCTCTCCTGCCTTTACCGCGATCTGCTTTGCCTGATTGTCTAAAATATATGGTTTTGGGACATTTATTTCTCTCACCGTATATGTCCCTTCGAGTAGCCCTTCTGCCAAAAATGTGCCGTCCTCGCCTGTCGTATAAGTCTTTTTGAAGGAATTATCAGTACTGCTAACTTCAAACTCTGCTCCTGCTACAAGTTTGCCCGATTTTGATTTTTTGACCAGCTTGAGATCTCCCTTATTATTGACTGCCAGCGGAATACTCAGCTCCAAATCCTCCATATAACCTATATTCGCTACATTTTGGCTCGACTTATGATAATAAAATTTATTTCCCGAAATCAAATTGTCTTGCTTTACCTTTAAAACTATATCTCCATTTAGTGCCGAGCCTTGTTTTGCAGTAACATTTAGCTCGTGTGTGCTCTTGTTGATACTTGCGCTGACCCCTTTTGGCGCTGATGCGACATAATAATCATACTTTCCCAAAACTGACTTTGTGTCCTTTGCTTTGACAGTTTTGCCACTTGTCGCTTTGACACTGCCACCGCTAAATGTCGGCTTTGCGGAAAGCATATTCTCATAATTTTCAATAGCTGTATTTATCGCCTTTTTCTTAGCCTCTATCTTTGGCACATTGCTTTTTGACAATGCTTGTGGTGTAATGCCCTTCCACTTATATATCTGCTCCCAAAGGATTATTTGCGTAGCCGCATAATCAGCCTTTGTCTTTTTGTCTTTGTTATATCCAAAATGTGCGATCTTCACGAGCTTATCCCACTGAGCCTTTGTAAAATTTGAGTTCTTTTCCTTGTAACCCTCTACGGTAGTTATCATTTGATCGGGCTCGAGACAAAATGCGTGCGTGCCATTGACTTTTAGTATAAATATGTCCTCGCTACCCTCTCCCCAGTTATAACCTGTTGCCGTCGAAGTCCCCCATTTTACCGCCGCCTCTGCCTTGCCGGTAGTCATAAGCACACCCGTAAAGGCAAAGATGGTAGCGAGCATCATAGCAAAAATACGCCTAAAAAAAATTCTTTCTCTCTTATTCACTTTCATATTTTTCCTCCTTTGCTTTGTTTTTCTTTCTTTTATTCTTGCTAATTTTTCTTATGGTTTGGTTGTTGCTTACTGTTTTCGCTTCCAATATTTACCATATGCCTAGATTATATCCTTGTTGGAAATATTTGTCAATTAAATTTCTGCTTATGGCAAAAAATTCTGCAGTATCACTTTTGCACTCATAATAATAATTTCTTATTTACAATCCGAGACTTTTGTTGTACCATTTAACTAAGAAGAGCTACCTTGATAAATGGTTTAGCTTCTGAAGTTTTGTAGACCTCTCAGCTATAGGAGGTCTATTTTTTTATTGTTCTAACCAGCTCGGTTATTGCAATAACAATGAGTAATATGTAAAACAAATTATTCACCTGCATCACCGCCTTTCCTTATAGTCTCGGCACTTTTAAGCCGGATACTTGGGTATAACGGATCTGCTAAACCACCTACCATTTATTGGCAACTCTTCTGTTTCTAATATTATCATACAAATTTTGTTTTGTCATCCATTTTTTTCCATTTTACTTCTCTTTTTTCACTTGCTTCTGTGCGCCACTGATAAAGCTAAGCACAACAAAGATCGCACCCTGTCGGATGCGACCTTTGTTAAGCATATTATATATACTTTTTTATTTGGTTATTTAGTTGTTTGGTTATTACC
>CAVHCP010000023.1:0-14064 GCA_963634825.1 uncultured Porphyromonadaceae bacterium | reverse complement strand
CCCAATTCCAGCCCCCAAGAAAGTTTGGAGATACCCCAAAAAAGTTTGGATACCCGACAATATTTATCTGTCATATTGCAATTTTAGTTGTTTCGAAAACTTAATATTTAAATTTTACCGTTGTGTCTATGAGTTGTATCGCTGTCACTCCTCTGGTCATCTTAAACTCATTGCCGTCCTTATCTTTAAATATGGTAGGACTGCTCTTGCTCTTGCGTGACCATGTACCCTCAACTGCCTTTCCTTGTGTAAACATAACAGCATCACCGCCGGCATACATATCTATCTGCAGTCGCTCTGATTCATTTGCATAAAGCTTGTATGGCACCTTCTGGACGAGCACATTTGCACATGTAAATACCTCGTTGTTTTCCGCATCTATAAGCTTCTCGCCTTTTACGTACTTCGTATAGAGCTTTGTCTTTTCGTCATACTTAAATGTATTATATGCACCGTCAGCATAATTTACGACAATCTCATTTGCAGTATCTCCGCTGACCTCATCGTCATCATTGAGCCATTTAAATGTCCTGACATTTTTCTTTTCATTATATCCAAGCGAGCTCATTGCAGAGATGATGTCTTCCCTTGTGGAATACAAATTGCCCGGGAGTCTGCTATTTTCACTGCTTTCATTATGAAAAGCTTTGAAATATTCTGCCGCCGACACTCTGTCTACTCCGCTTTCGTCAAAATATGCTATCGCCTGTGGGCTCTGTCCGTTATGCACAAAGACAGCATTGTATTCGCTTGCAATATCAAGCATATAAGGGCGTGTACTCCTTATCGCTCCTACCGTTGTCAGCTCCGAAAAGCTACCATAATATATAGGCTCATATCTGCTGCCACCACCTTCGATAGGTACTTCATATAAGATATCTGCCTTTGATATGCCCGATTGTGGGCGTGACAAATAGCTATCATTATCTGTTGAAACCATCACCGGTCTGTCAGGTAGCTCCTGTCCTTCTTCAAGTACAATCCCCGTAAGGGGGTTGACGTCTCCTTCTTCCTCAGTTGTATCGTCTTTTTTGTCCTTTAGTGCCATTACGAGAGCAGTTGCACCTACTGCCACTACAACTGTGCCTATCACTGCAGCTCTTATCACATTTGCCTTTTTCATTATCATTTCCTCCTCATATAAATCTTTAAAGTAGCCACCTACTTGTGTTATACTTATTTTAAAAATCGATATACGCTACCTTTATACGGTATGAATATCTGTTTCCAATTATATACCATTTTTTAGCGTAAAGGCAACTATAGAAAATACAAAATTGGTATTATAGGATTATATTCAATTTAGATTTTATTTCGACTAAACAAGGAGGACAAATAATGGTAGATTTCAATTTAATAGCAAAAACAGATGCGGAAATTGCAGATTTGATGCAAAAGGAATTGCACAGGCAGCAGGAGCATCTTGAGCTTATCGCAAGCGAAAATATTGTTTCTGAGGCTGTAATGGAGGCTATGGGAAGCCACTGCACAAATAAGTATGCCGAAGGATATCCCGGAAAGAGATATTATGGTGGTTGCGAATTTGTAGACGGTATCGAAAGCCTTGCGATCGAAAGAGCCAAGAAGCTTTTTGGTGCAGAGCATGCAAATGTACAGCCTCACTCCGGAGCTCAGGCAAATGTGGCTGTTTATCTTGCATTTTTAAATCCCGGAGATAAAATACTCGGTCTTGATCTTTCTCATGGCGGCCACTTAACTCACGGCGCCAAGGTCAACTCATCGGGCAAGTTATACGAATCTCATTTTTATGGTGTGGACCCTCAAAGCGAAGTTTTGGATTATGATGATATCGAAAAGAAAGCTCTTGAAGTACAGCCAAAAATGATAGTTGCAGGTGCGAGTGCTTATCCTCGCATTATCGACTTTAAAAGAATCCGAGAAATCTGCGATAAAGTTGGCGCATTTATGTTTGTAGATATGGCTCATATCGCAGGTCTTGTAGCTACAGGACTTCACCCAAGTCCGGTGCCTTATGCTGATGTGGTTACTACAACTACACACAAAACTCTGAGAGGCCCTCGCGGCGGTCTTATATTATGTAAAGAAGAGCACGCAAAAAAGATTAACAGTGCCGTATTCCCCGGCACTCAGGGCGGTCCTCTTATGCACATCATCGCTGCTAAGGCTATTTGTTTCAAGGAAGCTCTTTCTCCCGATTTCAAAAAATATCAGGAGCAGGTTCTAAAAAATGCCCAAGCAATGGCAAAAAGGCTTATCGAAAACGGTTTCAAAATAGTATCAGGCGGTACAGACAATCACCTTATGCTCGTCGATGTAACTCCTTTTGGAGTAAATGGCAGGGATGTACAAAATCTGCTTGAAAGTGCAAATATCACTCTTAACAAAAACAGTATTCCAAACGAAACTCTAAGCCCGGCTCTGACAAGTGGTGTGCGTATCGGCACTCCCGCTATCACTACAAGAGGCATGAAGGAAAGCGAATGTATATATATCGCAAATTTGATTACCGAGCTTATAGAAGGTGGCGAAGGCAAGGTTGCGGAAATTAAAGCAAAAGTTATAGAGCTTTGCAAAAAATTTCCTATTTACTGCTAATTGTCATTTGACTTTTAGTCATAAAAAAGAGTAAAATACCTTTTAAAGAAATATCGTTTTAGAAAGAAAGAAGGTGTTTTTACGGGCACTTTATCCGAAAGGCTAACGCAGGAGATGAACTGCGACACAGTCTTTACAATTCCGATCTTTGGTGGCGTAGGCGTCAGCGAGTCGACAGTTGTAACATGGATTATTATGGCTACATTAGTTGTAGCATCTATTTTGCTTACTCGTAATTTAAAAGTCGAGGCTCCGAGCAAAATCCAGCTTCTCTTAGAGGCTGCGATTAAGTGGGCCTACGACTTTTTTGATGATACTTTCGGTAAGGAAAACAGAGGATATACTCCCTATCTTATAACTGTGCTTATTTATCTCGCTTTTTCAAATACAATCTTTGCAATATTAGGATTTAAACCGCCGACAAAGGATTTAAATGTTACTATAGCACTTGCTCTTATAAGCTTGTTTTTGATAGAAACCGCAGGTATGCGCAAAAAAGGTATCAAAGGTTATATCAAGCACTTCAAAGAGCCTGTTGCTCTTATAACTCCGATAAACATCTTAGAAGTAGCTATAAGGCCACTATCGCTTTGTATGCGACTTTTCGGAAATGTTTTGGGAGCTTTTGTTATCATGGAGCTTATAAGGATTTTAGCTCCGATCTTGATCCCAATCCCATTTAGCTTATTCTTTGATGTCTTTGACGGGCTGTTGCAGGCATACATCTTTGTATTCCTGACAGCAATATTTATGAATAACGAGATGGAAGACTGACAAAAAAGCTATGATACAAAATATGCTTATATAAAAATAAATTTAGTTTAATAAAAGTTTTACAAAAAGGAGAATTATTATGAACACACTAATAGCTATAGGCGCAGGTATCGCCGTACTTACAGGCCTTGGCGCAGGTATCGGTATCGGTATTGCAGCAGGCAGAGCTTCAGAAGCTATCGCAAGACAACCGGAAGCAAAAAAAGATATCAATAAGACTTTTATCTTAGGTGCAGCTCTTGCGGAAGCTACTGCGATTTATGGTCTTATCATCGCACTTATAATTATTGTCCTATAAAAATTCGAAAGGCGGGATATAAATGATTAGCGTAGATATAAATCTACTGTTTAACATCATAAATATAATAGTTCTTTTCCTGCTACTTCGAAAATTTCTTATCAAGCCGATTTTAAATGTCATGAATAAACGTGACGAGATAATAAAAAACGGTCTTGACAATGCAAGGACAAAAGAAGCCGAAGCAACTGTTATGAAGAATAAATACGAAAAACAGCTGAGCGAAGCAAATAAAGAAAGTGCTCAGATAATTTCGGATGCAAAAAAAGAGGCGCAAGCAAAGTCGCAAAACATACTCGACGATGCAAACAAACGAGCAGATATCATTATGCAAAATGCAAATAAAGAGATCGAAGTTGCGAAGACAAAGGCTGTCTCAGAAGCAAAAGAACAAATCGCACAGCTTGCCGTAGAAGTTGCAAAAAAAGTTGCTACAACCTCATCAAATGAACAAAGCGATAGCGACATGTATGACGAATTCATAAAAGAAGCAGGTGATGACGATGAGTCAAAATAGCCGTAAAAATTTTGATGTATCAAAATATAGTATTTTATCTATTCGCTACGCAAGAGCGCTTTATGAGCTTGGTATAAAAAGTGATGAGCTTGCTGAGATAAAGTCTGTATTTACAAGCTCAGATGAGCTTTTAGATGTAATGCTAAATCCAACTATTGCAACGCAAAAAAAGCATCGCATCATCGAAAGACTTTTTACAGCAAAAATATCTTGTAACTTTTTGAAGCTCTTGTGCGACCATAACAACTTTGCACTTCTTTTTGAAATTATAAATTGCACAAATGAAATAATAGCAAAGGAAAACAAAATTCTAAAGGCTCACCTCACATATGTGACGCCACCGACAGATAAGCAGCTCGATCAGCTAAAGAGCTTTATATGCAAAAAGCATGATTGTAGCGACGTTCTTTGGGAAAAATCCTGCGACAAAACGCTTATCGGCGGATTTACTCTTTTCGTGGATGGCATTATGTACGACAAGAGCATAAAAGGTGGCTTTGACAAATTTGCTCAAAGCTTCGGTGTAGAAGTTTAGTAAAAAGAGCTTAACAAAGGAGGTAAATCTCTTGAGTATCATTAACTCTGACGAAATTATATCTATAATAAAAGAAGAAATTAAAAATTATGACCTTGAGAACGGTCCAAAGGAAACAGGCTCGGTTATTACCATAGGTGACGGCATCGCCACAATTTATGGTCTTGACGATGTTATGTATGGCGAAATCCTAACCTTTGAGAACGGTCTGAAGGGTATGGTTCAAAATATAAAGGAAAACGAAATCGGTTGTATACTTTTTGGCAATGATACGGATATCAAAGAAGGTGACAAGGTATACAGGACTAAGAAAAAAGCAGGCGTCCCTGTCGGCGAGGGCTTTATCGGTCGTATCATCGATCCTCTTGGCTCTCCTATCGATGGCAAGGGCGAAATCGAAGCTGAGGATTACAGACTTATTGAAAATGACGCTCCGGGCATCATCGATCGTAAGCCTGTAACAGTCCCTCTTGAGACAGGTATCCTTTCGATTGACTCTATGTTTCCTATAGGCAGAGGTCAGCGTGAGCTTATTATCGGCGACAGACAAACAGGTAAAACTTCGATAGCCTCGGATACTATCATCAATCAAAAAGGCAAGGATGTTATATGTATCTATGTTGCCATAGGTCAAAAGATATCTACCGTTGCACAGCTTGCAAATATGCTTGCAAAAAACGGTGCTATGGATTATACGACTATCGTATGTGCAGGTGCCGGCGACTGTGCTCCGCTACAATATGTCGCTCCTTATGCGGCAACTGCAATGGGCGAATATTTTATGTACCAAGGAAAAGACGTTTTGATCGTTTATGACGATCTTTCAAAACATGCTGTGGCATATAGAGCTATTTCGCTTTTACTCGGCAGGAGTCCGGGAAGAGAAGCCTTCCCGGGAGATGTATTTTATCTTCATTCTCGCTTGCTTGAGCGTAGCAGCAGGCTTTCTGAAGAAGCCGGCGGTGGTTCTATCACGGCGCTGCCTATTATCGAAACGCAGGCCGGCGACGTGTCGGCATATATCCCGACAAATGTTATTTCTATAACCGACGGTCAGATATTTTTGGAGACATCATTATTTAATGCAGGTATGAGACCTGCTGTAAATGTCGGCATTTCCGTTTCGCGTGTAGGCGGTAATGCACAGAGCAAGGCGATGAAAAAAGCGTCGGGAAGTATGCGTATCGACCTTGCACAGGCAAGAGAACTCGAAGCTTTTACGCAGTTTAGCTCTGATCTTGATGAAACTACAAAGCACCAGCTTCGACGCGGACAAGCTCTGACAGAACTATTGAAGCAGCCACTCGGACATCCTCTTTCGATGCCTCAGCAGGTAATATTACTTGTATGTGCAACGGATGAAGTCTTTACGGAAATTGATCTTGCGGATATAAAGGCATTCCAAAAGGATCTTTTGGATCACTTTGCAAACACACACAGTGATGTGATTTCCGAAATAGTATCCTCGGGCGATTTATCTGATGAGCTAAAAGAAAAAATCATAAAGATTGCAAATGAATATAGGAGCAAATATGTCAAATGCTAAGGAATTAAAAGGGCGGATAGCCGGCGTACAAGAGACAATGAAGATAACAAATGCTATGTATTTGATATCCTCATCTAAGGTTAAGCAGGCAAAGCAGAGGCTTGCACAAACCGAGCCGTTCTTTTTTGCTATGCAAGATGAGATTTCAAAAATTTTGACTTACTGGCCTAATCTAAGTAATAAATATTTTGACAAGCGCACATCTATACCGCAAGAAGAAAAAAATATCGGTATCATAGTTATTACTGCCGATAAAGGTCTTGCAGGCTCATACAATCTCAATGTTATACGCACAGCCGAAAAGCTCATTGATATGCCGGGCAAAGACAGACTTTTTGTACTCGGTGAGGTTGGCAGACATTATTTTGCACCGAGAAAAAACAAACTCGAGCTTGATCAATCTTTTAAATATACGGTTCAAAATCCTACACTTTCCCGTGCGCGGACAATAATGGGTGACCTACTTGAGCTATTTCTTCGAAAAGAGCTCGATGAAATACATATCGTATATACAAATATGGACAGTGCCCTTGCGGCTTCTCCACGACATATCAAGCTTTTGCCACTAGCAAGGACGGAGTTTGAAAATACTGATGATACGGATAATCTTGTCCCAACCTTTTATCCTTCTCCTGAGGATGTTATGGACAGTATCGTGCCTATCTATCTTCTCGGCACATTATATGGTTGTCTCGTGGAGTCATATTGCAGCGAACACAACGCTCGTATGCTTGCAATGCAAAATGCTACCGATAGCGCAAGGGATATGCTAAAGGAATTAAATACAACATATAACAGGGTTCGTCAGGCAGATATAACCCAAGAATTAACCGAAGTAGTCGCAGGTGCAAACGCACAGCAAAGGAAGTGAAAAATTGGAAAGTAAAGGAAGGATTCTGCAGGTTATGGGGCCTGTAGTAGATGTAAAATTCGAAACTAAGGAAGATCTCCCAAATATCAATGATGCGATAGAGGTCTTAAATGACGGCAAAAGATGTGTTATGGAAGTAGCTCAGCACATCGGCAACAATGTCGCAAGATGTATTATGCTTCAATCAAGTGACGGTCTTTACAAGGGTATGGAAGTCACAAATACGGGCAAATGTATCAGCGTACCTGTTGGCGAGCAGGTGCTCGGCAGACTTTTTAATGTGCTCGGCGAAACTATCGACCATAAAGAAGCATTGCCAAAGGATGTAACAACATCTTCAATACACAAAGATCCACCTCCGTTTGCGGATCAAAATCCTGCGGTTGAAGTCCTTGAAACAGGTATCAAGGTTATCGACCTTTTAACACCGTACGCAAAAGGTGGCAAGATCGGACTTTTTGGCGGTGCAGGTGTAGGCAAAACCGTCCTCATACAGGAGCTTATACATAATATAGCTACACAGCACGGCGGATATTCGATATTTACCGGTGTCGGAGAACGTTCAAGAGAAGGTAATGACCTTTGGAGCGAGATGAGTGCTTCGGGGGTAATCGAAAAAACAGCTCTCGTTTTCGGTCAGATGAATGAGCCTCCGGGAGCTCGTATGAGAGTTGCCGAAACAGGTCTTACAATGGCGGAGTATTTCCGTGACGAAATGCACCAAAATGTACTGCTGTTTATAGATAACATCTTTAGATTTGTACAGGCAGGCTCAGAAGTATCTGCTCTTCTCGGCAGAATGCCGTCCGCTGTAGGTTATCAGCCTACACTTGCAAATGAAATGGGCGCACTTCAGGAGCGAATTACTTCAACTAAAAACGGCTCTGTAACTTCTGTGCAGGCGGTATATGTACCTGCGGACGACCTTACAGACCCTGCTCCTGCTACAACCTTTACACATCTTGATGCGACAACTGTACTTTCACGTAAGATCGTTGAGCAAGGTATTTATCCTGCTGTTGACCCTCTTGATTCGACATCTCGTATACTTGAGGCTGATGTTGTCGGCGAAACGCATTATAACGTCGCACGAAAGGTGCAGGAAATCCTGCAAAAATATAAGGAGCTTCAGGATATCATCGCTATCCTCGGTATGGAGGAGCTTTCCGATGAGGATAAGCTTATAGTTGCAAGAGCAAGGAAAATACAAAGATTCCTTTCACAGCCATTCTCCGTGGCAGAGCAATTTACCGGCATACCGGGCAAATATGTGCCTCTAAAGGAAACTGTCAGAGGTTTTAAGGCTATCATCGACGGCGAGATGGATGAATATCCGGAGAGTGCATTCTTTAATATCGGCACCATTGATGAAGTAAAAAAATAAAAATATTAAATATGATAAGGTAAGAAATGAATACATTTAATCTAAAATTTTATTCTTCAGATAAAATATTTTATGAGGGTGAGGCTATCAGCATCATCCTCCCGACCGTTGACGGTCAAATGGAAGTTTTGGCAAATCACGAGGATATGATTATAGGCATAAAAATCGGCGAGATCCATATCAAGTGTGCAGACGAGCAATGGATTACCGCCGCCGTTTCGTATGGATTCGCCAAAATTATGGATAATGAAGTCAGTATCCTTGTTTCTACAGCCGAGCGTCCTGAGGATATCGACGAGCTTCGTGCCGAGGAGGCTAAGGAGCAAGCCGAGGAACGCCTAAGACAGCAACAGAGTATCCAAGAATATCACGCTTCTAAGGCTTCTCTTGCTCGTGCCGTAAATAGGATAAAAACAATCAAAGATAAAAATTGGAATAACTAATTCATATTCATTCCGCCGTTGACTTCAAGTGTCTGTCCTGTAATATAGCTTGCCGCATCAGACAGCAAAAACAGTACAGCCTTTGCGATTTCTTCGCCCTTACCCTGTCTTTGCATAGGTATTTGCATAACTAACTTTTCACGCAGCTTATCAGGGATTTGTGCTGACATGCCAACCTCGATAAATCCGGGTGCTACGGCATTTACTCTGATACCCTTTGTAGCAGTCTCCTTTGCAACAGTCTTTGTCATACCGAGGACCGCCGCCTTTGAGGTCGCATAAGCAGACTGTCCAAAATTACCTATCACACCTGCGATAGACGAAATATTTACGATACTCCCACTCCCCTGTTCTATCATATATGGGAGCGCGTGTTTGATCGTATTCCATGTGCCTTTGACATTTATGGCGATTGTGTCGTCAAAATATGTCTCGGGCATTTTTATTATCTGAGCATCAAGAGCCACGCCCGCATTATTTACAACAAAATCTATTTTACCAAAGTCCTTGACAATCTCATCTATCATATCCTTCACTTTAGCATTATCCCTTATATCGCACTTATAGCTTTTTGCACTTACATCGCCAAGTGCCTTTATTTCTGACACTAACTCATCTGCCTTTTGCTTAGAGCTGTTGTAATGAATAGCAACGCTTATGCCGTTTTTTGCAAGCTCTTTTACTATGCAGGCTCCTATACCGCCTGACGCACCTGTTACGAGTGCCACTCTACCCTTTAACATTTTTTACCTCGCATTCGATAATAATACAATTTTTAGTATTCATTCTAATTTCGATAATAATATAATTTTAATATCTATCTTAGTATTGTATCATATCTGCTCTATATACAACCTATGCTTTTTTTACAAATATCAAATTAAAATATGACTTTTATAAAATTAGAATATGACTTTTTTATATTTCTTCACAAAGGGTAGCTGCCATAACGGCTTTGATTGTATGCATCCTGTTTTCGGCCTCATCAAATACGATAGACGCCGGGCTCTCAAAGGCCTCGTCGGTAACCTCCATTGCAGTAATGCCATACTTTGCATAAATTTCCTGTCCGATGCCCGTACCAAGATCATGGAATGCAGGGAGGCAGTGCATCAGCTTGCATTGCGGTCCCGCCAACTCTAATGTCTCCATACCTATCTGATATGGCATAAGATCGCAAATACGCTGCTTCCATACCTCCTCAGGCTCTCCCATAGATGCCCAAACATCAGTATAAAGAACATCAGCGCCTTTGACAGCCTTCTTGACATCTGCCTCAAACTCCAGTATAGCTCCCGTCTCATTCGCAATCTTTTGGCATATATCGATAAGCTTTTCGTTAGGATAATAACCTGCCGGTGCGCAGGCTACGAAGTGCATTCCCATCTTTGCGCAGCCCACCATAAGCGCATTGCCCATATTAAAATGCGCATCTCCCATAAATACGAGTTTTTTGCCCTCAAGTCCGCCAAAATGCTCCTGTATTGTCAAAAAGTCTGCTAATATCTGAGTAGGATGAAACTCGTCAGTCAGGCCGTTCCAAACAGGCACTCCCGCATATTTTGCAAGCTCTTCGACCTTTTCCTGCTCAAAGCCACGATATTCTATACCGTCAAACATCCTGCCAAGCACCCTTGCTGTGTCTGCGATAGACTCCTTTTTGCCTATTTGCGAGCTTGCAGGCTCAAGATATACCGAATTCATCCCCAGATCTGCCACCGCTACCTCAAATGAACATCTTGTCCTTGTAGAAGTTTTTTCAAAAATCAAAGCAACATTTTTGCCCGCACACAGCTTGTGTGGTACACCTGCTTTTTTCTCTGCCTTTAGTTTTGCAGAAAGCTCAAGTAGCTTTGTGATTTCCTCCGGCGTAAAATCCAGAAGCTTTAAAAAGTTCTTTTTATAAAATGAGTTCATAGTATTCTCCTATCTAAAAGTCTTCATTTGCGAGGCACTTCTTTGCATAATCAATTTGCTCCTGCACATTTGCAGGCCCTCCTGTGCTTGTTCGCTTTTGCATACACACTGTAAGGTCAATTGCCTCATAAATATCTTCCTCAAACAGATTGCTGTATTCTTTATATTTTTCAAGTGGAAGTTCTTCGAGGACTGCCTCTGATTTGACGCAATCACCTACAATCCCTCCGACAATCTTATATGCGTCTCTAAATGCAAGTCCCTTGCGTACAAGATAATCGGCAAGATCGGTGGCGTTGATAAATCCACGCTGTGCCGCTTTTTTCATCGCTTCGGGCTTTGCCTTCATCGTCTCAATCATACCGCTCATCACAGGCAGGCACATCGAAACGGTATCGCAGGCATCAAATATGCCCTCCTTGTCCTCCTGCATGTCCTTGTTGTATGCCATAGGTAGTCCTTTTAACATCGTTAAAAGTGCGACAAGGTCGCCGTACACACGCCCGGTTTTGCCACGAATCAGCTCTGCCATATCGGAGTTTTTCTTTTGCGGCATAATGGATGAGCCAGTTGTATACGCATCGGAGAGCTCAACAAAGCCAAATTCCCAGCTTGTCCAAAGTATCAGTTCCTCAGAAAGGCGCGAAAGGTGCATCATCAATATTGAAAGTGCGCCAAGCAGTTCTGCACAAAAATCACGGTCTGACACGCCGTCAAGTGAATTCATACAGATATTGTCAAAGCCAAGCTTTTGCGCTTCTAAGTATCTGTCTGTCGGGTATGTTGTGCCGGCGAGGGCGCAGCAGCCGATTGGGCTTCGGTTTAGGCGCTTGCGGCAATCGGCTATGCGACTGCGGTCACGCAGTAGCATCATCACATACGCCATCAGATGATGCCCGAATGTGATGGGCTGCGCCCGCTGCAAGTGCGTATATCCCGGCATTATCGCCAGCTTGTATTTTTCGGCTTGCACTAACAATGTCTCGATTAGTACCTTTATCTGCTCTGAAATCGCATCGCATTGCTCTCTCATATACATTCTCATATCAAGTGCGACTTGGTCGTTTCTGCTTCGTGCAGTATGCAATTTTTTGCCGACATCTCCAAGCCTCTGTGTCAAAACCTGTTCGACAAACATATGTATATCCTCGCAAGCCGGATCAAACTGTAGCTTGCCCTCTTCCAAATCGTCCAAAATGCCCTGCAGGCCCTCTATCAGCTTGTCCGCCTCTCCGCTTGACAAAATGCCGGTCGCACCAAGCATCGTAGCATGCGCCATACTTCCCTTGATGTCCTGCTTATAAAGCCGACAATCAAAGCCAATCGACGAATTAAAATCATCTGCCAAATGATCGAGCTTGCCATCTGTTCGTCCGCTCCACAGCTTTGCCACCACCGTTCACTTCCTTTCCTTTTCTCTCCTAATTTCCGTATTTATTACAGCTTTCCTTGCTCACGCAATGCCTCAACCTGCGTAGGTATACCCCAGATATTTATAAATCCCTCAGCTTGCGCTTGGTTATAATCGCTTTCGCCGAATGTAACAAGCTCCTCGCTATAAAGCGTATATGGACTTGTTGTGCCAGCAGGAATAATATTGCCCTTATAAAGCTTTAGCTTCACTGTGCCTGTGACAAATTTGTTTGACTCATTTGCGAATGCAACAAGCGCATTTGTCAAAGCCGAATACCATTTGCCATTGTATATCTGATCTGCAAGCACGATCGCCAGCTTTTTCTTTTCGTGCAATGTATCCTTATCTATTGTGAGCATCTCAAGCTGCTCGTGTGCAAAATATAAGATAGAGCCACCGGGCGTTTCATAAACTCCTCGGTCTTTCATACCAATCAGCCTATTTTCTACAATGTCTATGATACCGATGCCATTTGTACCGCCGATATCATTGAGCTTTTTGATAATCTGACTTGCCTTCATTTTTTCGCCATCAAGAGCTACCGGTGCGCCTGCTTCAAAATCGATAGTTACATATGTAGGCTTATCAGGCGCTTGCAAAGGAGACACTCCCATCTCCAAAAAGCCTTCTTTTTCGTAATTCGGTTCGTTAGCAGGGTCTTCTAAATCCAATCCCTCGTGGCTTAAGTGCCAAAGATTTTTGTCCTTCGAATAATTTGTCTCTCGGCTGATTTTTAGCGGTACATTATGTGCCTCCGCATAATCTATCTCCTCTTCCCTCGACTTTATATCCCACTCACGCCACGGCGCAATAATTTTCATGTGCGGTGCAAATCGTTTGATTGCAAGCTCAAATCTAACTTGGTCGTTGCCTTTACCCGTAGCCCCGTGAGCTATTGCATCCGCCCCCTCGGCAAGCGCAATTTCTGCCAGTTTTTTGCCGATAACAGGTCTTGCAAATGCCGTACCGAGCAAATATGTTTCGTATTTTGCATCCATCTTCATCGCCGGGATTATAACCTCATCAACCATCTCATCAACGAGATCTGCAACTATCAGCTTGCTTGCGCCTGTTTTTAGTGCTTTTTCCTCAAGCCCCTCAAGCTCATCTGCCTGACCGACATCGCCGGCCACAGCGATGATTTCCGGATTATTATAATTTTCCTTTAACCAAGGGATGATAATAGAAGTATCAAGTCCCCCCGAATAAGCTAATACTATTTTCTTAATTTCATTTTTATCCATATCTATATCCTCCAATCAGATGAAATCACTCTTTTGCTTGTTTGTTTATACAATATTATACATTATTATTCATAACAGTCAAGCAGTTTTTCATATTTATTCATATTTTTTATTCTTTATACTCCCTTTCGCATTTAAAAAGCATTCGCCAAAAACATCTATTATTTAAAATTTATGGGTGATTTTTTAAATACTTGCTTTATTTTAAATACAATATTTAAAAAAAACTAAAACTATTTACAGCTCATATTGAAAAATTACCAAATAATAACGACGAAATAGTAAGTAATTTGTATTCCATTTTACTACAAGCCTCATTATTTTCAGAAATCGGTGTTTCTACAAAAGAATTATTAAAGAAAAGGACAAAATAAATTCTATCGCCTAAATTTAGAGGTACTAAAGGACCTATAAAATTGTATTTCCGAGGTTATAAAACAGCAAAAACCCTTGACTTCTCAAGGGTTTTGGGCTTTTGTGCTTTATAGCCGCACAATCATGGCGGAGGATGAGGGACTCGAACCCTCGGGGCTGTTACACCTTA
>CAVHCP010000022.1:0-14632 GCA_963634825.1 uncultured Porphyromonadaceae bacterium | reverse complement strand
TGATATGCGGTTTTGTTCTTTCAAATTTCTGCTTTGCCATTTTTAAATCTCCTCCGTTAAGATTAAAATATATTTTTTTATTTACGCTTTGAATAAAATTCAAATTTATTTATTTATTTTTTCTACAAGGCTGTCAGGAAGCTTTTCGTAATGTGAGAATTGCATTACATATGTACCTCTACCCTGTGTCTTAGATCTCAGGTCAGTCGCATATCCAAACATCTCTGATAGTGGCACAAAGCCTCTGACTGCAACTGCTCCGTTGTTGATCTCAGAGCCTTCGATACGACCTCTTCTTCCCGAAATATCGCCGATAACATCTCCCATATATTCCTCAGGAACTGTAACCTCTACCTTAAAGATAGGTTCGAGCAATACCGGGTTTGCCTTCTTAACAGCTTCTCTAAATGCCATAGAAGCCGCAAGCTTAAATGCCATTTCGGAAGAGTCGACTTCGTGGTAAGAACCGTCATACAGCTCTACGCCAACGTCTACTACCTGATATCCTGCAAGAGGACCTGTTTCCATTGCTTCCTTGATACCGTCTTCAATCTTTGGAATGTATTCCTTAGGAATAGCACCTCCGACAATCGAATTGACAAACTCGAAGCCTTCGCCCGGCTCTCTTGGATAAACCTTGATTTTTACATGACCATACTGACCGTGACCACCTGACTGCTTTGCATACTTGTGATCTACATCAGACTGACTTGTAATTGTCTCTTTATAAGATACCTGTGGCTTACCTACGTTTGCCTCAACCTTAAACTCTCTGAGCAATCTGTCTACGATGATTTCAAGGTGAAGCTCGCCCATACCTGCGATGATTGTCTGTCCTGTATCCTCATTTGTATAAGTCTTAAATGTTGGGTCCTCTTCTGCAAGCTTTGCAAGTGCGATGCCCATTTTTTCCTGTCCTGCCTTAGTCTTAGGCTCGATAGCTATCTCGATTACAGGATCCGGGAATTCCATAGACTCAAGGATGATTTCCTGTTTTTCATCACAGAGTGTATCTCCTGTTGTTGTATTTTTTAGACCAACCGCTGCCGCGATGTCGCCTGCATAAACTCTGTCAAGCTCTTCTCTCTTGTTAGCGTGCATCTGCAGGATTCTGCCGATTCTCTCCTTTGAACCCTTTGTAGAGTTGTAGACATATGAGCCCGGCTCAAGTGTGCCTGAGTAAACCCTAAAGAATGCAAGCTTACCAACAAATGGGTCAGCCATAATTTTAAATGCAAGTGCCGCAAATGGGCCATTGTCGTCTGCAGCTCTCTCGTCTTCCTCTCCTGTATCAGGGTTGATACCCTTGATAGGCGGAATGTCAAGAGGTGATGGCATAAAGTCAACAACTGCGTCAAGCATCATCTGTACGCCCTTGTTTTTGTATGCCGAACCACATGTTACAGGCACCATCTCTCCTGCAATAGTCTGTTTTCTGATTGTGCTTATGATTTCATCTCTTGTCAGCTCTTCGCCCTCAAGGAATTTCATCATAAGTTCTTCATCTGTCTCCGCAACTGATTCGATAAGTTTTTCTCTCCACTCTGCTGCTTTTTCCTTCATGTCGTCAGGAATCTCAACTATATCAAATACCTTGCCGAGATCGTCTTCATATATTTCTGCTTTCATTTCGATAAGGTCAACGATACCTACGAAAGTCTCCTCAGAACCGATAGGTAGCTGAATAGGCACAGCATTTGCCTTTAGCCTGTTTTTTACTTGGTCAACGACCCTGTAAAAATCAGCACCTAAGATATCCATTTTGTTTACGAATATCATTCTTGGTACGCCATACTTCTCAGCTTGACGCCATACTGTTTCTGACTGAGGTTCGACACCACCCTTTGCACAAAGAACTGTTACAGCTCCGTCAAGAACACGAAGCGATCTTTCTACTTCTACTGTAAAGTCCACGTGGCCCGGAGTATCTATGATATTGATTCGATAATCCTTCCACTGTGCTGTGGTTGCAGCAGATGTGATTGTGATACCACGTTCTTGTTCCTGTTCCATCCAGTCCATAGTTGCACCACCATCGTGAGTTTCTCCGATTTTGTGCGTTCTGCCTGTATAAAATAGGATTCTTTCTGTTGTTGTTGTTTTGCCGGCATCGATGTGAGCCATGATACCGATATTTCTTGTCTTCTCTAATGGAAACGCTCTTCCCATGGTATTCCTCCTTTCTGCTGTCTATCGTTTTACCATCTGTAATGAGCAAATGCCTTGTTAGCCTCTGCCATTTTATGCGTATCTTCTTTTTTCTTAACTGATGCTCCTGTATTGTTTGAAGCATCTATGATTTCCTTTGCAAGTTTTTCGCTCATAGTCTTCTCGCCTCTTGCTCTTGTATAATTTGTGAGCCATCTCAAGCCGAGAGTCTGTCTTCTATCAGCTCTTACTTCCATTGGAACCTGGTAGTTTGCACCACCTACACGTCTTGCCTTTACTTCAAGTACAGGCATGATGTTATTCATTGCTTTTTCAAATACTTCTAAAGCGTCTTCTCCGGTGATTTCGTGCACCTGCTCAAACGCATCATAAACGATCGCCTGAGCGATGCCCTTCTTACCGTCTATCATAACACTGTTGATCAGCTTAGCTACAACAACGCTACCATAAACCGGATCCGGAAGAACTTCACGCTTTGGTACATTTCCTTTTCTTGGCACGTCTCTTCCCTCCTTGCCATAAAATGCTTTCGGTACTCGCCTTTGAGCCGTCATTTTTCTCTCTAAGGCGCGGGCGCTCGATATCTATGATCAAGAGCACTACAAATTACCGATGATTACTTATTTCTTAGGTCTCTTAGCCCCGTATTTAGAACGTGACTGTCCTCTTTCCGCTACACCGGCAGTATCAAGTGTTCCTCTGATGATATGATATCTTACACCAGGGAGATCCTTAACTCTTCCGCCTCTGATAAGTACAACACTGTGCTCCTGTAGGTTATGACCTATACCAGGGATATATGCTGTAACTTCAATACCGTTTGTAAGTCTAACTCTGGCTACTTTTCTAAGTGCTGAGTTTGGCTTCTTAGGTGTAACAGTCTTTACTGATGTGCATACGCCTCTCTTCTGTGGTGAATTTACATCTGTTGACACTCTCTTTAGTGAATTCATTACCTTTCCTAAAGCCGGTGCTGTTGATTTTTTCACTGTTGAAGTTCTTCCTTGGCGTACCAACTGGTTAATTGTAGGCATCCTTATCTCCTTTCTCTTAAAATGCATTGCAATTTCAAGTATTTTTTAATATATTTCAAGCGAAAAACGCTCAAAAACCGATAAATATTTTATCACAAATAATACCGCTCTGTCAAAGCCTTAAATTTGCGCAGTTATTCCTGTATTTGTATTCCTTCATCCGAAACAAGCACTACTCCGTCTGTTTCGGGTCCGAGCACAGTATTTTCACTCTCAACAAATTCTTCACTTTCTTGCTGCTCGGCCTCTGCCTGAAGTCTTTCCCAGTTTTCCATAATTTCGGCATTTGGGCCGTAGTCAACAGTTACGTCTCTGTATCTTGGCATTCCTGTACCGGCAGGTATCAGCTTGCCTATGATAACATTTTCCTTGAGTCCCTGAAGCGTATCCTTCTTGCCCTTGATAGCCGCATCCGTCAAAACCTTTGTTGTCTCCTGGAATGAAGCCGCCGACAAGAATGAATTTGTAGCAAGTGAAGCCTTTGTGATACCCAGCAGCTGCCTTGTTGCCTTAGCAGGCTCGCCACCCTCAGGCAAGCTTTCGTTTTCCTCATCAATCTCAACTCTGCTATATAATGCCCCCGGCAACAGTTGTGTATCACCCGGATCATCTATCTTAAACTTAGAGAGCATCTGGCTTATGATGAGCTCCACGTGCTTGTCGTTGATGTCTACACCCTGAAGTTTGTATACCCTCTGCACTTCCTTTAGCAGATATTGATATACTCCCTCAACGCCTTTTAGTCTCAGCATATCATGAGGATTTAGCGGTCCTCTTGTAATGCCGTCACCTGCATGTATAAAGTCGCCCTCAGAGACATTGAGTCTTGCTCCGTATGGCACTGTATAAACTCTCTCGCCTTCTTCGCCCTTAACTACAACCTCTGTCTTGTTATCGTGTGTTGCAGCAACAGAAACTACTGTACCATCTTCCTCGCAAATCTCTGCAAGACCTTTAGGCTTTCTTGCTTCAAACAGCTCTTCTACTCTTGGCAAACCGTGTGTGATATCCGCACCGGCAACACCGCCCGAGTGGAATGTTCTCATTGTAAGCTGTGTACCCGGCTCACCGATTGACTGAGCCGCCGTAATACCTACAGCCTCTCCGATATTTACAGGCTCACCTGTCGCAAGGTTCCTGCCGTAGCATTTTGCGCAAATGCCAGTCTTGCTCTTACATGTCATAACGGATCTTATCGCAACAGCTTCTATGCCTGCCGCATCTATCTTATCTGCAATCTCTTCTGTTATTTCACAGTCCTGCTCGCAGATAACAGCTCCGCTCTTAGGGTCCTTGATATCAACAAGCGATACCCTGCCTATGATTCGCTGTCTCAACGGCTCTATGATTTCCTTGCCGTCTGTGAATGCTCTTACCTCGATACCTTCTGTTGTGCCACAGTCAGCCTCTCTGATGATAGCATTATGCGAAACATCTACAAGTCTTCTTGTCAAATATCCCGAGTCAGCCGTTCTGAGCGCTGTGTCGGCAAGTCCCTTTCTCGCACCGTTTGACGATGTAAAGTATTCGAGTACAGAAAGCCCCTCACGGAAGTTTGCTTTGATAGGAATTTCGATAGTCCTACCTGTCGCATTCGCCATAAGACCTCTCATACCGCCGACCTGCGAAATCTGCTTCTTAGAACCTCTGGCACCTGAGTTTGCCATTATAAACAAGTTGTTTAAAGCGCCAAGCGAATCCATAAGTGCGTCTGCAACCTCTTCTGTTGTTTTAGCCCAGACCGCACAAACTCTTTCGTATCTTTCTTCATTTGAAAGAAGACCTCTTTTGTAAAAATCTTCGTATTCGTCTACTCTGCTCTGTGCCGCAGCTATGATATCCTCTTTATTTTCAGGGATTTCCATATCTGCAATACTGATTGTGATAGCACCCTTTGTCGAGTAATGGAAGCCTGTATCCTTTATAGCATCAAGCATAAGCGCTGTACCTGTATTGCCGTGTACTCTATAGCACTTATCTATTATCTTGCCGAGCATCTTTTTGTCGCACAGACAGTCTATCTCAAGTGAATATGGATCTTTTTTTCTGTCAGGCACAAATCCAAGGTCCTGTGGTATCTGTTGGTTAAATATAAATCTACCAACTGTTGATTCTACAAGCTTACCTCTTTTATCCTTTTCTCCGTTATACATTCTCACCTTTACAAGTGCATGAATGCCAACTTCGCCATTTTGGTATGCCATCATCATCTCGTCAAGGTCGGCAAAAATCTTACCACTGCCGGCTCCGTCAGGATTGTCGCTGTTTTCGATAGGTGGATGAGTCAAATAATAACTTCCGAGTATCATGTCCTGTGTAGGAGTTGTGATAGGTGAACCGTCCTTTGGCGCAAGGATATTATTTACAGAAAGCATCAAAAATCTTGCTTCCGCCTGTGCCTCTACGGAAAGTGGCACATGGACAGCCATCTGGTCGCCGTCAAAGTCGGCATTAAATGCTGTACATACAAGCGGATGCAACTTTATCGCCTTGCCCTCTACCAAAACAGGTTCAAATGCCTGTATACCAAGTCTGTGAAGTGTAGGCGCACGATTTAGCATAACAGGATGCTCAACGATGATTTCATCGAGTACATCCCAAACCTGTGGCTCTACCCTCTCGACCATTTTCTTTGCTTTTTTGATATTGAGTGCATCGCCGTTTTCGACAAGCTTCTTCATAATAAATGGCTTAAACAATTCGAGTGCCATCTTTTTAGGAAGTCCGCACTGCCAAAATCTCAGCTCCGGTCCTACTACGATTACAGAACGTCCCGAATAGTCAACACGCTTACCAAGCAGATTTTGTCTAAATCTACCCTGCTTACCTTTTAACATATCCGAAAGAGATTTTAGAGGTCTTGTGCCCGGTCCTGTAACAGGTCTGCCTCTTCTGCCATTATCAATCAACGCGTCTACTGCTTCCTGCAGCATCCTCTTTTCGTTTCTTATGATGATGCCAGGAGCACCAAGGTCAAGAAGTCTTTTTAATCTCTTATTTCTGTTTATAACTCTTCTGTATAAATCATTTAAATCCGATGTTGCAAATCTGCCACCGTCAAGCTGGACCATAGGTCTGATGTCAGGTGGTATAACAGGTATAACCTCAAGTATCATCCACTCAGGTCTGTTGCCTGACTTTCTGAGTGCTTCTACAACCTCAAGCCTTCTTACTATCTTTACCTTTTTTTGACCGCTTGCAGTCTTTAGAGCTTCTCTTAGCTCAGATGAAAGCTCGTCAAGATCTATATTACAAAGTAGCTCCCTTATCGCTTCAGCGCCTATACCTGCCCTAAAGCCCTCAGGTGCCTGCTCCATAGTTTCATTGTATTGTTGTTCGCTTATAATCTCTTTATAATCAAATCCTGAGTTGCCCGGTTCCAAAACTATATAATATGCAAAATACAAAACTCTCTCAAGATTTCTTGGAGTCATATCAAGCACAAGGCCCATTCGTGAAGGGATTCCCTTAAAATACCAGATATGAGAAACAGGAGCCGCAAGCTCTATGTGCCCCATTCTTTCTCTTCTAACCTTTGCCTTTGTAACCTCTACGCCACACTTGTCGCAGATAATGCCCTTATATCTGATTCTTTTATACTTACCGCAGTGACATTCCCAGTCCTTTGTAGGTCCGAATATCCTTTCGCAAAACAGACCGTCAGGCTCCGGCTTTAGCGTCCTGTAATTTATAGTTTCCGGTTCTGTTACCTCACCGTGTGACCAGCTGAGAATTTTTTCGGTAGAGGCTAAGCCTATTTGCAGCGATTCAAAATTGTTTAATTCATAATTATTTTCACTCATTAACTTATCCTCCTTAATTATTCTATCTCACCATCAGCGTCAACATATGTTATAACATCTTCTTCGCCGACCACTTCCTTGATATCTACAAGTCTTTCTGCACCTGTCTTTTCCTCAAGCTCAGAAGTGTTTTTTATTTCGATTTCCTCAGAATCCTCTGAGAGAACCTTGACATCAAGCGCCAAGCTCTGCATTTCCTTTATGAGCACCTTGAATGACTCAGGAATACCCGGTTTTGGAATGTTTTCGCCCTTTACGATCGCCTCATATGTTTCAACACGACCAACGATATCATCCGACTTGACAGTCAATATTTCCTGCAAAGTATAAGCCGCACCATATGCTTCAAGCGCCCATACTTCCATCTCACCGAATCTCTGGCCACCAAACTGTGCTTTACCGCCGAGTGGCTGCTGAGTAACAAGTGAGTAAGGTCCTATAGATCTTGCATGTATCTTATCGTCTACGAGATGGTGAAGCTTTAGCATATACATATAACCAACAGTTACGGGATTGTCGAAATATTCGCCTGTACGACCGTCCTTCAATCTAAGCTTACCTGTTTCGCTATATCCGCATTCCTTTAGTAAGCTGATGATATCCTTTTCCTTTGCACCGTCAAATACAGGTGTAGCTATGTGCCAGCCCTTTGCTTTTGCGGCAAGTCCAAGATGTACCTCAAGAACCTGTCCGACGTTCATTCGCGATGGTACGCCAAGCGGGTTAAGCATAACCTGTAGTGGCTGTCCGTCATCAAGGAATGGCATATCCTCCTCAGGTAGTATCCTTGAGATAACACCCTTGTTTCCGTGTCTTCCTGCCATCTTGTCTCCGACAGATATTTTTCTCTTTGTCGCAACATAGCATCTTACAACCTTATTTACTCCCGGTGTAAGCTCGTCATCATTTTCCCTGCTAAATTCTTTAACATCAACTACAATACCCTCTTCACCGTGAGGCATTTTGAGCGATGTATCTCTAACTTCTTTTGCTTTTTCTACGAAGATAGCTCTCAAGAGCTTTTCTTCTGCTGTCAACTCTGTTTCGCCCTTAGGAGTTGTCTTGCCGACCAGAATATCTCCTGATGTTACCTCGGCACCAACTCTTATGATACCTGTTTCATCAAGGTTTCTAAGTGCGTCCTCACCAACGCCCGGAATATCTCTTGTAATATCTTCAGGACCAAGTTTTGTATCCCTAGCCTCTGCTTCGTATTCTTCAATATGAAGCGATGTCAAGACATCATCCATAAGAAGTCTTTCATTTAGGACGATAGCGTCCTCATAGTTGTAGCCTTCCCATGTCATAAATCCTATGAGTAGGTTTTTGCCAAGAGCAATCTCGCCATTGTCAGTCGACGGACCGTCTGCAATAACTTCCTCTGCTTCCACATGCTCACCATGAAATACTATAGGTCTTTGGTGTATGCAAGTGCCCTGGTTTGAACGCTTGAACTTGAGTAGCTTGTACTCATCTATTTCAAGATTATCATCTCTTTGTATCTTGATATAATCTGCATCAGCATAAATTACTGTTCCTGCATGCTCTGCAAGCACAACTACGCCCGAATCCTTTGCGGCTCTGTGCTCGATACCTGTACCGACGATCGGCGCCTCCGAAACAAGTAGCGGTACTGCCTGTCTCTGCATGTTTGCTCCCATGAGCGCTCTGTTGGCGTCGTCATTTTCAAGGAATGGTATCATCGCAGTCGCAACAGAAACAACCTGCTTTGGAGAAACGTCCATATAATCTACGTTTTCTCTCAAAACCATATCCACTTCGCCTGCAAGACCTCTTGCCGCAACCTTTTTATTTGTAAATGTGCCATCTGAGTCGAGCGGTTCGTTTGCCTGTGCAACGATCATTCTTTCCTCGTCATCAGCCGAAAGATATTCTATTTCATCAGTAACCACACCATTTTTTACAACTCTGTATGGTGTTTCGATAAATCCGTATTCATTTATAATGCCATAAGTTGTAAGTGAGCCGATAAGACCGATATTCGGACCTTCCGGTGTCTCTATCGGACACATACGACCATAGTGAGAATAATGTACGTCACGAACCTCAAAGCCCGCTCTTTCCCTCGAAAGACCGCCCGGACCAAGCGCCGAAAGTCTTCTCTTGTGAGTAAGCTCTGCAAGCGGATTGTTTTGGTCCATAAATTGTGAAAGCTGTGAGCTGCCAAAGAATTCTTTGATTGCCGCTGTTACAGGTCTTATATTTATGAGCGCCTGAGGAGTTGTAATATCTCTGTCCTGTGTGCCCATTCTCTCGATAACAACTCTCTCCATCCTCGCAAGACCGATTCTGAACTGATTTTGCAAAAGCTCACCGACTGTTCTGAGTCTTCTGTTACCGAGGTGGTCGATATCATCTGTATTGCCTATGCCATGTGGCAGGTTTATCAAGTAGCTGACAGATGCGATAATATCATCTATTATGATATGTCTTGGTGAAAGGTCATCTTTTCTTTCCTCTATTGCCTTTTTGATATCTGCCTCTTCTTGATTGTCTTCCAATATGTGCATCAAAACAGGATAATAAACTTTCTCCGGTATTTTGAGCTCTGTCACATCAAAATCGACATAGTCTGCAAGTCTTACGAAGTTATTACCTATTATCTTAGTTGTCTTTTCTCTCTCTTCATCGCAATATGCGATAACATATTTAACTCCGGCATTTTCGATCTCTATCGCCTTTTCAAGTGAAATCATCTCGCCTGTTTCTGCCATAATCTCGCCTGTATTTGGATCTATAACATCCTCGGCAACAACAACATTTTCTATTCTGTTAGAAAGCCCTAACTTTTTGTTATATTTGTATCTGCCGACCTTCGAAATGTCATATCTTCTCGAGTCAAAGAAAAGCGAGTTGATAAGCGACTGAGCGCTCTCCGCTGTTGGTGGCTCACCCGGTCTCAACTTCTTGTAAATTTCTTTTATGCCGTCGATCTTATTTTTTGTAGCATCCTTTTCTAATGTTTTGAGAAGTCTTTCGTCCGCACCAAAAACTCCAATGATGTCGTCATTGGTTTCAAGTCTCAAGCCTTCGTTGTTTCCGAATCTTTCTTGCTCATATGGAATAAATATATCCATCGCCCTGAGAAGTGCTGTCACCGGCTGTTTCCTTGTCCTGTCAACACGTACCGAAAGCACCTCATTGGCATCTGTCTCATATTCGAGCCAAGCTCCTCTGTTTGGAATGACAGTAGCCGAAAATAGTTCTCTGCCCGACTTATCTATCTCCTTGTCATAATATGGGCCCGGAGAACGCACGAGCTGAGTTACGATAACTCTCTCTGCTCCATTGTATATAAATGTTCCTTGTTTAGTCATGAGCGGGAAGTCTCCCATAAATATTTCCTGCTCTTTGACTTCTCCTGTCTGGTTAGTTACAAGTCTAACCTTGACCTTGAGCGGTACTGCATATGTAGCGTCTCTTTCTTTACAAGTTTCTTGGTCATACTTAGGTGGATCGCTTAGAGAATAATCTACAATTTCCAATACCATATCACCAAGGTGATTTTGAATAGGAGATATATCTTCAAATACTTCTTTTAAGCCTTCTTTTATGAACCATTCATACGATTTTGTTTGAATTTGAATTAGATTAGGCATTTGTGCAACTTCACTTATTTTTGAAAAAGTTTGTCTTTCTGTTCTACCTAATTTAATTGGCTTTGGCATAATTATCACTCCTTATATACTATAAACATTATACTATGTGCAGTCTAATATGATATCAGATTTCGGACAAACCGTCAAGTAGGAAAATCAAAAAAACAAGCAGCTAACGCTGCCTGTTTTCTTTTCGTTTTGATTTTTTATCTTGTTTTGATTTTGGTGTCGACTACTTAAGTTCAACAACTGCTCCGACTTCTTCAAGCTGAGCCTTAAGAGCTTCTGCTTCTGCCTTGTCAACGCCTTCCTTAAGAACTGAAGGAGCTCCGTCAACCATTTCCTTTGCTTCCTTAAGACCAAGTCCTGTGATTTCTCTAACAACCTTGATAACCTTGATCTTTTCTCCGCCTGCTTCCTTAAGCTCTACATTGAATTCTGTCTGTTCTGCTCCGCCACCTGCTTCTCCGCCGGCAACTGCAACTGCTACAGGAGCTGCTGCTGAAACTCCGAATTCTTCTTCACAAGCTTCTACAAGCTCATTAAGTTCTAAAACTGTCATATTTTTTATAGCTTCTATGATTTGATCCTTGTTCATTTTAATTCTCCTTTTCTATTTTATTTTTTAGCATTTGGCTGGGAATCTCCCTCGCCGTTGCCACTGATTTATCCTTTTTAAAATTTTTATTTTACTCTTTCGAGTTTTATGCTTCTGTAGGTGCTTCCTCTGCAGGAGCTTCAGCTGCCTCTGCCGGTGCCACTTCTGCTACCGGAGCCTCCGGAGCTTCTGCTTGCGTTTCTGCTGCTTCCTGCTTTGGAGCCTCTGCTCCGTCTGCCGGCTTTGCGTCTCTTATTGCCGCAAATGTTCTTACTGCTGCAGAAATTGGTGACTGGATGCTTCCCATAAACTTAGCAATAAGCTCTTCTCTTGAAGGAATCTTCGCAAGAGCCTTGATGCCGTCCGGTTCATAGAAATTGCCCTCTACGATTGCCGCCTTAAATGACATCTTTTCAAAATCGCTCATCGCTTTATTTAGTATTCTTGCAGGAGCTGTAACATCATCATATGATATTGCAAATGCACTTGGTCCTTCTAAGACCTCTGCAAGCTTTTCATATTCTGTACCTTCTATCGCTCTCTTTACAAGAGTATTTTTGTAAACGGTGTAATCAACATCCGCTTCACGAAGGTTTTTTCTCATCGCATCTGCCTGCTCTACTGTAATGCCCATATAATCGATTACTACTGTTGATTTTGCCTTTGAAAGCTTCTCTTTGATTTCGTCGATTATTACTTGTTTTTCTTGCTGCGCTTTTTTAATTTCGCTCATCTGTTTCTCCTTTCTGACCGCCTTGCGATCGTTTGATAGGGTACTTTATAAAAAATCTCGCCGTCATAGACCGCGAGACCAATACTTTTATATTGTACCTCGGCGGGAAATTAAGCTTTCGCACCCGCTGTCTACGGTTAGTTTTCGTAATTTATATTTGTTTTTGCTTTGCTTATCGCATAAGCTTAACCAAGCTTAGCCGGATTTATTTTTACTCCCGGACCCATTGTCGAAGCTATTGTAACGCTTCTCAAATACTGACCCTTTGCAGACGCCGGTTTTGCTTTGATAATAGCATCTACAAGTGCGTTGAAGTTTTCTGTAAGCTTCTCTGCTCCAAATGAAACCTTACCTACCGCAACATGTATGATGTTTGCCTTGTCAAGTCTGTACTCAACTTTACCAGCCTTGATTTCTTTCAAAGCTTTTTCGAGTTCCATAGTAACTGTTCCTGATTTTGGGTTAGGCATAAGTCCCTTAGGTCCAAGGATTTTACCAAGTCTTCCGACTACCCCCATCATATCAGGTGTAGCAACTACTACATCGAAATCGAACCAGTTTTCGCTTTGGATTTTTTGTGCAAGCTCTTCTGCTCCCACATAATCAGCACCTGCCGCTTCAGCTTCTGAGGCTTTAGGTCCTTTTGCAAAAACGAGCACCTTGCTTGTTTTGCCTGTGCCGTGTGGAAGTACGAGCGCTCCTCTAACCTGCTGGTCGGCATGTCTGCCGTCAACTCCGAGCTTTAGATGTACTTCTACTGATTCGTCGAATTTTGCTTTTGCATTGTCTACTACAAGTGGCATCGCTTGTTCTATATCATATAGAGTAGCTCTATCGATATTCGCTGCTGCCGCCTTGTAATTTTTACCTCTTTTTGGCATGTTTTCCTCCTTTGTGGTACTCGCGATTTTCATCTCCCACGTTCTTAATCTTCTACAACTATTCCCATGCTTCGTGCTGTACCGCAAATCATTTCTGTAGCGGCTTCTACACTGCCCGCATTTAGATCAGGCATCTTCTGTTCGGCAATCTCCTGAGCCTGTGCTCTTTTGATTGTTGCAACCTTAGTCTTGTTTGGCTCACCCGAACCTGACTTGATCTTTGCGGCTTTCTTTAGCAATACTGCTGCCGGTGGTGTTTTACATATAAATGTAAATGATCTGTCGGCATATACAGTTATTACTACCGGAATAATCATTCCCTGCTGGTCCTGCGTTTTAGCATTGAACTGTTTACAAAAGTCCATAATGTTTACGCCTTTTTGTCCAAGCGCAGGTCCTACCGGAGGTGCCGGAGTTGCGCCACCTGCAGGAATTTGCAGCTTTATGTAGCCTTCAACTTTCTTAGCCATTGCTCTTCTCCTTCCTATTTTATTTTATCAATCTGGGCAAATTCTAATTCCACGAGGGTTTCACGCCCAAACATGGAAAGCTTCGCCTTAACAGTTGACTTGTCCTCATTTACCTCGTCGACTTCGCCTACAAAGCCGTCAAATGGTCCATTGATAACCTTTATGCTGTCGCCGGGTTTGAGATCTAAATCAATATGGATTTTTTCTATTCCCATCCTGCGTACCTCTTCAACCGAGAGCGGTACCGGATTTGACCCATGGCCTACAAAGCCTGTTACGCCTTGAGTATTTCTGACAAGATACCATGATTCGTTAGTTATAATCATCTTGACGATGACATATCCCGGAAACATCTTCCTTGTCTTGATAACCATCTTGCCGTCCTTAGGCTCTGCCTTGTCTTCGGTAGGTACAACAACCTCCTGTATCAAGTCCTGCAAGCCCCTGTTTTCGACGAGCTTTTCGATGCTTATTTTTACCTTGTTTTCGTGTCCGGAATAAGTATGAACCACATACCACTTGGGTGTGCCGTCGCCTCTGAGTCCTTCACCTTCTATAGGTGTAACATTTTTTCTCTCTGACATATATTACCTTCCTCTACATCGTGATTTTGAGCAACTTTGTGAGAAATGCCAAAAATCCTGTATCGATAAGCCAAAATGCCACCGCGAACACTACGCATGTAACAATTACAGTAATAGTATATGAACCGAGTTCTTTTTTTGTCGGCCATACTACTTTTTTCATCTCTAATCGAACGCCTTTGAAATATTCTCTAAGGCTTCTTTTTTCTTTTTTGTTTTTTTTCTTTGCAGCCGCTACCTGCTGTGCTCTTTGTCTTACATCTGTTTGCTTAGCCATCTTGTAACCTCTTATTTTGTTTCTTTATGAAGAGTATGCTTTTTGCAAAATGGACAGTATTTATTCATTTCGATACGATCCGGATTGTTTTTTTTGTTCTTCATAGTGTTGTAATTTCTCTGTTTGCACTCTGTACATGCAAGTGTAGCTTTAACTCTCATTTTTTATCCTCCATCAACTTAAACTAGAGCTTTTTAAAAGCTCTGCTGTGAATTTTCATAAAGTCGCCTATTAAGTATACTTGCAACTATTGCAAAAGTCAATAGCAAAAAGAAATTTCAGTTTGCACGGGCAACAAACCAGACCATTTTATCACGATACAAAATTATGCCGGCGAAGCAAAAGGGTATATCGCTCTCTTGCAATTTCGCAGGCACAGCTTGCAATCGCCAGCGAAACGAGCTTGGCGAGTGGATAAGCGTCAGCAATGTTTGAGCACCTATGGTGCGAGTTTTGCTGACGC
>CAVHCP010000021.1:0-15550 GCA_963634825.1 uncultured Porphyromonadaceae bacterium | reverse complement strand
CTTGCTTGCTTGCTTGCTTGCTAGTGATTCTCACCTTTTCCAACCCCTTTGTCAATTTCTTTTTCAAAACATACTATACCTTATCGGTTTATATCTTTAATTATATACCCGTAAGGTATAAATTGCTATAGTGAAAAATTATATTTTAAAAAATTTTTATACCTGCCTTTTTCTGTCACAGTCTCTGTTTATATGGTACAATACAGACATGAAAATATTAGAAGCGACCTATGACGAAAAACTTTTTAACTATGCCCCTTTTGATACTTACTTTGGTAATAAGAGGGGTGCGGTTTTTGATATTGAGACGACAGGTCTTTCTCCAAAAAAAGCAAGTTTAATTTTGTCAGGCTTTGTAATTCCAAAGTCCGACGGCAGGCTTTGCCTAAAACAATTTTTTGCCGAAAGCCTTGATGACGAAGCCAATGTTATCAGCGAAACTCTAAAGCTCCTGTATGAGCTTGATTATGTAGTTACATATAACGGTCTTTCGTTTGATATGCCTTTTGTTATAAATCGTGCAAAAAAATATATGGCTGACGGACTGCTCCCTTGCGACTCTCGAGAAAACGCCTCGAAAAACATCGATATAGACGAGCGCCTGCCATACAATTTGGATCTTTTTAGGCTTTTAAAAAGACATTCTGAGCTCCGCAGCTTCGTGCCAAATTTAAAGCAAAAGACGATAGAAAATTATCTCGGTCTTTGGGACAAGAGATTCGATACTATAGACGGAAAGGAAAGCATCGATCTTTACGCCTCATATCTTGCAAGTAAAAATCCGCTGCTTTTAGAAAAAATCCTTTTGCATAATAGCGATGACGTCAAGCAATTATATAGATTGCTTGCTGTTTTAAAAAAGCTCGATCTTCATAAAGCTGTGTGTTTTGAGGGTTTCCCCCTCGATATTTATGCGGATGTGGCTAAAAATATAAAAGCCGAAATATCGCAGATAAAGTTAAAAAAGGATCAGCTCTGTATAAGCGGGTTTATAAAAAATACTTCATTAAATTGCAAGAGCTTTGATGACGAAAAAGGACTTTTTATTAATTTTAACAATAAATACTTTACTGTAAACAAAAAGCTCATAAACGCAGAAAATATAGTGTTTGCAAATTTAACATCTATAAACTTGTCACAAAATCTCTTCAAAAATTGTGGCGGTCTTATGGATGATTTCCTCGTTATATTTGACGGGAAAGAAACAAATTACAATGCGACTGCCCTGCTGGGCAAATATTTAATCGAAAGGATAATAAAAAATGAATTACTCTCAGGTAGCGAATGCCGCTAAGGTAGACAGCATCAAAATGTCGACGCTTGATGCAGCTCTCCGCAATAAAGCACTCTTAGATATTGCAGACGCCTTGCTTTTTGCAAAGGATAAGATATTTGATGCAAATAAGGCGGATATAGAAAATGCGACAAAGGAAAATCTCGCAGCGCCGCTTCTTGCGCGCCTCAAATTCGACGAGTCAAAGCTAAGCTCATGCGTACAAGGTATAAAGGACCTCGTTTCGCTTCCGGATCCGCTTGATAAGATTCTTTTAAAAAGAGAGCTCGATGAGGATTTGATTCTTACAAAAAAAAGCTGTGCTATCGGCGTTATAGGCGTTATCTTTGAGTCACGCCCCGATGCGCTTGTGCAAATTTCATCACTTTGCATAAAAAGCGGCAACTGCTCTATCCTAAAGGGTGGTAGCGAAGCAAAAAATACAAATAAAGCTCTTTTTGATATCATATCTAAAGCCGGTATCAAAGCGGGACTTCCTGCACACTTTGCAACGCTTGTAGAAGACAGAGCTGCGATAAGCGAGCTACTTAAGTGTCACGAGAGCATAGATCTTATCATTCCTCGTGGCTCAAATGCTTTCGTGCAATATATAATGGAAAATTCTAAAATTCCCGTTATGGGACACGCCGACGGTATCTGCCACATATATGTCGATGATGAAGCTTCACCGGATTTGGCTCTAAAAATAATAAATGATTCGAAAATGCAATATCCTGCAGCATGCAACGCTGTCGAAACCGTGCTTGTAAATCAAAAGCTGTATAACAGGATAGTAAACAGCCTCAACCCGGCCATAACAGTGAGGGAAGGCGATTATAACGAAGAATATCTCGATCTGATTTTGACCGCAAGGAAGGTAAAGGATATAGATGAAGCGATAGAGCATATAAATAAATACGGCTCACATCATACAGATTGCATCATTACAGAAAACAAAGATAAAGCAGAGAAATTCATGAAGTATGTTGATTCGGCGGGAGTTTATTGCAACTGCTCTACACGCTTTGCAGACGGGTTTAGATACGGTTTTGGCGCTGAGGTCGGTATAAGCACAAGCAAACTCCACGCAAGGGGTCCTGTCGGTCTTGACGGACTTGTCACATATAAGTACACTCTCTGTGGCAACGGACAGATTGTTGGCGATTATGCCACCGGCAAAAAGAACTTTCACTTTAAGGACTTATAAAAGATTTCTGAAAGACTTATAAAAAATTTATAAAAGACTTTATCAATTTATGCTGATAGAACTAAAAAGGAGCAATTATGAATATCGTATTTTTGGAGCCTCTTGGTATCCCTCAGGAAAGATTAAAAGAAAAAATCGAAAATAAAATCGGCACATCTCACAATATTACATATTGCAAAGACAGATGCGAGGATACAAAAACCCTTATAGATCGTAGCAAAGATGCCGATATCGTTGTGCTTTCCAATATAAAATTTGGCGAAGATGTTATGGCTCATTGCAAAAATCTAAAAAAGATTTGCGTTGCCTTTACGGGCATAGACCATATCGATACAGACTACTGCGCTGCTCATAATATAGAAATCAAAAATTGCGCAGGATATTCGACCGTTGCCGTAGCGGATCTCGTTTTTGCTATGGTTATCTCTCTTGCACGCAATGTTATTCCGTGTGATATACGTTGCCACAATGCGGGCACTAAGGACGGTCTTGTCGGTTTTGAGCTTGAGGGTAAGACATTTGGTATCATCGGTATGGGCGCTATCGGCACAAGGGTAGCCAAAATCGCAAATGCTTTTGGCTGTAATGTTATAGCCTACTCAAGGACTGTCAAAGATATAGATAATGTCAAATTTGTTTCTCTTGAAACTCTGCTAAAAAGCTCCGATATCATTTCGCTACATGTACCGCAAACAGCAGCAACTATAAATCTTATAGACAAAAAAGAGCTTGCTATGATGAAGCCTACAGCTTTTCTCATAAATACAGCAAGAGGGCCTATAGTAAATACGGATGCTCTCGCAAACGCCCTTAAAGATGGCTCGATCGCAGGTGCAGGAATCGATGTCTTTGACTGCGAACCACCGATTGCAACGGATCATCCTCTTTGCAACGCTCCAAATACGATATTGACTCCGCATATAGCATTTGCAAGCGAGCAGGCATTCGAAAAGAGAGCCGACATCGTTGCAAATAATCTGCACGAGTGGCTCTCTGTATAAGCATAAAAGAATAAAAGAATAAAAGCATTAAAGCTTTAACGCTTTAACGCTTTAATGCTTTTTTACTTTTATGATGTTATGCTTCTCTAATTCTCTGCTTCTCTGTATTTATTCATTTAGCAAGAAGCTACAAGAAGCTATATGTTTATTTGAAATATGTAACCGCTGCCTCAAACATATGCATATCAAACTTGCCGGGCACATTCTTATATAGTCCGCTACCGATTCGCTCCGAATGACCCATCTTGCCAAGTACTCTGCCGTCAGGTGAGGTGATGCCCTCTATAGCCCATGCAGAGCCGTTTGGATTATATTGAATATCCTGCGTAGGCATAGACTCCATATCAACATATTGCGTGATAATCTGACCGTTTTTTGCTAATTGCTCTATAAGCCCATCGTCAGCTATAAAACGCCCCTCTCCATGCGAAATCGGCACAGTATATATCTCTCCGACTTTCGTGTTAGTAAGCCATGGCGATTTGTTTGATGCGATGCGTGTTTTTACAAGCTTTGATTGGTGACGACCTATTTTATTATATGTCAGTGTCGGGAATGTCTCATCTGTATCCAAAATCTTGCCATATGGCACCAAGCCAAGCTTTATAAGTGCCTGAAAGCCATTACATATACCGGCTATCAAGCCGTCTCTCTCATCTAAAAGCTGTGTTACAGCTTCTTTTATTTCTGGGTTTCTAAAGAATGCGGTAATCAGCTTGCCCGAACCGTCCGGCTCATCACCACCCGAAAATCCTCCCGGTATAAATATCATCTGTGAGCTCTTTATTTTTTGCGCAAAGGCTTCAACTGATTTTGCAACATTTGACGGTGTGAGATTGTTTAATACAAATATTTCACTTTTGGCTCCTGCCCTCTCAAATGCCTTTGCAGTATCATATTCGCAATTTGTACCGGGGAATACAGGAATAAGCACCTCAGGCTTTGCTACTTTTATTGCCGATGTAAATCTCTTATTTTCTGTATATGAAATATCCGCAGGCACTTTAGCTTCATCTCCCTGCTCAATATTGCAAGGGTAAACAGGCTCAAGCTTTCCTTCGTATATACCTGCAAGCTCAAACATATCTATGGCAAGTGCTCCCTTTGTAATAACAAAATCAGATGTTGACCTGCCAAGAAGTAGCGCGCCTTCTATTTCCTTCTCTGTTTCCAATACAAACGCACCATAGTTATATTTAAACAGCTCATCGTCAGCGATTTCATCACTTATCGCAACACCTATGCGATTTCCAAGTGTCATCTTTATCAGTGCTTCCGCTACGCCACCCATACCCGGCGTCCAAGAAGCTTTTATCATGCCGTCCAAAGCAAGCTCTTGCACTTTTTTGATATTTTCTTTGATAGATGCGCATGTCGGCAGATTGTCCTTTCCAAGCTCAGGTTTTAGCAAATATACATAACTTCCAGCTCGCTTAAATTCGGGCGAAATGACACTGTCAATCTCATCTGTCGTACAAGCAAAAGATACTAATGTCGGTGGGACGTGCAACTCCTCAAATGAACCGCTCATCGAATCCTTACCGCCTATCGCAGCAACCTCGAGTCCTACCTGCGCATCAAGCGCACCAAGAAGTGCCGCAAACGGTTTGCCCCAGCACGCAGGATTATTTCCGAGTGTCTCAAAATATTCCTGGAATGACAAATATGTATCATCAAGCGTTGCACCTGTCGCAACGAGCTTGCATACTGACTCTACCACTGCAAGATATGCTCCGTGGTATGGGCTTTTTTCTGTAATGAATGGATTATATCCCCAAGACATCATGCTGACTGTCGATGTGTCGCCTTTTTCGACCGGTATCTTATGCACCATCGCCTGCACAGGAGTCCTTTGATATTTGCCGCCAAAAGGCATCAGCACGCTACCCGCACCTATTGTCGAATCAAACCTCTCAGAAAGTCCCCTCTTAGAACAGCAATTTATATCGCCTGCGACTTTCTCAAAACGCTCTCGCAAAGCAGGCTGGCTTTTTTCTTCATCCTTGCCCGCTATATTATTTTTAATTTCCTTTTCATATGGCAAACTACTTGATACCAAAATATCTATATGCTTTTCTGCACCGTTGGAATCAAGAAACTCTCTTGACAAATCCACGATAATCTTATCATTCCACGACATACTTAGGCGTGGCTCTTTTGTCACCTCAGCTATGACAGTTGCCTCTAAATTTTCGTTGTTGGCAAGAGATATAAACTTATCGACATCAGCAGGCGCAACTACTACAGCCATTCGCTCCTGTGATTCGCTTATAGCAAGCTCTGTACCGTCAAGTCCTTCATATTTTTTAGGCACCTTATCGAGATTTATTTTTAGCCCGTCTGCCAGCTCTCCGACTGCAACTGATACACCGCCGGCGCCAAAGTCATTGCAACGCTTTATCATCCTTGAAGCAACAGGATCTCTAAAAAGCCTTTGCAACTTTCTTTCTTCCGGCGCATTACCCTTTTGCACCTCAGCTCCGCAATTTTCTAACGAGGAGCTGTCGTGCTTCTTAGACGAGCCTGTCGCCCCGCCACAGCCGTCGCGACCTGTCTTGCCTCCGAGCAATATTACCTTATCGCCTGCTTGTGGCTTTTGCCTTATAACATTTTCTTTTGGACAAGCCCCTATAACTGCACCGATTTCCATATGCTTTGCCACATATCCCGGATGATATATTTCGTCCACCTGACCTGTCGCAAGCCCTATCTGATTGCCATATGAGCTATATCCTGCAGTCGCTGTCGTAACAATCTTTCGCTGTGGCAATTTGCCCTCAAGCGTCTCGCTAATTGGCGCAAGCGGATCTCCTGCACCTGTCAGCCTCATAGCCCCATACACATATGAGCGACCGGAAAGAGGATCTCTTATAGCTCCTCCCACACATGTTGCCGCACCGCCAAAAGGCTCTATCTCTGTCGGATGATTGTGCGTTTCATTTTTGAAAAGAAGTAGCCAATCCTCTTTTTTACCGTCATGCTCAATCTCTATCTTGACAGTGCACGCATTTATCTCCTCTGACTCGTCAAGCTTTTGCAATTTGCCATGCGCCTTTAAATATTTTGCGGCAATGGTGCCTATATTCATCAGCGTTATAGGCTTTTTGACTCCAAGCTCCTTGCGTATATCAAGATATCTTTCGTACGCCTCTTGCACTGCATCGTCCTCAAATTTGACGCTGTCTATTGTCGTATTAAATGTTGTATGCCTGCAATGGTCCGACCAATATGTATCAAGCACTCTTATTTCTGTAATAGTCGGCTGACGGTTTTCATTTTTAAAATATTTTTGACACGTAGCAAGGTCAGCCTCATCCATTGCAAGGCCGTATTCCTTTATAAATCCTGCAAGCTCATCGTCCTTGAGCTCTGTAAAGCCATCTATCGTTTTTACTTCCTGCGGTATTTCGTATTCCAACTGCAATGTCTTTGGCAGCTCTAAAGCAGCTTCCCTTGCCTCTACCGGATTTATAACATATTTTTTAATATCTATAAGCGCTTCCTCTGTAAGATTGCCATATAGCGCATATACCTTTGCCGTTTTAACTATCGGTCTTTGGCCCTTAGATATTATCTGGATACATTCCTCCGCCGAAGAAGCTCTCTGATCAAACTGTCCGGGCAGATATTCTGTCGCAAATATACTGTCAGCACTCGGAATCTCATAATAAATTTGATCCGTTTGTGGCTCCGAAAAGACCGTTTGCACAGCATAATCAAATAGCTCGCTTTTTATATCCTCCACATCATAGCGATTGAAAATCCTTATACTCTCTAAGCCCTCTATCTGCAAAACCTGATGCAAATCATAAAGAAGCGCCTTTGCCTCATGCTCAAAGCCTTGTTTTCTTTCCACAAAAACTCTATAAACCATTGCTATTTCCTTTCTGCCATCAGGGCACGCTTGCCTATGTCTTTCCTGTAAAATGCATTTTCAAAATGCACCTCTGCTACTGTCTCATATGCCTTTTTAATCGCACTCTCAAGTTCCGGCGCTGTCTCTGTCACACCTAAAACTCTGCCACCGCCTGTCACAAGCTTGCCGTCTGCAATCTTTGCCCCGGCAACATATATATTCTTATCATCCGGCATACTTATTTCAAAGCCTGTATCATATTTTGCAGGATATCCTTTAGAAGCCATAACTACGCAGCATGCACTCTCATCGCTAAAGCTTACATCTGCCTCATCTAATGTGCCGTCATATATGTGCAACATAATATCAAGCAAATCGCTTTTTAAAAGTGGCAAAACTACCTGTGTCTCAGGATCCCCGAAACGACAGTTGTATTCTATAACCTTAGGGCCGTCAGCCGTCAGCATCAAACCAAAGTAAAGGCATCCGCTAAAGCTCCTGCCCTCTTTATTCATCGCTTCAACCGTCGGCAAAAAGATATCTTTCATACACTGCTGTGCTATCTCATCTGTATAATAAGGATTTGGAGCAATCGTACCCATTCCCCCTGTATTTAGACCCTCATCGTTATCAAGCGCTCTTTTGTGGTCCATCGAAGAAACCATCGGAATCAAGGTTTTGCCGTCTGTAAATGTAAGCACGCTTACCTCAGGGCCTTCCAAAAATTCTTCTATTACGATCTGATTGCCACTTTCTCCAAAAATCTTATCCTGCATCATGGATTTTACTGCATCTTTTGCTTCATCTATCGTCTGTGCCAATATAACACCCTTGCCGAGTGCAAGTCCGTCTGCCTTAACGACTATCGGTGCTTTTTGACCGTCGAGATATAAAAGCGCTTCGTCCATATCCGTAAATGTTTCGTAGGCTGCTGTCGGAATGTCATATTTTTTCATCAAATCCTTAGAAAATGCTTTGCTACCTTCTATGATTGCCGCCGCCTTTGTAGGTCCAAATGTCTTTATGCCGGCATCATTTAGTGCGTCTACCGCACCTAAAACGAGCGGATCGTCGGGTGCGACAATTGCAAAATCTATTTCATTTTTCTTAGCAAACTCAACTATTTTAGGAATGTCCTTAGCTCCTATGTCAACACACTTTGCATCCTTTGCTATACCGCCATTTCCGGGAAGTGCATAGATTTCATCTGCCTTCGGACTTTCCTTTATCTTTTTTATTATGGCATGCTCTCTGCCGCCGCCGCCTACTACCATGATTTTCATATTTATTCCTCCACGCTTCTCACGCTTAGTGATGAAACAGCCTGATGCCTGTCATCGCCATTACCATACCGTACTTGTCACAGGTCTCGATAACATTTTGATCTCTCACCGAGCCTCCCGGCTGTGCAACATATAAAACGCCACTCTTTGCCGCTCTTTGAATATTGTCGCCAAACGGGAAGAACGCATCGGATGCTACGCTCACTCCGCTGATTTTTGATAGGTATGCCTGCTGCTCTTCTCTTGTAAAAGGCTCAGGCTTTACCTTAAATAATTCTTCCCAGTTACCGTCCGCAAGCACATCATCGCTGTCCTGCGAAAGATAAATGTCTATCGCATTATCTCTTTCGGCTCTCTTTATATTGTCATAAAATGGTAAATTTAATACCTTCTCGCTCTGTCTCAGGTGCCATAAATCAGCCTTGTTTGCGGCTATTCTTGTACAATGGATTCGTGACTGCTGTCCCGCTCCTACGCCGATCACCTGTCCGCCTGTCGCAAAGCAAACCGAATTTGACTGTGTATACTTTAGCGTAATCAAAGCGATGATCATATCTATTTTTGCCTCTTTTGGAAGATCCTTATTTTTTGTAACAATCTTGCTCAAAAGGTTTTCATCAATTTTTAATTCATTTCTTCCCTGCTCAAATGTAATTCCAAATACCTGCTTTGTCTCCACAGGGTTAGGTACATAATTTGTATCAATCTTTATGATTGTATATGCGCCCTTTTTCTTTTGCTTCAAAATTTCGAGTGCCTCATCATCATAGTCCGGTGCGATGATGCCGTCCGAAACCTCTCTGGCAATCAATTTTGCACATGTCACATCACACTTGTCCGAAAGCGCAATAAAATCACCAAACGAGCTCATACGGTCGGTGCCTCTTGCCCTTGCATAAGCTGTCGCAATTGGTGATTCGTCTAATCCCTGTATATCCTCAACAAAGCATGCCTTTTTTAGGCTGTCGCTCATTTTGATGCCAACCGCCGCCGAAGTCGGACTGACATGCTTAAATGATGTCGCGGCACAAAGTCCTACAGCATCTTTTACTTCCTTCACAAGCTGCCAGCTGTTCATCGCATCAAGAAGATTGATATATCCTGCTCTTCCATTTAAAATTTCGATCGGAAGTTCACTGCCGTCTGCCATATATATTTTAGCCGGCTTTTGATTTGGATTGCATCCATATTTTAATTCATATTCTTTCATTGTTTATCCTCTGCAAATCAATTTCCAAAAATATCCATCTATTTGACATTTTTATTTATTATACGTTGCTCTGTTTTGCCACTTGCTATGTCAACAAATCTTACTAAAAGCGAAATTTTATTTTCCTCATTTAGATTGTCCCAAATCTCATCCGCAAATGTGTCAATGTCATTTGGAATATCTATCCTGTGCGGTTCTCCGTAAAAAGTCGGTAATGGATTGCCGTCCTTTTCATATGTATGTATGAGATGCCCAAGTCCCGGTCTTGCTACGTAGTTATAAAAACATCTCGCACATTCGCTGCCATCTTCATCTATACTTTTTAATATGCTCATCTGATACGAAAGCTCATTACCAAAAGTCAAAACAGCGCTTATTCTCGGAGTAAAATTAGGAGCATCAGGCTCAAAGCATCGTGTTGCCAAGGCCTCTTCTATGCTCTTTTTCTCCTCTAAAAAATCGTAAATGGTATCCGTCTGATCTCCGTTTGTGACAATCAGCCGATTGCCAAGAATTCTAAGGGGCGAATAAATAATCAGAGACGGGTCTTGCACCTTTGAAGCATCAAATGGATAAATCGTAACAGACTCACCCTCCGGCACAAAAATACGATTTCTCGAATTTTCGCTTCTGCCCATAATGAAATAAGCAATAACCGCCTTTGTATCATCGGCACTCTTGCCACAGATAATCCCCCTGCCGGGGTACTTATTTGCCTGCAAAAGCTCTCCGATATTATACTTTTTATATCTATCCATACTTACTCCTTTCCTCTGATTTGATTTTGTATGTCACTGCATACTTTTTCTGCCGCAAGTGGTAATATAACCCACTCGGCTTCTTTCATCACACGCTCCTGCAAAGTTTTTGGCGTGTCTTCGTCATTGATATCAACAGCCGTTTGCATGATTATACGACCGCCGTCCGGTATCTCATTTACAAAATGCACAGTCGCTCCTGTCACCTTGACACCGTATTCCAGCGCCGCCTCATGGACCTTTAGCCCATAAAAGCCTTTACCGCAAAATGACGGTATCAGCGATGGGTGGACATTGATAATCCTCTCCTTATACTCATCCGTGAATGTCTTAGTCAAAATATTTAAAAATCCGGCTAATATGATGAGATCTATCTTTGAGTCGGCAAGAATATCCAGTAGTTTTTTTTCAAACTCCTGTTGCGAAGCGCATTTTTTATAAGGAACCGAAAGTGCCTTTATACCCGCTTCCTTTGCTCTGACAAGTGCATATGCGTCCTCATTGCCCGAAAGCACGAGGCTTATCTCTCCCGATTTTAAAATGCCTTTTTTTTGGGCATCTATCAGCGCCTGCAGATTTGTGCCACCTCCGGAAACTAAAACCGCAATCCTTACCTTTACCATAATTTCACCTTTTCGCCATCGACATCTGCCATAACGATTTCTCCTATGATATAAGCATCCTCACCTCTTGCTTTTAAAACTTCAATCGCTGTATCAGCATCCTTTGCATCTACAACAACGCTCATTCCTACGCCCATATTAAATGTATTGAACATATCCCTCTCAGGAATATCCCCCGTACTTTTTATAAGATCAAATATTGGCAAAATGCGTATGCTGTCCTTTTTAATCTTTGCACAAAGGCCGTCAGGTATGCTTCGCGGAATGTTTTCATAAAATCCACCGCCGGTTATATGCGAAACAGCCTTGACCTCCGCCTTCTCAAAAAGACTTAGCATCGGCTTTACATAAATTTTCGTAGGTGCAAGCAGAGCCTCTCCGAGCGATTTACCGTCAAGCTCCTTAAGTGGCTTTTTGATCTCGGCATTTTCGATATCAAAAACCTTACGCACGAGAGAAAATCCGTTGGAATGCACACCGCTTGAAGGCAATGCTATCACAACGTCACCCGCTTTCATACTCTTATTGTCGATAATTTTTGACTTGTCTACAGCTCCGACAGAAAAGCCCGCTAAATCATACTCATCGATAGGATAAAAGCCGGGCATCTCCGCTGTCTCGCCACCTATAAGAGCCGCTCCCGACTGCACACAGCCCTCTGCGATACCCGAAACTATCTCTGCTATTTTTTCCGGTACATTTTTGCCACAAGCTATATAATCAAGGAAAAAAAGAGGCTTCGCTCCGCAACATATGATGTCATTTACACACATTGCAACGCAGTCAATACCTACCGTATCATGCTTGTCCATCAAAAATGCCAGTTTTAGCTTCGTGCCAACTCCGTCAGTACCACTTACAAGTACCGGTCTTGTCATACCTGTAATATCAAGCTCAAAAAGACCTCCAAAGCCTCCGATATCCGAAAGCGCGCCTCCGGTAGTCGTCCTTGCAATATGCTCCTTCATAAGCTCAACCGCACGGTATCCTGCTGTTATATCTACACCTGCTTTTGTGTAGCTGTCCGATTTTGAATTATTCATTTTTTATCCCTTTCCATTCCAGCAGTAAGTACAAAGCTTACATGGTTCTATACCTATGGCCTCTATGACACCCTCAAGTGTCTGATAATCTAACGAAGCAAAATGAAGCTTTTCGCTTATCCTCTCTCTGAGGGCCTTGCCTCTTTTTGTCTTGCCGTCTATATATTCGTCTATGTGCTCTATCGCCTCTTCGCCCTCAAGCTCAAATATCACCTGTCTTGCAATCAGATCCATCTCCGAGTTGCTTCTCGAAAAATTTAGATATTTGCATGCATACATTATAGGCGGGCACGCCGAACGCATATGTACCTCACGCGCTCCATTCTCATATAAAAACTCAACTGTCTCTCTCAGCTGTGTACCTCTGACGATACTGTCATCTACAAATAATAGCTTTTTGCCTTCAATAAGCTCCTGCACCGGTATCAGCTTCATCTTAGCAACCATATTGCGCTCACGCTGACTTGTCGGCATAAAGCTTCGTGGCCATGTCGGCGTATATTTGATGAAAGGACGCGCAAACGGTATACCGCTCGCATTGGCATAACCTATCGCATGTGGCGTTCCCGAATCAGGCACACCGCTCACAAAATCAATGTCTGATGCGATATTGTTTTCACGATCTATCTGTGCTAAGATGTTGCCGTTTTTGTTGCGCATAGCTTCAACATTTACACCCTCATACTTGGAGGTCGGATAACCATAATATGTCCACAGGAATGCGCAAATCTTCATTTCTTCTCCGCCTTCATCAAGCACCTCAACACCTTCATGTGTTATCTTTACAATTTCCGCAGGTCTAAGCTCCCTGACATCCTCATATCCAAGCTTTTGATATGCAAAGGACTCGAATGAAACGCAGTAGCCGTCCTTGTCCTTGCCAAGCAAAATAGGCAATCTGCCCACTTTATCTCTTGCGGCTATAAGATTACCGTCCTCAAGTAATATCAGTATTGAAACCGTGCCTTCTATCTTCTCGTGTGCGAACCTGATGCCCTCAACAAAGCTGTCCTTTTGATTAATCAAAGCGGCAACTATCTCAGTTGCATTGATCCTTCCTGCTGTGTGAGCCTCAAAATATCCATTCCCATTTTCCAAAAGCTCCTTTTTGAGTGCTTCGGCATTTCGTATCAAGCCGATAGTTGTAATTGCAAAAGTACCAAGCTTGGAGCAAATCATAATAGGCTGCGGATCCGCATCGCTGATACAGCCGATACACGCATTACCGCGCATTTCATCCGTTACGCCCTCGAATTTTGTACGGAATGGAGAATTTTCTATTTTATGTATTTCGTGCTGAAATCCCTTTTCTTTGCTAAGCGCCACCATACCGGCTCTGCGCGTTCCCAAATGCGAATGATAATCCACACCGAAAAAGACATCCAGCACTGCATCTCTTTTTGATGTAACTCCAAAGAAACCACCCAATGTTATACCTCCGTTTCCTTTTGCCTAAACTTATGCTTAATCCACATACAAGCTTATGCAAAGAATAACTCAGATAATTTCATCGGATCGATATATTGTCCATCCTTATATACTCTCATATTTCCTGAAGCAATCTCGTCAATCAGCATAACCTTGCCGTCCTTATCATATCCAAACTCAAATTTGATATCATAAAGTACAAGACCTTTTTCCTTTAAATCATCGGCAACGATCTGTGTTATCTTTTGTGTCATTTCCTTTATGCTCTCATACTGCTCAGCTGTCATAATATCAAGTGCGATAAGGCCGTCCTTTGTTACAAGTGGATCTCCCTTTTCGTCATTTTTGAATGTCATTTCTACATAAGCATCAAGGTCTGCACCTTCCTCGATATATTCTCCGTAACGACGGAAAAAGCTACCTACAGCCTTATGACGGCAGATAACCTCAAGTCCGTTTCCAAAAACCTTCGCAGGAAGAACTTCCATTGTTGTATCCTCTAAGTTGGCATTTACATAATGTGTTCTTATGCCTGCCGCATTGATTTTTTCAAAGAAATAGATAGACATTCTCAGATTGACATCGCCTACTCCCTCGATAGTAAGTCCAACCGAATTCTCGCCCGGATCAAATACTCCGTCCTTACCTGTGCAATCATCCTTGAACTTCAAAAGGTAATTTCCGTTTGCAAGTTCAAATACATTCTTTGTTTTTCCTGTGTAAACTAATTTGTTATCCATTTTTCCCTCCGTTTTCGCTTTTCATTTTTTATATAAAATATCAATTAAAAGATATTTTACTTCTTTATTTACAAATATTGCGATCTTTGTCTAAAACCTTTTGTCTTTCTTCATTTCGTTTTTCTAAAAGAACTTCCGCAAGCTTATCATCCGAAACTGCCAAGATTTCGGTTGCCAATATTGCCGCATTGGCCGCTGCATCTATGCCGACCGTTGCAACAGGTATCCCAGGTGGCATCTGGACAGTAGCAAGAAGCGCGTCCATTCCTTCCAATGTCGATTTTATAGGCACCCCTATAACCGGAAGAGTTGTATGTGCAGCAATAACTCCGCCCAAATGTGCCGCCATACCGGCAAGCGCTATGATGACCCCAAAGCCGTTTTGCTTAGCATTTTTTGCAAAGCCTATCGCTTCCTCGGGCGTACGATGTGCCGAGTAAATATGTACTTCGTACTCAATGCCATACTCTGCGAGCCTTTTTATTGCCTTTTCGGCAATCGGCAAATCACTGTCAGACCCCATAATAATTGCAACTTTTTTCATATCATTTCCTCCACAGTATATTGTAAAGTCTATATTTGTGAACTAAAAAAGGGCAAACTTATCCCCTGCAAGGGAACAAATCAGCCCAGACGGTCGGCATATATGCTTTTTGCTCCCCCGCGGTTTTTCCGCATATCCGTCAGTCACAAAAAGTCGTTCTCTTCATTTTTCTAAATTATACAATCTGCTTTTTTTGTTTTCAAGCGAAAAATTTATGGTGCGGTCAAAGGGATTCGAACCCCCATGAGTTGCCTCACACGGACCTGAACCGTGCGCGTCTGCCAATTCCGCCATGACCGCATGTATTTATATATATAATATCAGCACATAAAGTATTATAAAAAACTATACCGTTATGTCGTCAATATATAAAATCCTTATATATCAAATAAAAAAGATCCACCGCTGGTGGACCTTTTTTGCTGGTGCGCGTCGAGGGACTTGAACCCCCACGGTTTCCCACTAGAACCTAAATCTAGCGTGTCTGCCAATTCCACCAGACGCGCTCATCTGGTGACCCTACCGGGAATCGAACCCGGGTTACCGCCGTGAAAGGGCGGTGTCTTAACCGCTTGACCATAGGG
>CAVHCP010000020.1:0-17865 GCA_963634825.1 uncultured Porphyromonadaceae bacterium | reverse complement strand
AAAAAACTATTGACAGCAAATGGAAAATAATGTAAAGTGTAATCAACAATTCCAAAAATTACCAAAAAGCATATATAGCAACCTAAAGGAGGAGCGATGAATAAAAAAGAATTCGGTAAGCTTGGCGAAGATATGGCGGCAAATTATCTGAAGCTTCAGGGATATGAGATACGGGCAAAAAATTTTAGAAGCAGGATTGGCGAGGTCGATATAATCGCAAGGAAGGACAATAGGATTGTCTTTTGCGAGGTCAAGACGCGAAGCGGCGATTTGATGGGTACGCCCGCTGAGGCTGTAAATGAGACAAAAAAGAATCATATGAGGAAGGTCGCAGCACTTTATATGATGTCGGAGAAGATTACCAATTATGATGTAGGCTTTGATGTGATAGAGGTTAAGCTAAATCACATCGAAAATGCCTTTTAGGACAGAGGTTACAATATGTTATCAAAAATATATACTTGCACGCTTAGCGGAGCGGATGGCGAGTTGACATCGATAGAAGCATACATATCAAAGGGACTTCCGGGATTTCATATAGTGGGGCTTACAGATACTGTGATAAAGGAATCAATAGAGCGAATACGGGCAGCTGTAGGCAATAGCGGATTTGTATTTCCCATAAATAGGATTTCGGTAAACTTGGCACCTGCGGACAAAAAAAAGAGCGGAAGTCATTATGATCTTGCAATTGCCATGGCACTTTTAAAAGCTTCGAAGCAGATAGAGTCTTTCAACGAAAAGAATTATGCGTTTTTTGGCGAGCTTGCTCTTGATGGGCAAATAAATCCTGTTCCGGGCCTGCTACCGCTTGCAATGTGTGCAGAAGAAAACGGAATAAAAAATATCATAGTACCGATGAAAAATATCGAAGAGGCTTTGTTTATAAAGGAAAGCAAAATAATAGGAGTTAACAATTTAAAGGAGATTGCTGACATTTTATGTGGAAAGGAAGACTCAGAGGATATAAAAAAGAAAAATGAGATCAGGAGGCTTCAATTTAAAAAAACGACTGATTTTGAAGGCGATGGGCTCGATTTTTCGCAGGTATATGGACAGGAGGTTGCAAAGAGGGCAGTAATAATATCTGCGGCAGGTGGGCATAATATGCTCTTGCAAGGACCGCCCGGTGTAGGCAAAAGTATGATTGCAAAGAGATTTGCAGGCGTATTGCCAAAAATGACTTATGAAGAGCAAAAGGAAGTGACTAAAATTTACAGTATTGCGGGTATGCTTGACGAAAAAATGCCGGTGGTAACAAGGAGACCTTTTCGTATGCCTCATAGCAGTATTACGACTGCGGCTCTCATTGGAGGTGGTAGCAGGATCAAACCGGGTGAAATTTCACTCGCTGATAAAGGAGTGCTCTTTTTAGACGAGGTGAATACATTTAACAGTCAGGTTTTGCAGAGAATGAGACAACCTATGGAAGACAGAGAGGTAAAAATAGTCAGAAATAAGGAGTGCATGAGTCTGCCGGCTGATTTTATTCTCATCTGCGCAGCAAATCCTTGTGGATGCGGATATGCGGGAGATGACGAAAATGTATGCGTTTGCACACAGGCACAGCTTGCGGCATTTAGAGAAAAGCTTTCGGCGCCATTTATGGACAGAATAGATATGTATGTGAAAATGACGAAGGTTAAATATGAGGAAGCTATGCAAATTTGCGACTGCCATATTGCAGAGGCGAGCAAAAAAAGACTTGATACTAAAAGCATGCTTTTGGAGGTGGAAAGAGTTCGCGAAATTCAAAGAAAAAGATATAAGGGAGAAAAAATCGATTTAAATGGCAGGTTGGATGCAAAAATGATCGAAAAATATATCACATTGGATGAGGAGGCTTCCGCCTTTTTAAAGCAGGCATATGAAAAATTAAAATTGAGTATGAGGGGAATGCATAAGATGCTTAAGGTTGCCCGCACTATAGCGGATCTCGACAATTCGGACGAAATCAAGCTTGCACATCTGGCAGAAGCGCTCAGCTACCGAAGGGACCAGGAGGGCTGATTATGGAATTTTTGAATAGTACGTATAAAGACATAGAGGTGATAGATATTACTTCGGATGCATTCCCAAAAGAGCTTAAGCAAATATCTATGCCACCTAAAAGGCTTTATTGTATAGGTAAGCTTGAGCTTTTAAATAATCCAAAAAAAGTTGCTATAGTCGGATCCCGCAAAATGAGCACATATGGTAAATGGGTTACGGATACGATATCAGCAGAGCTGAGCGAAAATGGAGTGACGGTTGTAAGCGGGATGGCAATGGGAGTAGATGCTGTTGCACACAAAGCGGCTATGGACAAAAAAGGCAATACTATAGCAGTTCTCGGGTGCGGAGTAGATATTTGTTATCCGGCGATAAATAGGGGTCTTTATGAAAAGTTAAAGAAAACAGGTCTTATAATATCAGAATATCCGCCGCAGGCAGAGGTAAGGAGATGGACATTCCCTGAGAGAAATAGGATAATAGCCGGACTTTGTGAACTTACTATAGTTACCGAGGCAGGCCTAAATAGCGGAGCACTTATAACGGCGGAGCTTGCGATGGATGCAAATCGCAGGGTTATGGCAGTGCCTGCAAATATAAACAGCTTATATAGCATTGGATCTAACAAATTGATTTATGACGGAGCAGAGCCGATTGTTGTTATAGATGACGCCCTGCGAGCTATAGGTGTAAATAAGAAAAAAGCGGAGCAAAAAGGCTTAAATCTTGGCGAAGACGAGAAAGAAATTTACACGATAGTAAATAGAAGGGGAGAAATAAGTATTGAGCGAATTTGTATGGAAACGGGATATACGCCGGCATATATAAATGCGATAGTGACGATCCTCGAAATGAAAGGTGTAGTTGCAACCTCGCTTGGAAAGGTAATCGTTCTAAAATAAATTTTATAATAGTTAAATTAAAAAAAGAGAAATGAAAAAGGAAGGAAGAGAGAAATGAAAAAGGAAATTTTAGGAAAAAGAAAAAACAAAATTATAGCAGCTGGTATATGTTTTGGGCTATGTGCGGCGCTTGTCATAAGTGGATTTACATATGCATATTTTACGGATACCAATGAGAAGGTAAATTCATTCTCGTTTGGGAATGTAAAAAGTAGCGTAGTCGAAACAGCTTTTGACAGTGCCGGGGATCAGGCTCATAACAATCTTGCTCCAAATTGCACACTCGCAAAGGATCCTAAGGTAGTAAATGAGGGCTCGCTTGATATGTATACTTTTATGAAGGTAACTGTACCGCATAAAGAGGCTTCTTATGTTGCAAGTGACGGACAGGTTAAAAATGGAGGAATTGATTTATTTACTTATAGTACAAATAGTGGCTGGGTGCTTGTTGATACTATCAATGGAAGTGATGAAGTCAGCTATGTATATGCTTATGCGGGAAGTGATGGCAATTTAACAGCTATTGCACCAAAGGGTGAAACTACTACTCTATTTGACAATATCACATTTGCAAATGTCACAGAAGGACAAGGCATAGAGGGTAGTACTTTTGATGTAACAGTGAAAGATTATTCTATCCAGACAAGTGACCTTGGCGGTAATAAGACAACAAATGCGAGTGAAGTATGGAGCATAGTAAGCAATCAAAGCGCAGGTGTGCAGGTGCCAAGATAAGCTCGCACAGAAGGGGGATAGATAGTTGAAGTCAAAAGCTAAAGGAATATCTTTCTCCCTTATTATTTTAGCAAGCATATTTCTTGTGAGTGTCGTTTTTGCGGAAAATATAAAAATATCGAGAATTGAAAATAGGCTTCAGTCAAATGGTATAGATTTTGAGATTGAGGTTTTAGAGGATAATAAAAAAATTTATCCAAATAAAGATGTCACATATGCTGTTACAGTTAAAAACAAGGGAATAAGCTCATATGTGAGATTTGTACTTGACATGGATTTGTTATCGGATAGCGATTTTTACGGACTTAATGAAAATCTTATAAAGAAAGGTAAATACTATTATTATACAAAGCCTGTTAAAAGCAAGGAATGTATAAAGCTTTTTGACGGCTTTACAGTACCAAAGGATATTACAAATGCCGGTAAAGAGCTGATAGTCAGAGGAAGGTATGAAGCAATTCAAAGCGAAAATTTTTACCCGAGCTTCGATAGCGAAAATCCGTGGGGTGATGTAGTGGTAACAGAAAGCACATTTGACGGGGATAATTATATTGCAAAAGCAAGAGAAGTTATTCCAATAAAGATAGATGTTGCAAGGGCGACAGACATATCGTCGGACGAGATATTAAATAGCGAAATAATAAGCGGAGATACGATTACAAATACGATAATACTAAAAAACAATAGTGACATTGATAAAAAAGTGTCATTCGAAAGCTTGCTAAATGGTGACAGCAGGTTGTTTTCCGAAATGGAGATGACGCTAAAGGAAGAAAATAAAATCCTTTACAGTGGCAAGCTGTCTGAAGCGATATTTAAAAAGGATATCGGTAATATAAAAGCAAATGAAAGCAAGCTGCTAAGCTACGAGATTGCTATGTCAAAGGAAGCAGACAATTTGCTATCAGGCAAAAATGATACGCTCGTTTGGCATGTGGCAAGTAGCGATACAAAACAGGTGAAAACAGGAGATACTTTTAGTATAAATGCTCTTTTGATAGCGCTTTTAGCGAGCGTGATTATAGGTGGCATAGTTTATGTTGTAGGTGGGAAAAATGAAAAATAAATCGATAAAAAACATATTTAAAAATGCAAAGATAATTATTCTTGCATGTGTGATAGTAATGCTGTTTTTATGCCTTTTGTTTAAAATAACATTTCTTGTATGTATGAGCGGAAGTATGGAAAAGGAGATAAAGACAGGCTCTGTTTGCGTGATAACAGAGAGGGTAAGTTATGAGGACATAGAGGTCGGAGATATAGTGACATTTAAACTTGGCGAACAAAATGTGACGCACAGAGTTATGGAAATAAAAGAAGATTGCTGCATAACAAAAGGCGATAATAACGAGGATGTTGATAGTTTTGTTTTGACAAAGGATAACTATGTTGGAAAGGAGCTATTTGATATTCCATATATGGGATATGTGGCAAAATTTGTTGATGATAATGTAACGCTCTGTCTTACTGTCATTTTTGTAGTAACGCTTGCTCATATCATTTATGTGAGTGTTCGGAAGCGCAAAGAGAATAGCGGAGAGGGAAAATAATGAGCTATAAAAGGAAAGTGTGCTTTGCTATTGCAATAGGATTTTTACTGTCGGCAGTCGTCATCGGCTCATGCCTTGCTTATTTTTTACATACAAATGAAAATGTTGACAAGCTAAAGGTTGGCAGTAATTATAGTCAAATCATAAATACATTTGACGAGGATAATTTGCCCGAAAATATAACAAAAGGCACAGTTGTACCGATGAGAATATCGGTACTAAACGCAGGCTCTCCGGCGTATGTTCGCATTTTTATGGCAATAAGTGATAGCAGTATCGCAGAGAAAATGACAATAGACTATAACATAAAGGATTATACGAAAATCAAAATTGATGGGGAATACTGGTGGTATTATAACAAAGCGGTAAGTACAAATGGCATAAATTCCACGAAAGATCTGTGCACAAAGGTTACATTTAATGAAGATTTAACAGCAAAGGAAAGGGAAAATCTCGAAATAATCATATATGAGGAAACTGTACAGGCAAGGGGTTTTGATACTCCGGCAGAAGCTTTTAAAAGTATAAAAGGCGAATAGATAGGGGGTGATGATATGACGAAAAAAAGGATAATAAGCTTTACTATTTGCGTAAGTATGCTTTTAAGTGTGTTTTTTGCCTTTGCGGTAAGCAAAGCCTTTGCCGCAATATCCGTATCTAAGGTTGCGATCGGTACGAGTATAGACAGCAAATATGCCTTTACACCTCGTTTTATAACAGGCAAAACTACTTTTGAAAGCTTTGGCGGTGGCTCATATGAGAGTGACCTTTGGGAAACAGATGGATATTATTTTAATTCTAAAGACAGATATTATACAGAAGACTTTTATCCTATAAGGCTAACTTCGGCAGACCAAAAGGGAAATGTAGGAGTATGGTATAAAAATGTCGGAACATATCAAGGTAAGGTTGTAAATATGAAAGTAACAGTTGCCGGATGGGATGCCTTGAGGAAAAATGCAACTCTTAAGCCTTATGGCAGTAGCACTACAAAAACAAGTATTCCGACAGTTGTTTTTTCAAAATATAATTTGGGAGTTTGGCAACCGACAAACTATATCAAAAATCTAAAAATAAAAGTAGATTTTTATGACGAGGACAATAATACTTTAAAAATCAGCGGTCATTTAACTTTTAGAGATATGGATGCAACAGAAAAACTGACACTACATAATTCCGAAAAGGTATATCTGACAAGCAATTCTATTTTGAAATCAAGCACAAATTATATAACAGGTGACGGAAGCACAGCAGTAACAAACAGCGACTCTTTTGCTTGGTCTGAGGTACTGCTTAATGATGTAAGTTCATTTACATATAACTATTCGAGATATAATTATGATGCAAAAACGGATTGGAGTACAAAGGCACATACTACAAGAAGCTTTTTTTACTGGGCGATGGAGCCTCAAACGATAACAAGCTTTAAAACGCCTACGCCAACTATAACAGGGCAAACATCAGCCGTACCCGGATTTAACGATGATGTGTGGGATGTAAGCTTTTTTGTACCAATGCAACCGAGCAGTACATATTATTACAATAAATTTGTCCTGACCGACAGCTTGCCTAAGACCTTTTCATATAAGTCGGCTAAAATCACTGATGATACGGGAGCGGATGTAACGGCTAAATTTACGATTAGCTGTGACAGTAATAATGTTTTGACGGCAACGCTTGGTGATTATAAATCAGATGATAGTTTTTACAATAAGACATATCATTTGATAATAAACGGAGCATTTAAGGATATGGACTATAAGGAACATGTAGGTAGTGATGGCTCTATTACTTTCACAAATAAGGCAAGCCTGACAACAAATAACGGTGGCAGTGATACTACAAGCTCAACTGGAGATGTAGCAACTAAACTTATGTTTAAACTTAAAATTAAAGTTAATAAACATTATTGCCTTAATTCCTATAATTCTATTTTTGTTCAAAATTGTATGTGGGGTGGTAGTCAATATTATGACTCGGACTATCTTGTATGTCCCACTTACATTATTGGTGGAAAATGTGCGCTTTTTGAACTTATATTTTCTTCCAAAAATGAAGATGGCTTTTGGAGCAATGGTCTTGAAATAAAAAATATTTACTTCAATGGCAAGCCTAGTTTAGATGAGAATGAAAAGGTAGATCGTTCTCTTATTGGTGATAAGACAGGTTATCACTATGATTACAGTATCCTGAAAGACAGTATTTACTCTATGTATGAATATGGCGAGGTTGACGAATCTCTAGAGGGGTTAAAAAGAGGTGATTTTTTCGGTACTAATAGAATAACACAAAATTCTGAGATTGTCGTAGAAACACGCCCCCTTGAATGTGAGCTTAAAGTTACTAAAAAGGTTTTAAAGGAAAATGTAAATAAAGAAAATGGAAATCCTGTTGCAATATATAAGTGTGAGGGAATAGATATAGTTGGTGTGAGTCATACATATTATAAAGCGACGACTTGTAATTATATTGCCGACGGGTGTTATACCGGTACAGTAAGGTTTGCAAATATCCCAGCCGGTGATGGTTATAAGGTGCAGGAAATAAATCAATCGAGATTTAATTGCGATTTTTTTGAGAATGTGAATTTTGTAACAAAGTTTGATGTGTTGAATTTAAAGCAAGCTATTACAGATGAAAAAGAAAATAATATACAAACAAAATGGCAAGGCTTCAGTCACAATAGTTTAGTAGTAAACAGCTTTAAAAAGCAGTGATAAAGCCTTATGACAGTTTTACTTTTTGTTGCCTTTGTACTGATTTGAATGTAAAATAAATTAGAGCAAAAGGGGACACAGATGAGTAAAAAACATATTTTTGTGCTAAATCCGGCAGCGGGGCAAGGCAAAGCGTTAGATTTAAAAGAGGCGATTTTAAAGGCGAAGGAAAAAACGGCTTTAGATGTCGAAATATACGAAACAAAAGAGGTGCTTGACGCTGAGGTTTTTGTATCCGATGTAGTCAAAAATATTGATGATACAAAAAAGGTTAGAATCTATGCTTGCGGAGGCGACGGCACAGTAAATGAAATTCTAAATGCTATTTTGCATACCGGTAGAGCGGATAATATAGAGCTTGGTATCATACCCGTAGGTACAGGCAACGATTTTGTCAGAAATTTTGGGGAGATTGAAGACTTTTTAGATATAGAAAAACAGCTCGCTTTTGAGACGCAAAAAACGGATGTTATAAGGTATAAATTTAGAAAAAACAATTTCACATATACGAGATATGGCATAAATATGTTTAATATAGGCTTTGATTGCAATGTGGTTGATATTACAGCGAGGCTAAAGAAGATGCCGCTCGTGTCGGGTTCGCTTGCATATATTATGGGCGTTGCGGCCATGCTTGTGAAGATGAAGGGCGCAAATCTCAAGGTCGAATTTGAGGACGGAGAAATATTTGACGGCAAGATGCTTTTGATAGCTGTTGCAAACGGTTGCTTTTGCGGTGGTGGCGTTAAAGGCGTGCCACTTGCGACTACAAATGATGGGCTTATGGATGTAAGTCTGATAAAAAAATGCAGTAGGGCAAAATTTATAAAGCTCTTTCCGGAATATGCTAAAGGAATTCATTTAGAAAATGAAGGAGCAAAGGAGCTTTTTATATATAAAAAGAGTAAAAAGTTAAAAATAATTGCAAACGAGAAGGCTATGCTATTTAGTGTAGACGGAGAAATAACACAGGCAGACGAGATATCGTTTGAGATAGTGCCGGAGGCTATTTCAGTGGCTTTACCGACCGAGGGAGGATGCGAAAAATGAAAATAGGATTTATAGGATATGGTAATATGGCGCAGGCTATAGCTACAGGGATTGTAGAAAAAAAGGTCTTTGAGCCAAAGGATGTATTTGCATCGGCAAGAGACCTTGCGAAGCTCGAAAAAAATGCAAAGAAAATAGGTATAAATGCGTGTAAGGATAATCTTGAAACTGTAAAAAATGCGGAGATTGTAGTTTTAGCTGTGAAGCCAAATCAGATAAATCCTTTAGTTTCGCAGATCAAGGAAGAACTAAAAGATAAAGTAGTAATATCTATTGCGGCAGGTATATTTTTTGACAAATATGAGGAAATGTTAGCAGAGGGAACACATCATATATCGGTTATGCCAAATACACCGATAGCGGCATGCGATGGAATATTGGTATGTGAGAGTAAAAATTCACTTGACGAAAAGGAAATAGAGACCTTTAAAAAGATATTTGAAAAGATAGCTTTGGTAGAATTTGTGGATACAGCTCATTTTTCGGTTGCAGGCACGCTTGCAGGTTGCACGCCGGCATTTACTGCTATGTTTATGGAAGCGCTAAGTGATGCGGCTGTAAAGTACGGACTCGACAGAAAAACATCATACAGGCTTGCGGCGCAGGTGATAAAGGGCACAGGAAGTCTTTACTTAAAAGAGGGAAACGAACCTGCAAAGATGAAGGATGCAGTTTGCTCCCCGGGAGGTACTACTATAAAAGGCGTTGCCGCACTCGAAAAGAACGGATTTAGAAATGCTGTCATACAGTCTATCGATGCGATAGAAGGCAAATAGCTGATTTGAAATCGTCAGGCGCTGGAGCTTGTAGCTCCAGCGGCTTTCCGCTTACAGGATGGTAAAAGGAAAGCCTCTGCGCATGCAGAGCCTGACGATTTATAATATCCGAAGCAGTCCCATACAGTGTATCCCCAACTATAGGATATCCAATATGCGATAGATGTACTCTTATCTGATGTGTCCTGCCTGTTTCAAGCTGTAGCTTCAAAAGCGTGAAACCGGGCTTGTGGACAATCGGATTTTTTTCATCATTTTTTGCAAGATATTCATATAAACCTTGTTTTTCGGGATGTTCCAAAATAAAGGATTTTCTCTTAAGCTCGAATTCTCTTGAAAGCCTTTCATCTAAGGAAATCCTGTCAATAGGATTGAAAGGATTATCATCTGAAGGCAAAAAACGCTCGCATACTTCATAATGCGTCACGCAAGGAGAGCCACCTGCCATAACCTTTCTCTTTATGCCTATATCATCAGGTCTTGCAATAGGTAAATCAACAGTTCCTTTGTTTTCCGAAATTATGCCGTGAACAAGGGCTATATATTCCTTTTTGACCTGATCGCTTTTCATTTGCTTTGCAATCGTATCCTGACAATGTGAATTTTTGCCGACTACTACAAGGCCTGATGTGTCACGGTCAAGTCGATTTACGAATCTAAGCTTAAAGTTTTGATTTGTCACAAGGCAGTAATTGGCAATACCATTTGCAAGCGTATCATCCTGATGGCTTGCAGTCGGATGAACGATGATGCCGGGTTGCTTGTTGATAATAAGCATATCGTTATCCTCGTAGATTACATCAATCGGAATATCCTTTGGCTCAAAGTTGCTTTTTTCTTCCGGGATCTTCACGGTTATGACATCACCGGGCTCTGGAATTATCCAGCCGGCTACACTCTCGCCATTTAGGTAAACGCTTTTATTTCTTTTTATTTTAGATATAAGCCTCGATGAAAACTTAAAATGAATTCGCAAAATATTTTTTATTGCGAATTCGTTTTTAAAATCTTCATTTGTAACTACATATTTAAAATCGCTATGCATACTTCCCCTTATTTATAAAAACTTAGTCTTTATCTTATTCCAAAAATCGTATGTTTCAAACCGCAACAGGTTTATCTGTATATCAGATACGCCAACTTTTATTCTTTCTACATCGTTAAAAGTTGTACATTCGCCGTCGGAAAGGATATTTGTAGCCTCATTGTGTGAGATTGGCACTATATCGAGGTGTAAGTCGTGAGGTAACAATATGCTCGAAGTAAAAGAGCGATAAGCTGTCGTATTCATAGGAGCAATCGGCGTTACCTGCAATAAGTCGAGGCGTGGATCGACGATAGCTCCGCCTATGGAGTAATTGTAAGCTGTCGAACCTGCCGATGTCGCTATAACAAGTCCATCACCACTGAAGTTTTCTATAAAGCTTCCATCTATGGAAAGAGCAAGATGAGCCGACAGATAGTTATCGCTTCGGATGATTATTTCATTTAAAGCATTTATAACGGTCTTTTTGCCTGATTTTGAAATAACTATAGCTTCAACGGTTGTAAGTGGTTGCAGTCTGTATCTGCCTGTTTCATAATTTGATATAAACTCATCTAATTTATGCGCCTCAACTTCCTGGAAAAATCCAAGATGACCTGTGTTTATGCCTATTACAGGTACTCTCGGAAAGTCAAATTTGTGGAGCGCATCAAGCATCGCGCCATCGCCGCCTATGCAGATGAGAAGTCCGGTATCGCTGTTTATAGTATCGCTTAAGTTGTATCCGTTTTTTACCAGTTTTGCACTCAGCTTTGCAAATGTCTTTTTTGAAGCTTCTGTTTCATTGGAATGTATGCAAATATTTTTATTTAAGGTCATTTTGTTCTCCTTTGAGATTTAAAAGCTTAAAGCCCAAGCTAAAAGCTTAAAGTTAAAGATTAAAGGCTAAAGACTAAAGACTTTGAAATTCTTGTGATATGTCTAAATGAGTTCTTCGAGCTCATCGACTAAGCCTTTAAAAACCTCCATTGCCTTTTGTATCGGCTCCTTTTTACTCATATCGACGCCTGCTATTTTTAGGAGCTCGATAGGGTGGTTACTGCTGCCTGTTTTCAAAAATTCTAAATAATCATCGGGACCGTCATTTAAAATCTTATCCGAAATAGCGGCTGCCGCACAATATCCGGTTGCATATTTATATACATAAAAAGCGTTATAAAAATGCGGTATGCGAGCCCATTCGTATTTGATAAAGTCGTCTTGCTTCACAGCGTCGCCAAAATATAACTTATTTAGCTTAGCATAATAATCACACATTGACTGCGCAGTAAGAGGTATACCTTGCTCAAGCATTTCGTGCGACCATTTTTCAAACTCGGCAAACATCGTCTGCCTAAATACAGTAGTGCGGAATTCCTCTATATGATAATTTAAAAGATACTTTTGCATTTCCTTTGAGGTCTCGGTTTTATAGAGGTGCTTTATCAAAAGGTTTTCGTTTACCGTAGATGCGACCTCTGCTGTAAATATGCTGTGGTCGCCGTAAATATAAGGCTGTGTATTCCTCGTATAAAAGCTATGCATCGAATGTCCCATTTCATGTACCAGTGTAAAGACATCCTTTAGCGTGCTCGAAAAATTCATCAGGATATAAGGCATAGAGTCATAGCTTCCAAAGCTGTATGCTCCGCTTGTCTTGCCGGGAGTTTCGTATACATCTACCCAGCGGGAGGCAAGGCCGTTTTTCATATTTTTGATATAATCATCGCCCAGAGGAGCAAGAGCTTTTTCCATATAAAGCTGAGCGTCCTCAAAGGAGATTTCCTTTTGCGGTAATTTCACAAGAGGCACATATACATCGTGCATACAAAGCTCATCAAGCGATAAAATCTCTTTTCTCATCTCCATATATTTGTAAAGATAAGGGAGATTTTCGTGGATTACATCAATAAGATTATTGTAAACATCAAGCGATATATCATCGTCAGAAAGCGAAGCCTCGATCGCAGATGGATACTTTCGCAGGCGAGCGGTCACCACATCTCTTTTTGCATTATAGCTATATGTTGTAGAAATTGTATTTATCAGCTTTTTGTATGAGGTATACATTTTCTCGTAAGCATTTTTGCGAAGAGTTGGGTCGTGGCTTTCCATAAAAGTGATATAGTTGCCATGTGTCAGTGGCAGGCTGTTGCCGTCAGCATCAAGGACAGTACCGAAGTCCATATCGGCATTATTTAGCATTGTGAAAATATTATTTGTAGCCGAAGTTACTTCGCCGAGCTGAGACAGCAGGCTTTCCTCTTTTTCGGAAAGGATATGATCCTTTTCCTTAAAAGCACAATCTATCATAAATTTATATATGCCAAGCTCGGTATTCTCTTTGATATATCCGTCGATAAGCTCCTTGTCGCAAGATAAAAGCTCAGGTATAAAAAATGCCATAAGCATACTTGCTTTTGAAAGTGCATTTTGAATCTTGTCGCACATCGATTGATATTTTTCGCAAGTATTATCCTCGTCACGCCTCATACGAGCATAAACAAATGCCTTTTCGAGCTTTTGCCATATAAAATCACGGGCTTTTAGAGCATCTAAAAGCGTACTGCTATCATCTGCGAGTTTTCCTTTAAATTTAGAAAAAGCCTCAGCCTCTTTAAGTGCGATTTTTATATCCTCGTCCCAGACTTTTTCGTCGGGATACATTTTTTCTATATCCCATTTATATTTTTTATCTATTTGGCTTCTCTTTTTAAGAGTTTTATTCATTGATTACCTCCGCTGTTTATTTACTTTGAAGTGCCTTTGTTGTAAAATAATATATTGACAGTATAACACAAATTTGAAAGGAAACAAAAATGGATAATAGACCAATCGGCTTTTTTGATTCGGGTCTCGGGGGTCTGACTTGTATCACTCCGTTGATGAAAAAACTTCCTGAAGAGAGAATTATATATTACGGCGATACGGCAAGAACTCCATATGGCTCAAAGGCAGTTTCGACTATACGCACATTTTCTATGCAGATAGCGGATTTTTTGGTACAAAATGATGTCAAGATGATCGTTATAGCCTGCAATACGGTAAGTGCAACATGCCTTGATGATTTAAGAGAAAGATTTCCTGACATTCCTATAATAAGCGTCATAGAGCCTGCGGCGGCATATGTGGCCGAGGCTTGCAGCACAAGCGACAAAATAGGCATTATAGGCACAAAGGTAACTATAGCAAGCGGTGCATATAAAAAGTCAATAAAGAAATTAAATAAGTCATTATCCGTGTACGAGAAGGCATGCCCTGCATTTGTATCGCTGATTGAGGAGGGTATTATCCAAAATGATATTATGGATTTGACGATAGAATATTATATGCAGGACTTCATCTTAGAAAATAGGATAAATACAATGGTGCTCGGTTGTACTCATTATCCGCTTATAGCATCAAATATAAAGAGACTCTTTCCAAATCTTAGGATAATAAATCCATCGGAAACAGTGACACAAAAGATAGAGCAAATACTTTCCGAAAGGGATATGCTTGCAGACGGCTCGCCGTACGAAAGCACATTTTATGCAAGCGATCTGTCGGAAAACTTCCTAAATATGATAGATAGAATTTTTGAGGACAGCGATGTAAAGGTTAAATTTAAAAATTTAGAGGGCGATAGTTATGGATTATGAAAAATTGCTAAAAATGCTTGATATAAACGAGGGAAGTGAATTTCAATATTTTGAAAACTTTGCAGATTTGGTTGAGACAAGCGAGGAGGTGCAGGATGAGGCGCTTTATAAACTCTTTGGCGAGGTAAATAAGGACGAAGTTGCAGAGATTATTGAAAATTATTTCGATGAGATGACAGACGCACTTCCCGACGAATCAACAGAGATATATACGCTGATAGAAACTATAAAATTAGCTTTAGTCGGACTCTTGCATGGGATCGAGCACGACGAAACAGCTCTTGTGCATTTTTGCGATGAGCTCAATGATTTTAAAAATTGGTATACTAACGATTCGAATGTCGAATGTAAAAATATAGAAAATGGAAAAAAGGAGATGCTTTCTCTAAGAGATGCGCTTTCGCTTTGCAGGATCGAGAGGCTCGAGGGCGAAAAATACAGATATGATTTTGATGACTGTATGGATTATCAAATAAGCGAATATATTATGAGCTATGCAGATATGGCAGATGCTTATGAAGAAGAAACAGAAGATGAAGAGATTTAGATAAAAGAGATAAAAAGGGTAAATTTAAAGACGCAAGCAGACTTGGGAGGCAGAATGCATAAAAATTATAAGATGGGCATTATGGCAGCGACAAGCTGTTCATTTATATGGGGACTTTTACCAATATACTGGAAATCGCTGGTACCTATACCATCCTCGGTAATCATCATATACAGAATATTTTGGGTAGGAGTGGTTTCTTTTATTATATCTTTGAAATTATACGGCTTTAAGAAAATCGTAACGCCACTCAAGGATAAAAAAACAGCATTAAAATTTTTACTGGCAGGCTTCATCATTACATCTAATTGGAGCATATATATTTGGGCGGTCAACGCAGGCTTTGTAATACAGACAAGCATAGGTTATTATATAGAACCAATCGTTGTTTCCTTATTTGGAATAATATTTTTTAAGGAAAAGATTACAAAATATAACTTAACGGCATTTTTATTTGCTATTGCAGGTGTAATGTTAGTATTGGCGCATTTTGGCGAACTTCCGACCATTGCAATAGGACTTGCACTCACATTCGCAACATATGCCGCTTTAAAAAAGCATTTCAATGTCGAGGCGATACTTTCGCTATTATATGAAACGATATTCTTTGTGCCGATAGCGCTTATAGCTATAATTTATCTTGAGTGCACAGGTAGCGGAGCAATCGGCACATGTGAGCCATATCAATATGGGCTTTTGATGCTTACAGGCGTTGCAACTGCGCTGCCACTCGGACTTTTTGCCGTTGGGGCAAACAACCTGCCGCTCGTAACGCTTGGCGTAACGCAATACATATCGCCTACTATAGCATTATTGCTTGGAATATACGCATTCGGAGAGCCGTTTGACGGCGTGCAGCTTATAGCCTTTGGAATTATATGGGTTGGGCTTTTGATATTTACGATAGGCGAATATAAAGCTGTAAAAAAATAGAATAAACGAAGAAGAAAGAAGTAAATAAATGAATAAAGAAAACAAGTTGAATTTTTTTAAAATAGCATTTTTATATATAGGCACTATGCTTGGTGCAGGTATGGCATCAGGCAGGGAGCTGTGGCAATTTTTTGGCGTCTTTGGCAAAAAAGGTATGTTTGGCATATTTATACTGGGCATAATGTATGTGCTAATAGCTGTTATGGCAAGCATACTTGCAAAATTAAAAAGAACCTCGGATATGGGACGCATCATATCACCTGTAGATACAAAAAAAGTAGTTGCTGCGATAGGATATATTATCGCATCGTTGCTGCTTGTAGCACTTATCACTATGAGCGCGGCAATGGGATCGCTTTTTGAGCAGGAGTTTGGAATAAATAAAATAATAGGAAATATGTTATTGGTCTTTTTGGTTACGATAACTGTCCTTGGTGGCTTTGGGAAGGTGCAAAAAATGATAGACATCCTGACGCCTATAGTTATGTTATTTGTGATTGTGATAGCAATAACAATTTTAACCGGCGATATTCCAAAGGATGCTATTCAGCAGGCACCGGAAAAGAGTATGTGGACTCAAACATGGCTGATCTCCGCATTTTTGTATAGCTTATTTTGCGGAATATCCGTAATACCTATAAATGCGACAGCGGCTACAAAGGCAGAAAATTTTAAAACTGCGATCATAGGATCTATGTTAGGAGGTATTGGCCTTTTTGTCCTTTCATTTTTAATATATAAGGCACTTATGGTAGATCCGGGATATGCACAGGCTATGGATTTGCCTATGCTTGCTCTTGTAAAAAAACGCAGCCTGGGACTTGGCGTAGCATTTATATTTATAATGTCATTTGCGATATATTCATCTGCGGCGGGGAATTTTTATGGATTTACAACAAAATTGCGCGACGATGAGAATAAAAATAAAAAAATTATATTATTTGCATTTTTAGCATTTGTGCTCAGCCTTTTTGGGTTCAAAAATATAGTGAGCTATATTTTCCCACTGATAGGCGTTGTCGGCCTTTTGGCATTTGTATTGCTATCCATAAATTTCTTTAGACTTTTTGTTGTAAATTTTGTGACAACACAGGAAAGAAATAAGTTTAAATTCCCAAAGGGAGCTATAAATATGACTACCGGAAGGGGAGGCGCAAGCATACTCTTTATAGGCTCGCAAAAGACAGCTCTTGCCGACTGTGGTAATGCATATTGCGGTGAGGAGCTTGTGGCAAAGCTAAAAAAAGAGCTAAAAGAAAGACCTCTTGATTACTTACTTTTGAGCCATACACACTATGACCATGTCGGTGCACTTCCAAGCCTCAGAAAGGAATGGCCGGATCTAAAGGTTGTAAGTAACGCACATGGCAAAGGTGTATTTGAAAGACCGGGAGCACTAAAGGCGATAAAGGCGAGAGGCGAGGATGCGCTAAAGCTCTTTGGAGACGCAAACTCAACACCTGTTACTACAGACGGTATGTGGGTTGATATAGTCGTAGCGGACGGAGATGTTATAGACCTTGGAGATAAAAAGGTAAATGTTTTGGAAACACCGGGACATACGAGGGATTCGATAACATATTGTATCGAGCCACTTGGCATAATGCTCGCCTCGGAAAGCGTGGGCATTTTGGAGAGAAAGGGTATGTGCCATCCTGCAATATTGCAAAGTTATGAGGATGCGATAGCTTCTATAGAAAAGTGTCGAAATTATAAGCCAAAGAGGGTCATCATCTCGCATTATGGCATTGTACCTGCAAGCTATAACGAAAAAATGTGGGATATGCTGCAACGAGAGGCAAAGGTAGAAAGAGCCGTCATAACCGAGGCATGGAGAGACGGAAAGACAGAAGAAGAAATCCTCGATATGATGATCGACAGATATTTTTTCGAAGGAAGACGGATGGAGCAACCTATAGAAGCATTTAAGATCAATATGATATGTACAATCAGACTTTATAAGTCGAGAGCGTTGGATAATTAAGACAGAATTGAAAG
>CAVHCP010000019.1:0-19574 GCA_963634825.1 uncultured Porphyromonadaceae bacterium | reverse complement strand
GGTTTGCGATGCCGATCACGGAGTTGCTGGTCATGATTTATGCTGCCGTGACAATGCGAAAATACACAAAAGCCCTATAAAGAAAGGAGGCACTGCCGATGCACGCACAAGCCGCACTAAAAAGCAATATCATACCTCGTAACGGTGCATACGGTATCGCCAGCAGCCTGCTGACGATTCTGAGATACAGTTGATTTTCCGCATTCCGTGGGGACATCATATGTTTCTGCTTGATAAATACAAAAAATTTAAAAGTTTTTTATAAAAAAGGACTTGCAATTGTTTTTAGGTATGGTATACTAAAAACAAGTTAGGCAAAGCTAACAGACAAATACGTTTGACTCATGTATAATAGCGGGTGTTTCGCAAGCAGAGGCGCCCGCAATAAAACCCCAAAATGATTAGCTAATCCTAACAATAAGTCAGTTTGTTATATGCCATTTACCACCTAAGATATAATTATAATCAATTGAAAAAAGAATCGTAGCCTTCATTAGTTGCGATTCTTTTTGTATTATACTTTTGCATTTGTAGTGGCAAGTGTCTATTTCTCTTCTGTCAGTCCTCAGCGCAGGCAATATCCTGCGCTCATTCATAGACACTTGCCACTACAAACGCAATTTGATAAAAATCAGTTTTGGATTTTATGTTTATTAAACTTTTTAAAGAGTGGCACGGCGATTATGACAGTTATAAATTCGGCAAGCGGCTGAGCTACCCAAATCCCTGCAAGTCCCATAAAATGCGGAAGTGTTTCGAGGAAAATCACGAGGAAAATAAGTGAGCGACAAAATGAAACGAGGGCAGAAAGTCCGCCATTTCCAATCGCAGTAAAATATCCTGATATAAAAATGCTAAAGCCGCACAGCAAAAAGGTGAAGCTAAAAATCCTAAATCCGTAGGTTGCTATACCTATAACGGCAGGATCTTCTGTGAAGATCATTATCAACGGCTTTGCAAGCAAAAATGAAATCGCAAATATACTGAGTGCGAAAACACATATTGTGGCAAGGGATTGCTTGACGATTTCTCGCAATTTTTCGAGAGCCTTTGCGCCGATATTATATGAGATTACAGGTTGTCCTGCTACGGTCACGCCAAGGAATAATGCGACGAAGAAATAGTAAAAATATGTGATGATAGCCATCGCTGCAACACCGCTTTCGCCGGCATATTCTAAAAGTAACAGATTAAATAAAAGAGTTGTTATTCCTGTGGAAAGCTCCGTCATCATCTCGGAGCTACCATTGTAAAAAGCAAAGAGAAGCTTTTTGAATTCGCGCTTAGGCCTTACAAAACTTAGGGTGCTTCTGCCGGATACGAAGTGAAAGATACCGATGAATGCCGAGATATACATAGAGATCGCAGTCGCTACACCGGCACCAAAGATGCCCATATTAAGAGGGACAACAAATATAAAGTCAAGGACAAGATTTAGCACAAGACCGCAAACTGACATTACCATAGAAACCTTCGGGTGACCGTCGATGCGTGCGAAGTATTCAAAATAAAGCTTTAGCATCATTGCCGGGGTCATAGCCACAAGACACTTACCATATGGCAATGCGTACGGCATAAGGATATCCGTTGCACCGCAAAGCTTTAGGATTGGCTCAAGGAATATGCCTTCTATTATGGTGAGCGTAATGATAATGATGATAAGTGCAGATGTTACAAATGAAAAAAATTGATCGGCTTCTTTAAATTGCTTATTGCCTTGCCTTATACCGATTATTGCACCTGCTCCTGTTGAGAGCATGATTGAGATTCCGAAAAACACACAGGTGAGAGGAATGACTATGTTTATTGCGGCAAGCGCATCCGAGTTTACAAATCGCGAAACAAAAAAGCCGTCAATCGTCGTATAAAACGACAAAAAAACCATCGAAATGATTGATGGCAGGATGTATTTTAAATATTGCTTATACGAAAGGTGTTCGTGAAAAGCAGTATTTATCTTTTTCATAATATTGCCTCCTTTGAAATATTATATCATATAAAATTTTTAAGTCATCAGCCAAAAAGCGAGCAATATATCAGAAAAAATGATATAATTAAAGGTATGAGTTATAAAGTAAAAATACAAACCTTCGAAGGTCCGTTTGACCTGCTTGTATATTTGATAGAAAGCGCGCGAATGGACATATATGACATCAAGGTTTCGGAGATTACAGAGCAATATTTGGCGCACCTTTCACAGATGCAAAGGCTTGATGTAAAGCCGGCTTCTGAGTTTATGGTGCTTGCCGCCAACCTGATCGAGATAAAGTCAAAAATGCTCCTTCCACGGATAAATGAGCAGGGCGAGGAAGTAATTGAAGAAGATCCGAGAGCAAGCCTTGTGGAAAGGCTTGTCGAATACAAAAAATACAAGGCTGCGGCTCAGGCGTTTAGCGAGCTTGAGGACGAGGGCTTTTTGATTGCCGAAAAACCGCAGGAAGACATTTCCGAATTTTTAAACGAGCCGGAGGAAATACTAAAATTAGATGCCCAAAAGCTTATGAATGCATTCGAAACATTTATCGGACGAAAGAAAAAGGTTTCTGAAATACGCAAAAACTACGAAAATGTCCAAAGAAAAAAGGTTACGGCAGAGGAAAGAAATGCTTTTATAAAAAGTTTGTTTGAGCAAAGTCCGGCTGCGACATATTCGTTTAGAGATACTGTGAAGGATGCAGACGATAAATATGACATAACATTGTCCTTTACTTCGATTATGGAACTTGTGAAACAAAGACAGCTTGAGGCGGAGCAAAAAAGATTGTTTGGAGATATAAAAGTAAAAAAGGGAAAAAGTTTTGGGTGTGAAGCAAGCGAGGCAGAGCGTCAAAAGGAGGACATAGATGACAAGCAATGAAAGGATTAAATCGGCACTTGAGTCGTTGATGTTTGTATGGGGCAAGCCCCTTGAAGCAAAAATGGCGGCAGAGGTACTTGATATAACACAGCAAGAAGCATATGAGCTTTTTTTGGAGCTTCAAGACGAGTATGAAGCATATGGCAGAGGGCTTAGGATTCGAAGAGTAAACAAAAGTTTTCAGTTTGTGACATGGGAAGAAAATTACGATTACATAAAAAAACTATGCACTCCCGTAAAGCAAAAGAAGCTGACCCAATCGGCGCTTGAGGTGCTTGCTATCATAGCATATAAGCAGCCTGTTACACGAGGCGAGATCGAGGCTGTCAGGGGTATCAAATGTGAGCGAGTGATAGACGGCCTTGTGCAAAAAGGCTTAGTTGCAGAGGTTGGCAGGAGCACAAGTCTTGGCCGTCCGATTTTATATGGTACAACCGAGGAATTCCTAAAGCATATGAAGCTTGAGAGCATAAAGGATCTGCCGGACCTTGACGATGGCGATAGGGAGATTTATGGCTATGATGAGGAAGGCAGCCTTACTATGCAACAGATTTCGATAGACAATCTATAAGAAGGAGAATAAGAAGTAAGCAATATGGATTATTTAAAATCTTTAAATGAAAAGCAATATAAGGCGGCTGTAAAGACAGAAGGACCGTTATTGATCCTTGCGGGAGCGGGCAGTGGCAAGACAAATACTATGACAAAGCGTATCGCATATCTGATAAAGGAATGCGGCGTATCGCAATATAATATTCTTGCGGTGACATTTACAAACAAAGCTGCAAATGAGATGAAAGAGCGGGTCGAGGATTTGCTTGGCACAAGTGTAAATATGTGGATTATGACTTTCCATGCGGCGTGCCTTAGGATTTTGAGAAAATATGCGGATTTGATAGGGTATACAAAATCCTTTGCCGTATATGATCCTGTGGACCAAAAAGCAATAGCAAAAAGCGTAATGAAGGAAAATGGCATAGAAGAAAAAAAGTTTCCGATTGCCGGGATTATGTCTGCAATAAGCAAGGCGAAGGAAGCAGAGATTACGCCACAGCAGATGACAGAAAATGCGAACGGCTTTAGGGACGAGATAGTGGCTAAGGTATATAGTGGTTATGCTAAAGCTCTCAAAAAAAACAATGCGATGGATTTTGATGATCTCCTCTGGAATGCGGTAAAGATACTTGAGAGAAACCAAGAAGTTTTGAGGGAATATCAAGATAGATTTAAATATATTATGGTCGACGAATATCAGGATACAAATATGCTTCAGTACAAGCTTGTAAGCATGCTTGCCGAGCAGCACCAAAACATCTGCGTAGTCGGTGATGATGACCAGTGTATATACCAGTGGCGAGGAGCCGATATAAGAAATATCCTCAGCTTTGAAAAGGATTTCCCGGGGGCAGAGGTTATAAAGCTTGAGCAAAATTACCGCTCTACGGCAAATATACTTGATGCGGCGCACAGCGTGATCGAAAAAAACAAAAACAGAAAAGCCAAAAAGCTGTGGACGAACGCAGGTGACGGAGACAAGATAGTATATGCAAGGCTCGATGATGACAAGATGGAGGCGAATTATATAGCGCAGGAAATAGACCGCCTAAAAAGAGCCGACAGGCAATATCGTGATTTTGCTATATTATATAGAACAAACGCACAGTCAAGAACATTTGAAGATGCCCTTACAAGGCGCGATATCCCATATAGAGTTGTCGGAGGCATCAGATATTATGACAGAGCAGAGATAAAGGATATGGTAGCTTACTTGAGGCTTGTTGCAAATCCTGCAGACGAGCTTGCTTTTGTGCGAACTATAAATATGCCAAAGAGAAGCATAGGGCAGGCAACGATTGATAAGGTGCGTGCTATGGCAGGCAGTCTTGGGGAAAGCCTTTTTGACGCATTGTGCAAACCCGAAGTTTGCGACGCTCTTTCTACCAAAGCAAGGCAGGGCGCACTCGAATACATAGATATGATAAAAAAATATCATGAGGAGCTCGAAAATCTCAGAGTATCAGACATATACGACGGGCTCTTGGAAAGGTCAGGATATATCAAATATCTTGAGGAGCAAAACACGCCGGAGGCAGAGGGACGCATCGAAAATCTGCTCGAATTTAAATCGGTAATTTACGATTTTGAGAATGAGGGAGAGCTTTCGCTGAGCGAGTTTTTGGAAAAGATAGCGCTGCTTTCTGATATTGACAATCACGATACTACCGAGGATGCGGTTATGCTTATGACTATGCATAGCGCAAAGGGGCTGGAGTTTCCGTGTGTATTTATTCCCGGAATGGAGGATGGACTTTTCCCTACATGGAGGAGCCTTGATTCGCAGGACAGCTTAGAGGAGGAGAGAAGACTTTGCTATGTTGGAATGACAAGAGCAAAGGAAAGGCTATGTTTGACAAGCGCAGGATACAGGATGATGTACGGACAAGGCAATTTTACACGGGAATCACAATTCTTGAGGGAAATCGATCCGAAGCTAATGACAGGCGACGGTGTATTTAGAAAAAGGACAGAGATGCAGTTTGGTGAGAAAAAACCGATTGACGGATATGCGAGGAGCATACCTTTTAGGCCTTTTAATACCGTTGAAACTGCTAAAAGAGAGATAAAAAAGAAAGCAAAAAATACAGAAGTTTTTGAAAAAGGCGACAAGATAAAGCACGGCAAGTTCGGTGAAGGCGTCGTTTTAGAGGTAAATGGCAATGTAGCAAGAGTTGATTTTGCTTCGGTTGGAGAAAAAAAGCTTGCAACAGATGTTGCGCCTATAACAAAAATAAAATAAGAAATAAAAATGGAAGAGATGACTAAAAAAAAGGAGCGAATGCAGGAGCTCTGTCAACAATTAAATAGAGCGGCGGAAGTCTACTATAAGGAAAGCAACGAGATTATGTCTAACCTTGAGTATGACAAGCTGTATGATGAGCTTGTAAGCCTTGAATCAGAAACAGGCATAACGCTTGCGGGTAGCCCAACTATGAAGGTGGGCTATGAGGTGCTTAAAAATCTTCCAAAGGAAGAACATCCGGCGAAGATGCTTTCGCTTGACAAGACAAAAAGCGTAGATGAGCTTGCGACTTGGCTTGGAGATAAAGAGGGATTGCTCTCTTGGAAACTTGACGGCCTTACCGTTGTCTTGACATACGAAAACGGCTCGCTTAGTAAAGCGGTAACAAGAGGCAATGGCGTAGTAGGCGAGGTTATAACAAACAATGCTAAGGTATTTAAAAATCTGCCGATAACTATACCCTTTAAGGGGAGACTTGTTTTGCGTGGCGAAGCATTTATCAAATATTCGGATTTTGAGAAGATAAATAATACGATTGAGGATGTGGATGCAAAATATAAAAATCCGAGGAACCTTTGTAGCGGGTCTGTCAGACAGCTAAATAGCGAGATTACGGCAAAGCGAAATGTAAATTTTATGGCATTTTCGCTTACAGAGATATCAAATGGCGCAGATAATGATGTAGACGACACTAAGGAATTCAACTTTAAAAATTCTGTTGCAGAGAAGCTGAGCTTTTTAAAAGAACAGGGATTTGAAACAGTCGAATATGTGAGAGTAAATGCAGAAAGCATCCATAATGCGGTTTTGGACTTCGAAAAGAGAATCGCCGATATGGATATTCCTTCAGACGGATTGGTGTTGACATATGATGACATTGCATATGGCAAGTCGCTTGGCGTGACCGCTAAATTTCCGAGAAATGCGATAGCTTTCAAATGGAGAGATGAGATAAAAGAAACGACTCTAAGAGAGATCGAGTGGAGTGCTTCAAGGACTGGTCTAATAAATCCTATTGCGGTATTTGAGCCTGTCGAGCTTGAAGGTACAAGCGTCGCAAGGGCATCGGTACACAATGTGAGCATTTTAAGGGAGCTTGAGCTTGGAATAGGTGATCTGATAAAGGTATATAAGGCAAATATGATAATACCGCAGATAGCGCAAAATGAGACAAGAAGCGCCACATGCGAGCCACCCGAAACCTGCCCTGTATGCGGTGCTAAAACAGTTTTAAAGGACGAAAGCGGTGTGCAGACCCTGCATTGCCCAAATCCAAAATGTCCGGCAAAGAAGATAAAAGCATTTGCGCTCTTTGTGAGCAGAGATGCGATGAATATAGAAAATCTTTCGGAGGCGACGCTTGAGAAGTTTGTTGCAGACGGTTATGTGAGCAGCTTTGAAGATATCTTTAGGCTTGACAGATTTAAGGAAGAGATAATTACAACGGACGGCTTTGGCGAAAAATCGTATCAAAATATGGAAAATGCCATTGAAAAGTCGAGAAATACAACAGCGGCGAGATTGCTTTATGCACTGGGTATACCGGGGATAGGAGTTGCAAATGCCAATATGATTTCAAGGGCATGCGGTACGGACTTTCAAAGAGCGATGAGCCTTTCGACAGAGGAGCTTTTGGAGATAGACGGTATAGGCGAAGTGATGGCAGAGGCATTTGTAAAGTATTTTGCAGATGACGAAAACAAAGAGATGCTAAGAGAGCTTCTGAAGGAGCTTACTATTTCAAAAGAGAGCGAGCAGGGGGATTTACTTAGCGGGAAAGTCTTTGTTATTACCGGCTCTCTAAATCATTTTGAAAATAGGAGCGAGCTAAAAAGCCTAATAGAAAAAAACGGCGGCAAGGTGACTTCGTCGGTTACAAAAAATACGGATTATTTAATCAATAATGATGCAAATTCGACATCGTCAAAGAACAAAAAAGCCAAAGAGCTTGGCGTTGCAATAATTTCAGAAGAAATATTTCTTGAGGAGTTTAAGGATGTTAAAGATAGGCAAGATAGATAATGACCTTTTAAAAAAGATAGTCTTTGATAAGATAACATATAAAAGACCTGAGGTTATAACAAGACCCGGTATCGGTGAGGACTGCGCTGTAGTGGATTTTGATTCGTGCAACTGCGTTATATCAACAGATCCTATCACGGCGGCGGTAAATGAAATAGGCAGACTGGCTATTCACATAACCTGCAATGATATTGCAAGTAACGGCGTACAGCCGATAGGTATTATGATGGCTGCGATGCTTCCGCCGGGCACGACAGAAGGCGACATAGAAAATATTATGAGGCAGGCAGGCGAAACGGCAGCCGATGTAGAGGTAGAAATCATAGGAGGTCATACGGAGATAACAAGTGCCGTAAATAAGCCGGTGATAGTTACTACAGCCATAGGCAAGGACCTCAAAAAAGACAAGGCTTGCGAGAGAAAAATACAAGAAGGAGATGCGATACTCCTCACTAAAAGAGCCGGCATAGAGGGCGCAGGCATCATTGCAGCAGATAATGAGCATGAGCTTGCAGGCGTGCTTTCGGCAGATGAAATAAAAAAGGCAAAGAGCTTTTTAAACGAAGTCAGTGTTGTAAAGGAAGGCGTTGCTGCCGGCAAGGTTGGAACGCTTGGTATGCACGATGTGACAGAGGGTGGCGTATTAGGCGCTGTCTGGGAAATGTGTAAAGTTTCGGATATGGGCGCAAACATCAAAAAGGAAGCAATACCTGTTGATGATGTGACAATAAAAATAGCAGAGAACTATAACATAGATTATTTAAGACTGATATCCAGTGGCTGTATGCTTATACTTGCAGCGCAGGACAAAAAAGAAGAAATAAAAAAAGCAATAACAGATTGTGGTGTGCTTGTGACAGAAATAGGCACCATCATGACAAAGGAATATGGCATAATGATGACTTCGCAGGAGGAGACAACAGAGATAGAAAAACCGGGAAGTGATGAGCTTTATAAGGCTGTCAAATAACCCTGCTTATATTGACTTGACAGCGATTTGCATTTATAATCAAAATACAATTATGATGTGGATTTTAGCCACCTTTAGGGTAGCAAACAAATGCCTTTTGGTAGCCTTACAAAAGCGGATTGGGTCCTGCGCAATGAGAGTCTGTGAACCTTGTCAGGTCCGGAAGGAAGCAGCAATAAGCGGATAAACTCATGTGCCGCAGACAAGCCTTCTTCGATATTTTGTGGGGCTTCCAAAGGGCATTTTTAAAGGGAGAATTATGTATAAAGCACTTTACAGAGAGTATAGACCCGAAGTCTTTGATGAGATGATAGGGCAACAGCACATAGTCAAAATATTGAAAAATCAGCTGAGAAATGATGCCGTAAATCACGCGTATCTGTTTTGTGGTACGAGAGGCACAGGCAAGACGACGACTGCAAGGTTGTTGGCAAAAGCTGTAAACTGTCTTTCGGACGGGGAGAAGCCTTGTGGTGAGTGTGCAAATTGTAAGGCGATAAGCGAAGGTAATTTTATAGATTTGATCGAAATCGATGCGGCGTCAAATAATGGTATAAATGACATAAGAGAGCTTCGTGAAAGCGTCAACTATCCGCCGGCTGTCGGAAAGAAAAAGGTATACATAATAGACGAGGTGCATATGCTTTCTAAGGAGGCATTTAACGGCTTTTTAAAAACGCTTGAGGAACCACCCGAAAATGTGATCTTTATACTTGCGACGACAGAACCTCAAAAGTTGCCGCAAACGATACTTTCGAGGTGCATAAGACTTGACTTTAGGCGAGTTTCGGAGGACGAGCTTGTTTTGCGAATGGGCAAAATTTGCACCGAAAAGGGAATAGAAATAGCGGAGGATGCACTCCGCCTTGTTGCGACAAATGCAGACGGCTCTGTGCGAGACGGATTGACGCTTTTGGAGCAATGTATTGCAGGCAGACAAGGCGCTGTGACAAGGGATGATGTTCTTGAGTCGCTTGGAGCTGTGGGTGAGGAGACATATATCGATATAGTAGATGATATAATAAATGAGGATATAGCTTCATGCATAGCGAGGATAGATAGTATTCTCTGTGCAGGGAAGGATGCAAGACAGGTACTTGCGGGGCTTATTGCTCATTACAGGAATCTACTTTTGGCAAAATATGTAAAAACCCCTCAGGATGTTTTAAATATGTCCGTAGAAAATGCACAGAGATTGCAAGAGCAGGGGAAGAGAATTGTTCTTGCTAAAATCAATACTGCCATTATATTGCTGTCAAAGATTTCTGCGGAAATGGCATTTTCGTCTCAGCCGAGGGTGCTTTTAGAACTTGCGGTAGTGCAGCTTGCAGCGGGTGCCACAGAGGAGAGCCTCGCACAAGAGGATAGTGCAAAGCCAAGCAATCTGGACAAAGGAGCAAGGACTCACACGGCGGGTGCAAATATGGCAAAAAAGGTAGAGCCAAAAAAGGTGGAGCCTAAAAAGGATGCAGAAGCTAAGGATTTAGGGATAAAGATTCAAGAAAATGACATTCCTAAAAATGAAGATTCTAAAATTGATGATTCCCAAAATGATGATTCTAAAAATGATATGCAGCTCCTATGGCAAGAGACTTGCGAGAAGCTCATAGAAGAGCAAAATATGTTTGTACTACTAAAGAAAAATACTTTCCCGCGTGCTATGAGTAAGGGCGAAATAGTGATAGGCGCAAGAAATAGCATAGCAAAAAACTTTTTAGAGGAACACAGAGAAAAAATAACAGAGGCTTTGCGAAGTGTTGCGGGTACTGATATCCATTTACAAATAGCGAACCAAGATGAGACAAAACAAAAAAGTGATGAGAGAATGTACGAAGCGGATGAGACAAAAAGAACTGCAAAGCAGATAGAGAGTATGTTAGGTATTCCGGTTGATATAAAATAGCGATTCTATAATAAAGAAAAACAAAAGCAAGGAGAATAAAATGGGAAGAAATATGCGAGCAGGCAAAAAACCAAAAAAGCAGGGAGCCGGCAACATAAAACAGCAGATGGCTCAGATGCAGGCTGTACAAAGACAGATGGAGCAGATGCAGGAAGAGATAAATGAGATGGAGACAACGGCTACTTCCGGTGGCGGAGCAGTTTCTGTTACAGTTACGGGAGACAAGCAGGTCAAGGAAGTAAAACTTCAGCCTGAGATAGTAGATCCTGACGATATAGAGATGTTGCAGGATTTGATTTTAACAGCGGTAAATGAAGCGATGAGACAAATGGACGAGATTTCCGGTGATGAGATGAGTAAGCTGACAAGTAGTTTGGGCTTGCCTCCGGGACTGTTATAAAGATATGAAATATTATGCAAAACCTTTAAACAAGTTAATAAATGAGTTTTCGAAATTGCCGGGAATTGGAGGCAAGACAGCGCAGCGTTTGGCTTTTTATGTTCTTTCTTTGAGCGAGGCTGATGTAAATAAATTTGCAAATGCGATGATAGAAGCTAAAGAAAAGATGAAATACTGTTCTGTTTGTGGCAATCTTACAGATGAAGAACCGTGTCAAATTTGCAAAGACGAGGCGAGGGACAAAAGTAAAATTTGCGTTGTCGAAGGTCCAAAGGATGTGGTTGCAATGGAAAAAATAAAGGAATACAGAGGCCTTTATCATGTACTGCACGGAGAAATTTCGCCTATGAATGGCATAGGTCCCGAGGATATAAACCTAAAATCTTTGATTACAAGATTGCAGGGAAATGATGATGTCAAAGAGATAATACTTGCAACAAATCCGACTGTCGAGGGCGAAGCTACGGCGATGTATATATCTAGGTTGATAAAACCGACAGGCATAAGGATAACGAGGCTTGCTCACGGTATTCCCGTGGGGGCAGACCTTGAATATACCGATGAGATAACATTGTTAAAGGCGATAGAAGGGAGAACAGATCTTTAATGACTATTGCAGAAGTAATTCTTATAATAAACATTTTGATAGCGCTCACTATCATTTTCCTCGAGCGAAAGGACAGTTCTGCAACATTGGCATGGATAATGCTACTTATCTTCGTGCCGATCCTGGGTATAATTTTTTATATTATATTTTCGCAAAATGTGTCGAGGCAAAAAATCTTTAAAATGTACGAAAATGAGGAAAATGTAGTCGCTTCATCGCTAAAGTCTCAAAATGAGGCGATGTGTGAAAACAGTTTTTCCTTTACAAATGATGTGGCAGAGAAGTGGGTAGACCTAATCAAGCTAAACCAAACCTGTGCATATGCATATTATACGCAGGACAGCAGGCTTGAACTACTGACGGACGGCAAGGAAAAGATGAAAAGCCTTTTTGACGATATCGAAAATGCAAAGGAATATGTAAATGTTCAGTACTTTATCATAAAAAAAGACATCATAGGAGATACGCTCCTAAAGCTTCTTATAAGGAAGGCAAAGCAAGGCGTTGAGGTAAGGCTACTTGTGGACGCTTTAGGCTCAAGAGGCATAAACAAGGAGCTTGTAAATATGCTTGTCGAGAGCGGAGGGAAATATGCTGAGTTCTTCCCGACAAAATTTAAGCTTTTTAACACAAAGCTAAATTACAGAAACCACAGAAAGCTTGTAGTTATAGATAATAAGATAGGTTATATAGGCGGTTTTAATGTCGCAAGAGAATATGTAGGTATGAAGCGAAAGTTCGGCTATTGGCGTGATACACATGTTAGGCTTAAGGGAAGCAGCGTATTTGACCTAAATGCGAGATTTTTGCTCGACTGGAGAAGTGCCACAAGGGAAGAAATTGACTTGACACGAGCATTTGCACCAACATCATATAATTTTGGCAATAGTGGAGTGCAGATAGTTTCGAGTGGCCCTGACAATACAAAAGAGGCAATAAAACATGCTTTCCTGAAGATGATAACATCAGCAAAGAAGAGTATATATATCCAGACACCGTACTTTGTGCCGGATGCGCCAATACTCGAATCGCTCAAAATGGCGGCACAGTCGGGGGTTGAAGTAAATGTGATGATCCCTTGTATGCCTGACCATATGTTTGTATATTGGGCGACATATTCGTTTGTGGCAGAGCTTATCGAAGTGGGTGCAAATGTATATATATATGACAATGGCTTTTTGCATGCGAAGGTGCTTGTGGCTGACGAGGTTTGCACGATAGGATCGACAAATTTTGATAGACGAAGCTTTAGACTGAATTTTGAAGCAAACGCGTTTATATATGATAGCGACTTCACAAAGAAAGTGGTAGAATCTTTTAAAGAAGACATTGGAAAAAGCCATATGCTCACAAAAGAGCTTTATGAGCAGAGAGGCAACATTATTAAGATAAAAGAGGTGTTTTCGAGGATACTCTCGGATGTGCTCTGATATGAAATGAATCTAGGAGGAAAGAAGTTTGAAAAGATATTTAAACAATCCGACATCACTGATACTTCTTGTGGCGATAGTCGTTTTGTTTGGTAGGAGGGCGTTGCAAAATCCGCAAGGATGGTTTATAAACGAGCTACTTATGATACCGGGGATTATTATAGGCTTGTGCTTTCACGAATATGCACATGCGGCGGTTGCATATAAGCTCGGAGATCCGACGCCAAAAATGGAAAAAAGACTCACGGTAAATCCGGCGGCGCATATAGATCCGTTTGGTTTTATAACGCTTTTGTTCGTGGGCTTTGGTTGGGGCAAACCGGTAAATATAAATCCGTATAATTTTAAAAACCGCAGAAGAGATGATTTTTTAGTCTCAATAGCAGGCGTTTGTATGAATCTAATCTTAGCTATCGCGTTTGCACTGATATACAGAGTTTTTGTCAATATGACAGGGGCAGGGCTGTATTCGGTAGGTGCGATGGGATATATCTGCAAGATGATTTATTACGCCATAAGCATAAATGTGGTTTTGATGTTATTTAACCTATTGCCGGTGCCACCGCTTGATGGATTTGGCATAGTAACGCAGATATTTAATCTTGAGAGACAGCCTTGGTACTGGACGCTTTATAACAACGGATTTTTTATCCTGATGCTACTTATAATATTTAATGTAACAGACAGAGTGTTAACACCGCTTATTACATGGGTAATGACATTTATGTGCAACATAGCGGGGATTATATAAAGGGGAAAAGATGAAAAATAATTGCAAAAAAATCATAACAAGCGCTCTCGTTGCGGTATTTGCATTTGCGATGGTTTCTTGCGGTGCTAAGTTTAATACCGTGGGAATTACGATAGGCAATATGGTAAATGGTGGCGAGGTTACATCGCAAGGTGATATAACTTATTTTATAAAGGATGGAGATATATACAAAGCAGACGGCGATCTTGATGATGCGACATGTATAAAAGAGGGCGATTATAGCCTTATAAATGTTGTAGGTGGAGATATCTATTATTATGATAATGAGATAAGCACTATCTGCAAGGCAAATTCGACAGGCAACAAAGAAGTCAGGATAACAGAGCTTTATTGCGATAATTTCACAGTGAGCAAAGACAATATCTATGCGTCCATATTGACAGGTGCGGGCGGTGAAGACCTTGAGGCGGCAGACAATTATAGCATAGTAAGGCTAAAGGTTACCGACAAAAAGCTTGCAAATGTCACACCGAAGGTTTTGATAGAAAAAGCGCGCATGATCGGTTGTATTGGCGACAGCATATATGTGCTCAAAAAGGATGACGATAGTACATTTTTATATAGATATGACAATGAAGGAAACAACGGCAAGAAGCTTTTTGCTGTTCCTGATGGGGCAGAGGTGATTGCCGATGAAAATAGCATATACCTACTTGGAACAGTAGATGATACATATGGAATATATAAATATTCGCTCGACGGCAAGAAGGTTGAGTTGCTAAAGAGTGTGGCAAAAAATCCAAGCATAGATAATAATGCATTTAATATATGCGACGATGATATATATTACGAAAACTATTCGCAGGACTCAGACGGAGCCGTAAAGGATGTTATATACAAAATGGACAAAAAGACTCTCGAGGTGACAGAGTTTGTGGTAATGGACAAGGCATCAGAGTATGACCTTTCCGAGGCAAATGGAGAGATGCTCATAAAGGTTCGAGAAGCGAAGGACATAACGACCCATCCGGAATGGCAACAGGTAAAGGCAGAAAAGAGTCAATAATCGTACAGCGTGCAAGGATATGAGCATGCAGGTGCGTTAAAGCGTATATTTTAATATATTGAAAAGGAGGGCATGATATGAAAGGCTACACAAGTGAAACCATCAGAAATGTAGTTTTAGTAGGGCATGGAGGTTGTGGTAAGACAACATTCCTCGAGTCTGTTTTGAAAGAAACAGGAGCGATAGACCGTATGGGAAAGGTCGAAGAGGCAAATACCGTTTCTGACTACGATAAGATGGAAAAAGAAAAGGGCTATTCTATCAACACTTCAGTTGTTCCTGTTATCTGGAAAGAGAACAAGATAAATTTCATAGATACACCGGGATATTTTGACTTTGTCGGAGAAGTCAATGCGGCTATGAGAGCGGCAGAAGCTGCAATTATCTTGCTTGATGCCGGGGCAGGTATTCAGGTGGGTACAAAGCAGGCGTGGAAAGCATGCGAGAGGTACAAAAAGCCAAGATTTATAGTAATCAACAAGAGAGATAAGGACGAGTTTGATTATTATAAAACCTTTGAGGAATTAAAGGCGGAGTTTGGCGAGCATCTCATACCATTTAGCTGGCCTATTACAACCGAAATCGATGAGGAGCTAAAGGAAGCAATCGCGATGACGGATGATGCTCTCATGGAAAAATATTTTAGCGGAGATAATTTCACAGAAGAGGAAATCAAAAAGGGACTAAAGCGCGGTATAGCCGATGGCGGTATCGTACCTGTGCTTTCTGCGGCATTTGAGCTACAAAAGGGCTCTGAGGGTTTGCTTGACCTACTTGTTACATATGTGCCAACACCGCTTGAGCATGGTCCATATCATGCATTTAATGATAAAAATGAGCCGGTAGAAAAGATATCTGTTGTAGACGGACCTGTTTCGGCATTCGTATTTAAGACTATCATTGACCCGTTTGTAGGTAAAATATCTATAATGAAGGTAGTATCAGGCAAGCTAAATGCGGGCACAGAGGTTTTAAATGAGAGAACAGGCAAGGTGGAAAAGATAGGCAAGCTCTTTTTCTTGCGAGGCAATCAGCAGGAAGAGCTAAACTATGCGGAAGCAGGGGATATAGTTGCGGCTTCAAAGCTTCAGCACACTTTGTCGGGAGATACCTTGTGTGATAAAAATGATATCATAAGATATATGCCTCTTGATTATCCTAAGCCAACGCTATATTGGGCGATAGAAGCAGCAGAGAAAAAGGAAGAAGACAAGGTGTTCTCGGGACTTGCTAAGCTCAGAGAAGAGGATCCTTCGTTTACAATAGAAAGAAATAACGAAACAGGCCAGACGCTCCTAGGAGGACAGGGAGAGATACAGCTTGGTATTATCCTTGCAAAACTAAAGGACAGATTTGGCGTTACAGCAAAGACTGTGCCACAAATAGTTGCATATAGAGAAACTATCAGAGGCACATCTGACGTACAAGGAAAGCATAAGAAGCAGTCCGGCGGAGCAGGACAGTATGGTGATGTGCATATCAAGTTTGCGCCTTCCACAGAGGAGTTTGAGTTTACAGAGTCGCTGTTTGGCGGTTCGATACCTAAAAATTATGTGCCTGCAGTCGAAAAGGGTCTCATAGAATCTATGCAAAAAGGACCTCTTGCCGGCTTTAAGGTAGTAAATATCAAAGCAGATCTTTATGACGGATCATATCATGATGTCGACTCAAACGAAATGGCATTTAAAATTGCGGCGTCATTGGCATTTAAAAAAGGCATTATGGAAGCAAAACCTTGCTTGTTAGAACCGATTATGAAGCTTGAAATCTTTGTGCCGGAAAAATACATGGGCGATGTTATGGGCGATATGAATAAACGCCGAGGCAAAATCCTTGGTATGGAGCCACAGGAAAATGGCGAGCAAAAGATTGTGGCAGAAGCACCACAAGCGGAGCTGTTTGATTATGCAATTGTTTTGCGTTCGATGACACAGGCAAGAGGAAGCTTCGAGATGGAGCTTACAAGATATGAGCAGGTGCCACAGCAGATAGCCGATAAAATCATTGCAGCACATCAGCAAAATGCAAACTAAAGAGCAAATGGTTAAAATAATGGGGCGGGAACGCCCCATTTATGTAGTATGGAGGGGAATATCTAAATGACTATTACAAAAAACAGGATATATAAGGCGGTTATATTATTGCTCGCTTTAATAATGGCGGTAACTTTTACAGCGTGCGGAAGCAGCAAAGACGATGATAAGGCCGATAGCAAAACGAGTAAAAAATCCTCCGAAGAAAAGCCATATTATTATAATAAGGAAAATAAGGAGCGATATGACGCATATCAAAAGGCAAATCCTGATCTTTCTTGGGATGAAGTGATATGGCATGTGGAGGCGGATATAGATAAAACTCCGTACGAGGACACCGTGGCAATATCTAAAGATGATATCGACAGCGAACAGCTCCTTATAAATAAGCATTTTGTGCTCAAAGAGGAGTACAAGCCGAGCAATCTTGTGGAGTTTAAGGGTGGATATTATGCAACAAAAAATACGGTAGAGGCCTTTACAAAGATGGAAGAGGCGGCTGCCAAGGACGGTATCTCTCTTGATATCTGCTCTGCTTATAGAACCTTTGCGTACCAAAAGGGTCTTTATGACAGATATACAAAGCAGAGCGGACAGGCTGAGGCTGATACATACAGTGCAAGACCCGGCTCAAGCGAGCATCATACAGGGCGTGCGATAGATTTGATAGAGGCAGGTCATGAGCTTACCGATTATGAAAATAGCGACAGCTGTGCATGGGTACATAAAAATGCGTACAAGTATGGATTTATATTGCGATATGGCAAGGATATACAGGACATAACAGGATATATGTATGAAGCGTGGCACATAACATATGTTGGCAAGGACGCCGCTAAGACAATGCACGACGAAAATATAGAGGCCTTTGAGGAGTACTGGGTCAAGTATGTGAAGTACCACGAGTAAAGTAAAATATTGTTTACAGGCGGCTTGTTTGCAATTTTTGCATATATTATTTTTGTAATAGCTATTCTCACAAGAAGTTATACAATAACATTTGTAAGCGCATTTGTGTTTGTGGCGCTGTGTGAAATCATATATAGAATAGCTTTAAAGAAAAAGAGTATATAAGGATATAGAGTTGTAGGAAAAAAGGGGTTATAGGACAAAAAGCGTTGATGACTAATACCAATAACGTGGATATTTAGTTGGTCTGTGAAGCGCTTCCCAGACGATTGCATCTCCCCAGTAAGAGAGCGATTTTTCAAGTCGCTCTCTTCTGTTAATCTTTGCATAAATACTTGCAATACTTCTGTCAGTCGGCATAGTTTTCAATATCTCAGAGGCAGGGAGTGGATTGGGAGAATGCATATAGCACCACCAAAAGACTGCTTTTATTCTTCTTTCAATTGTTAATCCTCTGTGATTTCTTAGCATTTCTCTTAATCCTGCATTTACTCCGCCCTCAATACGATTATTGGTAGAGGGGATATTTTCGATTTCGTGAAGTAATCCTTCGTTAAGATATGTAAACATCGTACCATTCCTCAGAAGCTTTAAGATTGCACGCTGTGCCTTAAGAAGGCGTTCATGTTTTGGATGCTTGTTACCATTTTCGTCATAAGTTATCTCACTTAAAAATTCATTGTATTTCTTCATCCATTCGATAAATCTATCTGTCCAGATTTCGGCTTCTTGAAAAGTTTTTAATTTTAAAAGATCCTTTGCAAGGGCATACAATTCAATTCCTGCAAGCGTCCTTGGTCTTCTCGTTGTATAGCGTCTGATTTGGCAAAAAACATGAAAAATACAGCGTTGGTGTTCCGTTTCCGGCCATATTTTCTTTAATGCTTTAGCAAAGCCAGGACCACCGTCAGATACAACTACTGCTGGGGAAGCTATCCTTGATAATAGTGCTTCCCACGCCCCTGAATGTTCATATTTGCAAAGATACCAGCCTAAGACATGTTTATCATCACAACAGATTAAAATACAGGCTTTTCTTCCAAGATAAATGCCGTCAACATATAAAACTTCTCTTTTCCCTATGATTTTAGGTGGCATTGGCCAAATCTCCCAGAACTGTGCTGTTTTACGTCTGAAAGTTCTTCCTTCGCCTGGCATATCATTTTGTGTAGCCTTGCCAAACAGCCAATTCAAGAAGATTTTTAGGTGTCGGCTTGTGTTTTCAATTTTCTGTGTAAAGGTCAAAGAACAATTTCTACAGAGCCACCTCTGAGTTCCTGATTTGTTTTTCCCATTTCTAACGCAATAGCTTCCGCAAATAGGGCAAACAACGTGTTTCATTATATCTTCCTCCCGAAAATTCTATTTTTAGAAGATATAATATGTATTTCTCTTGGAATTTCAACATCCTAAGGCATTTTCATCAACGCTTTTTGTCCTATAACCCTGAATATTTTGATTTTCCCATATAAAAACCTCCGAAGTAGATTTTGGTTATTTACCATGTCTACTTTGGAGGTATCATATCACTGTATTTGAGCACTTATTCATCAGCTCTTTGACTGGCACTTGAAAATTATATTGCATTCGGCATATAAGATGCAATTATTAATTATTATATTACATATATAAAAGAAAAATTATACCAAATTATTAAAATCATTTATTACAAACCGCTTCATTATGTTGTTGTAATCTTTACCAATGTTTCTAGATATGCCTTATTTTCATGTCTTGCTTTTTTACTGTATCCTAATTTATCGCAGATATACTCAATTTTTTGCGAAAAAATGTCTGCGCTTAATTTAGGCATATAAAGGTTATTATCTGAATCTCTAAAACTTGTATGCCATTGCTGTTCATCA
>CAVHCP010000018.1:0-20311 GCA_963634825.1 uncultured Porphyromonadaceae bacterium | reverse complement strand
TACGCATTTCTGCTACACGATTTGCTTATAAACTTTTCCCCATTTCCGCAAAAAACGTGCTGCGTTTCTGCAACTGGATTTACGCAGAAACGCCACACGTTATAAATGTATTATAGCGGATTCGGATGGAGATTTCAAATATTTTTTTGCGTGCCTTCTGGATCAAATGTCCTTCGGAATGCCACGCATTTGGCAAAATGCTTGTTGGCTGATTTTGAACATAGATTATCGCCGTTTTTGCTCTTCTACTCTGGGCTATCTATTATTCTGTTATTAAGATATTGACATAAATCATAGCATTATAGATACTATTATATATAATCATTTAGAGCAAAGGATTTATAGATATGATCAAAAAAAGCGATTTAAAAGTATTAAAAGGCGGTATGCACTCAAAGGATGACTGCGAAAAGATTTTTCTTTCCGCTTACATCACAAACACCCGTCTGATGGGCAATATGGGGCTGATCATCAAGTGGAAATTAGTGAACTGCGATGAGCACGAGACTCTTTCCCAGCTTTTTTTCATACAGACAAGCGAGCCTCAAATAAAAGAATATCATTCTATGTGGGATTCTGATAATAGCTTTACTTTTTTGATTGCCGAAGATGTATTGCGTTGTCTTGGCGGAAAGAAAAAAATGCTTTCCGAGAAGGAAGCCTGCGCACTTGTCGCTTATTACCACAAGTTGACCGTCTCTAACGGTCGGAGGCTTGTAGGTGACAACAAAGAATATTTATTTATACTCGATAAAGTATCTCCCCTCACCCCAAGCGAAAAGGAGGCTCTGATTTCTTGCATTTGCGAGCCTATCACCTCCGAATATCAGGCGATAAATTATTTCCTGATGCGCGTATTTGAAAAAGATTATATCGGTGCATCGTATTTATGCGATGAACCTTTTGGCGCAACGCTTGACGAGGATTTTTGCGCTATTCCTATCGGCATCCTCGATCATAATAAAATCAAGGCCGACGGCGATAAATTTATCTGTAAATCCGTCATACATGCCGATAATGACAATAATTATTTTTGTATTTCAGAAATCGAAGTTTCGGATTTAAAAATCACCTATGCCAAAATCATAGATCCTTTTAGGATTTCTATGGCGGAAAAGCATATGTTTTTATCCAAAAAGGAATATATAACCGTCTTTGATTTGCTCACAGACGCTACAGATATAAATGAAATTATATTTAAAATTCCATTCCCGCAGACATCAAGCCGACATACTAACGGTTCGCTTCATCTAGTATTTAAAAATGCGAACGACCATGTTGACAGTAGCATATATTCGCTTACAGACGATATGATCGGCACGTATTTTGTAACATATACGGATCAAGTCATAATACAAGCCTTTAATTATAAAGATACAAAAAAGCTTGAAAACGCCCTTATGAAAAACGAAATCGCCACCCATCTGATTTTAGTCGGTAAGTATAAATTTCAAAATGCAACCCTTCCCGCTTTTATAGACTCCGGGTATCTCGACTTCGAATCATTTTTGGATGGCGACGAGCCTATTCTTTAAGCGAATTTTTATACATTCTGTTTTATGTCAACCTATGTTCGTTTAAGAAAATTTTTATTGCACAGTCGCAAAAAGCCTGTTTTTAAAAGTTTAAAACGCTTTTCCACAAAAAAAGCGTCTTTGTATACAATTTTATCCAAAATGCCATGTGGATAACTCTATAGCGAGTTTGTCCTCATTTTGCAAAGGCTTTGGGATTTATAGAAAAAATTAACAACAAGTTATCCACAGTTTTGTTCGCTGTTATTTTAAAATACAATTTATGTAAATTTTGTTGGAATTTTTAGTAATTTTTTATAGTTTTTCCGCATTTTTAAAGCTATGAGCAGTTTGTAAAATATTGTAACCGGGAGGTATAATGTATGAAAACTCAAAAATTATACGAAGAAAATGTATATTTAACCGAAACGAATGCCAGCGTAAAGCATCATATGGTTGTAAGCAAGACAGACAACCCTGCTGATGACAGTCACCATATCGTTTTGGATAAGACCGTCTTTTTTCCTACCGGTGGCGGCCAAAGCTGTGATATCGGGCAAATAATAGTGCCGTCTCCCACAGGTGGCGAGCCTGTATCCTTTGATGTTATAGATGTGTTTGACGGCGAGGGACTTCTTTTCCACAAACTACGCAACGACGGAAATCTCGATAAGATCACCGCTCGTGATAAGGTAATTTGCCGTATAGATTGGAAGCATCGTTTTGAAAATATGCAAAGGCATTGTGGCGAGCATCTGTTTTCCGGCGCGGTATATAAGCTGTATCACGGCATAAACTGCGGTTTTCATATCGGAAAGGATTTTATGACTGCTGATATAAAGTTTGATGAAAATTCGCCATATAAGGCATTTACACCTGAGATGGCTCGTGAAGTTGAAGATCTTGTGAATTCGTATATCTGGCAGGACCTGCCTGTAAATACATATTTTTGTTCAACAAAAGAAGAAGCTCTAGCCTTTCCTCTCCGAAAGGAACTAAAGGTAGAAAAAGATATAAGGATTGTTATGATCGGCCCGGACTCTGCCTCGGATTGGGATTCGATTGCTGATTGTGTCGCATGCTGTGGCACTCATCCGTCTACAACAGGTCAGATAGGTCTTTTCAAGATTTATAAAATCGAAAAAAATAAGGGGATGTTCAGAGTCTATTTTGATGCAGGTATGAAAGCTCTTGCCGACTATCAAGCAAAATATGATATTGTAAACACTCTTGCCATTAAAAATTCTACATCAGCAGAGCTTTTACTCGATGTAATGGATAAACGCGAGAAAGAAGCAGAAGCAGAAAAAGATGCCCTGATTTTAGCAAAAAAGCATTTCCTCAATCAGCTTGCAAGCTCTATAAATGAGGAAATGTCCGGTATTGATGCGACCTCCTCTGAGAAACCACAAATAGCAGGATATATTCATCGCGCTTTTGACTTTTTGTCGGCAAATGACATCCTTGAGATAGGTAAGCTTCTCAAATTTGCGCCTTCGATATTTGTTTTAATCGCAGATTTGCAGACAAATACATTGTTTTTATTTTCAGATGGCAGCGTGGATGCGGACTGCAAGGCGATAGTTCAAATGGCTATCGAAAACGGTGCTAAGGGTGGAGGCAGCTCATCGAGTGCACGCATTAAATTTGCCGACGCGAATGCCCTTGATACATTTATCAAAGATTTAAATAAGGTCCTTATCTAAAAGAAAATCAATCACATTGACATTCAAAATACCGTTATCATCATACCATCGTTTTCCTATATCTTTCCTTACAACAATTTTAGGGAAAGAATCACTTGTAAGCGCAAATGGTCTGAGTTCTATTGCTGCTTTTTCGTCAGTAGGCATCGCATACGCCGACTGGATATAGGTTCGTTTTCCTCCTGAATTTACAACAAAATCAATTTCCCGTGGAGTGCGAATTGAATTCCCTTTTTCGTTGAGCGTCCTTGCATAAACAACACCAACATCAACAGAAAGCTGCCTGATATTCAGCTCATTATATATGATGTTCTCCATTATATGCGTCATTTCCTGCTGACGAAAACCTATTCTTGCATTTCTAAGTCCAATATCCTCGCAGTAATATTTACTTGGCGAGTCAAAATAAGATTTCCCTTTTACATCGTATCGCTTGCTTTCTGAAAAAAGAAACGCATCTTCCAAATGTCCGATATATGCCCGAATCGTGTTGGTGGCCACACCTCCCCCTTGTTTAGATTTCAGAGTGTTTGCAATTTTAGTTGGATTTGTTAATGAACCTACCGATGAACAGAGTAAATCTAAAATCTGCTCCAGAACATCTTGTCTTTCAATTTTCTTGCGTTCAACAATGTCTTTAATGTACACTTCCGAGAAAAGCGATTTCAGATAATTCATCTTAGCCGTGTCATTAGGTCTTGACAAGATAAGTGGCATACCACCATAAAATGCGTATTCGTCAAACGCTTCATTTTTATCCCCACCAATAGCAGAGTAATATTCCGCAAAGCTAAGCGGGTGTACTCTTATTTCATCGCTTCGTCCTCGAAATTCAGTAAGAATGTCGCTGGAAAGCATTTTTGAATTACTTCCGGTTACATAAACATCTAAATTCGATAGACCTCTTAATTCATTAAGGGCATCGTAAAAGGTGATTTTCTTGCCATCCGGATTATATGGATTAGCTACCTCATCAGACATTTGAATTTCATCAACGAAAAGATAATACTCGTCTTTGCTCTTTTCCACTTTCTCTCTTACATACGACGAAAGAATGAGCGGATTACGGTATTTAATATCTTTTGCAAGATCAAGCTCAATCGTAATAATCTGTTCTTCTTTTACACCATTTTCAATCAAGTAATCTCGGTATATGTTTTTAAGAAGATAGGATTTGCCACATCTCCTGATCCCGGTAATTACTTTCACTAAACCGTCAAAACGGTATGAAATCAACTGCTCAAGGTAACTATCACGCTTAATTCCCATAAACCCCACTCCATTTCATTGAAAATTTCTGCCCATTTGGGCTTTTTCAATCAATATTATATATGTTTTTTATCAGGTTTTCAAGTTCCTATTGAAAATTATAGCCCAAAAAGGCTTTTTTTATCAACGCTTTTTCACATGGTGGGTTATAGGGCAAAATGGTAATAAAAACCCCGCTATTTTTGAAAATAGCGGGTTTCTAATGGTACACCATCGGGGGTTCGAACCCCGGACACCCTGATTAAGAGTCAGGTGCTCTGCCAGCTGAGCTAATGGTGCATATTGCTATGTTTTAGAGAGCGAAGCGAAGGTCGCTCTGCATTGCGCTACATAACGCATTGATAAGTCTATCACTAAAGCATACGGGTGTCAAGCGTTTGCAGTGGATTTCCTGCCTTCTTTTTTATTTTTTTGATGTTGTTTTGTAATATGCCAAGTAGTATAATATTGCTAATTATTAAGAAAGAAGGGAGACTTATATTATGAGTAACTTAAATGCAAATTTGACTTTCGAGCAAGCGCATGAACTTCTCGCAAAATATAACAAGGAACCGTTTCATATCCAGCATGCCGAAACAGTTTCGTCGGCAATGGGATATTTTGCAAAAGAACTCGGGCATGAGGACGAGGAAGAGTTCTGGAGGATTGTTGGGCTTTTGCACGATATTGATTTTGAAATGTGGCCTGAGGAGCACTGCCTAAAAGCTCCTGAGCTTCTTAAAGAAGGCGGAGCAAGCGACGAGCTTATCCATGCCGTACAGTCTCATGGCTATGGTCTTGTTTGTGACATAGAGCCGACTCTCGAAATGGAAAAGGTTTTATATGCTGTCGACGAATTGACAGGACTAATTGGTGCTTATGCACTTATGCGTCCCGAAAAAAATTGCGATGGGCTAAAGGTAAAATCACTCAAAAAGAAATTTAAAGATAAGAAATTTGCCGCAGGCTGTAGCAGGGACGTTATAGAAAAAGGCGCCCAGCAGCTTGACTGGGAGCTTGACGATTTGTTTGAAAGAACAATCAAGGCTATGCAGTTTTACGAAGCCGAGCATAAAGCATAGCATATAACAAAATATAAAACAGCTATTATCATACGCCTATAGCCTATGATGATAGCTGTTTTTTGTGCCTTTATATGCGCCCACATCAGATGCATGTGTTCACAGCAAATACATATTTACATGTGCTCGCATCAGATACGACCGATTTTTCTGAATTTTTCGTATCGAGCTTCAAGAAGCTCGGCTTGCGTTAAGTCCTTTAGCTTTGTAAATTCCGTATACAAAAGGTCCTCGAGCATAGCATGTATATTTCTGAACCTTCCATGCTCATCGAAATTAGCTTCACTTATCACTTTATCCGCAACGCCAAGTTTATATAAATCATCTGCCGTGAGCTTTAGCGCCTCTGCAGCTTCCTTTTTTTTCTTCGCATTTTTCCAAAGTATGCTTGCACAGCCCTCAGGCGAAATGACCGAATAAAAAGCATTTTCAAGCATAAAAACTCTATCGGCAATGGCAAGCGCAAGCGCTCCACCGGAGCCACCTTCTCCGACAAAGAGACTTATTATCGGAGTTTTTAAAGTCATCATCTCGTAGAGGTTTTCGGCTATCGCCTGCCCTTGACCTCTTTTTTCTGCCTCTATACCGGGATATGCGCCGGATGTATCAACGATACATAAAATCGGTCTTTTAAACTTCTCCGCCTGCTTCATGAGGCGAAGTGCTTTCCTGTAACCTTCCGGATGAGGCGAGCCCGAATTTCTCATTCCACGCTCTTTAGCATTTCGTCCCTTTGCCTGCGCTATAATGGTAATCGACATATTTTTTAGCTTCCCTATGCCGGCTACTATCGCCTTGTCATCTCCAAAACGCTTATCGCCGTGCAGCTCCGTAAAGTCTATTATGAAATTGTCTATATAATCCTGAGCAGTCAGCCTCCCTTTGGCTCTGCTATTTAAAACTCTCTGATATGCTTCCATTAAATGTCCGCCTCCTCGCAATGCAATCTCAGGACTTTGCCGAGATACCTTTTTTGCTCTCTTCTGTCAACTATGGCATCCAAAAATCCTGTTTCGAGCACAAATTCAGCTCTCTGAAATCCCTTAGGAAGTCTCTGTAGCAATGTCTGCTCTATAACTCTTGGACCTGCAAATCCAATGAGTGCTCCCGGTTCGGAAAGCGTGATATCCGCTTCCATTGCAAAGCTTGCTGTCACGCCACCTGTTGTCGGATCTGTCAAAATAGCTATATACAAAAGTCCTGCATCATTATGCTTTTTGACAGCGGCGCTTGTTTTTGCCATTTGCATGAGGGAAAGTATGCCTTCCTGCATTCTTGCACCACCCGAAACAGCATATCCTATGACGGGCAGTCTATTTTTTGTCGCATATTCAAAGAGCCTTGTTATTTTTTCTCCTACGACGACTCCCATACTTCCCATCATAAAGTCTTTATTCATCACAAATATGCAGGTTTCGATACCCTCAATCCTGCATATACCGCATATGACAGCCTCGTTTTCGGCTGACAGGCTCTTTGCCTTTGCAAGTTTTTGATCATATCCCGGGAAGTCAATCAGATTTTTCGATTGAAGCTCGCTGTCAAACTCAATAAATGTGTCCTCATCAACAAGCTCTGCTATCCTTTCCCGTGGCGATATAGCAAAATGATGTCCGCATAACGGACAAACCGACTTATTATTTTCTAAATCCTCTCTAAATACAGTTTTTTTGCACGAAGGGCACAGCACGCAAAGCTCATCGGGAATTTCTACCTTGACTGCTTTTGCTTTGCCTTTTGCCTGATGTGTATGCGTTTTTGCATATTCGTCACTGCCCTCAAGCTTATTTTGCGGTTTTTTAAAAAGATTTGGCTTTATCATTTCTCATATCTCTCCATAAAATTGGTGTCATAATCGCCTTCCACAAACCTGTCGTCAGATAAAATTTCAAGCTGCTGACCTACATTCGTTTCGACGCCCTCCACGATTAGCTCGCAAAGGGAAGCTTTCATCTTTCTGATTGCTTCATCCCTCGTCTCAGCCTTTACTATGAGTTTTCCTATCATCGAATCATAGTAAGGTGGAATTTCATAATCCTGATACAGTGCAGTATCAAATCTGATGCTTGGACCGTCAGGCAAGTGCAGTGTCTTTATTTTGCCCGTTGTTTTCGCATTTATGCGACATTCGATCGCACTTTCGTTTATACAGATATCATCTTGCGAAAAATCCAGATCAACGCCTGCCGCTATGCGTATCTGCCACTTTACGATATCCTTACCTGTAACCATTTCGGTCACGGTATGCTCTACCTGAAGCCTTGTATTCATTTCCATAAAATAGAAGTTGCCTGACTTGTCAACCAAATATTCTATCGTACCGGCATTTTCATATCCGCACGCACGGGCAGCCTTGACTGAAGCCTTTATCATTTCCTGCCTTTTTTTCTCAGAAAATCTTGGTGCAGGAGTTTCCTCTATCAGTTTTTGATTGTTTAGCTGTATCGAGCACTGCCTCTCGCCCATACATACGATATTGCCACTCTTGTCTGCCAATATTTGCATCTCGATATGAGCCGCAGGATTTATATACTTTTCGATATACAAAGCTCCGTCGCCAAATGCGGCCATAGCCTCCCTTGAGGCAATTTCAAAGCTTTCTTCAAAGTTTGTGAGCTTTTCGACAAGTCTTATACCTTTGCCTCCACCACCGAGTCTTGCCTTGATCATAACGGGCATACCGATTTTTTTTGCAAATTCCTTTGCTTTCTTTTTATCTGTGAATGCCTCGCTTCCCTCTATGACAGGGACTCCCGCCTTCTTCATAGTTTGCCTTGCTTGCTCCTTGTTGCCCATCCTCGCGATTATCTCAGGTGATGGGCCTATGAAAGTTATGCCACACTCCCTGCACATCTGTGCAAATTTGGCATTTTCAGACAAGAGTCCGTATCCGGGATGTATTGCAACAGCTCCGGTCAGTTCTGCGGCGGACAGCAGCGCCGGCATATTCAGGTAGCTTGCCGCAGCCGGCGCTTTGCCGATGCAGACAGCCTCATCGGCAAGGCTCACGTGAAGTGAGCCGCTGTCCGCCTCCGAATAAACCGCAACTGTCGATATTCCCATCTCTCTGCAAGCTCGTATTATCCTTACTGCAATCTCGCCACGATTGGCAATCAAAATCTTCGAAAACATAACTATCTAACCAACGCAAACGAAAACTCTCCGGTAACGCAAAGCTTCCCTTTTACGCTTCCTTTCCCACTTGCAAAATAAAAGGGCGGCTTTGCTCTGTTTATTTCGCATTCAAATATAATTTCATCACCAACCCTTACAGGGCTTTTAAATTTAACATTATTAAGCCCTGTAAACATCGGTGTCGCATCCTCAATTTTTGCATCTATTTCCTTAAAGAGAACAGAGCAAGTCTGCGCCATCATCTCACACAGCACAACGCCCGGCACGACAGGATTGCCCGGGAAATGCCCATCCAAAAACCATTCGCTTCCCTTTATCGTATACTTTCCTATTGCCTTTTTGTCCTCTGTTATTTCCGCCTCGTCTATCAAAAGCATCGAATCCCTGTGCGGAATTATCTTTTCAATTTCTTTTCTATCCATATTCCTTATTTTCTCCCTACGAGTGCCTTGCTTTTTGAAGGCTTTTATATGTGTCGCCTATTTGATATAAAACAGCACCTGACCAAACTCGATCAAATCTCCGTCATTTGCACAAACCTTTGTTATCGTGCCACCAACCTCAGCAGGTATCTCATTCATAAGCTTCATAGCCTCTATGATGCAAAGTGTATCTCCCTTGCTGACGGTTTTACCGACTTCAACATATGGCTCATCCTCCGGCGACGGCTTACTGTAAAAAACTCCAAGCATCGGTGCCTTTACAGGTGTGCCCTCAGGCTCTGCTGCGGTATCTTCACCTGCTTTCTTTTGCTCTGCTCCTTGACCTGTTGTCAAAACATTATCAAACGCCCTCACATCAGCCTGAACTATCTTTGCCGCTTCATTTTGCTTTTTTAATTTTATCTTTTTATCGCCCTCGCTAACCTCCAAATATGTCAGCGTAGAATCCTCAAGGAGCTTTATCAACTTCTTTATCTCTCTTGTATCCATCTTTTTCTCCTCTTTTTTATCTATCTATACTTTTTGAATGCCACGCACGCATTGTGTCCGCCAAAGCCAAGCGAAGTCGATGCACTTAGCTCAAGTTCCTTTTTCTTTGCCACATTAGGTGTAATGTCAAGATCGCATTCCGGGTCTTTTTCGCTGTAATTGATAGTCGGTGGCACTATACTCATCTCAAGTGCCTTGATCGCTGCTATTGCCTCTACCGCACCGGCTGCGCCGAGCATGTGACCTGTCATCGACTTTGTCGAACTTACCGAAAGTTTTTTTGCATCCTCTCCAAAAACTTTTTTTATAGCCATAGTTTCTGTCTTATCATTTAGCGGTGTGCTTGTACCATGTGCATTTATATATACCTTTGAAGCATCTATATCAAGATCCTCGCCTACTGCCTCTGCAAAAGCATTTTTTATCGCTCTTGCCGAGCTTTCGGCCTCAGGATCCGGAGCAGTCATATGGTACGCATCGCATGTATTTCCATATCCTACAACTTCCGCATATATATGTGCACCTCTCTTTTTTGCATGCTCCTCTTCCTCAAGTATGAGCATTCCTGCACCTTCGCCCATTACAAAGCCGTTTCTGTTTGCATCAAACGGAATAGAAGCTTTGTTAGGATCATCCGAAAGAGAAAGCGCTTGACAATTTGTAAATCCCGCAACTGCAATCGGTATGATCGTTGCCTCGGCACCACCTGCAATGATGACATCAGCATATCCGTGCCTGATACTCCTGTACGCCTCGCCTACTGCATTTGTCGATGTCGCACAAGCTGTCACAACAGGCAAAGTCGCACCCTTGCAGCCAAATCGTATTGCGATATTTCCCGCAGCCATATTGCTTATAATCATCGGCACGAAAAACGGCGAAACCTTCCTTGGGCCTCTTTCGATCAGCTTTGTATGCTCATTTGAAAATGTTGCCATACCGCCTATACCGGATCCGACATAAACTCCATATCTATATGGGTCTACATTTTCTGCATTTATACCGCTGTCTGCTACCGCCTGAGTTGCCGCAGCTACCGCATATTGCGAATACAAATCCTCTCTCCTGCTTTCTGATTTATCCATATACTCAAGCGGATCAAAGTCCTTAACCTCAGCGGCGAGCTTTACCTTATACTCTGATGTGTCAAACCTCGTAATCTGTCCTATACCATTTTTGCCTTCGCACATCGCCTGCCACATCTGCTCTGCCGTGTTGCCTATAGGGCTCACTGCCCCTATGCCTGTTACAACTACCTTTTTCATAAGCTCCTCTTTTTCTTTAATTCCTTTATTTCTTATTCCTTCGTCTTTATGCCTTGCCTTTATATATAAAGACCACCGTCAACCTTGATGATTCCCCCGGTGATATAGCTTGCCTTTTCCGATGCCAAAAATACTGCCATATTTGCTATATCCTCGGGCTTTGCCATTCTGCCAAGCGGCACCATATCCTTTACGGCATTTTTTACATCCTCAGAAAGCTTGTCTGTCATCTGCGTTTCGACAAATCCGGGTGCTATCGCATTGCATGTTATACCTCTTTGCGCAAGCTCTTTTGCAACAGTCTTTGTAAGTCCTATCATACCTGCCTTTGCCGCCGCATAATTTGCCTGCCCCGCATTGCCCATCATGCCCGATACGGATGTGATATTTATAATCGTGCCTTTTTTGTTTCGCATCATATTTTTTGACGCCGGCTTGATCATATTAAATGCACCCTTAAGATTTGTATTTATAACATCATCAAAATCCTTTTCTTTAAGTGTAAGTATCAAACCGTCTCGTGTAATGCCCGCATTGTTTACAAGCACATCAATCCTTCCAAACTCAGCGATTATATCATTTATCGTCTTATTGCAATCTTCAAAATTAGCAACATCGCATTTAAACGATTTAGCCTCTCTTCCAAGGCTTTGCACCTCTGAGCATGTCTCTTTTGCTGCCTCATCATTGCCACTATATATGATAGCAATATCGGCGCCCTCTTTTGCCATACCGAGCGCAATCGCCTTGCCGATACCTCTTGAGCCACCCGTTATCACGACTTTTTTATTTTTTAGCATTTTCTAAATCTTCCTTTTTTTCTATATTAAATACCTGCGCTTTGGGACAAATCTTTTTAATCAAACCCGAAAGCGTTTTGCCCGGTCCGACCTCATAAAATGTATCTGCGCCATCAGCTGCCATATTCAAGATCGTCTTTTCCCACATCACCGGATTTGATGCCTGGCTTGCTACAGTTTCTATTATTTTATCTTTAGCATACTCATACGGATTTGCTGTCATATTTGCAAAAATCGGTAGCTGTGGCTTTGAGATTTCCATATCTGTAAGTGTTTCTCTCAGCTTTTCTGTCGCTGTATTCATATATGGTGTATGGAATGCCCCGGATACCTTTAGTGGCACGGCAAGTGCCCTCTGCTCCTTTACTTTTTTTGCAAAGTCCTTGATTTTTTCCTTTTCGCCTGCTACGACCGTCTGCATAGCGCTGTTAAAGTTAACGGCATAAACGCCATTTGCTTTTGCAAGCACGTCGACCTTGTCAGGCTGCATCTTCATAACCGCAACCATGCTGCCATCAACCTTTTTTGAAGCCTCATCCATAAACTGTGCTCTTTTGCAAACAAAGGAAAAACCATCTTCCTTTTTAAAAACGCCTGCAAATGTAAGTGCCGCTATCTCACCAAGCGAAAAGCCCGCTACCATATCAGGCTCGATGCCTGCCTCCGCAAGTGCATATGCGCATGCGAGATCTACGGTATATACGCATGGCTGAGTGTTTAGGGTTGTATTTAAAACCTCTTCGCTGCCATTAAAGCACTGCTCGATCGTGCCCTCGCGCAGGCTCTCTGAAATATCAAAGATTTTCCTTGCCTCGTTGCTACTTTCATAAATATCCTTGCCCATACCTTGATATTGTGCGCCCTGACCTGCAAAGACAAATGCTATTTTACCCATTTTGTGCCTCCGCATAAAACTTTCTCCGCTTCGCTACATATACCTTCAACGATTTCGCTTGCTGTCTCTTCCTTATGGAGCATTGCCGCAACCTGTCCAGACATAAAGCTCCCTTTTTTCTCATCGCCCAAAATTGCCGCCGCATAAAGCGAGCCTGCTCCGAATTTTTCGATAGCTTCCTGCGAAAAATCACTTGCGTATTCCATTCGTGCAAACTCTCTTGCAAACTGGTTTTTCAAAACACGCACGGGATGTCCAAGCCTCTTGCCTGTAGTCATCGTATCGATGTCCTTTGCCTTTAAAATCTTCTTTTTATAATTTTCGTGTACACTGCATTCCTTCGCCAAAAGAAATCTTGTACCCATCTGTACACCTGTCGCTCCAAGCAAAAACACCGCCGCCATACCTCTGCCGTCGGCAATACCGCCTGCAGCGATTACAGGTATATCTACAGCGTCCACAACTTGTGGTACTAAAACAAGTGTTGTTATCTCGCCAACGTGACCGCCTGACTCTCCGCCCTCGGCGATTACCGCATCGGCCCCAGCCCTTGCCACAAGCTTTGCAACTGCTGTTGAAGCAACTACGGGCAATACCTTGATGCCGGCCTCTTTCCATTCCTTTATAAATTTCGACGGATTGCCCGCACCTGTTGTTACGACCGCAACTTTTTCTTCTATAACAACCTTTGCAACTTCGTTTACATATGGGCTCATCAGCATGATATTTACGCCAAACGGCTTGTCTGTCAGCTCCTTTGCCTTGCGAATTTCTTCTCTCAGCCATTCGCTGTCCTTATTCATCGCTGAGATTATGCCAAGTCCGCCTGCGTTTGAAACTGCCGCCGCAAGCTTTGCATCTGCAATCCAAGCCATACCACCCTGCAAAACAGGATATTTGATACCAAGTAAATCGCATATCGGTGTCTTTATCACTTTTTTTCACCTCTTTTGCTTATGCAAGCTTTTCTTCAATCGCCTTTACAACATCTCCAACTGTCTTAAATGATTCGTCCATTTCAAGCTCGATATTGAACTCATCCTCAAGATTCATAACAAGCTCAACTGTATCAAGCGAATCAAGCTCAAGCTCTTTCCATGTGCTTTCCATTTTTACTATTTCCTTGTCACAATCCTTAGCATCAACAAGTACATTTACTACTCTTTCAAAAACTGTCATCTTTTTTCTCCTTTTCTTTCTTTTTAGATTTCTAAAAATTAAACTTTTTATTTAAACGCCTATTTGAAGCGTTTTTTACTATATCGCCCATTCAATAACAGCAGCCGCAGATGTCAAGCCTGCCCCAAACGCCGAAAGCATCAGCTTATCGCCCTTTTTAACCTTGCCCTCTCTTTGGATTTTGTCCATAAGTGCAGGGATAGATACTGCCGATATATTGCCTGTCTTATCTATGATTGTCGGGAATTTATCCTTTGACATCCCCATCTTTTGAATTGCAAAATCGATAATTCGCATATTTGCCTGATGAAGCAAAAAGAAGTCAATATCATTTATGTCTATCTCCGCTTCCTTAGCAGCCCATTTTGTATCTCTGATTATCGAGCTGACTGCAAACTGAAATACCTTTTGCCCCTCCATATGTACAAATTCATTTTCTTTATTGTGGCAATACAGGACCTTTGTGTCTCCTTTTGCCTTTAGCCTGATGCTCTTTAGGCTGTCTCCGGCGCCGAGCACCACCGCTGCCGCTGCATCTCCGAAAAGCACAGCTGTACTTCTGTCATTCCAGTCCATCAGTCTTGTCACCGCATCAGCCGATACGATCAAACCCTTTAGGTCCGGATTTATCGCATAATATCCTCTTGCAATATCAAGCGCATATATAAATCCCGAGCAACCGGCATTTATGTCATATGCCGGACATTTTGCGCCTATGCTTTCCTGCAATGCGCATGCCTGTGACGGTGTCTTGTAATCAGGCGTAACTGTCGCGCAAATGATATAATCAAGCTCGCTCACATCCACACCTGCCATATCAAGGGCATCCTTTGCCGCCTTACTTCCAAGTACGGTCAGGCTTTCGCCATCTTTTAGCACATGCCTTTCTCTTATGCCTGTTCTCTCTATTATCCACTCGTCACTCGTGTCGAGCCTTTTTTCCCAATCCTTATTAGTGATGATATCAGAGCCGAATGCCGAGCCTGTCCCAAGTATCGAAAAACTCATTTTCTTCCTATCCTCCTGCCCAATCTCTGCTTTTTAGTTCCCACGATCTCTATTTTATGTTCCAAATAATCATTTAGTTTGCCAATAGATGTAAAAAGTATCTTTTTTTCTTCTTCGTTTAGCTCCTTTGTAAAATTTCGAACCATATTTTCGTGAAAATACTGATGCCCTGCATTTATCTTGCTACCCTTTCGTGTGAGAGTCACAACTACCTGCCTTGCATCGTGGCTTGCCTTCTTTTTTTGCACATAATCCTTTTTAGCAAGCTTGTTTATCGCAACCGTCGCCGACGGCATCGTGATATGTTGCTCCTTTGCAATGTCGCTTATAGAACAGCCCTCATCTCCGCCTTTTGCGACAGCGCCAAGAAGGTGCATCTCCCCGATCGTCAAATCGCGAGTCCCCTCGTTTGCCATTATCTGCTTTTCCATAACCTCTATTCTCTCAAAGACATCAACAAGTAGTTCGTTGAGCTTGTAGGAATATCTTTCCATTGATTTCTCCTTAAACAATTTGCCTTAGAAAGGCGAATCTATGTGCGTATTTTTAGGTATATAGTTAGATAGTCTAACTAATTATTACACGATAAGTATAGCACTCCGCATATAAAAGTCAATACGCAATATACAATTTCTACAACCTGTCCTCAGTTGTCCTCACAAAAAGCGCCACCCTGCAAAATGCAGAGTGGCAATATAACCCACCACGCAATAAAAAGGAGGTACATCAAAATGACATTATTGCTTCCCGCCCTACAACTTCTGTTTTAATATTAAATGTCTGATTTAAAAGTAAGCGCTATGAATATCTCTCCCGAATATCCTACGCAAATATCTATATACTCCGCATTTGCCATAAGGAATTTGAAGTCTTCGCTCTCCTCGCTTCTAATGCGAACATCGGGGATGCGCATCTCTATTGTCGCCATCCCAAAACTATCTCTCCACTCATATTTGCCATCAAGCGCTTTGGCAAGAGTTTTTGCCTTTTCTTTTGCTTTTTCCACAAGCTTTTCTTTCTCTTTCGAAAGCTTTACCTTTTCTTGTTCTTCTTGCTCCATATACTCTAATAAAATCTTTCTGAGTTCTTCTTGCTCCTCAGATAAAGTACTGCCCTCTAAATCTTCCCTTTCGAGGGCTTCCAACAAATCGACAAATTCTCCTTTCACATATTCTTTGCTTGCCTCTCCTACTATGTAGTCTGCCAGCTTCGAAATATCGCCATATCAGTTGATTAAATCTCCTATTCTTAGTGCCATTAAAATATTTTTGTTGCTCATATTTATTTTCTCCTTTTCTTTTTATTATTTTGCTTTTGCTTTGCGGGCGCTTTTTCCTTTTCTCCTCCTTTCTGTGTACCAGCAAAAACGGATGCGACGGGCGCTCCTTTTTCTCTCTGGCACCACACGCCCTTGCTTGCTTGCTCTCATAATATAAGTAATGAAATTGGCGTTTTGTGAACCAAAAAATGCAAAAATTTTTATTTTTTTTATTGCATAAATATGTAACAAAAAACCTGATGCATACTTGCATCAGGTTTGTCTTTGGTACTAATTGAGTTATTATTCATTATTCGTTTTTTATCTGTCTTGTTTTCTCAGCCAACTAACAAGAATTTCTTGTTAGTTAACAATCACTCTCCTTTGTTTCATAACTTACTGCATCCTCAGCAACCTTCATAAATGCTTTATTTGAAATAGCATATGACGTTGACTTGCCATGAAAGTTAATAACCTCTTCTTCACTCATATCATTATTATCTGCCCAAAGTTCGCACTGTGTCATAACAGTCTGAGCTGCATCCTCCATACCTTCCGGCGGATATTTATGCTTTTTCAACAGTTTCTTTATGAGCATACGCATTTTTGCCCTTGCTGACTCTCTTTTCTGCCAGTCAATCGTTTTATTTCTGCGTAGAGTATCTGCAAGTTCTTTTGTAATTGCAATCAGTTCGTCATTTTCGTAAAAATCCTTAATTGCCTGTGGCTTAGTTAATGCGTCGTAGAAGGCAAGCTCATCTGCGGTAAGTCCGAGTTGGTCGCCCTCCTTCCTAGCTGCTGCTATCTGCTTTGCAAGTTTTAGCATTTCTTCAATTACTTCTTCGTTTGTTAGCATACCGTTAAGATATGCATTAAGCGAACGCTGCATAATCTCACTGAACTTTTCAGACTTAACTACATTAGTTCTTCGATACACCGTTACCTGCTCCGCAATTAACTTTTTCAGAAGTTCAACAGCAAGATTCTTTCCCTTCATATTGGCAACTTCTTCAAGGAAGTTCGGGTCAAACAGAGAGAACTCCTCTTTAATATCTGAAAAAAGATTTATAACCCCATCGCTCTTGATACTCTGCTTTAGTAACTCATTTATTCGTGCATTCATCTCTGGAAGGGAAATTTTCTTTCCTACACCTGTATTGGTCAATCTGAGCACAAGAACACGAACCGACTCGAAGAACGCTGCCTCAAAGCGGCTTTCCTCATCTACTAATGAAGAACAAAGTGATAATGCCTGATGTAACATAAGTGCTTCTTTAACAAAAGAATCTTTATCCTCAACTTTTTCTCTATCCATAATAAAGTTGACAGCACCACTGATAGTTTTTGCTCTTTCAAGGTCTGTTCCACTTGTAAACTTTGAGTAGTCGTATCCGTGGAACTTATCACGACAAACAGAGAGTTTTTCTAAAAACTTCGGATATGCAACCTTTGCGACATCAGTATCCCCGTAATTCTTTTTATCTCGAGAAGTGTAATCATTCATTGCCTGTTTCAATGCAGAAGCAATTCCAACATAATCAACAACAAGTCCTCCCTCTTTGTCACCGAACACACGGTTTACACGAGCAATCGTCTGCATAAGATTATGACCTGACATTGGCTTATAAACATACATAGTAGCAAGTGAAGGAACATCAAAGCCTGTCAGCCACATATCTACGACAATGGCAATCTTCATCGGGCTGTTGTTATCTTTGAACTTCTTGGCAAGTTCGTCCTTGTGATGTTTGTTACCAATAATCTGTCGCCATTCTTCTGGGTCATTATTGCCTGAAGTCATAACGACTGCTACCTTTTCTGTCCACGCAGGACGAAGCTCTAATATACGTTTGTATATCTTCATAGCAATAGGACGAGAATATGCAACAATCATTGCTTTTCCGGTTAAAAGATTTTCCCTGTTATTTTCATAGTGGTCTAGAATATCGCTAACAAGCGAATTGATGGTATTGTCGTTGCCAAGAACAGCTTCCATCTGTCCAAGTTCACGCTTGCTTTTTTCAACTACTTCTGCATCTGCATTTGCAGACATTATGTCATATTCAGAATCAATCAGCTTAAGAGTATCTTCATCAAGATTTAGCTTAATTACTCTGCTTTCGTAATAAACCGGTCTTGTTGCTCCATCTTCCACAGCCTGTGTCATATCGTAAATGTCAATATAATCACCAAATACCTCACGAGTACTGCGATCTTTTGATGAAATAGGCGTTCCTGTAAATCCAATATAAGTAGCATTAGGTAAAGTATTTCTGATAATACGAGCTGTTCCAATTTTCACTTTTCCGGTCTTTGAATCAATAGTTTCTGCAAGCCCATATTGTCCTCTATGTGCTTCATCTGCCATAACGATAATGTTATTACGCTCAGACAATGCTTCATGAGATTCCTCAAATTTCTGCATTGTGGTAAAGATAATGCCGTTTGCCTGCCTGCCATCAAGCCAGTCTTTTAGTCCGACATCATTTTTGCCGGAAGTTTCTGTCAGTTTTCTGCAAGTTGCGTGTACCGGCTCTTGACGCAGAAAATCTTTGCACTTTGCAAATTGACCGTAAAGCTGGTCGTCAAGGTCATTTCTATCCGTAATTACAACGATAGTAGGGCTATTTAATGCTTCCTGTAATAAATGGGCATAGAATACCATAGAAAGCGATTTTCCGCTTCCTTGTGTATGCCAGAACACTCCACCCTTACCATCCGTAACAGTAGCATGTTTTGTGGATTCAATCGCTTTTCTTACAGCAAAATACTGATGGTATCCGGCAAGAATTTTGAATGAATTGATACCCTCGTTAGAAAAACAGATAAAGTTTTTGATAATATCCAGCAGTCTTTCCTTTTGGAACATACCCTCAAAGAAAGTATCAAACTGTGCATACTGCGTATTTTCATAATTGCCATCTTTTGTCTTCCACTCCATAAAACGGTCTTCACCAGAAGTGATTGTACCAGCTTTAGAGGTCAACTGGTCGCTCATAACGCAGATAGCGTTATATATGAACATTGACGGAATTTCCTGCATATAATTACGGAGCTGTCTGTACGCTTCGGAAGCGTCCGTTTCCTCACGAGAAGGAGATTTCAATTCAACCAATACAATAGGCAAACCATTTAAAAAGAGAATTACATCTGGGCGTTTATTGCTGTTTTCAATAAATGTCCATTGATTAGCAACGATAAAGGAGTTATTGTCAGGATTTTTATAATCAACAAGATAGACGATAGAAGAACGTTCCTCACCGTCAACAAAATACCTAATAGGAATACCGTTTTGCAGATAGTCCATAAAGACAGCGTTTTTCTGCACAAGCTCTCCGTTTTCAAAGTTTTTGAGCTTGAATAAGGCGTCCTGAATTGCGTCATCAGGCAGACCTCTGTTCAAACGATATAGAGAGTCAATCAGAACCTCCTCATATAACGGGCAGTAAAAATCCCTTTCTATATCGGGACCGTATGCGTAATCGTACCCCAAATCATTTCTAAACAGCTCGATTACAGAGTTTTCATAATCGGCTTCGGTATATAATCCCGGCATTTTTATTTCTCCTTTAGTTTATATCTATATTTGCAAATAATAAATTCATCAACAACATTAAAGAAATACTTAGTATTATTCAAAAGAGCATCTATATCAAATATAAAATTTTCTTGTAGTGGTTCTAATTTAACTGACACCCCATATCTTAATGCCATTTCATTTTTATCAATGGTTTCTAATTCTTGAATAAAAGAATTGAGTTCTTCGTAGTGCAATACCGACTTTTCGTCAAGTTTATTCCATAATTTTGCAATACTATGCGTATTCTCAACTTCGCCGTATTTTCCCAAAAGGCATTCCTTAATCTTTAGTTCTACAGAGTGTTTGCACAAATACGCACAGGGAATCATATATAATGACAGAATATTTTTACCTCTATTTTCGGCAATTCCTTTTTGCAGATAGAGCGCTGAATATAAATAATCTATCGCCAAGTGTGAAATAACTTCTCTTGAATAATAGTTATTATCCTCGAATTCTTCAGCAACCTTTGCATTCCTGAGTTGCTTCATAAATGCTGTGTATGATAACTCTTGAATGTTTTTATCTATCAAGACTCGTTGCATTTTATATTGGTCTGATATGTCATCAAAAATCATATTGTGAGCGCCAATTATGTTACCACTTTCATCATATCGAGGACGCATACCCATTATTATTCCTTCTTTCTAGTGCTAAACAATAATTTAGCGGCTTAGATGTCTACATCAGACACATCCAACTCACCTGA
>CAVHCP010000017.1:0-20318 GCA_963634825.1 uncultured Porphyromonadaceae bacterium | reverse complement strand
TTATCACACATACCTCTGCGTAGTGACATCAAACACTCCCCTTGTCGTAATACGCAGACTCGGTATAACAGGCAGTGCCATAAAGCTCAGCGTCATAAACGGATCTATGCCAGCAGAAACGCCCAGCTTATGCGCTTGCTTTTTGGCGTCTTCCAAATCACGGTTGACATTTTTTAGCGTATCATCAGACATGATACCTGCAATATTTAAACGCAAGTCAGCAAGGACCTTGCCGTCCTCTACTACGGTGATGCCTCCTTGCTCCTCTGCGATATGATTTGCTACAAAAGCCATATCCTCTTCATTTGTGCCGACAACGATGATATTGTGGCTGTCGTGGCTGATGCTTGTACCTACCGCACCTTTTTTGAGCCCGTAGCCTCTGATATAGCCAAGCCCGATGTGGTGCGTGTTTTTGTGCCTTTCGATAACGGCAATCTTCAAAACGTCTTCTGTAACATCGATATGGTCCGTATAACCATCATCGGTTGTTGTAATCTCTCCGTCTACCATACCTATAATCGCATGAGGTCTGTTATCCGTAAAATCAGCTTCAGACAGCGTAGCGACATGGAAAGTATCATGAGCACGATCAACAAGATACTGTGCGATTTGTGGCTCGGCAAAATCCTTGACCTTGCCGTTCTCCACCATAAGCACGCCTTTTTTGAATACCTTTTCTATATTGAAATGTTCAAAATCATCGACAATAACAAAATCCGCAAAATATCCCGGAGCGATCGCCCCACGGTTATTTAACAGGAAATAGCGTGCCGCATTATGGCAGGCCGCCTTGATAGCGATAAGCGGCTCTACGCCAAGACCTATCGCTTTTTTTACTATATAGTCAATATGACCCTTTTCCAGAAGGTCATTAGGATGCTTATCATCTGTACAAAACATACAACGCTCGACATATTTGCTACACAAAAGCGGAACAAGTGCCTCCAAGTTGTACGCTGCCGTACCCTCGCGTATCATGATAAACTGACCACGCTGAAGCTTTGCGATAGCATCTTCAAGGTCGTGGCACTCGTGGTCGGAATACACACCGGCCGAGATATATGCATTTAGATCATTTCCTTTGAGGTCAGGAGCATGTCCGTCTATTTTTTTGTGATGCGCCTGACTTGCCACTATCTTTTCGACCACCTGCGGATCGCCATTTATCGCACCTACAAAGTCCATCATCTCAGCAAGGCCTTGCACCCTCGGATGGTCATAAAAACTGTCAATAGCACGATAATCCAAATTTGCACCCGCCTCATCAAGTGGTGTAGCAGGCACGCAGGACGGAAGCGTAAAACGAACGTCTACCGGCAAATCCTCTGTCGCCTGCAACATATATTCTATACCGTCTGTCCCCATAACATTGGTAATCTCGTGCGGATCTGTGATAACTGTTGTCGTACCGTGAGGCAAAACAGCCTTTGCAAACTCAGTAGGGCTGACTAATGAGCTTTCTAAATGGATATGAGCATCTATAAATCCGGGCAGTACAATTTTATCTGTGACATCGACTTCGACATTGCCACTGTACTCGCCCATACCGACGATCAGTCCCTCGGCAACAGCTATATCTCCGTGACACAGCTCGTTAGAAAACATATTGACATATGTGGCATTTTTGAGTACCAAGTCTGCCTTTTCTCTGCCTGCCGCCACGGCAATAACTCTCAATTTTTTATTTAGTTTTCGGTTGATCCTGCCTGCATAGCTCTCATTTGTAGCCACGGCTTTTTACCTCCTTAGTTATTATGAGCATTTATTTTATACATTCCAGCTGTTTAGATAATCCCTTTGCTTTTCTGTCAAAGTATCTATTTTTATGCCCCAAGCATCAAGCTTTCTTTTTGCTATCACTTCATCTATTTCCTTTGAAACATCTATAACCTCATTTGCAAGCTCACTATGGTGATCCTTTATATAAAGCGCACTCATCGCCTGCACCGCAAAGCTGAGATCCATAATCTCCGCAGGATGTCCGTCGGCAGCCGCTATATTTACAAGCTTGCCCTCGCCTATGACATTTATTATTTTGCCGTTTGGCAAGACATATCCTGTTATATTATTTCTCATTGCTCTTTTGCTTTTAGCTGCTTTTTCGAGCGTCTTCATATCTATCTCAACATTGAAGTGACCGGCGTTTGCAAGGATAGCCATATCCTTCATTTTTTCGATATTCGAAATAGTTATCGTATCGGCACAGCCCGTTGCTGTTACAAATATATCGCCTAAAGGCGATGCCTCATCCATAGTCATCACGCTGTGTCCGTCCATCTTTGCTTCTATCGCCTTTACAGGATTTATCTCTGTTACGATCACCTGAGCGCCGAGCGCCTTTGCTCTCATAGCTATGCCCTTTGAGCACCAGCCGTATCCGGCAACAACAACTGTCTTGCCCGCAACTATGAGATTTGTATTTCGCATGATACTATCCCAAACCGACTGACCTGTACCATATCTGTTATCAAAAAGATGTTTGCAGTCTGCATCATTTACGGCAACCATAGGGAAATTTAAGGCTCCCTCTTTTTGCATCGCTTTTAGTCTGATAATGCCCGTTGTCGTTTCCTCGCAGCCACCCCAAACTTCTCCTGCAAGATCCTTTCTCTTGCTGTGGAGCATATTTACAAGATCTCCACCGTCATCTATGATGATATTTGACTTTTGCTCAAGGCATTTTTCGATATGTCTAAAATATGTCTTATCATCAACGCCATGTACCGCAAAAACCTTGATACCACTCTCCGCAAGTGCTGCCGCAACATCGTCCTGTGTGCTCAAAACATTGCTGCCTGTTGCAGATAAAATCGCCCCGCCTGCCACAAGGACTTTGCACAAATATGCTGTCTTTGCCTCCATATGGATAGAAAGCGAGATTTTAACACCCTCAAATGGTCTTGTTTGCCTAAACTCGTCTTCAAGTGCAGACAACAGAGGCATATTTTTCTTGACCCACTCTATCTTTTGATGACCGCTTGGCGCAAGGTTGATATCCTTTACCTCGTACTGATTGTTTTCGCTTTTTTTCTTTTGTTTTGCCTTTTTAACTTCTTTCTTAGCAATTTTTGATTTTTTCTCTTTATGGATTTTTATTATACTCATTTTTTGTTTTCCTTTGCCTGCTATCCCATTTATTCGACAGTTACCGACTTCGCAAGATTTTTTGGCTTGTCAATGTTACAACCTCTATTCTTTGCAACATAATATGCAAACAGTTGCAACGGTACTACGCTTAGGAGCGGAGTGAGCTCATCAAGGCAGGCCGGAATATATATCACATAATCAGCTTGCTTTTCGATCTCATTATTGCCCTCTTTTGCAATAGCTATGACCTTTGCACCTCTTGCCTTTATTTCCTCGACATTTGAAACCATTTTTTCAAACAGCTTGTCCTGCGTTGCAAGTGCTATAACAAGCGTGCCATCTTCTATCAAAGCAATCGTGCCGTGCTTTAACTCTCCTGCCGCTATCGCAAATGAATTTATATAAGAGATTTCCTTTAGCTTTAGCGAACCCTCGTAAGCAACTCCGCAGTCACAGCCCCTGCCTATAAAGAATACTTCATTATTTTCGTAAAACTCGTCAGCAAGCTTTTTGATATCTTCCTTTTTATCTAAAACCTTTTGCAATTTTTGCGGAATCTCCTTTAGCTGCAAAAGCACCTTTTCATAATAATCATCAGCAATACTGCCATTTACTTTGCCCATATAAAGCGCTATGAGGTACATGCACATAAGCTGCGTTGTATATGCCTTTGTCGAAGCAACCGAGATCTCAGGACCTGCCCAAGTATAAAATACATCGTCTGATTCCCTTGCTACGGAGCTTCCGACTACATTTACAACCGAAAGAACTCTCGCACCTTTTTTCTTTGCTTCTCTGAGCGCCATAAGCGTGTCAAGAGTTTCGCCTGACTGACTTATCGCAATAAATAAAGTATTTTCGTCGACAAAAGGATCTCTGTATCTAAACTCCGATGCGACATCGACCTCTACAGGGATTTTTGCCATTTTTTCTATCGCTGTCTTGCCGACAAGCCCCGCATGATAAGCCGTACCGCAAGCGACGATATAAACCTTGTTAAATTTTTCGATATCCTCTTTTGTCATTTTGATGCCGTCAAGGTTTATTTTATTATCTTCCTTTAGCCTCTTATTTAGCGTATCCTCAAGGCCCTTTGGTTGCTCGTGTATCTCCTTTAGCATAAAATGCTCGTATCCGCCCTTTTCTGCGGCATCAACATCCCATGTCACATGGAATACATCTCTTTTTACCTTATTGCCGTTTTCGTCAAATATGGATATGTCGTCCTTTGTAACGACAACTGTCTCATTGTTTTCAATAAAATATATTTCCTTTACATACTTCAAAAGCGCAGGTATATCAGATGCCAAGAAATTGCAACCCTTACCTACTCCTGCGATAAGCGGTGCGTCCTTTCTGACAGCAACTATCTTATCAGGCTCGTCAGTTGCAATCGCCGCAACAGCATAAGCACCTCTCAGTTTTTTTAGTGCCTTTGTCACAGCTTCGTAAAGATTGCCTTCATAATATACGCCTATCAGATGAGCTATAACCTCTGTATCTGTCTCGGACTTAAACTCCGCGTGATGCTCCTCTATAAGCCACTGTTTGATCTCGCTGTAATTTTCGATAATACCATTGTGTACGATGGCTATCCTGCCGTCTTGAGTTGTATGTGGATGAGCATTGATTGTCGAAGGTGCTCCGTGAGTTGCCCACCTTGTATGGCCTATACCGACAGAACCGTCAAAAGCCTTGTCTGCTGTGATTTTCTCAAGATTGCTGATACCACCGACCTGCTTTCGCACTTCTATTTTGCCATTTACATTTAGTGCTATACCCGCCGAGTCATATCCTCTGTACTCAAGTCTTTTTAATCCTTCTATAATCTTTTCCTTTGCATTTTTGTCGCCTACATAACCAACAATACCGCACATAGGTTTTCCCTCCTAATCATTTTTTGTTGTAACCTCAGTTGCTATTCTTTCTAAAATTCCTAAAATTTCTGAAGTTTCTAAAATTTTTAAAATTTATGCAAATTTTTTTGTAAGCAGCTCTGCCAATTCCTTTGCCATAGCTGTTATCATTTCGATGTCATCGCCCTCTACCATCACACGCACGAGCGGTTCTGTGCCGGACGGTCTGACAAGCAGTCTGCCGGTATCTCCGAGCTTTTTTTCTGCCTCTTCAAATGCCCTTATGACCTCTTCATCCTGCTTATACAAATTTTTGTTTTCGTTTGATACTTTTGCATTTTCCAAAACCTGCGGATAGATTTTGATCTGATCCGAAAGCTCAGATGCGTTCATTTTTGATTTTAGTACGGCTCTTACTACCTGTATCGACGAAAGTATGCCGTCGCCTGTCGTTGTCTTATCCAAAAATATTATATGTCCCGACTGCTCGCCACCCAAAATGCTTCCTGTTTTTAGCATGTCCTCAAGTACATATCTGTCGCCTACTCCTGTGGACCTCGTCCGGCAACCAATCTCATTTAGGTATTTATGGAATCCAATATTGCTCATTACCGTACCTGTCACGATGTCATTTACAAGCCTGCCCTCTTCCTTTAGCATTTTTGCACAGATACAGATAAGCTTGTCGCCGTCAATAATACGGCCCTTTTCGTCTACCGCAATCAATCTGTCAGCATCGCCGTCAAAAGCAAGACCCAAAAATGCGCCTTCCCGTATGACAGCTTCCTGCAAAAGCTCCGGATGAGTCGAGCCGCAACCGTCATTTATATTTGTGCCATTTGGACTGTCTCCTATCATTACGACATTTGCGCCAAGCTTTTTATATACAAGGCCTGCCGCCTTATATGCCGCACCGTTTGCGCAATCCAAAACTATCTTCCTGCCCTTTAGCTTGAAGTCCGCCGTACCTGCGAGGAAATCGACATATACCTCGAGCGCATTGTCGTCAGCTTCTCTTACCATGCCTATCTTGTCATGTGTTATGTGGCTGTTTACATCGATCTGCCTCAGGATAATATCTTCAATCTGCTCCTCTATAGCATCATCAAGCTTAAATCCCTTGCTGTTAAAAAATTTGATACCGTTATACTCGTACGGATTGTGCGATGCCGATATTACAACTCCCGCATCAGCCTCATAATGTCCTACAAGATGTGCGATCGCAGGTGTCGGCAAAATGCCCGCCTTTATGACGTTGCCACCTACGGCAAGTATGCCCGCACAAAGTGCATTTTCGAGCATATCTCCCGAAATCCTGGTATCCATGCCTATAAGGAATGTCGGTTTTTTCTCGGCATCCTTGCCGAGTATGTATGCTCCTGCTTTTCCAAGGCTAAAAGCCAACTCAGGCGTTAGCTCTGAGTTTGCAACTCCTCTAACGCCGTCTGTTCCAAATAATCTTCCCATATCTTCCTCTTAATTTTATATATGTTTATATATGTTTATATATGTATATTTTTTATATATATTTTATATGTATTTTACATATTATTCTATCGTTACCGTCACACGTGCCGGCGACATTTTAAATGTCACGCCATCCTTTGAAGTCGCTTTGACGCTCACCGTATGCCTGCCTTCAGACAAATCCGAAAGATCTACAGTCAAAGCGATATCCGACTCTGTCAAGTTACTTATCGTTTGTTTTTTGCCGCTGGCTGTCACAGTAACATCCTGCGTAATTGTCGCCTCAAGCCCGTCAGAAAGCCCTGCTTTTTTTATGTCGCCACCGTCTATTGTAAAGCTTTTTGTAGCAGTCCCACTCAGCTTAACTGTCGCATAGACTGCCCCGTCCTTTACTTCCACGCCGTCAGGCAACTTGACATTTATCTTTATGCTTTCATTTTGGCTTACACCGCTTATATCTATGTCCTCTGCCGTTACCGAAGTTATTTTTGCTAACGCCTCTTCGTCACCGACTATCTCCACGGTTTCCGGCACCTCAACCTTTTCGATTTCGTATCCGTCCGCCACACTGCCGACTACTTCCGCCTTTAGAGGTACCTTTTTTATCTTTAATAATCTTGCTGTTACCGACACACTGTCTTCTGCAGTTGTCACATAATCAACCACCGTCTCCTTGCTGTCAACCGCCTCGACAGTTGCATCATGCGTAGTTTCTTTTGTCTGCAATACCTTTGCATTTATAGAAGCCTGCACATGGTCAACCTTGTCTATATTGTCCTTTGTGCCGTAAACAACCATTTTGCTTGGGGATACCGAAGCATCGCCGAGCGTCGTATCGTCTGCAACATCGCCTGTCAGTTTGACCTCAACGCTCACTTCCTTTGTCTTTAGCTCGTCTATGGATATCAATATCCTATCCTCCGACTTGCTGTCAACCTCGATACCGTTTGGCAACTGGACATCAAGCGTCACATAGTTGCTTCCTTTGTGCCTGCCGTACAGGTCCGCCGTAACCTTTATATCATCTTTAGAAAGCTTGCTGATGTCTGCTCGGTTGCCCTTGAGCGAAACATCTATTGATTTTATATCCGTCGAATCAACCGCAAGTCCGTCCTGTGCAAGGCTGTCCTCGTTTATAAGCTGTATCGAAACATCCGTAAATTTCTTTGTCGTATTTGGATCAACTGCACCTGTCACATATGCCCAGAGACATACTGCAATAATAAGAGCGATCAATATGTTTACTCTTTTGTTCTTAAGCATCCTTTGATCCCCCTATCTTACCTATCGCAGTTTTTGCTTTTTTGATGATAGTATCCTCATCAGTCTGGTAATAGCAATCTATCAAGATTTTTTCGAGGCCCTTTTTGTCAAAGCCTCTTTCGATCTTGCCGTCTCTTGCAACCGAGATTGTACCTGTTTCCTCAGAAACTATCAAAGAAATCGCATCCGATATTTCTGTAATACCTATTCCTGCTCTATGTCTTGTACCAAGCTCCTTTGGAAGCTCCTGATTTTGTGTAAGCGGAAGCACGCAGCCTGCGCTATGCAGTCTGTCTCCTCTCACTATCACAGCACCGTCGTGAAGCGGCGCTCCTTCATAAAATATATTGCCGATAAGCTCTGCTGTTATGCGCGCATCTATCCTTGTGCCTGTTTCGCATATATCGGTAAGAGCTGTCTGCCTTTCGATGATTATAAGAGCTCCTGTCTTTGATTCCGACATCGTCTTCATCGCATCTACAAACTCCCTTACTATGAGCATGGCATTCTCGTTATTGACTTCCGAAAGTGGCGTCTTAAATATCTTTTTGCGCCCGAGAGACTCAAGCGCTCTTCTCAGCTCCGGCTGGAATATTACTATGAGTGCTATGACTCCGACTGTAAGTGCACCTCTCAAAAGCCAATTTAGCGTATATAAATTTAGCAGATCCGATAATCCTGCTGCCACCACAACAACGAGTAATCCTTTAGCTAATTGACCTGCTCTGTTTTCCCTTATAAATCCTATGATTTTGTATACAATGAATGCTACGACCAAGATGTCTAACACATCATTGATACCTATCCCCGAAACAATATTATTAAAAAACTCTTTCATACGAATATTATACCATAAATACTATCTTTCTTCCATTTATCAAACTATCATTTCACAAGCTGCTACGCTCATATATATAACAGTCGTTTAGCTGACCTGGTCTTTGCCCCCACACCTGCCTTGACCCGAATTTTTCGGAGGACTTACTTCTAAGCTACGCCATGATCACCGCTGCCCTTGCACACGGCTTACGTGGAGCCTTTTGCCCGTAGCTGGCTTGGCCTTGCAACCACAGACCTAAACGACTATTATGCCTTACTTGTACCTGCCGAAAATGTCAGCACATAAACCTTGCCTGCGCCATTTTCTTTTAGCAGTCTGCTGCATACATCGACAGTCGCACCCGTCGTATATATGTCATCTATCAGCAAAATATCTTTGCCCTTTATCTTTTGCACTCGCCCTTGCTCTATCGCAAATGCGTTTTTCATATTTGCCATACGGCCAAAAGCATCTAATTTTTTATTTGGCAAAGTCTTTGCAACTCTTTTTACCACATCAGGATAAACCTCAACGCCCATCCTTTTAGAAAGCTCCGTTGCCATCAAAAGCGCTTGATTATATCCTCTTTTTTTGAGCTTTTCTTTATGCATAGGTATAGGAATTATACCACTTACATTTAGATTTTCAATTACTATTCTGTCATAGAGTATGCGCCCAAGCGCCTCTGCGAAATAGCTTTTTTGCTCATTTTTAAATTTTGAAATCAGCCTTCTTTCGTAAAGGCCGTACCTTGTGCATGTGAATGCTTTGTCAAATTCATGTTCGCGACGCATACAGTCGTGACACAAATTCCCTCTATCCTTTTCGCCAAGCACCTTGCCGCATTTTTTGCAGGTCCTGCCTGTCGCCCACGAAAATTTTTCTATGCAATTATCGCACAGTCCGTATTCCCTTGAGTTGTCTATGATACTGCCACATGCAAAGCAGTATATGTATGTCGGGTAGATTATTTCCAAAAGCTTATTAGTTATTTTGTTTATCTTGTTCAAAAATTCTTTTAATGCGAATAGCTAACCCCGAATTTCTTTCCCTGTTGCTGTCGTCTTTTACCATCTTCGCAAGTTGCTCCTCTGTTCCGATAAGCACGACTGCTTTTTTTGCTCTTGTAATCCCCGTATAAAGCAAATTTCTCTTTGCGAGCGGCGAGTTTTGATGCGGCAAAACCATTATAACTATCGGAAATTCGCTTCCCTGACTCTTATGAACTGTCATCGCATATGCATGCTCCACCTCATCAAGCCACGAGAATGGATATACTACTTCCTTATATCCGTCAAATTCGATAACTACTTCCCCTTCTATGTCCGCCACTCTGAGAACTTCGCCTATATCGCCATTATAAAGCTCTGTCCCGTGAGTAAAATCACATGTATTGAGCCATTCTATACTATAATTGTTTTTTGTCTGCCTAACCTTATCGCCTTCCCGAAAAATACGATCCCCAACTCGTGCCTCTCTGCACAAAAAGTTCATATTTTCATATGTCGCTTGTAGCGGATTTAAAAGTTGTTGCAAGCTCTTGTTTAGACTCTTGCTACTCACCTTCGCCGAATCCTTGTTAGGCACAAGCACCTGTATATCGTTGGCTCGTTGTTCCTCGGGTATATCATAATGATCGCCCATTCTCTTATATAAGCTGAGCACTTCTCTTTCTATCTGATTTACATCTCTTTGTATGAAATAAAAATCCGCATCAGGGTCTCCATTTCTAAGCTCGGGCATTTCTCCTCTGTTTATTTTGTGTGCATTTACAACTATCAAGCTTTCCTTGCCCTGCCTAAAAATCTGCTCGAGCTTTTCGGCATATATATATTCGCTTTCGATTATGTCGCGCAATACATTCCCGGGTCCGACCGAAGGTAGCTGATCCGCATCTCCGACTATGATAAGCCTTGTCCCCGTTTTTATCGCTCTAAGCATTGACGCCGCAAGCTCTATATCTATCATTGAAGCCTCGTCCACTATGACGGCATCCGCATCGAGTTTGTTGCTACTGTTTTTTTCGAAATATCTTTTTAAAGTTTCTTCGTTTATACTGCATCCAAGCAAACGATGTATCGTCTTGGCACTGTGCCCCGTTGCTTCTTCTACTCTCTTTGCCGCATGTCCGGTTGGTGCCGCAAGCTCTATTTTTTGGTCTTTACCTCCGGCTTCCAATATGTTGATAAGCGCCCTTATGATTGTAGTTTTACCTGTGCCCGGTCCTCCCGTAATGGCAACTACCGGCGAGTTTAGACAGCTTTTTATTACCTTCCTTTGTTCGTCCGAAAATCTTATTTTATTTTTGTTTTCGTCATCAGGCTCTTCATTCCCAGCCTCAATCCCGGACCCGGTTCCGAAGGCTTCCTGCAGATTTGCTTCTGCCTCATTTATCAGGCTGTCAATGTCAAAATCAAGTGGCTTAAGTTTTGCATGCGAAAGCTTAAATAGCTGCTTTGTTACCGTCTGCTCTGCTTCATAAAGCTCCCTTGGATATACCACTTCTCTGTCTTCCAATACGTCTACCTTTATGCCGGTGTTTCTGCTCGACTCAGTTTCAAAAGCAAGGTCCCTGATCGCATCCTCTATCTTTTCATGTGTGACATCAAGCCTTTTTGCAGCCTCCAAAATAAGTTCTTCTTTTGGAAGGAATGTATTGCCGTCCCTATAAGTTTCTTCGCGCAAGGTTGCTTCTATACCTGCCTTGAGCCTGTTTTCGTCATCATCCGAAATCCCAATAGCCTTTCTGATCTTCTCTGCCTGGCTAAAGCTTTTTTCAAAGGGCTCCCCTACGAGCATATACGGATTTTCTTTTAGCTTCGATAATGCCTTTTCGCCGTATTCCTCATATAGCAGTAACGCCGTCTCCTGAGAAACATCTATTGCACATAGCTTCCTTATCGCCTCTGTACGCTTTTTATTTTTTTTATATACCTCCGAGATCTTTTTTGCTTTCTTTTTAGTTATCCCCGAAATCTCTGCAAGGCTTTGCGGGTCTTTTTCTATTATCTCAAATGTGTTTTCTCCAAATCGCGCTACTATTTCCGAAGCCGTTTTTATGCCTATTCCCTTGTATATTTTAGATGATAAAACCGAAATTATCGCATTGACATCTGTCGGTAGCTTTTCGTCAGCATACGAAACTTCAAATTGCCTTCCGTATTTTTTATGTTCGACAAATCTTCCCTCTAAATAATAGCTTTTCTTTGCCTCTGCGTCCTTTATATATCCTGTTATCGTTTCCGTACCTTTCTCTGTACGGAACCCCGCAACGATATAACCGTTTTTTTCGTTTTTAAATCTTATATATTCAATATACCCCTCAAGCTGGATTTTTTTACTCATGCTTCTTATACATCTTTCTGTTATCTAATGTCCAAATTTTTTCGCTAAATGTTCCCGGCTCCGTATCCTTTAGCGCCGAAACCATATCATCCATATCGGCATCTATCTTGTCAAGGTAATGAAGCATAAGAGCTTCGGGGAACATCGGCTTTTTAGCCGCCCCATACTCTTCCTTTCCGTGATGCGAAAGGATCATATGCTCAACTAAAAGCTTTTTTTCTTGTGGGAATTTTAGCTCCTCCATTTTTTTGTCAAGCTCCTTTACTCCCATAACCAAATGGCCTATGAGATTGCCCTCTATGGAATATTCGCTTGCTACACCCATCGCATTTGAGTTTATCTCATGTATTTTTTGCATATCATGGAGTATCACTCCCGTCGCCAAAAGATCCTTGTCAAGATTTGTATATACCTCGCAAATCTTGTCGCCTGTCATAAGCATACGCTTTGTATGATACAAAAGTCCTCCTCGATAGCTGTGGTGATTTTTGCTGGCCGCCGGATAATATCTGAGAGCTTCCTTCTCTTCTTCGAGCACCTTTAGGCATAGCGTCTTCAAATCGCTATCTGCAATCTGCTCCGCACGGTTTACAATAAACTCATACATACTATCCGAATCCTCCGGCGCATTTCTTGCAAAATCATCCGCCAAAAGACCTTCCTCCTGCACGCTCTCCTTATTGAGAGTTTGCAATTTATTTATATTTAGCTGTGGCGTGCCGTTAAACTCTCCCACCTTTGCTTCTATTTTTAAAACCGCACACTCTTTTATTTTTTTATAGTTTTCGGCCTCTGCCGGAGACAGACTCCATTTTTTTGCAGCTACCACACCTGTTTTATCCTGTAATTGTAAATCAAGATAGCTATTGCCATTTTTATCGGCTTTTATCTCTGCGCTTTTTACTAAAAAGCTCTCTGTAATTGTGCTTCCTAAATCTATTCCTTTTATATTTTCGACAAATATTTCTTTCATATCCTTTTCACCTCTGTCAAATGCTTATTTTTAATCAGTTTATTGTAATATGATTATATACTAAAGCCAAAAAATAGTATATAATTATAACATAAATTTACATATTTTAATCGGGCTGATGCTCAGATTATATTATTTTTTATGTTGATGAAATGGAGAATAGTTATGAATACAAACAATATGGGTTTTTTGAGAGTAGCTTGTGCATCTTATGATATAAAAACCGCAGATATTTCGGCAAATACAAGCGTCATCAAGGATATTATTAAAAAAGCAAAAAGCACAAAGGCAGGGCTTTTGCTCTTGCCACCACTTGCACTGACAGGCTCTTTATGCGGAGATTTGTTTTTCCAAAAAAAGCTTTATGATGCACAGAGCACGGCTCTTTTTGATATCGGCGAATATAGCGAAAGTACAAAAACAACTATTATCATGGGCGCATTCGAAAAGCACGAAGGCTCTTTATATGACGCCTATGCCGTAATCCAAAACGGCGAGCTCATATGCGCGACAGACGATATGCTCCTTAGCGACGAGGAAAATGAGCTTTTGATAGGTTTTGACGACACCTGCGATGTACAGCTTATGACTTCAAGCGAAGAATTAACTGTCGGTCAGGCAGATTATGTAAAAAATCTCGTGACAACACTCAGTGCCAAAAACAAAAATATCATTTTGTATACAGGCAGTAATGGGATTCTTGCAACTGCCGAAAACGGCAAGCTTCTTGAATTTAAAACTCCTTTTGATACTTCTCTTGAGGACTCACACAATGATTTTGATATGATCGTCTGCGATGTCGACACTCAGATAATCGCACACGAGAGACTTGCTCTTGATGATTTTGCTTATAGCTTTGAAGATGAGCACGATGTCGAGCCTATAGATCCTCTGCATATGCACAAGGCAGGCGAACTTCTGCGAAATATCTCGGCACACCCTTTTAGACCCGACGATTTGGCTCTCTTAAATGCAAATTGCAGAGAAATCTTTGAAATACAGGCACAGGCTCTTGCAAAAAGACTTGCCCATACGCACAGCAAAAAAAGCGTAGTTGGCATCTCGGGCGGACTTGACTCTACGCTTGCGCTTTTAGTCAGCGTTTATGCACATCAAAAGCTTGGTATGCCTGCATCAGACATCATAGCTATCACAATGCCCGGCTTTGGCACTACCGACAGGACATATGACAATGCTCTTTTGATGATGCAAACAACAGGCGCAACTGTAAAGGAAATTTCGATCGTGTCGTCTGTAACACAGCATTTTGAGGATATCGGTCACGACCTAAAAGACCATAGCGTAACATACGAAAATGCACAGGCAAGAGAGCGCACACAGATTTTGATGGATATAGCAAATAAGGAAGGTGGCCTTGTAGTCGGTACGGGTGATCTTTCCGAAGAGGCTCTCGGTTGGTGCACATTTAACGGTGACCACATCTCTATGTACGGAGTGAATGCCGGCGTGCCAAAATCAGCAATCAAAGATATCATCCGCTGGTTTATCGATTACAAGCTAAAAGAGGATTTGGATTTTGCAAAAGACAACGCTTTACTCGCAAAAACTCTTGAGGATATTTTAGATACTCCTATCTCACCGGAGCTACTTCCTCCTGATGAGCAGGGCAACATGACGCAAAAGACAGAAGACAAAGTCGGTCCTTACGAGCTCCACGACTTCTTTATATATAATGTCGTTCGCTACGGATTTTCGCCAAAGAAAGTTTTGCTTTTGGCTACTATTGCTTTTGACGGCAAGTATGATGAAGAATATATCAAGACTTGGCTAAAGATATTTTACAGGAGATTTTTCGCACAGCAGTTCAAGAGGACCTGCTCACCTGACAGCCCAAGGATTGGCACAGTTGATTTGTCTCCGCTCCATTGGCAGATGCCAAGCGACGTGTCTGCGGATATCTGGCTTGAGGAACTTGATTGATAGAGCTCACTTATCATAAATACAAAAACAAGGCGGTTAGTTTTACTTAGAAACACCGCCTTTTCTTTGTTTACAATATAGGGTTATATCTCTTTTTCCATAGTAGCTTTTTCTACCATTTCAGAATGCCATTCTGCTGTTTCTAATGGCTTTTCGTGATACTCGTCAAAAATCTTATATAAATACTCATATTTAATATTTTTCTCGATTATTTTCTTGAGAGAAGCTGTATCGATTGGGATAATTTTCATCCCCTTGATATCCTTTTCGTTTTTAGTATAAGGCATTATCTTCCTAAATCTAAAATCAGAAATTACATTTTTGTCTAAATATGTGCTTATAAATAAACTGTAATCAGAAAGATTCTCAGATTGAATTCTATAATCTCCCAAATGTCTTGAAACAGGCTCCATTTCCATCCTTCGTTGATTATTTTTTTCTGCAAGAGTCGCCTCAATTAGCAACGAATGTTTTGGATAAGTAGCACACGCTTCATATTCGTATATAATATCTGCATTTCCTCCTGCCGCATGTGTTTTAGGCAACAAATTTGCCTCTAATGACAGTTTCATAAAATCTAAAATATTCCCTTGTCTTTCACTCACTTTGTACCATATAATTCCTAAAACATATTCGAAGATAGTCGGTATTGTAGCTTCATCTGTAACGAGCTCTTCAATTTTTTTATCGTTGCGACTTTCAAAACAATTTAATAATTCTATAAGCACAGAATCGCTGAATTTCCTATCAATTAAAGCATTGAATCGTTTGTACCTTTCATCATCAATATATGTCGCCGCTTCCTCTGCGTTTCTAATCGTGATTCCTAAATCCTTGCTCACTCGTGCGTATACCTTGTTTATATCAAATTTGAATGCTTCTGATATAGCTCCTAGTTCAACATTAGCTCTGAGATTATCATCACTGTTAAATGCTTCCACATATAGCAAATCAATGCCTTCTTCAAAACAATACTTTGGAATCAGATCTAACTTAATCATACGATCTTCAAAAATTAATGTGTCTGTAATATTAAAATATCTTCTATTTAAATCGAAATAATCAGACAAAGTTGCCATTGCTTTAAAGACTTGCAAATATTTAAAAAAGACATTCTTGAGTTCTTCTTCGCATTTACAATTTAGAAATGGGCATTCCTCTTTAATTGAATTCCCTTTATTTTTTCTCACAGTTCCAATCTTAGTTGTCTTAAATATTAACCTTCTCCAGAATGTTCCCGGTTTTTGTTTTATATCCTTAGTAGCATCAAGCAGGCTCTCATAATCATTTTCTCCCTCAAGGAATACGCTCTTAATATTTTTATATAGATTATAATATGGCTTGTCATAATTCCTGCTCTTACGATTCATTCCAATTAAAAGTATTAAGTTTTCGTCAACGTCGGCGGTCATGAACTTTTCTTGCGCAAGCTTGTAATTGTCCATTTGCATAATTCTCTTGTAGATTATCTCTTCTAGCGAAGTTTTTCCTTCACGATACAGTTTTATATCAGCTATAATTTGCTTTGCACTCTCATCATCTGTAATCAATGGCACAAAATAAGTAAATTCGTCATAGCTCAAAAATTTAAGCTCGCCTAGACATTTTAGTACAACAATAAATGGTCGAACAATCTTTCCACTTACATTGATGCTTGTTTTGAGAAGTTGCTTTAAATAAACAAAGCTATCTCTGTTAATATTGAAAATATTATTGCTTTCAAAAATTCCGCCACTTGCTATTTCAAGGAGTGCCCTCCCCGCCTTAGTGATCAATCTATCCTCCGTAATTAAACCGATGTCAACCAAACCTGATGTTTTTTCTCTGGCATCTTTGTCTTTTCTTTTTGCTTCGCCTGTTAAAAAACCTTTTGCCTTCATAAAATCATAATATTTCTCCTGCAATTCATTATTCCAGCTCCAACTTGATTCCTTAACAACCTCGTCATAAAACTCATCGAGTAGCAACAACTGCTCCTCAATTTTAAAATTTAATTTTGCCGTTCTAAAACTTGTAGTTCCTATAACCCAACAAAAACTTTTATACGGAATTCTTTCATTGCCCATTTACTTTCTCCCTCCATCTACAGGATAATTAGTAATCAAAACCTCTTCTGATATGCAATCTCTGTTTTTCCTCTGATAATTGCTGTTTGAATAACTTTTATTTAAGCGATTGCAATAATATCCACTATTTTTAACCCAATTGCACAAAATCTCATTTCTTTTGTTTTTGCTCTTTAAAACATTTGACAAAGCAAAACTGAATCCTCTCTCATTAGCTTCATCTAAGAATTCAAGCAAGGCTTTTTCCTCTGATTCGGTCCACATACCGTTTTCATTATATGTTGCATTTGTAACCAAATAAGGCGGATCACAATAAATAAAAGTATCCTCTGGTAATTCTTCCAAAGAAATTTCTTTAAAATCTTTTTTCATAAAGTGTACATCCTTGTGTTTTAATTCCTCAGAAAACAATATGAGCTTACTTCTCATTTTAGAATTAAAATCTCTCTTGCCCACAGGGAGGTTAAAAAGACCTTTTCTATTAAAACGGATTTGATTGTTAAAAGAAAAAACTATTAGCACATATAACATCAGATAGTCTGTTTCTCCGTTTAAAACTTTCATATTAAAATCATCTCTTAGTTTTAAAAATCTTTCTTTATTGTATTCAGCCATCCCCCTACTGCTGTCACAATTATAATAAGAATACCCATATAATGATGTATTGGATAAATCATATATATCAATAATGTCTTCTATCTTTTTTAGCAAAATGTCTGTATCGGTCTCCTTAATAAAGCTAATTAATCCTATCAAGTTTTTATTTATATCATTAAATATAACTTTCGAAGAATTTGAATTTATTCCTACATTTCCGCCACCGGCAAACAAATCTAAAAAAACTTCTTTTTCATTAAATAAAGGTTGTAACTGTTCTAATAATTTAAATTTTCCTCCTGTATAATTAAACGGGCATGGTATATTTATTTTCTTTTTTTCTTTTCTAAAAACCTCGCACAAAAATAACCTTTCTTTATTGTCTTTGATATCTGATTTCCCAGTTGAAAAACTCTTGTAGTCTGCTTCAAAAACACTAACTTTCCCTTTTCTCTCGAGAATTCTCTTAATATCCTCATCCGATATTTTAGCGTTTGATCTATCGTTCCCTTTATCAGACATATTGTTGTATGAAAGCAAAATATATTTTGCATCAGCTCTTTCAATAAGCTCCTCAAAGGCTTCCGTGGCAGCAGCCTTGCAATAATCACTTTTAAGCGACTCCCTATCCATTTTTCTTGCTATGCCATATACCTTTGGTTTCTGCCATCTTGCGACATTTTCAAGTAGATGGTATGCATCACAATACTGCCTCGAATTATAAGGGGGATCCAAATACAACAAATCACCCTTTATATTTTTAATAAGTTTGTTTGCATCCATATTGTAGCAAATATTATTAGGATTCACTTTTTCTTCGGGTAGCAAAACATTTAGGACTAAATTTTTTTCAAACTCTGCATTTTTCCTATATGCATCATAATGCCCAACTGTATTTGCGATCTTGTCCATTGCATATAACAATGATGTAATCAAAATTGCGTATTCCTTGAAATTTATCTCGTTATTTTTATACTTTTTCTCTATATCTTCTCTAAGATATCCTATCTTGCTACAATCATCTGCGGAAAAAAATGTATCTGCAAAATTTTCTCGCATATAATTATTTTCGTTTGTTTTAATTTGATTATATCTATATATAATTTCAATTATCTTCTCTTTTGAATATTTTTCATATCCAAACCATGCATAATTGGAAATATAGTTGCTATACAGCAAGTCATTTGTAATAAGCATTTTGTCTTTAAAAGCATTTGCAACTGCGCCAGTTCCACTAAATATATCAATGACAATATTGACTCCTTCGCAATTATTATCCACTGTTTTCCTTATAAAGTCAGAAAGCGAATATTTGTTTCCTAAATATCTTCTATTATTTATAAATGACTGTTTCAATCCTAGTCGAGCTATTATGGCCTTTGCACCTTTATCCTTTTGAAAATCTTCCGCATGTAATGCCCTTTTTATCGTCTCAACTATATTTTCATCCCAAGAATACCTTCCTGTTTCGCTTTTAGGAATAGAAAGATTTTCTTTTTCTATTATTTTGTATAAATAAGCCTTCGAGATGTTTAGTTTCCTTATTACCTCCGCAACATTGAGAGCTGTCATCATTATTCCCCCTTGCCACATTTTTCTTTATTTAGTAGACATTATAGCACATTTGCCCCCTTTTTATATACATATAGCAAAAAAAATGGATGCTAATCGCATCAAAAAAGGAAGCCCTTTTAAGCCTTATACTAGCTCTTATTGTTGCCGATAGTATTCGTTCAAAATCACCTCGTTTGATTTGCTCGGGGATAGTCGGTGCGTTGTAGGTGGAAACCGCCTCATTTGTACTATCCGAAGTGATGTTTTTAACAAACACTTCTTCGTTTAGCAAATATCCAGTCGGTGCTTTTGTCTCTTGCACTGCATATGTTCCAAGTGGAAAAGTTATATTACCAAAAATGCTTTGGTACAAAGTATCACCACTAATTAAATAATCGTCAATCGTTTTTTTATTTATGTATATCATTCCATATTCATCTGTTTTGAATACCCAAGTCTTTAAAGGTGTTTTGGCTTTTAATTCGTCAGCCTTACTATACTGACCGTCATAATACTTGACGCTAAACTCAGCATTAGCGAGTTCTCCATTTCCAAGAGTTTTTTATAGTGATAGGTAACTCTTTGATATTATCTTTAAGTTTTCCCCCACTTCACACTGTGCGTGCGACTTTCACCGCACACAGCGCTCCATCATTTTTAAAAGAGAAATAAAAAAACACGGATTACTCCGTGCTTCATAAAATTATATAATCCTATATTTCTTTCCAGTCGCCACAAGAACATTTGTAACCTGTTAGAACTTCTTTAAAAACAGGGGCTTCTTCTGTATTTGGTAGCCCTTCATTGTATAGATGTTTTTTAACCTCTTCTTTTGTTAATTCCTCAAGACTTGCACCACAACCCTTACATCTCAAACAATCCCCTACATATTTTTTCTCGTACACAGGTATATTATAGTTATGCGTATGTCCGCTCTGCTTTTGTGCTTTTGCATATATGTCGCTCGTTTCGTCTGTCTTTGTATTGCTTGATGTTGACTTCTTTGCGGTTGTGCTACTGCTCTTTGTATTGCTTGTAGACTTTTTGGCTGTGCTACTTGCACTTTTCTTTACTGTTGCTACTTTCTTTTCGGCAGTAGCTACGCTTTTTTGTGCAGTCTGCACCTTTGCCTTTGCTTTTGCGATTGCTTCTTTATCTCCGCTTGCTTCTGCCTTTTTTAGTTCGGCTTCGGCTTTGTTTAGGTTACTTTCGGCTTCTTTAACTTCGCTTTCCGCTTTGGTTACATCTTCGCTTGTAGCTTCGCTTTGTACTTTTGCGGTCTGCTTCTCAGCATTAGCATTGTCAAAGTTTAGTGCTATGAAGCTTCCCATAACAAGACTGCTTAC
>CAVHCP010000016.1:0-21051 GCA_963634825.1 uncultured Porphyromonadaceae bacterium | reverse complement strand
CACATATATACCAAAAGCTGCAGTATTTGGGTAACAAAAAGACAGGCTTTAGTTATTAACTAAATTGCCTGTCTGTTTATTTTTTTATTTATACTCGAATGGTTTTGTTTAGCTTTAACATTGACCTCGGAAGACTGTCTGTTTATTTGCCTACTTAGCCGTTCGCTAAAGGCTGTCCGTCTTTTAAACATACATATCGAGCCCCTCTCCGAAATCAACTCACTAAAAAATAATTATTAAATTCGTTTTCATCATTATATACCTTTGAGGTTCGTTTTGTAAAGTATTTTTATTAACACTTTTTGTCCTATAACCCCAAAATGAGCCCCGCGCCAAAAATCAACATTTAATTTCATAAAAAAACAGGCGGCCACGCCACCTGTTTTTGTTTGCTTATACCAGCTCTAAGAATGCAACCTCTGCACAGTCTCCCTGTCGAGGTCCAAGCCTTAACACTCTTGTGTATCCGCCATTTCTCTCAGCATATCTTGGTGCTATATCATCAAACAACTTTGTTACTACATCCTCATCGTAGATGTAAGCAAGCACCTGTCTTCTTGCATGGAGATCGCCACGCTTAGCAAGTGTTATCATCTTTTCGGCTTCCTTTTTAGCTTCTTTTGCCCTATGCACTGTTGTTGAAATTCTCTCTTCCCTAAAAAGGTCAGTTACGAGATTTCTTAGCATTGCTTTTCTATGAGCCGAAGGTCTGCCTAATTTTCTATGTCCCGGCATTTTATTTCTCCTTTCGATTACTCGTCGCTTTTGCGAAGCGAAAGTCCAAGCTCCTCAAGCTTTAGCTTTACTTCGTCTAAAGATTTTTTACCTAAGTTTCGTACCTTCATCATATCCTCTTCGGACTTTTGTGTCAGCTCGCCTACAGTATTTATCGCTGCTCTTTTAAGGCAGTTATACGAACGAACAGATAACTCTAAATCGTCTATGCTCTTTTCGAGGTTGATCTCAGTTTGATCCTCCTCTTTTTCGACCATGAATTCCATATTTGTAGCTTCGTCTGTAAGCTGTATAAAAAGTCCAAGATGCTCCTGCATAATCTTAGCTCCTATAGAAACTCCTTCTTCCGGTCTTATCGAACCGTCCGTCCAAATTTCCAAAATGAGCCTGTCATAATCTGTTATCTGTCCAACCCTTGTATTTTCTACAGTAAAGTTTACTTTTTTTACAGGTGTAAAGATCGAATCTACAGGGATAACCGCAATTGGTGTCTCAGCTGTCTTGTTTTGCTCTGCGGGAACATATCCCCTGCCCTTAGCCATATTGATAGTCATAACTAAGCTTGCTCCGTCTTCGAGCGTTGCGATATGTAAGTCCTTATTAAATATTTCGATATCGGCATCTCCTATGATATCTGCTGCAGTTACTTCCTTTGGACCAACTACATTTATCATAGCCTGTACAGTATCTTCCTGTCCGTTTAGTCTAATAGCAAGCCTCTTGAGGTTGAGTATGATTTCTGTAACATCTTCCTTAACTCCCGGAATTGTCGAAAATTCGTGAAGCACACCGTCAATTTTTACAGACGTTACCGCTGCCCCTGGTAGCGAGCTTAGGAGAATTCTTCTAAGGCTGTTTCCAAGTGTAGTACCGTAGCCTCTTTCGAGTGGTTCTACGACAAACTTGCCATATGTCGGATCGTTATCGTCATAGATACATTCGATTTCGGGTTTTTCTATTTCTATCACTTCAAGCCCTCCTTTCTTTCCAAATAAAGCATTTATTAACTCACATTATTTAGAGTACAATTCAACGATCAAGTGCTCTGCAATCGGCGTATCGATTTGTTCTCTTGTAGGTAAGTTTAATACTTGACCTTGCAATTTTTTAACATCTACGCTAAGCCATGCAGGAACAGAAATTGTCATATCCTTGATTTCCTTGAACTTAGGAGAGTTGGTGCTCTTTTCCTTGACCGCAATCACATCTCCGGCTTTTAGTGCCATTGATGGAATGTTAGCTTTTTTGCCATTTACTGTGAAATGACCATGAACAACTAATTGTCTTGCTTCTTTTCTTGAAGATGCAAGTCCGAGTCTAAATACAACATTGTCCAATCTTGACTCAAGCATGATGAGTAGGTTTTCACCTGCCTTACCTTGCTTTCTTGCAGCCTTGTTAAACAGATTTTTGAACTGAGTTTCCTGAAGTCCGTAAAATCTCTTTGCCTTTTGCTTTTCTCTTAGCTGCAAGCCGTATTCGGAAACTTTTTTCCTACCCTGTCCATGCTGTCCAGGAGGGAAATTTCTTCTTTCCAACGCACATTTGCCACTGTAGCATCTGTCGCCCTTTAAGAAAAGCTTTTGTCCTTCTCTTCTGCATAATCTGCAGTTTGCGCTTGTATATCTTGCCATGTTATCTTTCTCCTCCTTTCAATTAGACTCTTCTCTTCTTTGGTGGTCTGCAACCGTTATGCGGAATAGGTGTAATATCCTTAATCATTGTGATATTTAGACCTGCTGTCTGAAGTGCTCTTATAGCCGCTTCTCTTCCGGAACCCGGTCCCTTTACATAAACCTCAACTGTCTTTAGACCATGCTCCATAGCTCCCTTAGCAGCTTCCTCTGCCGCCATCTGTGCAGCATATGGTGTAGACTTTCTTGAGCCTTTAAAGCCTAAAGAACCGGCACTTGACCATGATAGTGCATTACCGTCCATATCTGTAAGAGTTACAAGAGTATTGTTAAAGGTAGACTGGATATGTGCTTGGCCTTTTTCAATATTTTTGCGCTCTTTTCTTTTTCTTCTAACTGCTTTTTTTACAGCTTTAGCCATTTTCCTCTACCTCCTTTACTTCTTCTTTCTGCCTACAGTCTTTTTAGGACCTTTACGAGTTCTTGCATTTGTCTTTGTCTTTTGACCTCTTACCGGAAGGCCTCTTCTGTGTCTGATACCTCTGTAGCTTCCGATTTCCATAAGCCTTTTGATATTTAGTGACACTTCTCTTCTAAGATCTCCCTCAACATCGTATTCATTATCGATGATCTGTCTGATCTTACCTGCTTCTTCCTCTGACAAGTCCTTAACCCTGATATCTGGGTTAACGCCTGCCTTTTCAAGTATTGCTTTAGATGTCTGTCTTCCTATGCCATAGATATAAGTCAAACCGATCTCGATTCTCTTATCTCTTGGCAAGTCAACTCCGGCTATACGAGCCATATTTGCCTCCTGTTCCCATCTTCCGTCACGCAGCCTCAAGGGGCGTAATATAAACGGGATGTTTCGTAAAATAATAACTTGTTTTGATTATAATTTGTTTGTTTTGTCTAAATTTGTTTAGTTTAACCCTGCTTCTGCTTATGCTTAGGATTTTCGCAAATTACCATTACTTTGCCTTTTCTTTTGATTACCTTGCATTTTTCGCAGATAGGTTTTACAGATGCTCTTACTTTCATCTTAAGCCTCCTATTACTTTTCTCTCCATGTGATCCTGCCTCGTGTTAGGTCATAAGGCGAAAGTTCAACCTTTACCTTGTCGCCCGGCAAAATCCTTATGAAGTTCATCCTTATCTTTCCGGATACGTGAGCGAGTACCTCATGTCCGGTTTCTAACTTTACTACAAACATTGCATTAGGCTGTGCGTCTACTACAACGCCTTCAGCTTCTATAACATCTTTTTTCGACATTTATACACCTCTCATCTATAAAGTGAGCAACTCCGGCTCACCGTCTGTTACGGCAACGGTATTTTCGTAATGTGCTGCATATTTACCATCGACAGTTACGACCGTCCAGTCATTTAGGAGAGTTTCGGTTTCGTAATCCCCTGCTACTATCATCGGCTCTATCGCAAGCACCATACCTTCTTGTATTCTCGGTCCTCTGCCTGCCTTGCCATAGTTTGGGATTTGCGGATCCTCGTGCATATCTCGTCCTACGCCATGACCTGTATATCCTCTGATAACTCCAAAGCCTGCGCTCTCAACTTTTTGCTGGACCGCATGTGAGATGTCCGAAATCCTAAATCCTTTTTTGCAAAATTTGATTCCCTCAAAAAAGCTTTCGCGTGCCACATCGATAAGCCTTTGTGCTTCATCCGAAATATTGCCGACGGCATATGTTCTTGCCGCATCGCTACAATATCCCTTAAATGTCGCACCCGTGTCTACGCTCACAATATCACCCTCCTGCAGGATTTTGTCCTTCGCGGGAATGCCATGCACTACTTCTTCATTTACAGATACACACGCGCTTCCCGGAAATCCATAAAGTCCCTTAAAGGATGGTATCATCTTGCAATCTATGATATGCTCTTCGACAAACTTGTCGATATCATATGTGCTGATACCTGGCTTTATAAAGTCCTCAAGCTTTCGCAAAATCTCTCCTGTGACCTTGCCTGCCTCTCTCATAATGTCTATTTCTTGTTTTGATTTGATTATAATCATTTTTGCTACCCCAGAATTTTAGTTATCTGTTCAAATAGCTTTTCATAACCGATTGTGCCGTCCAAATGAGCGATGTTGCCTATATTGTCATAGTAATCCAAAAGTGGCTTAGTCTGCTTGTTATATACCTCTATTCTGTTTTCGACTGTCTCTTTTGTGTCATCTGCCCTTTGCATAAGCTCTCCACCACACTTATCGCATATACCCTCTGTCTTAGGTGGCATATTAGTTATATGATATGTCGCTCCGCAAGCCTTGCAAACCCGTCTGCCGACAAGCCTTGTAAGCAGCTCTTCCTTTGGTACATCTATATCGAGCACGAAGTCAATCTTTTCGCCTCTCTCACGGAGAAAAGCATCAAGTGCAACTGCCTGCTCTACTGTCCTTGGAAAGCCGTCGAGCATAAATCCATTTTTGCAATCATCTGCTGTAAGTCTGTCAGTTGCAATTTCAACCACCAGACTATCCGGTACAAGCTCCCCGGCATCCATAAATTGCTTTACCTTCTTGCCGAGTTCAGTACCTTCAGAAATATTTTTCCTGAATATATCTCCTGTAGATATATGAGGTATATTATATTTTTCTACTATTCTTGCACCCTGTGTGCCCTTACCGGCACCCGGAGGTCCTAACAATATCAAATTCATGATCTACCTCCCGTCCTACTTGAGGAATCCTTGATAATTTCTCATAACCATTTGCTGCTCTATCCTCTTCATCGTATCGAGTCCAACGCCGACAGCGATCAAAAGCGATGTACCTCCAAATGATATATTCAGAGATGTGAACTGAGCTATAATGCTTGGAAGTGTTGCCACTACCGCAAGGAATATCGCCCCTACAAAGGTTATTCTTGTCATTACCTTATTTAGATATTCGACTGTGGCTCTGCCCGGTCTGATGCCCGGTATAAATCCACCGTTTCCTTTTAGCTGATCTGCTACCTCTGATGGATTAAATGTCGCTGCTGTATAAAAATATGTAAAGAATATTATAAGCAATACATTTAATACAGAGTACAGATATACACCCGGTGTACCTGTTGGCGAAAGCCATGTCTCAACCCACTGTGAAAATGACGAATCAACGCCCTTAAAGTATGTAATTGTCAGTGGAAATTGCAAAATCGAAAGTGCAAAGATAATAGGAATAACTCCTGCCTGATTTATCTTTAGCGGAATATGTGTTGACTGACCGCCATACATCTTCCTTCCCACAACTCTCTTAGCATACTGTACCGGAATCCTTCTGTGACCTTGCTGTATTTCGATAATACCAATGATAACGATTACCGCAAAAACTACGAATAATGCGATTGTCATATAACCTACCGAATCATCAAGGAACAGTGACTGTACTCCGCTTGGAAGTCTTGCTATGATACCTGCAAAGATTATAAGCGAGATACCGTTGCCGACTCCGTTTTCGTTTATCTTTTCGCCAAGCCACATCAAAAAGGCTGTGCCGGCTGACAGTACCAATACTACCACTACAATTGAGAAAAAGCTGTGGCTTATAAGAGCCTCGCTAAACATACCAATCGTAACGCCTATCGCCTGTATGATTGCAAGTGCTACTGTCAAATATCTTGTCCATCTCGCGATCTTCTTCCTACCCTCAAGTCCTTCCTTTGCTACTGCCTCAAGTCTTGGAATAGCAATCGTAAGGAGCTGGATTATGATCGACGCTGTGATGTAAGGTGTGATACTCAATGCAAAAATCGTCATATTGCCAAACGCACCGCCGGAAAACAGGTTAAATAAATCAATAAGTCCGTTATTTCCGCTGTTAAACATCTGGTCAAGAGTGTCTCTGTTTATTCCCGGTACCGGAATGTTTGAACCGATTCTAAACACTACAAGCATAAGCAGTGTAAAGATCATCTTTTTTCTCATATCAGGAATTTTCCACGCTTTTGCAATCGTTGAAAGTCCACCCATTTAGATCACCTGAGCCTTTCCTCCGGCTGCTTCAATTTTTTCTAAAGCAGATTTTGTAAATTTCTGAGCCTGCACAGTAAGTGCTTTTTCGAGCTTACCATTTCCCAAAATCTTAACTCCGTCTTTTACCTGCTTTACCATACCTTCTTCTATAAGAAGCTCCGGTGTGATAACTGTACCTTCGTCAAACTTATTTAGAGAAGCTACATTTACTATCTCGTATTCTTTTCTCCAGATATTTGTAAATCCTCTCTTTGGAATACGTCTGTACAAAGGCATCTGTCCACCTTCAAAACCCGGTCTTACTCCGCCACCGGATCTTGATTTCTGACCGTTCATACCTCTACCGCCGGTTTTACCCTGTCCTGTAGCTGTACCACGACCTCTTCTTTTGCGGTTTTTGGTAGCACCCGCAACTTTCTGTAATTCGTGAAGTTTCATTTTGCGTGCACCCCCTTTATATTTCTTCGACTGTGAGAAGATGTGGCACCTTATTTATAGCACCTCTTGTAACCTCGCTGTCGACAAGTTCAACAGACTGGTGCATCTTTCTCAATCCTAAAGCTTCTACAACTTTTCTCTGCTTAGGAGAAGCGCCGATCAAGCTTTTTGTTAAAGTTACTTTTACTTTCTTAGCCATCTTTACTTCCTCCTATCCTAAGATTTCTTCCTTTGTCTTGCCTCTGAGTTTGCTTACCTTTTCGAGAGTCATCATATTTTTTAGACCTTCGATTGTAGCATATGCCATATTCACCGTATTGTTAGAACCGATAGATTTTGCTCTGACATCCTTGACGCCAGCAAGCTCAAGTACTGTTCTTACAGATGAACCGGCGATAACTCCTGTACCTGCTGCTGCAGGCATAAGAAGAACTCTTCCTGCTCCAAATACTCCGACATTTCTATGTGGAATTGTTGTTCCTACTGTTGGAACATATATCATTTTCTTTTTAGCATCCTCTGTGGCTTTTCTTACAGCTTCAGGAATTTCCTGAGCCTTGCCAAGACCAACGCCAACATGTCCGGCACCGTCACCGACAACCATAGTAACGCTGAATCTCATATTTCTACCGCCCTTAACAGTCTTTGCGACTCTTCTTATGTTGACGATAGTTTCTTTTAAGTCCAATTTGGATGTATCGATTGTATTTCTCATCCTCTACCTCCGTTAGAATTTTAATCCGGCTTCTCTTGCGCCGTCTGCCAATTCTTTAACTCTGCCGTGATATAAGAATCCGCCCCTGTCGAAAGCGACATTGTCGATGCCTTTTTCCAGCGCTCTTTTTGCAATAACTTCTCCAACTTTCTTTGCTGCCTCTTTGTTGCCACCATTTGCGATGCCAAGCTCTTTTTCAAGGCTTGATGCAGCTGCCAAAGTCACTCCGTTTACATCGTCGATAACCTGAACTGAAATGTTTTTGTTACTTCTGAATACACATAGTCTAGGCTTTTGAGGAGTGCCATGAACATCTTTTCTAACTCTTTTATGTCTTGCAACACGTCTAGCTTGTCTAGTATCTTTTGCCATGATTTCTTACTCCTTTCCTTATTCGCCCTTAACTCCGGCTTTACCTTCTTTTCTACGTACGTACTCACCAACATATCTGATACCTTTGCCCTTGTAAGGTTCAGGTTTTCTCCATGATCTTATGTTTGCGGCATACTGTCCGACAAGCGCCTTGTCGATACCCTTTACGGTAATCTCTGTTGCTGATGTTGCTTCAGTCTGTATGCCTTCAGGATCCTTCATCTCTACAGGATGTGAAAATCCTAAGCTCAATACGAGTGTATCGCCTTTCTTTTCGGCCTTGTAACCTACTCCAATAAGCTCTAGTTTCTTTTCGTACCCTTCTGTAACGCCTGTTACCATATTAGCAATCAGCGTTCTTGCGAGTCCGTGCTGAGATTTATCAGCCTTACTGTCTGACGGTCTTGCTACTGTTAGCACACCATCTTTGATTTCTACTGTCAGTCTGCTGTCAATCTGTTGCTGCAATTCGCCCTTTGGTCCTTTAACAGAGATGTTATTGCCATCTACCTTGACCTCCACGCCAGCAGGAAGATCAACAGGCTTTAGTCCTATTCTTGACATATTGTTTTCCTCCTACTACCATACATAACAGATTATTTCTCCGCCGACACCAAGTTTTCTTGCTTCCTTGTCGCTTACTACTCCCTTTGAAGTAGATACAACCGCAATACCAAGTCCTCCAAGTACCTTTGGTACATCGCAAGCCTTCGCATATACTTTTAGTCCCGGCTTAGAAATCTTTTTGATTCCATTTATAACTTTTTCGCCTGCAGGGCCGTATTTCATTTCTACTTTTATAACTCCCTGCTTGTCGTCTTCTATCATCTCAAAACCATTTATGTAGCCTTCTTCAAGCAAGATTTCTGCTATAGATTTTTTGATCTTTGAAGCAGGAATCTCAACCGTCTTATGACCTACAGTATTGGCATTTCTGATTCTTGTTAGCATATCTGCTATCGGATCTGTCATTGTCATTACAGTATTTCTCCTTCCTCTACCAGTTTTGCCATATGGCAACTTAGTAAATTCCTATAACTACCAGCTTGATTTTTTTACGCCGGGTATTTCACCTTTGTAAGCAAGCTCTCTGAAACAGATACGGCAAATGCCATATTTTTTCAGTACAGAATGTGGTCTGCCACAGATTCTGCATCTTGTATAAGCCCTTGTAGAGTACTTAGGCTTTCTTTGCTGCTTCACTTTAAGCGCCTTTTTAGCCATGTTTCCCTCCTATTTCTTAAATGGCATGCCGAGCAGGCTCAATAGTTCGAGAGCTTCCTCGTCTGTCTTTGCTGTTGTTGTAAATACTACATTCATTCCTTTGATTAGATCTACATCATCGTAGTTTATCTCAGGGAATACAAGCTGCTCCTTGATACCCATCGAATAATTTCCTCTACCGTCAAAAGAATTTCTGCTAACGCCTTTGAAGTCTCTTACTCTTGGAAGAGCGATATTAAAGAACTTGTCAGCAAAAATGTACATATTTTCGCCTCTCAAAGTAACCTTTGTGCCTACAGGCATTCCCTGTCTTACTTTGAAGTTGGCAATTGATTTTTTTGCCTTTGTTATTACCGGCTTTTGACCTGTGATAACAGCAAGCTCTGCTACTGCAGTTTCCATCAATTTTGCGTTATCCTTAGCTGCGCCAAGACCGATATTTATCGTAATCTTTTCGAGCTTTGGAACTTCCATTGGATTTTTATAATTGAACTTATCCATCAATGCTTTAAATACATCATTTTTATAAGTTTCCTTTAGTCTAGCTGCCAAATCGTCTCCTCCTTTCCTAATCTACTACCTTATCGCTTTTCTTTGCGACTCTTACTTTGTTTCCGTTGTCGAATTTATAGCCAACTCTTGTGCCGGCTTTTGCCTTTTCATCATAAAGCATTACATTTGAAACATGTATAGGTCCTTCCTGATGTTTGATCTCAGAAGAAGCTGTTCTTGTCTGTTTCTGGTGCTTTGTCTGCACATTTATGCCTTCGACAATCACTCTGTTTTCTTTAGGCATGGCTTTTATTACTTCGCCCTTTTTGCCCTTATCCTTACCGGTAATTACTATTACCGTATCACCTTTTTTAATTCGCATCCTGTTAGACCTCCTATAATACTTCCGGTGCCAATGACACTATCTTCATATAGTTCTTGTCTCTGAGTTCTCTGGCAACAGGTCCGAAGATACGTGTTCCTACAGGATTTTTATCTTCTTTTATAATTACTGCAGCATTTTGGTCAAACTTTACATAGCTTCCGTCTTCTCTTCTTGCTCCTTTTTTAGTTCTTACCACTACTGCTCTTACCACATCGCCTTTTTTTACCATTCCGCCAGGAGAAGCCTCCTTTACGGCACAAACGATTACATCTCCAATGTTTGCATATTTACGGCTTGTACCACCGAGAATACGGATACATAGAAGCTCTTTTGCACCGGAATTATCAGCGACTCTCAATCTTGTTTCTGTCTGAATCATATTCGGTGCCTCCTTACTTAACTTTCTCTACAATCTTGACAAGACGCCATCTCTTATCCTTTGAAAGCGGTCTTGTTTCCATAATTCTAACTGTATCTCCGATATTGCATTCATTATTTTCGTCATGCGCTTTGACCTTCTTTGTAGTCTTTACGGCTTTTCCATAAAGAGAATGCCTTACGAAGTCTTCGAGTGCAACTGTGATAGTCTTGTCCATTTTGTCACTTACTACAACGCCAACTCTTGTTTTTCTTCTATTTCTTTCAACTGTCATAATCACATCCTCCTTTCTTATTTAGCCTGAGCCTCGAGCTCTTTTTCTCTGATTATAGTTTTAACTCTCGCAATATCTCTTTTCATCTCTCTGAGCTTGATTGGATTTTCGAGCTGACCTGTTACATGCTGGAATCTCAAGTTGAACAGATCTTGTTTCATTTTCAACAGTTCAGCATTTAATTCCACTTCAGACATTTCTCTTATCTTGTTTAGTTCCATTATGCTTCACCGTCCTTTACTTCTTCGCCCTTGATGACGAATTTAGATTTGATAGGCAGTTTGTGTGATGCAAGTCTCATCGCTTCTCTTGCCTGAGCTTCTGTACAGCCCTCCATCTCAAACATAACTCTGCCCGGTTTTACAACTGCTACCCAGTACTCAGGTGAACCTTTACCGGAACCCATTCGCACTTCAGCAGGCTTTTTAGTAACTGATTTGTGTGGGAAAATTTTTATATAAACTTTACCGCCTCTTTTTATAGATCTTGTCATGGCAACTCTGGCTGCCTCGATCTGATTTGAAGTAATCCATGCAGGCTCTAATGCAACAAGACCGTATTCACCGTAAGTAACTTTATTACCTCTTGTAGCCTTGCCCTTCATCCTACCTCTGTGGACTCTTCTACGTTTAACGCGCTTTGGCATCAACATGGCTAGTTCCTCCTTCTATAGTCTATTCTTCAGTTGTTTCTTCTTTTACTTCAACTGTCTGTGGTTCAACCTGTGGCTCTTCAACCTTTGGTGGTTCTTCCTTTGGAGTATTTCTTACTCTTGGATTTACTGCCTTTGGTATCTCGTGTCTGTTATCCTTAGAATTTCTTCTTCTGTTTCTGTCACCGTCTCTTCTCTTGCCTTTTCTTCTGTCATTCTTCTTGCCGTCATTCTTTTCTTCTCTAACGATGCTCTGAAGACCTTTGTCTAGGATTTCTCCATGGTTGATCCATACCTTAACACCTATTTTGCCGTAAGTTGTATCTGCTTCCGCAAATCCATAATCTATATCAGCTCTAAGTGTATGAAGAGGAACATTGCCCTCGCTGTACGCTTCGCTTCTTGCGATTTCGGCTCCGCCAAGTCTTCCTGATACCAGTACCTTGATACCCTTAGCATTTGCCTTCATTGTTCTGCCTATAGCCTGCTTCATCGCTCTTCTGAATGCTATTCTCTTTTCGAGTGCCTGTGCGATGCTTTCTGCTGTAAGCTGTGCGTCAAGCTCTGCTCTTCTTACTTCTCTGATATCAATATCTACTGTCTTTTTAGTGAGCTTTGCAAGATCCTTTTTTAGCTGCTCGATGCCGTCTCCGGCTCTGCCGATAACCATACCAGGTCTGCCGACAGCAATGATTAGCTTGAGCTTATTTTCTTCAGGACGCTCTATTACGACTTTAGAAATTCCTGCTACATAAAGCTTTTTCTTTACGAATTCTCTTACCTTATTGTCCTCTATCAGATAATCTGCAAAGTTATTTTTGTCTGCATACCATTTAGAGCCCCAGTCCTTTATGACGCCGACTCTAAGACCGTGTGGACTTACTTTCTGACCCATACTATTCAGCCTCCTTTTCTGCATTCTCTTCCTTTGCATTTCTCTCTTTAAGAGTTACGCCGATATGGCTGCTTCTCTTAAGTATGATAGATGCTCTTCCCTGTGAACCGGCTCTCCATCTCTTCATTGTAGGTCCCTGGTTTGCATATACTTCTGCAACATATAGGTCGTCTACATTCATATCGAAGTTGTTTTCGGCATTTGCCGCCGCCGACTTCACTACCTTTTCTACGAGCTCTGCTCCTTTACCCGGAGTAAATCTCAATATTGTCAATGCCTCTTGCAAATCTTTGCCTCTTACAAGGTCTGTAACAGGTTTAAGCTTGATAGGAGACATTCTTACATATTTTGCAACTGCTTTTGCTTCCATTTTCCTATCTCCTTTTCTTACTTAGATTTTTTATCTGCGGCATGTCCTCTGTAAGTTCTTGTTGGAGCAAATTCTCCAAGCTTATGACCTACCATATCTTCTGTTATATATACGGGCACATGCTTTCTACCGTCATGAACGGCTATTGTGTGACCTACCATCTGAGGGAATATAGTAGATGGTCTTGACCAAGTCTTAATAACCTTTTTTTCGTTCGCTGCGTTCATCTCTTCAATCGCCTTGAGGAGTTTCGCATTGACGAAAGGGCCTTTCTTTAGTGATCTACCCATTATATTTGCTCCTTCCTTTATTTTTCGTTTCTTCTCTTAACAATATACTTGTTAGATGGCTTGTTTTTCTTTCTTGTCTTATAACCAAGTGCCGGTTTACCCCAAGGTGTTACAGGACCAACTCTACCGATACCTGCCTTACCTTCACCACCGCCGTGTGGGTGGTCGTTAGGGTTCATTACAGAACCTCTGACTGTAGGTCTTATACCCATATGTCTTTTTCTGCCTGCCTTACCGATATTGATATTTGCGTGATCCGCATTACCAACCTCGCCGATTGTTGCACGACACTCTATTCTGACTTTACGAACTTCTCCGGAAGGGAGTCTTACCTGTGCATAATCTCCTTCTTTTGCCATGAGCTGTGCGCCGTTTCCTGCAGATCTTGCAAGCTGTGCGCCCTTGCCCTGCTTTAGCTCTACATTGTGAATGATAGTACCTACAGGGATGTTAGCAAGTGGCAATGCATTTCCTACCTTGATGTCCGCATCTTTTCCCGATTCGATAATATTGCCAACCTTTAGGCCCTCAGGAGCGATGATGTATTTTTTCTCACCGTCAGCATATACGATCAATGCGATGTTTGCACTTCTGTTTGGGTCGTATTCGATAGTTGTAACCTTGCCCGGAATACCGTCCTTAGTTCTCTTAAAATCTATGATTCTGTATTTAGGTCTATATCCGCCACCTCTGTGTCTTACTGTAATCTTACCTCTTGAGTTCCTGCCGGAATGCTTTTTTAGAGTTACTGTAAGTGATTTTTCCGGTGTGCTTGTTGTAATCTCTTCAAATGTTGAAGTAGTCATTCCTCTCAAGCCGGGAGTGGTCGGATTGTATTTTTTAATTCCCATCGTCGCCTACCTCCTTATAGTCCTTGGAAGAATTCTATTTCCTTACTGTCCTTAGTAAGTGTTACTACAGCCTTCTTTGAAGCAGATGTGTAACCGACATTTCTTCCCATTCTCTTTAATTTACCTTTAACGTTCATGATGTTTACTTTTGCGACTTCTACATCAAATATTTCTTCTACAGCATCTTTTACCTGTGTTTTGTTTACATCCGTTGCAACCTTAAATGTATATTTCTTTTCCTGCGCATCTGCCATAGATGTTTCTGTAATTACAGGCTTTAATATCACATCGTATGGTGTTCTCATTATGAATACACCTCCTCAATCTTCTCAATAGCTTCTTTTGTTACAATGAAGTTTTCGTGATTGATGATTTCGTATACATTCATTGTACCTACAAGAGCTGTTCTTACTCCCGGGATATTTGCAGCAGATCTTACAACATTTTCGTCCTTTTCGGCTGTTACGATAAGTGCCTTCTTACCTGCCTTTATGTTTTCGAGCACCTTGATCATTTCCTTTGTCTTTGGTGCATCAAACTTCAATTCGTCTAAAACGATAATTTCATTTTCTGCCACCTTGGAAGAAAGCGCCGATAACATTGCCAATCTTCTCAATTTCTTTGGTAATGTATATCTATAGCTTCTTGGCTTTGGTGCAAATACAACTCCTCCGCCTATCTGCGATGGATCTGTTGTAGAACCCTGTCTGTGACGGCCAGTACCCTTTTGTCTAAAAGGCTTTCTGCCACCGCCTCTGACATCTCCTCTGGTCTTTGCTGACTGAGTGCCCTGTCTTCTGTTGGCTAAATGATTTTTTACTACCGCATGGACTGCATTTTGATTAGGCTCGATACCAAAGATTGCATCGTTTAGCTCGATAGTACCTGTCTCTGCGCCGGCCATACTCAATACTTTTACTTTTGCCATTGTCGTTCCTCCTTCCTAAAGTGCTTATTTACCTTGACCCTTGATAGCCATACGTACTTTTACCAAATTGCCTTTGCCACCCGGTACAGCACCTTTAACAAGGATTACATTTCTGTCTGCTATAACTTTCACAAGGTCGATATTCTGTACTGTTACAGTATCTCTTCCCATTCTTCCGGGTCCCTTGTTTCCTTTGAAAACTCTGCCCGGATAAGATGCACCCGCAAGCGCACCTGCTAATCTCTTATGCTTAGAACCGTGACTCATAGGTCCTCTGTGGTGTCCGTGTCTCTTGATGTTGCCCTGTGTGCCTTTACCTTTTGACACTCCTATAACATCGACCTTAACTCCTTCTTCGAAGTCTGCCGCTGTCATAACCTGACCTACCTCGTACTCAGCGCCTTCCTCAGGCTTAAACTCCATGAGGTGCTTTTTGAGCTCAACTCCTGCTTTTTCAAAATGTCCCTTTGCAGGCTTGTTGACTCTGTGTGGCTTTGTGTCGCCGAATGCAACCTGTACAGCCTCATATCCGTCTGTCTCAACAGTCTTGATCTGTGTTACGACCTGTGGACCCGCCTCGATGACAGTTACAGGAATAACCGCACCTTCCTCGTCGAAAATCTGAGTCATACCGATTTTCTTTCCTAAAATTGTTTTCATAAATATTCCTCCTATTTCTTACAGCGGATTGACCAGTACAATATACTAATCAATCATACTAAGAGAGCTTATCGCTCCGGTTTTTACAGTTTGATTTCGATATCAACGCCTGCAGGTAGCTCTAACTTTGTAAGAGCATCTGTTGTCTTTGCAGTTGCCGCTGAGATATCGATCAGTCTCTTATGAGTTCTCTGCTCAAATTGTTCTCTGCTGTCCTTGTACTTATGAACCGCTCTTAAGATTGTTATTACTTCCTTTTCTGTAGGAAGAGGTATTGGACCCGAAACCTCTGCGCCTGTCTTTTTAACAGTCTCGACAATCTTTGCAGCGCTGCGATCCAAAATTGCGTGATCATAAGCCTTTAGCTTAATTCTGATTTTTTGTAATTCGCTCATTTTTGTTCCTCCTATTTTTTTGTACTGTTTTCGCTATTCTCGTACAAGGGGTTTGTGCCGTCTTTTTCAACGCATACGCGGTTTTTATAACCTCTTTCGCTTGCTTGTACACGCTTCCGTGTGTTCTCTTTATGTGCCCACACGCAAAAACAGCGAATCCCTTCGCCTCCGTCCTGCGGAGACAATTCTCAGTGGAAATTACCTGATAGCTCAGCAACTTCCCACCTCTTCGCCTTATGCAAGCCCTATTAGTATACATTATGCTCTATTTAAAATCAACTCTTTTTTAAAAATTATTTTTTGCATTTTTTATGTTTTCGCAATATAAAAACCCGCATTTTTCAATATTTATTGCGGGTTATCCGTTACACGCTTCCTTGTGTTTCTTTTTTTATTACTCCTGTTTTTATAATCCTTTTTTGCCCTTTTTTAGTTCTTTTTCAGATAATACATTTTTTAGCCATGATCCCTGTATATATCACAAAAAAATACTTCCACCTATAAATTCCCTGAGGATTGAATTATTTGTTATAAGCTCATCGTTGTCAAACTCATCAAAGAATTCTAAAAGTCGCAAAAGTCTGACCGCCTCGCTGTATTGGCTTTCGCCCTTTGGTACCTGCTCAAGAAGCGGTTTTGCATATTTTTTGAGTACTGCCATTTCATATATGTATACCGAATTAAAAAATTGGTCTGCCGTATCACCATACGGAAATATATTTTCCCGCTCGCCTCGCATAACACCCGGCCATTCGTTTAGTGTATCTATCGCATTTTTGCCACGATACAGATGATCTCTTACAAGCCTTCTGAGCATCCTGTTGTCTGTTGTAGGCACGCAGTTGTGACTATCCACATTTAACCCTGTAAGCGGACTGATATATATCTTATATTTTTGCTCATCCGGTATCTTTTCGCTGAGAGCTTCATTTAGGGCATGAATTCCCTCTATGATTATAGGCGAGTTTTTTGAAATTTTTGTCCTGCGCGTGCCAAATATTTTTTTACCTGTCACAAAATCATAAGTAGGTAAATCCGTTTCCTTGCCGGCAAGCAGACTGTTCATATCTGAGTTAAACAGCTCCACATCGAGCGCCTTTAGACTCTCAAAATCACGCTCGCCATTCTCATCGACAGGCGTGTTTTCTCTGTCTATAAAATAATCGTCTGTGCCAAGATACAGTGGGAAATACCCTTCCACCTTTAGCTGTATGCAAAGCCTCCTTGCAAATGTCGTCTTGCCGGAGGACGAAGGTCCCGAGATGAGGATTATTCTCTTTTTCTTTTCTTTTATTTCCTTTGCTATTTCTATAATCTTTTTGTCGTGAAGGGCCTCGCTAAGCTGTATGACCTCCTTCATCGAGCCGTCTTTTATCTTTTGATTTAGATCGCTGACATAACTTATACCAAGCCTGTCCTGCCAAATTTCGGTTTCGGCAAATGCCTTATATAAAAACTTCTGATCCTCATAGCTATTTGTCTTTGGGTTGTGCCCCTGAGGAAATCTAAGAAGCACGCCTCGTCTGTATTTGCGCAAATCGAACTTGTCGATATAACCTGTAGACGGAACAACGATGTCATACAAAAAGTCCAAATATCCGTCGAGCTCACATAAAACAATCTCTTTGTCTCTCGCAGCATTTTGCAATCTTTTCTTTTTGTCCGTCATATTGTGTCTGTCAAAAAAGTCGAGGCTTGTACCTGCATCAAGGATCATCGTTCTGATCGGCATGTCTGCCTTTACAATCTCTCTCATCCTTTCCTCAACTGAGGCTACTATCTCATCGTCTATGTCCCCTATGCCCTTTATTTCTGTATAAAGCCCCTGATTTAACGAATTTTTTATTTCGACGCTTCCCTTTCCTGTAACATCAAGCACCGCCTTTGCATAAAGCAAAACCAAGCTGTGTCTGTATATGAGCGCCGCATGCCTGTTTCTCCTGTCTAAAAATTCGATATGCGCGCCTTCCTTGACGCTTTGATTTAGCATGCTGTCTATGTTGTCGATTTTTGCGGCAAGCACCTCATTTGCAAGCTCGTTTTTGTATCTAAAATATATGTGCTCGGCTGTCGTATCTTCCGGCACATTTATTTCCTTGAAATCGTCATATAAATCTTTTTTTAAATATACTTTCATAATTGTTTCCTACTCATTCACTGTAATTAGTCGGAGAAATATCCTTTTGCAGTCCCTAATTTTATACTTCTTTATTTCCTAAAGACGAACAAATACTCGTGCGCTATCAAAAGAAAATTATATTTCACACTATTTGTTTTCCAATACCCGGTGGCTTTACAGTTGTGTTGCTCCTTGATAATCAATTCCTTTAAGGTAAATCCTGCATTTTGGAAAAGCTTCATAATCTCAAATGACATTGGTATCATACAGCCCTTTTGTCTTGTATCGCCCATAAGAAGAGTACAGAATTTATCTTTCTTCAAAACACGGTAGCTCTCCGTAGCCACTTTTTCCATTTCTTCAATAAATTCCTTTACTTTAAGATGCGATAAGTCTTCTTCGATATCTTCACTGTATTTTATGATGTTAGCATATGGCGGATGTGTACAAATCAAATCAATACTTTCATCTGCAAGAAATTCTAAGTTTCTTGCATCTCCCTTGCGAATGCAAACTTTTCCATTTGCTCCTTCATGCTCAAAATTTGTTTTTTCTTTACATCTGTCAAGTGCAACATCATTGACATCGACACCAATAATATCCCGATTTAGTAGTTTTGCTTCTACAAGCGTAGTGCCACCACCGGCAAACTGGTCCAACACCAAGTCTCCCTCTTTGGAATATCTTAGTATAATATTTCGCGGAATATACGGCGACCAATTTCCTCGCCACTTTGCATCGTGCGTTGCCCAATTACCACGCTTTGGGAAAGACCAATGTGTTGTCATTTCCAGTTCAAAATCATCAGGCTCCCATTTTGTAATTTTCTTTGCCATCATTTAAAAACCTCTGTAATTACGCCATTTCCCAAATCTTTAATGTTGTAAATGTGTTCCATAACATCAAAGGTTTCTTCGAGATTATGGCGAGCACTTCTCCAACCTCTCCCGTCGGTGAACCATACAAAAGTAAAAGCATCAATTGTATCAGTTTCAAGAGCAAGCGTTTTGTAACTGCGTGCTGTTTCATTTAATTTACTTCCGCCACTACCGTAAAAATTTGTTTCAATCCCGTAAATCATATTGGGCGTCCTAATCACAAAATCAAAACGTTTTTCTGTTTTTCCTTGATTAGATATGGCTGAAAGGTCAACTCCCCATTTATCGGTAATTTGATGAATATACATTTCTTTGAAATATGACTTATCTTTAACAAATCCCGATTTTTGGATAAAACTTTCAACTAAGTTTTCCATTAAGTGACCGCCACGATTTTTACGTCCATTTGAATCAAGACCTGTTTCAACACCTGTGGCATAATCTACAAGGTTGTTGACAATGTGATTTTCCATCAAATCAAAAAGCCCTGTTTTACGCATAAATATTTTATATTGCTCAACAGAAAGATTAGGCTTTTTAAAGTTGTATGTATATTCTCCATCGCCATCAATCGCATATATTTCACTTGACCTAACTGCTAAAAGCAGAGGCATGCATTTTAAAGTTTCCGGATATTTATTTATCAGTTTTTCAAAATCTTCTTCAATATTTTTTGAGCCAATAAGCGAATTTAAGATATTAAGTTCAACCTTAATGCTATCTACATTTCTGTGAACCTTATCAAAATCTATATAATAACCATAGTCGGCAATACTACTACGAAAGCCTGATAGCCATTCGTTAAAATTTCTACTATTCATTCCTGATTCTCCTTAAAAATTGCTGATAAGTAATTCCTTGATTTTCCCCCTTGCTTCGCTATTGCAGTTAATCATTCGAGTTGCTTCAACTCGCTTTATTTTGTGTTCGGAGTAAATATTATCAAAAAAATCATCTCCCGTATTTGTGTTTTTTGGATCAGAATTGCTGACAACCACTTTTGCGCCTTTTCTGTGCATATCATCAACGAACTTTGCAAGCTCAATCTGTGCATCATCATTAAATAAATTCTCGGTATATGCAGTAAAACTTGCCGTGTTTGTAATAGGTCTATATGGAGGGTCAAAATAAACAAAGGTACTTTCGTCAATAAAGTCTGCTGATTCTCTGTAATCTCCACATACAATAGTAACTTTTTGCAATTTCTCCGATACGGCTCTGAGATTCTTTTCATCACAGATCATAGGATTTTTATAAGAACCCATAGGAACATTGAATAAACCCTTTTTATTTACACGGAACAGACCATTGAAGCAAGTCCTGTTAAGAAAAACCATTAATGCCGCTTTTTCGATATTGATGTTTTCTTTTCCGTTGTTCTTCAAATCATTAAAACGCTCACGCTTTTGCATATAGTACACTTTGCGGTCGTTTGTATCCAATGGAATAAAGTCGTTTTGCATGGTGCCAAGCAATTCGACTAGTGCATCAATATCATCACGAATAATTCGATAGGTATTGATAAGTTCAGCGTTAATATCGCTTACATAAACTTCCTCCAAGTCGTATTTGCTAAGTATATCAAACAAAACAGCGCCCCCACCAACAAAAGGTTCGGCATATTTTATGATATTTTTATCTTCAAAAGGATAATACCTTTCAATTTCCTTTAGTAGCTGTCCTTTTCCTCCCGCCCATTTTAAAAATGGCTTTACTCTTTTTGTATTTTCATCAAGTTGCATAATAACCTCCAAAGCAATTATACTTTAAAGTTTATTATATTCCAGATAAAATATAATAGCAATCGCAAAGAGAAAAGTCCGCCGATAAGTGCCTGCCAAGGTTTATCTGCGGACCTTCCCCGTGGCTTTTGCCACACTTGCGTTTGAGTTAGAACTTCTCGGATTGAAGCATCTTGCCGAGCGCTTTCATCTCCTCTTTGTGGAGTGTGATGCCTCTTGACATATGTTTATGCTCCGCATCCCAATCACGAATATCGTACTTTGGCACTGAGTTATTCCACGCAATCAGGTTTAACTCTTTTTGCCAACCTGTCGGATATGTTGCTACAACTCCGATATGACGTTTTACATCATATACGATCTCGTTTCTTTCTCTCTCGTTTACAGCCATTCACATTTCTCCTTTCTTTTTTTCTTATCGGGGATGACCTTATATTACTATATATGTAAATATATGTCAATAGCTTTTTAAAAAATTTTTCGAAAGATTTAGAATTATACAACAAAATGTGCCGGCGAAGTAAAAGGGTATATCGCTCTCTTGCAATTTCGCAGGCACAGCTTGCAATCGCCAGCGAAACGAGCTTGGCGAGTGGATAAGCGTCAGCAATGTTTGAGCACCTATGGTGCGAGTTTTGCTGACGC
>CAVHCP010000015.1:0-23337 GCA_963634825.1 uncultured Porphyromonadaceae bacterium | reverse complement strand
TGATAGGTATATGCCTGACATTATTATCGTCGCTTTTGGTGGCGAAGTATACAAAGCAAACATCAGCTACCGACAGTGCGCGCGTGGCCCAATTTGCCATATCGCAACCAACCAAGCAAGCAGATACCGATCTCGGGCTAAATTTAACAGACACATCTACAACATATACATTTACAGTTTCAAATGTGCGGGACACTTCAGTAGTAAATGAGGTAAAGACCTCATATGATGTCGTGGTGACATTCCCGGAAGCTCTCGAAGATTATGTAACTTTGACGATGACAAATGACAATGGAGCTACTGATAAGGTGGCTGTTGTTTCCGCTGACAACAAGACATTTACATTTAAGGAGATGGGCACATTTGAAGCAAATACAGCAAGGACAGACACCATTAGTTTGAAATTTACATTTGACGCAAGCACAACCGATAATATCAATAAAACTTGGTCAGGTATAGGAATTACGCTAAAAGCAAAACAGGTGGATTGATTCTTTTGTTAACCAATATATATAAAAAGGTTGACATACTCCTTTATAACTGCTATACTATTTAAACAGCAAAGCTTTTTAATCAATTTAGTTTGGTTTCGATTTGATGGAGTATAAAAAGGCAGAAAGGACAATGATGAATCAAGAAGCAGGACAAAAAAGAAGTAGCTATGCGGTGCTTGTACAGTGTGCGCTATTTGTGGCACTTTCGGCGGCGGGGGCGTTTATCAAAATACCTATTCCGCTTATGCCATTTACATTACAATTTTTATTTACAAATCTTGCGGGCATATTGCTAGGCAAAAAATACGGTAGCATATCGGTTGGCGTATATGTGTTGCTCGGGCTTTTTGGGATCCCTATCTTTACAGGAGGAGGCGGTCCGTCGTACATATTTAATCCGACATTCGGATATTTGGTAGGTATGTGTGTTGGGGCGTTTGTCGCAGGGCTTGTATGCGAGAAGGCAAAAAATTACGAATTTAAAACGACATTTTTAGCCGGTATACTAAATATGGTTACCGTTTATCTCATCGGATTTCCGTATTTTCTTGCGATAATGAAGTTGTATCTTGGAAGTGATACAGCTATATCCGCACTTTTTGTGACAGGATGCCTTATGACTGTGCCGGCAGACATCCTTAAATGCGCGATTTCGTCACTTTTGGCAAAAAGGATAAAACCTGCTATAGATAAATTTTAAAACAGCTTGACTTTGATGGATACAAATGATATCATAATGCTTGCAGTGACTGATACTGCAAGCATTATTGCGTGGCGGTGTAGCTTAGTTGGCTAGAGCGTTCGGTTCATACCCGAAAGGTCGGTGGTTCGACTCCACTCGCCGCTACCATATTTTTATTTAAGGGCGCTTAGCTCAGCTGGGAGAGCATCTGCCTTACAAGCAGGAGGTCATAGGTTCGAGCCCTATAGCGCCCACCATTATCTTTTGCTTTGCAGGTAAAAGTTGCTGAGCAAAAGCCATATGCGGTCCGGTAGTTCAGTTGGTTAGAATGCCAGCCTGTCACGCTGGAGGTCGTCGGTTCGAACCCGATCCGGATCGCCATTTTATTTTTTGCCACATTGCAAAAACAAGTTGCATATGATATGGTGGGAGTAGTCAAGTGGTTAAGACAACGGATTGTGGCTCCGTCATGCGTGGGTTCGAATCCCACCTTTCACCCCATTTAAATTTTAAATAAAGCAAGCGTTGGGGTATCGCCAAGTGGTAAGGCAACGGATTCTGATTCCGTCATGCGCAGGTTCGAATCCTGCTACCCTAGCCAATATGGCGACATAGCCAAGTGGTAAGGCAGAGGTCTGCAAAACCTTTATTCCCCAGTTCGAATCTGGGTGTCGCCTCCAACGAGTGTCAGTATGCAAAAGCTGACAAAAAAGAGAGTTGCTTATAAGCAACTCTCTTTTTGCATTTTTAGATCAAATTAAAGGTTTTCTTCTGAAGTGTTTTGCTCTGCCAAAACTTTTTCGTATTCTGCAAAAATTGCATCCTTGATTTTGTTTCTTGTTTCTGACTGGAGAGGATGAGCAATATCTCTAAAGTCACCTTCGCCAACCTTCCTGCTAGGCATAGCGATGAACGGACCGTTTTGTCCATCAATGATTTTGATGTCATGTACAACAAACTCGTCATCAAAAGTAATAGAAACAACTGCCTTCATTTTGCCTTCATCATTGATGCGGCGAATCCTTACATCTGTGATATTCATTTTTAACCGACCTTTCCTGCTAGTTTAAAAAGCACTTGATATAAATCTTACTCACATTATAACCTTTTATGTCAAATATTACAAACTAAATTTATTTTTGCACCCCAAAAGCATATGCATTTATGATATAATTTTTTTGCAGAATTATATCGGAGGAGACATATGATAAATTTAGACAATAAAAAAAATATTCATTGTATAGGTATAGGCGGTATAGGACTTTCCGCCATTGCAGATATATTATTGGCAAGAGGTTATAGCGTTTCGGGTTCGGATATGAACGAAAGCGAAACCGTTAAAAGGCTTATAAATGACGGAGCGAAGATAAGCATCGGTCATAAAAAAGAAAATGCCGTCGGAGCGGATTTGATCGTATATTCGTCGGCGGTCGGCGATGACAATCCGGAACTTTTATATGGAAAGCAAAATGGTATTCCGCTACTTACAAGGGCGGAGATGCTTGGCATCTTGATGAAGGAAAGCAAAAATAGCATAGCTGTGGCAGGCACTCATGGCAAGACTACAACTACTTCTATGATTTCGTTGATACTAAAAAATGCCGATGTGGATCCGACTCTGCTTGTCGGTGGTAACCTCCACGAGCTTGGCGGTAATGTGCGTGTCGGTGGCAACGAATACTTTGTGACAGAGGCCTGTGAATATATGGACAGCTTCCTTTCGCTAAAGCCAAAAATAGAGATCGTTTTAAATATAGACTCGGACCATTTAGACTATTTCAAGGATATCGACCATATAGTTGCAAGCTTTGAGAAGTTTACAAGGCTTGTGCCGGAGGACGGGATGATAATAGCATACAGTGCCAATCCGTTTGTAAGTCAGGCTGTCAAGGGGCTTAGCAACGTAATAACCTTCGGTCTTGAAGAAAGCTGTGATTATTCGGCTGTAAATCTAAAATTTGACACGGGCGGTTTGCCAAGCTACGAGCTTTATAAACACGGCAAAAAGATTGATGATATCAAGCTTAGCGTTCCCGGGGAGCATAATATACTAAATTCGCTTGCGGCGATAGCTTGTGCGGATATGCTGGGTATCGACAAGAGCATTATCAAGGAGACCTTAGAGAGCTTTAAGGGCACAGAAAGGCGCTTTGATATTATGGGTACAACGGCAAAGGGTGCCAAGGTCATAGACGATTATGCACATCATCCGACTGAGATAAAGGCGACGCTTGTGGCGGCAAAAAATCTGCCACATAAAAAAATGTGGGTTTTATTCCAGCCTCATACATATACGAGGACTGTCGCACTTTTTGATGAATTTGCAAGCTCATTTGGAGAGGCTGACAGTATCGTTATGGTCGAGATTTATGCGGCAAGAGAAAAAAATATCCACAAGATAAGCTCAAGCGCTCTTGTGCCAGCGATCAAGCAAAATGAGCCAAATAAGGAAGTATATTACTTCCCGACCTTTGAGGAAATCGTTGATTTCGTAAACGAAAGGACGGGAAAGGACGATTTGATAATAACTATGGGAGCGGGAGATGTCTATAAGATAGGCGAAATGCTTTTGGAAAAAGGTGATAAATGATGATGAAGCTCACTTTTGATGAAAGAATGCAAATAAATGAGGCTCTTTTAGAGAGTGGCGTCGAATTTTTAGATATAAAAACGGCATATATCGGGGAGAATGTCAAAATAGGAGCAGGTACGCAAATTTATCCAAATGTTTTGATAGAAGGAGATACGACGATTGGCAAAAATTGCACAATCGGTATGAACTCGCAGATTGCCGGCAGCGTGATCGGCGACGGTGTTGAGATAAAATCCTCAGTTATAACGGAAAGCAAAATCGGTGACAATACAAAGGTTGGACCGTTCGCATATATGAGACCAAATAGCAATGTAGGTGCAAATTGTAAGGTTGGCGATTTTGTCGAGATAAAAAATTCGAGCTTCGGTGACGGCAGCAAGGCTTCACATTTGACATATATAGGAGATGCTGATGTCGGCTCTGATGTCAACCTCGGCTGTGGCGTAGTATTTGTAAATTATGACGGCACAAACAAGCACAGAACGACCGTAGAGGACGGAGCTTTTATAGGGTGCAATACAAATCTTGTTTCGCCTGTAACTGTTGAGGAGTGCGCATATATAGCGGCAGGAAGCACGGTGACAGAAGATGTCCCAAGCGAGGCTTTATATGTAGCCAGGAGCAAAGGAAAAATTATAAAAGAATGGGTCAAAAAGAGAGGCCTTATCAAGAGTCGTAAAAAATAGGAGGAAAAAATGAAAAATATAGCTTTCCCTGATTACAAGCTGTTTACAGGAAATTCACATAATGCGCTGGCAGAGGAAATTGCAAGTGTTATGGGCAAACCGCTCAGCGATGCATCGGTAAAGAAGTTTAGCGACGGAGAGATTTCCGTTTCGATAGCCGAGTCTGTCAGAGGCATTGACTGTTATATAATCCAGTCCACATGTGCACCTGTAAATGACAACCTGATGGAGATGTTGATCCTTATGGATGCACTCAAAAGAGCGTCGGCAGGGCGTATCAATGTGGTTATTCCATATTATGGATATGCAAGACAGGACAGAAAGGCAAAGGCAAGGGATCCGATTACAGCAAAGCTTGTAGCGAATTTGATAACAGCCGCAGGTGCTGATAGGATTATAACTATGGACCTCCATGCGGCACAGATACAAGGATATTTTGATATTCCTGTTGATCACCTTCTGGGAATGCCTATCTTAGTTGATTATTATAAGAAAAACCACCTTGACGATATAGTAATAGTTTCGCCTGACCACGGTTCGGTGACAAGAGCAAGGAAGATGGCAGAGCCGTTAAATGCGCCGATTGCCATAATAGACAAGAGGAGACCTGAGCCAAACAAGAGCGAGATTATGAATATTATCGGCGATATAGAGGGCAAAAACTGTATCGTAGTTGACGATATGATAGATACGGCGGGCACTATTTGTAATGCGGGCAAGGCACTTATGGAGCTTGGCGCAAAGAGCGTTAGGGCTTGTGCAACACATGCTGTATTGTCTGGACCTGCAGTCGAAAGATTGGAAGAGTCCCCATTTTGCGAGGTTGTGCTTTTAAACACAGTACCACTTACAAAAAATGTAAGCGACAAATTTAAGACATTGTCGGTAGCTCCGCTATTTGCAGAAATAATAGACAGGGTGCACACAAGCAGACCGATAAGCGAGCTTTTTAAATAGGATTTGCGGGAAGGAAAGCAGATGTATATAATAGTCGGACTTGGCAATCCGGGAAAGAAATACGAAAATACGAGACATAATATAGGCTTTATAACGGTTGATTATATAGCAGATGAGCTCGGTATAAAAATAAATAAATCAAAAAACAAGGCTTTGGTCGGAGAAGGCAATATCTCCGGCCAAAAAGTGCTTTTAGTAAAGCCACAGACATATATGAATCTGAGCGGAGAAGCAGTAAGAGAGCTTGTTTCGTATTACAAAATAGATTTGAGCAATTTGATTGTTATATATGATGATATAGATATCGAAAAGGGTACGGTGCGTATCAGGGCGAAGGGAAGCGCAGGTACGCACAATGGTATGCGTTCTGTTATATATCAGCTTCAGGATGATAATTTCCCAAGAGTTAGGATAGGCATAGGCAATAGCGAGGATATACCCCTTGTAAATTATGTCGTTGGCGGATTTACAAAGGACGAGGTGAGCATAATGGAGGATGCGGTAATAAGAGCCGCAAAGGGTACGATATCGATAATAGAGGACGGTATAGAGTTGGCGATGAGCAGATATAATGGCAGCAATTAGTTTTATAGGAGTATCGGGAAGCAAAAGCGCAACAGTAAGCGCCAAATTGATAAATGAGAGAAAAGGACAGAGCATCATAATAGTGCCAAATGCAAACAGAGCACATGCGTTGGCTTTGGACCTTTCTTTTTTCGTATCTAAAGATATTTTTGTTATGCCACAGGAAGAAAGCACGCTTACATTTTACGACGCAAAAAATAAAGAAGAACTTTTTGAGAGGCTAAAAATATTAAAGGAAATACAGGTGGCAACCGATGAGGGCAGAGATTTTGTGCTAATAGCGCCGATTTTTTCGGCAGGTAAAAAGCTGATGCCACCTGAGGTCTTTGCAAAAAGCAGGATTTCGCTTGCAGTCGGCGGAGAGTATGAAATAAAGGAAATATCTCAAGCTCTTGTAAAAATGGGGTACAAAAGAGTACCGACGGTTTATGGCAAGGGACAGTTTGCATTGCGTGGCAGTATCATAGATATAGCAACACCATATGACGAAAATCCGTATCGTATAGAATTTTTCGATATTGAGGTCGAGGCTATAAAAAGCTTCGATATCGATACGCAGCGTTCCATAAAAAAATCAGAAGCCGTCGATATATTTGCGGCAACAGCTATTCCCAACGAAGGAAAGGTCTTTGAACGAGCAAAGAGTAAAATAAAAGAAAATTATAAGAGCCTGTATCAAAGGGCTGAGGCGCTGTGCGATGCCATAGACAACCTTGAAAATATGCAGCAACTTGAGTTTTATATCGATTATTTTTATGGCAAAGGCAAAGATTGCAAGGCAGCAACGATATTTGATTATCTAAAGGAGCCACTTGTTATTGTGGATGATCCTGTCAGAATAGACGAAAGCATAGAGGCGCAGGCAATTGAATACAAAAGTGATTTTATGCAGCTTCTAAAAAAGGAGCAAGTTGTAAAGGAGGATTATGACAGGCTCAAGGACGAAAGCGAAGATGTGATAAAAAAAGCGGCGGCGCAAAAAGAAAGCGTATTTTTATTCCCATATAAAAAGGAGATCAAGGAAGTAGACGCATTTGACAAAGAGCAAGAGGTTGACATAAAGAGCATCCTAAGCTTTGCCGGCAAACTGGATATTTTCGCAAGGGAAGTCAGGAAGTATGTAAAAAGAGGCTTTGAGATTACTGTCGTATCGACAAGCGAGGAAAGGCAAAATAGCATAAAGGATTTTCTTTCACGCGAAAAAATAACGGGCAATATACATTTTTGCCTCGGAACACTCAGCGCAGGGCTGGAATTTCCGAGTGAAAAAAAGGTCATAATAACAGACAGCGATATATTTGGTATTCGGGGGAAGCTAAAAAGACGAAGAAGGAAATTAAAAAATGCCGAACCTATAAAGACATTTGAGGAGATAAAGCCGGGCGATTTTGTTGTACACGAGAGCTATGGTATCGGCAAATTTACAGGTATAAAGCAGCTTGCGGTTGCCGATGTAAAAAGAGATTACATTCGTATAAAATATGCGGGCAAGGATATGCTGTATGTGCCGGTCGAAAATATGGACATGGTACAGCGATATGTCGGAGCTGAGGGGATTGCACCTAAAATCAGCAGGCTTTCGGGTGTAGAGTGGAAAAATACAAAGGCAAAGGCGAAGGAAGAAATCGCACTCATGGCAAAAGAGCTGATAGAAACATCGGCTCACCGAAAGGCGGAGATGGGATATGCGTTTGGCGAGGACACTATTTGGCAGAGAGAATTTGAGGATAGCTTTGAATTTGAAGAAACAGACGATCAGCTCAGATGTATAGAGGAGATAAAGGCCGATATGCAAAAGCCCGAGGCTATGGACAGGCTCTTGTGCGGGGACGTTGGATATGGCAAGACGGAGGTTGCGGCAAGGGCGATATTTAAGTGCGTTGCCGAGGGCAAACAAGCTGCGATGCTTGTGCCGACTACCATTTTGGCAAATCAGCAATATAATGCGCTAAAAAAGCGATTTGAAAAATTCCCGTTTAGGGTAGAAATGCTTTCCCGATTTAAAACGCAGACAGAACAAAAAAAGATCGTTGAGGATATAAAAAAAGGCACAGTTGACTTTGTGATAGGTACGCACAGGTTGCTCTCGGATGATGTGGGATTTAAAGATCTTGGTATTCTTGTCATAGATGAGGAGCAGCGCTTTGGCGTTACCCATAAGGAAAAGATAAAAAAGCTAAAGCAAAATGTAGATGTGCTTACATTATCTGCAACGCCGATACCAAGAACGCTACATATGTCTCTTGTAGGTATCAAGGATATGAGCATTATCGAACAACCGCCCGAAAAGCGGATTCCGGTACAAACATATGTAACCGAAGAGGATGACTACCTGATAAGAGAGGCAATAGAAAGAGAAGTAGCAAGAGGCGGGCAGCTTTTTCTCGTATTTAATAGGGTGCGCGGAATACAAAGACTTGCGGACAGGATACAAAAACTTGTGCCTGACAAGACTATCATAGTTGGTCACGGCCAAATGAGCGAAAAAGAACTCGAAAATGTGATGATGCAATTTATAAATGGCGAAGCGGATATATTAATTGCGACAACGATCATAGAGTCGGGCATAGATATTCCGAATGTCAATACGCAGATCATCATCGATGCGGACAAGTTTGGACTTTCACAGCTTTATCAGCTTCGTGGCAGGGTCGGACGATCAAGCAGGCTGGCATATGCATACATGATGTACAGGAGAGACAAAATACTCAGCGAGGCAGCGGAAAAAAGGCTCCAGACGATAAAGGAATTTACCGAATTCGGGGCAGGTTTTAAGGTTGCTATGCGAGATCTTGAGATAAGAGGAGCAGGCAATATGCTTGGTACTAAGCAGCACGGGCATATGGTAAATGTCGGCTATGAGCTATATTGTAAGCTTGTGGACGAGGCTGTTTCGGCACTGAAGGGCGAGATAGTAAAGGAAAAAGACGAAGAGGTTACTATAGATATAAAGGTGTCGGCTTATATTCCGCAAAATTATATCGATGACGAGATGACAAAGCTTGACATATATAAAAAGATTGCTTTTTTATCGAGCGAGGAAGAAGCATACGACTTGAAGGAAGAGCTCGAAGACAGATTTGGAGCGATACCTAAAGAAGTATCTAATCTCTTTTTGGTGGTTCTTATCAAATCGCTTGCGCAGGAGCTCGAAATCAAGAGGGTTTCTGAGGAAGGCGATAAAATCCGATTTGTATTTTCCGATACGAGCCTCAGACCTGTTGTCGTTTATAAAAACAAGGAGATGTCACCGGTGCAGGATGTCTACGAATTTTTGAAGGCCATGAGTGCAAATAAAATCTTGAAATAGAGTCGATACAATGATATACTTACAGAGTATCAGCCGGCGTGATGGAATTGGCAGACGTGCGGGACTCAAAATCCCGTGGTGGCAACACCGTGTGGGTTCGACCCCCACCGCCGGCACCATAAAATTTATAAATAATAAATTTAAGCTTGGAGGATAAAATGGATAGTAAATCAATATATTTTCAATTATTACCTTTAGTACTTCTTATAGCTCTTATGTACTTTATGCTCATAAGACCGCAAAAGAAAAAAGAAAAAGAAGTAAATGCGATGAGATCTAATATCAAGGTTGGCGATTCGATCGTTACAATCGGAGGTCTTTGCGGTAAGGTTGTCAAGGTAAAGGACGAAACAATCGTAATACAGGTTGGAGCTGACAAGGTTAAATTTGAAATGATGAAATGGTCAGTTTCGCAGGTTGTTGAGAAAAAAGAAAAGACTTTGGAAGAAAAAGTTTCAAAGCCAAAGAAACTCAAGAAGGCAGCTACAAAGGATGAACCTGCAAAGGACGAAATACTTGATGTCGAGATAGAAGCCGTTGAGGACGATAAGGCAACAGAACCTGCCGAGGCTAAAGCTGTGGAGACAGAGGTTACAGAGCCTGAGCAGGCGGCTGTAGAGACTGCTGAGGAAGTAGCAGAAGCCACAGAGGCGAAAGACGACGAAAATTAAAATCTGCAAACTAAAAGGAGCAACGGAACTGATGCCGTTACTCCTTTTTTGCCCTATACCCTTAAAAAGCAAATAATCATAAGCGACAAAAAGCCGTATAATCGTTGAATTATACGGCTTTTGCTGTTTTATTTGTGGTGCACCATGAGAGATTCGAACTCCCGACCTTTGCATTCGTAGTGCACTGCTCTATCCAGCTGAGCTAATGGTGCGAGTGCTTATTTGTCATCATTACAGCAAAAATAATTATATATAATGGACATGGATTTGTCAAACACCAAGAGCCTACAAACGGAGGATATAATAGCGACATCTAAACAATGCTTAGGTATTTATAGCAGAGTATGATACAATATTGACAGACATTGCTTTCCACCTGAGGCAATATTACAGACAAAAGAAAGGCAAAAAAATGAAAAAGCTCATCATAGGTAAAATAGTAAATGCTGTCGGTATAAAGGGCGAAGTAAAAATATACAGCTATGCACAAGAACCGACCAGATTTAAGAAGCTCGAAAGACTTTATGTCGGCACGGAAAAAGAAAATAAAGAGCATGAGATTTTAAATGTGCGATATAAAGGGCAGACGGTTATCATAAAGCTTGCAGGCATAGATGATCGTAACGAAGCCGAGGAGCTAAAGGACAGCTTTGTGCTTATGGCAGAGGAAGACCTTGAGAAATTGCCGCAGGGAGTTTACTATGTAAAGGATATGGTAGGCATGCAGGTTGTTACGGAGGCGGGCAGGCAAGTCGGCATACTAAAGGACATAAATACAAATGCGCCACAGAGGCTTTACGAGGTGCAAAATGAAAATGGCAAGTTGATTTTGATACCGGGCGTTGATGAAATTATATTGAATATAGATATGGCAAATGGACAAATAATTGTAAAGGAGATAGACGGCTTATATGAAATTTGATATACTCACGCTTTTCCCGGGGATGTTTTCGGCATTACAGGAAAGCATCATAGGCAAGGCGTGTGAAAGAGAAATACTAAAAATAAACACGGTCGACATAAGGGATTATACGCTTGACAAGCACAACAGGGCCGATGATTATCCATTTGGCGGTGGCGTGGGTATGCTCATGATGGCAGAGCCTATATCAAGAGCCTTAGAGGCGGTAAATGCAAGAAGCAAAAAAATAATATATATGTCGCCAAAGGGCAAAAGTCTCTCGCATGAACTTGTGCAGGAGCTTGCGACCCAAGACGAAATAGTTATTTTGTGCGGGCATTATGAAGGCATAGACCAGCGCGTGTTGGATGACTTTGACATAGAAGAAATTTCGATCGGAGATTATATATTGACGGGTGGCGAACCGGCGGCAATAGTGCTGATTGATACCGTGGCGAGATTTGTCCCCGGAGTGCTTGGAGATATAAATTCGGCAAGTGAGGAATCGGTATACTCGGGGCTGCTGGAATATCCGCAATATACTAAACCTAGGGTTTTTAACGGAATGGAGGTACCGGAGGTTTTACTCTCGGGTCATCATAAAAATATACATCTTTGGCAGTATGAGCAGTCCATTTTATTGACAAAACAAAACAGGCCGGATATGTTTGAAAAATATTGCAAAGCCCAACATTCTTTGACTAAAGAGGAAAAAAATATATTGGAAAAATATACAACTTAGTGTAAAATAAAGTTGGAGAATTGTTTTATGCCGAAATTAAAAAGAAAACAAATAGTTGTATTTATACTTATTGTTATAATACTATATGTAGTGACTCAGATAGTGCCAATAATCGTCGCAAAAGCGACACCTACGGCGACCATAGAACCGGGCACACTTCATGTGGAGGAGGATACCACAGGTTACTTGATCAGATCGGAGACGGTATATACTGCCGATGCAAAGGGAGATGTATCGTACAAGGTAGATGAGGGCGACCAGATAAAAAAAGGAAGTCAGGTGATTACATTTGAAAAAGATACATCGGACAGCGAAAAGACAAACAAGTTTGAAGATTTGACAAATAGGATAGGCAAGGACGCGGTTTCCGAAAATGTGACAAATGCAAATAGAAAAGGTGTATTTTCCACATATATAGACGGTTATGAGGCATATTTTACAAAAGACAATTTCAAGAAGATGACTAAAGAGACTGTCTCAAAAAAAGCGGGCAAGGTGGAGGATGTAAAGTCCAAATATGCGGCAAAAGGCCAACCGCTCTACAAGATTGCAGATCAAAGCAAATGGTATATCGTATGCTGGGTAGATAGCAAAAATGAGAGTCGATATGAGGAAGGCAACAGCGTTACCGTGAGATTTGAGGATGACGAGCAGACGGATACTAAATTTTATATAGAAACAATCCAAAAGGATGATGATGGCTATAAATTGCTACTCAGTTGCGACAGGTATTACAAAAAATTCGCAAGCACAAGAGATGTGGAGATAAAGCTGATTACAACCGATATAGACGGTATTATTATAAAAAATACGTACATTACACGAAAGGATGGCAAAAGCGGGGTTTATGTCGTACAGACGACAGGCGAAAATAAATTTGTGCAGATAAAATCGCTTGCCACCGACGGTACAAATACGGTAGTAGCCGAAAATATATTTTATGACGAAGAGGGTCAGATGGTTGAAACTGTCAAGGTCTATGATGAGATTTTAAAAAATCCTGAGTAAGGAGCAAATAGCATGGTAGATATAAAAGCCAATCTAAAAAAAATAAGAGAGACGCTAAATGACGATGTTTTACTCATAGCGGTGACAAAGACGCACGGTGTTGACGAGATAAATGAGGCAATTGACGCCGGCGTTACGGATATAGGCGAAAACAAAGTGCAGGAGATTCTCGAAAAATATGACAGAGTAAAGCCTGTCCGCTGGCACATGATAGGTCATCTTCAAACAAATAAGGTAAAATCGATAATAGACAAAGTCGATTTGATACATTCGCTTGATTCGCTAAAGCTTGCACATGAGATAGACAAAAGAGCAAAACAGATAGGCAAAATAGCAGATGTGCTTGTGCAGGTAAATGCAGCAGATGAGCAATCAAAATTCGGAGTTGCCACAGATGAGCTTGCGGGCTTGATAGATGAGATTTTAAAAACTTGCGAAAATATAAATATAAAAGGGCTGATGTTTGTAGCTCCTTTTGCAGAGGATCCGGAGGATGTGAGAGGATATTTTGCGAAAGTTGCAGAGCTCTTTAACGAATATAAAAAGGAAAAACATCCGCGTTTGGATTTTAAATATTTGTCTATGGGAATGTCTCATGATTATATCGTAGCTATCGAAGAAGGCGCCAATATGGTAAGAGTCGGAAGTGCAATCTTTGGAAGCAGAGTGTATTAATGTTTAAGGAGGAAAGCAATGAGCGTATTTGGAAAATTTAAGGATTTAGTGGGAATCGGAGATGAGTTCGATGATGAAGAATTCGAATATGACGAATTTGAAGAAGAACGAAGAGTCGAAAGACCGCAAAGAGAAAAGCCAAGATTTGCAAGGCAACCTGCAAGAGAAAACAATCTTGTGCATGTGGGAGGTATAAGCGAGATGATGAAGCTGGTGGTAATCGAACCAAGCTCTTTCGAAGAATCTCCAAAGCTTGTAGATTCACTAAAGGAAAGAAAACCGGTAATAATCAATTTAGAAGATATAGACGCAGAAACAGCAAGGAAAATTTTTGATTTTCTGAGCGGTGCAACATATGCTCTAAATGGCAATGTTCAGAAAATAGCAAATAACATTTTTGTTTTTGCTCCTGACAATGTTGATATATCAGCAAGCGAGAAGAAGCCTACTGAGGATTTTGAGTTTGAAACTATGGATACAGATACTTGGAGGTAAAAAATGATAACACCGGCAGATATACAAAATAAAGAATTCACAAAGGGATTTAGAGGCTACGATGAGGAAGAAGTAGATATGTTTTTAGACCTTATCACGCTTGACTTAGAGAAGCTGATGAAGGAAAATCTCAATCTAAAGGCGCAGATAGCAACTCTAAAAAAAGATCAGGATTCGATTGGCGGTAGCGATATAACAGTTAAAGAAACGCTCGAGACTGCAAAGAAGCTGATGGATGATCTTGCTGTAAGCTCCGAAAAGAGAGCAAATGCACTTGTAGAAAATGCAGAAATGGATGCGGCTATTATCATCAAGGACGCAAAGATTAAAGCAGAGCAGGTAGCAACAGAGAGCGCAGAGCTGACAAGAAGCTATGAGGAATTCAAAAAGGAATACAAAAACCTTTTGACAAGGCATCTTGAGGACTTCGAAAAAACTTCGGAAAACATCAATATAGATAAACTAAAGGCTCTTATGGAAGATGATTTTCCTGTAAAGGATAGTATTGAAGAAAAAAATACTCTTGAAGAAAAGATAGAAAGAGATGCACAGGAAATAACAGATGACGATAAAAAAACGATGATAAATATCAAGTATGACTAAAAGCAAGAGGAGGCGGGGCAGTTTTGCCCCGTAGTTTTTTATATGTATTATATTTTGCTTATAGCAATAATATTTGTAGATCAGTTAATAAAAATTTTGATAAGGCACAATATGACGCTCGGCCAGAGCATACAGGTCATATCTGATTTTTTTTCGATAAAATATATCGAAAATGACGGTATGGCTTTTGGTATGCTGTCCGGAAGCAGGTTATTTTTGATAGTTGTGCCGATCATCGCACTCGTTATAATTTATCTTTTATGGTTAAAATATCGAGAAAAGTTCAGACCGATTTTTAGCATCAGTATTATGATGATACTTGCAGGCGGAGCTTCGAATATATTTGACAGGATTGTATTTGGTTCGGTGACAGACTATATCAGCTTTAAATGGTTTGCGATATTTAACTTTGCGGACATATCAGCGACCGTGGGTTGCGTGCTTTTGTGCATAAGTATTTGGTTTTTTGAAAAGCCAAAGCCACAGGATGTGGAATGTAGTTAAAAATATAAGGAAGTAAAATGGTGCAATCAAAAAGCGAATTTAAATTTATAGCAGGCAAAACAGACGATGGTAAGCGTATCGATATTTTTGTTGCCGAAAATACAGAGGAGTTTTCAAGAAGCTTTTTACAAAAAAACATAGAGGAAGGCAATATTTTTGTAAATGGAGAGCTGTGTGATTCCAAAAAGTATAAGATAACCGAGGGAGATGAGGTTAGTTGCTTTATTGCGGAGCCAAAGATGCTTGATATAGAGCCACAAAACATACCGCTTGATATACTTTTTGAAGATGATGATTTGATAATAGTCGATAAACCGGCAGGGATGGTTGTGCATCCGGCAGCAGGGAATTATACTGATACGCTTGTAAATGCGCTTATGTATCATTGCAAAGATAAGCTTTCATCTATAAATGGTATCATAAGACCGGGCATAGTCCATAGGATTGACAAGGATACAAGCGGTATATTGATGGTTGCCAAAAATGACAAAGCCCACAATGCACTTGCAAAGCAATTAAAGGAACATACGCTAAACAGGCGATATTGTGCGATTGTTTATAATAATTTTGCAGACGATGTCGGTACAGTAGATATGCCGATAGGCAGGAATCCAAAAGACCGGAAAAAGCAAAGTGTTTTTGAAAGTGATGAAAGGGACGGAGTGAGGAATGCAGTTACGCATTATAAGATTTTGGAGCGCTTTGGTGATTTCACACTTATAGAGTGCAAACTTGAAACAGGCAGGACGCACCAGATAAGAGTCCATATGTCATATATAAAACATCCGATATTAGGCGATAGCGTATACGGACCGGACAAAAATAAGCTTGGAGCAAAAAGACAGATGCTTCACGCATACATGCTTGGCATCACTCACCCTACTACGGGGGAATATATAGAATTTAAAAGTAAACTGCCAAAGGACTTTGAGGATGTCCTTTTGAAATTGAGAAAAAGGCAAAATCAAGATTGACAAGATTGATTAGTATAACTTGAGGCAATAGCTTTTGACATAGGAACTCAGCCGCGACCGCATGGTCGCCGCTGAGCCTACCACGAATATGACAACTGACATATAGCCCGTATATGCTCCCGCATTTGCGAGGCAAAGCAGGAGCGTTATATGATTTGTTATATTCACAGATTACAATTGCCCTCTATAAAATTGTTTCTCCGCTACGCTCTACATCATTGAGCCGTTTTATTCGTGTTATGCAATTTTCGCATATATAACCATGTCGAAATGGTACGATGTGATAACGAGTATCACAAATGCTACATTTGTGCATATGCCTCCTCCTTTGTGTATAGATATATTTGATGACAGCACACAAGTATTACTTTCCTCTCAGTGTGACTGCTTGTGACTTATCCCCGTGATAGCAGTATATAAATAATATATTAAATATCAAGGGGCAATACGCATTAAGATATTAAGAGGGCATATAAAGAGAAAAAGTTTAAATATGGTAATAATATGCAAATAAGCGATTTTATGTAAAAGGAAGGAACGCCGAATATGAAAAATTTCACTATTGAAAGAGAAAACAACTTCAAGCTTACAGGTTATGCTTGGGATATAAAGGAGCCTAAAAAGGTAGTATGTATTATCCACGGTATAGGCGAACATGCAGGCAGGTATGATCGTATGGCAACTGAGTTTAATAAAAATGGGATTGCTGTATTTGCGATGGATTTGCGAGGCCACGGCAAGTCTGACGGCAAGAGGGGCGACTGTGCGCCCAGAGACAAAGTGCTTTCCGATATCGACAAGCTGATAGATATTGCATTAGAAAAACATCCGGGAGTGCCGTTGGTATTATACGGACATAGTATGGGTGGCAATATAACGCTTGATTACAGAAACAGAGGAAACAAAAATGAAGTGCCGGCAGGATATATAATATCTGCTCCGTGGGTAAAGCTCGTCAGAGGCGTGCCAAAGCCACTTTATGTACTTGTAAAGGGAGCAAGCAAGCTTTTTCCTAAGCTTTCGATAAGCTCTTCTGTGGATGCGAGTGTGCTCGGCAATAAAAAGCATACCGAGACATATACGAAGGATACGCTGACACATAAAAAAATATCGCTGCGTTGTGCAGTCGACGGATTTGATATAGGCAATGCTCTTTATGATGATGTACACGAAATCAAAGGTGGGGGCAGACAAAAGCCTATGCTTTTGATGCACGGTGATGCCGACAAGATTTGTGATATCGCCGGAAGTGAGAAAATAAGCAAAAATCAAAAGGAGACCTGCCAATTTATAGCATGGGAAGGGCTATATCACGAGATACACAACGGTGGCAAGGAAAGCGAGGGCGACGAGGTTATCAAGGCTGCTATTGACTGGATTTTGGCACTTTAGGATTTACATATACAGTCTTATTATCTGTAAAGATAACCATTCCCGGCTTAGCACCACTCGGCTTTTTAACATGCTTGACAAGAGTATAGTCGACCGGCACATTTTCGGATGAGCGTGCTTTACTATGATAGGCCGCTACAGAAGCAGCCTCGTAAATTGCATTTTCGTCGATGCCACTTAGCTTTGTGCCGTTTGTAAATAGGATTGTATGGGAGCCTGGGATATCCTTAGTATGAAACCAAATATCATTTTTTGATGCCTTTTTCAAAGTGAGGGCATCATTTTCTTTATTATTTTTGCCTGCCATTACAATATGACCATCTGACAGTTTATATTCAAATGGAGCAAAAGCCACCTTTTGCTTCGTCTTTTTTATATCCTTTTTTCTCTGTCTCAAAAAACCGCTCTCTATCAGCTCTTGACGGATGTTTGCTATATCGGAAAGAGTCTCTGCACTGTCGAGGAAGCTTACAACGCTTTCGAGATAAGCTATATCGCTCTCCGTCTGCTTGAGCTGAACATTTTTTTCTATTATCGCAGTCTTGGCTTTGTTATATTTTTTGAAATATCGCTGTGCGTTTTTTGAAGGCGAGTATCTCTTGTCAAGAGGAATATCTATCATCTGATTGTCATAATAGTTTAGGACGCTGACAGAGTCGGCCCCATTTTTTATGGAATGCAAATTAGCGGTCAAAAGCTCGCCGTAAAGTCTATATTTCTCCGAATTTTGTGCCTTTAAAATATCTTCGCACAGGCGTTGCTTTTTTAGATACAATTTTTTAAGAAGCGTGCCGGTATGCTTTATTAAAACAGAAGAAGTCTGCCTGATCCTGTTTGAAACATCTCTGCTCAAATAAAAGCTTTCGATAGTTTCACTGACGCTTTCCTTCTTTATAAAATCAAGTCCTACGTATTCATCGATTTTTAAAGTATGAAAATCAAGCGGAGTATTTTCGCTATTTAGATATATTTTGTAATCGAGGTCACAATTCTTTATGGAATCAAGCCAGCTTGCAAGCTTTTGGCAAGGAGAGTGTGACTCCGCAAGCTCTCTTGAAAGAAGCGGGGAGATGCCGTCGATCTTGCTCAAAATAGCGTTGGCGTCCCCATTTAACAGCTCTTTGTTATCTGCAGTGGCGTCTGCGCTACAAGTTGAGTTTTTTGTGACAACTGATATAACCTCTATAACCTCCTCAGGTGAAAGCTTTTCCTGTGGCGGAGGATATTGATATGTAACTCCCGGCAAAATTTGCCTTGCTCTGTTTACATCAAAGGAAATGCGTTTTATTGCATCGATTATCTTGCCGCTATTTAAATCGACAAGCGTTATATTGCTGTGCTTGCCCATAATTTCTATGATGAGCTTTTTGTTTACACTAAAACCGAGCTCATCCCTTGTTTCGAGAGTGATTTCTATGATACGTTGCCAGCCTTTTTGCTCGATATTGACGAACCTGCCACCGATCAGGTGTTTCCTTGCGAGCATACAAAAGGATGGCGGTGTGAGGGGATATTCATATTCCTGCGTTGTAATATAGATGCCCGGGCGATTTGTTTCTGCGGACAAAAAAAGCTTATAGCCTCCATGCTTTGTATGTACGAAAATAATAAGATCCCGTTTGTCGGGCTGATAAACCTTGTCTATTTTACCGCCCGCGAGATTATAATTTAACTCGTCTGCTATACATCTTGTAACAAAACCGTCAAAAGCCATATTCATTCCCTTTCTGATATCAATATATTGTGCTATAATAACATATTATCATAAATTATAAAGGAATGGAGCAAATTGTATGATAAAGAGTATGACAGGATTTGGCAGAGGCGAATATGCCGATGACAAGCGTAGCGTGACAGCAGAAATCAGAGCTGTAAATCATAGATATTGTGATGTGAGCGTGAGACTTCCAAAGAGATATGCGTTTGCAGAGGAAAAGATAAAGAGCATTGTCAGAGAAGTAGCAAAGCGTGGCAAGATAGAGGTTTCGATAATAACAGAAAGTATGGGAGATGCTGATGTAGCCGTAAATCTCAACAAGGGACTTGCAGGTCAATATTATGAAAGCCTCAAAGAACTGGCAAATGAGTTTGGCATCAAGGAAAATATCAGCCTAAGAGATATATCATCGATGCCGGATGTATTGAAGGCAAAACCGTGTATAGAAGATGAGCAGGAGATTGTTGAGACTATAAAAAAAGCGGTAGTGCCGGCACTTCATAATTTTGATGAAATGAGAAAACAGGAGGGCGCAAAGCTAAAAGAGGATCTCGAGAAGCGAGGCGAAAAAATAAGGGAGCTTGTTGATGTGATAGCAAAAAGAGCACCAAAATTGCAGGGCATATATGCTGAGAAGCTAAAAAATAGGATAGCAGAGATGCTCGGAAATGATTCTCAGCTTTCGGATGAGAGGATAGCAACCGAGGCGGCGATCTTTGCGGACAAGGCAAATATTACCGAGGAACTTGTCAGACTTGACAGCCATATGATACAGCTAAAGGCGATTTTAAACGGCGACAAATCCGAAGGTAAAAAGCTTGACTTCCTCGTGCAGGAGATGAACAGAGAAGCAAATACCATCGGATCTAAGGCAAACGATTTGGATATCACAAATACAATGCTCGAAATAAAAAGCGAAATTGAGAAGATAAGAGAGCAAGTACAAAATATCGAGTAGGTTGAGATTTTAAACAGATTGGGGAAACAAATGGAAAAAGGTAAGCTTTTGGTTATTTCTGGTCCGTCGGGAGCAGGTAAGGGCACTATATGTAATGAGATATTTAAGGAATTCGAAAATATCGAATTTTCTGTTTCTATGACAACACGCAGCCCAAGACCGGGAGAGGTAGAAGGCAAAAATTATTTTTTCTCAGATAAAAAAACATTTGAAGAGATGATAGCAAAGGACGAATTCTTCGAGTATGCAAATGTGTTTGGCAATTATTACGGCACGCCTAAAAAAGCTGTAATGGACAGACTAAACGAGGGCAAGGATGTCATTTTGGAAATTGACGTGCAGGGCGCGATACAGATTGAAGAGGCATATGATGAGGCTATTATGATATTTATCCTTCCACCGTCACTAAAGGAACTAAAAAAAAGGATATGCACCCGTGCTACAGAAAGCGAAGAAGTAATTCAGAGAAGATTAAAAGAAGCGATAAAAGAAATAGGGTGTCTAAATCATTATAAATATGTTATAATAAACGACGATTTAAAAATAGCTGTTCAAAATTTAAAATCAATAATACGGGCAGAGCACCTAAAAATAGAAGATAAAACAGAGATTATAAACAAATACAGAGAGGAGATATGAGATGTTACTTTATCCACCGATAAATGAAATAAGAAAAAAAGCAGACAGCAGATATACGCTTGTAGTCCTTGCGGCAAAAAGAGCAAGGGACATTATAGACGGCAAACCGTTGCTTGTAGAGGGAGGCAATCCTGAAAAGCCGGTTTCAGTATCTGCCAGGGAAATAGCTGAGGACTACATCACTTATAAGAGATAGATTATTGAGTGCGAAGATAGAGGACAGCGCCAAGACAGAGTGGCGCTGTTTTTGTTTGCAGAGAAAAGGAGTACGCCTTATGTATATAAAGGAAAAGGTGGCCGTCTATAAGGTAGATGCAGACGATATTTTATATTTGCAACAAGAGGGCCGAGATGTAAAAATAGTAACGGAAAAGAGGACATATACTCTAAGGAGACGAAAGATAAAGGATGTGGAGGGCGAGGTGCTTTCGCAGTCAGAAGGCGGAGCGTTTTTCAAATGCCACAGCTATTTGATCGTCAATACTAAGAAGCTATCACAAATAAACAAGATCGAGGCGATTTTTGAAAATGGGGAAAGCGTAGGTATGTGCTATGCCGCCTCGCTTAGGTTGCGAAAAATGCTAAAAACTATATAAAAAAACGCTTTCGTGCTTGATAATCAGAGGGTGATGTGGTAATATATTGCTCGGCGATGCCCATTTTTGGTATTGCCGAGTAAATTTATCACACCGTGCTACAAAAGAGGCGGTGCCGCTAAGGCTCCTTTTTTGGCACGCATCGGTGGAAGTTTAAAACCAGGAGGAAAAAACATGTCAGTAATTTCAATGAAACAGCTTTTAGAAGCAGGTGTTCATTTCGGACACCAGACAAGAAGATGGAACCCTAAAATGGCTCCTTACATCTTCACAGAGAGAAATGGTATATACATCATCGATCTACAGAAGACTGTAAAAAAGGTAGATGAGGCATATGCATTTATGAAGGAAGTAGGAGAAAGTGGCAAACCTGCATTGTTTGTAGGCACAAAAAAGCAGGCGCAGGGAGCTATCAAGGACGAAGCGCTAAGATGCGGTATGTACTATGTCAATCAGAGATGGCTTGGCGGTATGCTAACAAACTGGAAGACAATCTCAAAGAGAATCGACAGATTAAATGAGATAAAGGCAATGGAAGAAGACGGTACATTCGAAAAACTTAGCAAAAAAGAAGTATTGATGCTTCAAAGAGAGCTAGAGAGATTAGAAAAATTCTTAGGCGGTATCAAGGATATGCCTTCTATGCCGGCAGCAGTATTTGTTGTAGACCCTAAGAAGGAAAAAATAGCAGTTAAGGAAGCAAGGACACTTGGTATTCCTGTAGTGGGTATCGTAGATACAAACTGCGACCCGGATGATGTGGATTATGTGATTCCTGCAAACGACGATGCGATCAGAGCAGTAAAATTGATAGCGTCATGTCTTGCAGATGCAATCATCGAGGGCAAGCAGGGCGAAAGCTTTGACGACTCAGAACCACAGGAAGATGAGGCTATAGCTGAAGAAAAAGCTTCTGTAGAAGCAGAAAGCGAGGAATAAAATGGCAGTAACAGCAGCATTAGTAAAGGAATTAAGAGAAAAAACAGGCGCAGGCATGATGGACTGCAAAAAAGCATTAGTTGAAACTGATGGAAATATCGAAGCAGCAGTTGATCTCTTAAAAGAAAAAGGTCTTGCAAAAGCTGCTAAAAAGGCAGGAAGAGTTGCCGCGATGGGGCTGGTAAGAACAGCTGTCGCTGCTGATGGCAAGGCTGCTTCTATTGTAGAAGTAAATTCAGAGACAGACTTTGTTGCAAAGAACGATGAGTTTATCACTTTCGTAGAAACTCTGGCTAATATGGCTCTCGAAAATGATGCGGCAGATATGGATGCATTTATGGCACTTCCTTACGAAGGCGAAGGAACAGTTCAGGATGCTTTGACAAATAAAATTGCCACTATCGGAGAAAATATGACTATCAGAAGATTTAAGAAAGTATCCGGTGAGGCTGTTGTTTCGTATATTCACGGCGGCAGGATCGGTGCTCTGATTGCAGGCAATATACCGGCTGATGATGATGTAAAAACAGCTCTGATAAATGTTGCTATGCAGGTTGCTGCAATGAATCCGCAATATGTAAGCAGAGATGACATTTCGGAAGCAGAACTTGTTAAAATGCACAATATAACACTTGAAAGCGCACTAAATGACCCATTCACACTCCCTAAACCAATCTTGAATGCTTTATTGGATAAGGCCGTTGACGGAGTATGGAGTGCTGAGGATATAGCTATTTTGGAAGAAAAGAAAGCTGATAAGAAGTTCAACTTCAACTATCTGCCTAATTTCCTTTCGGACGATGCAAAGGCAAAGCTTGCTGAGATCGCGGTTGCGGACAAAGCATCTATTTCTGAAAACAAGATTTTCAAAGGTCTTGTTGAAGGACGTGTTTCAAAGCAGTTAAAGGACATATGTCTCTTAGACCAGACATATGTTAGGGCAGAAGACGGAAAGCAAACAGTTGCTCAGTATCTTGCAACAGTAAATAAGGAACTTGCCCTTGTTGATGTAGTCCGTTTTGAAGTAGGGGAAGGCATCGAAAAGAAAGAAGAAGACTTCGCGGCAGAGGTTGCGGCACAGCGTGCGGCAGCGCAAAAATAGAGCAATAAAAAAGATTTTAAAAAAAATCAAAAAAACAGCAAAAAAGTTGTTGACAAGCAGGGAAGGCTCTGATAGTATATAGAATGTTCGCTGAAGCGGACAGAACCTTAACAA
>CAVHCP010000014.1:0-30444 GCA_963634825.1 uncultured Porphyromonadaceae bacterium | reverse complement strand
CTTTCTAAAAAAAGGATTGCGCTACCTCTTGCCGACGAGGTGTAACACGAAGCTTATTTGCGCCGTCGCCCCTTTCGAGCCATAAAATTGTACATATCGGACACCGATTTGAGTAGTGCTTTTTGCAAAAGCGTGAACCGAGTTGTAGCCAGTCGTATTCGTTTGAACTACCCAACCCGTCCACTCGCTTAAAAAAGAGGGAACGGTATACAATAAAGGCGTATTGGCGTAGTAGACAGGTGAGGATCCCTGATCGGGAGTAGGTTTGGCGTTAAGCACAGTTTTTTCAGCCTCGATCCTGCCATCTGCGTACTCGCGCCAACTCCAGCCGTCTGTCGTGCCCTCGTCAATTATGAGATTTTTTTGCGCAATCCAGTTAAGCAAGCTGTTAATTACTGCCCCCCCCTGTTGGTGGTGTCCAGCCGAGGTTTTTGAAGGCGGTTTTGGTCGCTTCGCTTATTTCAATATCGTCTTCGATGTTAGTGATGTTTGTTTCGGCGGTTGTTGTTCTGGTTTGCAGATTAGTTATCTTGCCTTCGGCGGTTGTTAGCCGAGCGTCAAGTGCTTCAATGAGATTTTGCAGATGTACCGCTGTAGTCTCATCAAGTGCTTCCGCTACAATCTCTAAATACTCATCAAGGCTTGCCTGATATTGTAAATACAAATCATCAAGGTCAAGTGGCGTAGGTATTGCAGGCACAACTATACCGCAAAGCGCTGTATTCTCCCTCTGGTCTGTTATTGAGCTGTTAGTTATAGTTGTCATCCCCGGAGTTACCTTTATATCCGCAAGCACCAACTCATAATAGTTGCTCTCTTGAATAATGTCAGGTGGCATTGGAGTTGTGCTCATTACACCCTCTTTTTTATATATTTCGATTGCACGAACGGGTGTAGAAGTGTCAAAGCGTGCTACTATCCTATCTATCCTGCTGTATGAATTTGATGTAGAATTTATAGTAATATCAAGTTCGCTTTCAAGCACACCAAGTGCTCCCTCTATATGGCAACCTCCCGTTTTTACGCATACAGTCATACCGCTTTTTGCTTGTACCTGTAAGCCATTTGTCGGTGTCGAAAATACACCGTTTGTGTATCTCATCTTGTTAAAATTTCGCTCCATTTGGGCAGTTATTGCCCTATCATAGACCGGACTTGCTTCCGTGCCTGTGTTTAAGCTCTCAAAAGGATAACTTATCATTTTAATTCCCTCCATTTCGTCTTGCGTGGAGTACCAAATACAAGTTCTATCTCCACCATATTATTTTTGTGCACCTCTCGAACCTCTTCAATGCGTGCAGTCCACATTTGATTTAACGCATCAAGCACGATTGTACATTTATCTCCGAGGTCATAATCTGTTAGATAATAAAATCGGTTTTGCAACGCTTCAACTTCGATTTCCTCAATCTTATAATTGTTGAGCATATCCACCTGTGCTTGCTGTTTCATTTGTGAAATGATTTTTGACACATTTGCAGGTACAAGTTCCACGCCGTCGACATTAGTTGTATACGCTTTCATAGGCAGGCAGTAACCGATATTTGACGGTCTGTTGCTTTCATTCAAATAGTTCTCTCTGCCGATTAGGATCTGATTACCTTCTACAAATTCTGTATCTACAATGTAAAATTTGCCTGTGCCCGTCCATTTTGATATATCACCTTGCAAATTTTCTTGCGATATGACATATTGCGATTTTATATTTGATTCATCGAGCGTATAATTTATGCTTGATGCGTTATAATACTGTTTGCCGAAAAAGACTTTGTCCGTCAAGTCTCTTGGGGCTTTAAATAAAAACTCAAGTCCAATCAGTGGCTCCGTTTCTTCTCTTACTTTCCCAAGAGGGTTAAACCACGGACTGCACACAAAAGAGTATCCGCTTGCAGAAAGTATGTCATAAAATGCCGTGCCGACTCCTGTGCCTTTTTCGATATTTATATCAAAGCCTGATGACGGGAATTGTGAATTTTCATCAATCGCATATCTGTAAAGATTATAATAAAAAGGCTTTCCGCCCTCATCAAATGGAGTTCTAAAGCCTTTTATCATTAAATCTTCAAAGAGTGTCGACCCTGCCGAAAAAGATTGCTCATAGTTAAAAATTATCTGTCCAAAGTCTGCAACCTTTTCGAGGAAAAACCCTGACAGTGTCACAAATTCACCGTTACTACTTTCGCTATATACAGTTTTCATTACCATACCCGTTTCAGGTCGGTCGGTGTTTTTAACATACTTTATGTCAGGATTATAATCCTTTGCCGCCATATATACGGTAAACTCTCCTGCAGAGCTCCAGCGCCTTGTCCATTGCACCTCGATAAAGTCACAAAACGAAAGTCCATTGCCGTACTTATCGTGAAATTTAATCATAGTCCACCGTACCTTCCTGTGTAAGAAACTTCTGCCTCAAAGCCTGTAAAATCGCCACTTCCGTCGGTGAGACTAAGCACATTATCGCCATAGCCTAATTGGAATTTTGGAAGGTTCATATACGCAATCTCGCCGTATGCTCCGCTTGGTGGTTCCCAGTTTTGACCGTTTAGCTTTATAACTCTTTCCTCTGCGTCGATTACAAGTACATCGCCCTCCGTCAGCTCTTCTTTGATTTTCACTTGGATGCCATTAAGTGTTGCTATTACATTTTCTACATAGCCTGTTGCTGTTATGGTGATTATAATTGGCGCTGTTTCGCTTCCAAGATAATTTATTACTTTTTCGCTACTCTTTTCGATTACACCAAAAGCAAGCGTGCCATTTTGTGTATAGACTCTTGTATCGTGCCAAAGTGCTGTCGTTGATGTGAATGTCGCTTGGTCTTCATTGTTTGCAAATAGATCACATTCGGGCGACAAAAAACTGACTGTAAGCTCAAGTGGGAGATACATATTGTCAAACGGACATTTTGCACCGTCAAGCTCGCAATTTTTAGCAACTCTTGTTGTTCCCATATATGTTACTTCCAAGTCGAAAGTATAATTGTTGTTGTGAAACGCTATCGCTTGGATCCTGTCAGCTACATTCGTATGCCAAGATTGACCGTGCGTTACAATATCTATATTTCGTTCTGTCTTTCTTTTGCCTGTAATAATGGATCCGTTGCCATACCCTCTGTTACTTCTGAATATTTCTACAGGCGGAAAGTCAAGCCCGTCAAGAGATGTTATTATCCAGTCGTCATTTTGGTACTCGAAAATCTGCCCGTCACTTCTTGTCGCTTTCAATTTTATATTTCGTAACTCCATTATGCACCTGCCAATCCGAAAGTCGCTTGCTTTCTTATCGCTCTTGCAGTTTCTGCCGGTGTTTTGACCGGTTGATAGATATTGATTGTCTGATTGATACCGCCGTTTGTTGCTCCGCTTTCTCCTGTAGTAGGATTTATGCCACTATTTGCATATCGCAAGGCTACATCTTGCGTTATACTCCTGTTAGCTACATATGAGAAGTCAGTCCCTATTGGTTTTGCCATAGCCTTCTGAGCTTCATTTATAACCTTTTCGCTTGCCTTCCTGACATCATCAATGGCTTTAAGTTGTCCAACTGCAATACCTTGTGTTAAGTATATGCCGACTTCGTCTCTCATAAGGCGTGACGGGGATTTAATCAATCCGGCTTTTCTTAACGCACCTTTCGCTTTGTCAATGATAAATTGCGCCGCCGAGCCGATTTTCTCAAGTACCGTCTTTGATTTCATACCGGATGCTACGCCTTTTCCGAGATTTTCTCCCTCGCTGTAGCCTCCATCTTTGAGCTTAATACTTTTCTTGGTTGCTGTGGATAGGTTTTTTGCAGCAGTTTTTGCATCTATTTCGCCACTTGCAATTCCCATAGCAAGTGCTTCTGTAACATCTTTGCCCTCAACTCCTGCATTTTTTGCCGCTTGCCAAAAAGTTATGACATCATTTATCCTCTGCGTAGCTGTTTGAACATCAATAGTACCATTTGCCATAGACAAGTATAAATTATCTATGATTTCATTTCCTTGTAGTCCGACTTTATCTACAGCCTGTTGCAAAGTAATAATGCTATTAAGCCTTGTTGTGGCTTCCTGTACGCCGACAGTACCATTTGCCATTGCCACTTGTAGCTGTTTAGTTATTGCAGAACCACTCAGACCGGCTTTTGATACTGCGCTGTCAAACTTCACCAAAGCATTTAGCTCTTCTACAGACTGTGGCACAACATATTTGCCCTCGTTTATGCCCTGAGCAAGGCTTTTTGGAATATTAAGCCCGAGTTCTTTCCAAGCCGAAGTCTGCATAGTCGCAAGGTTTTGATACTTTGTTGCAGTCTTCATACTTTCCCACATTGCACTTGCGTTGTCTCTGATTTTTGCGTTTATTTCTGCAAGCTCTTGTTTCGCTTTCACAAGCGTTTCGCCGTGGAAGTCAGTTAGACTGCTATTGTTTTTTAGTGCATTTGTGACTTTATCAAGTGCATCGGCTCTCTGTGTTTCAAGGTCTGCAGTTTCGCCTTGCAATTTTGCATATTTCTTTAAGGCTTCTTCGCTATTCTCAAGATATGCTTCTTGCAACATTTCCTGTTTTCGTGCCTCAACCTTTTTCTTGATCGCTTCTGTAGATTGATTAAGTTTGTCAGTCTCTTCATCGTATTTTAGGTTCAACCCGTCAACACTTTTGTTGAGCTGTTCCACCGTGCTTTGCATCAACTTTTTTTGTGCGGTATTCTTGTTTTCAATCCCCGATAGATATTCAAGGCGATTATATAATACGCCAAGCTGGTTTGCCTCCGCTTGTACGCTCGATACTCGCTCCGTACAACTTTTAGCAAAATCCTTTGCTTTAGATGTTGCTGTTTGTGCGCCCTCGCTCATTTTTTTGAACATATATACAAGCCCACCGATAGCGCCTACGCAAACACCTATTTGAGCAGGTGTCACCGAAGCCAAGAAACCAAGCTTTGAAATTTTTCCTCCTGCCTCTACAGCTCTTGTGCCCACCGTATTGAGGACAGTAGTGAATTTTTGATAGCTTTGTATCCCTTTACCTATCAAGGTTGTCGTTTTGCCAAAAATGACCGTTAGAGGTCCCATTGCTGCAACAAGTCCCCCTACCTTTAGGATAGTTTGCTTTGTTGCAGATGATATACCTCCAAGCTTTTTGACAAAGTTTGTCGCCTTGACAATCAATGGATTTATAACCGGCAAAAGCTCCTCGCCAAATGCGATACCAAGATTTTCAATATTGCCCTGAAAGGTACGAAGTGAGTTAGCTGTGCCGTCAGCTGTTCTTTTATAGTCACCGATTGCGTTTTTACTCTGTGCCATAACATAGTTATAGCGAAGTTGTACTTTTTCTGCCTGCGACATATTTTTATAGACTTTACCAATCTTGCTTGCAAATTCAGAAAGGTTAGTTTCTGTCATTACAATACCAAGCTCTTTTATGGATTCAGTTTCGCCCGTAAACACACCTTTAAGACCTGTCATTACCTGCGAAACGCCCACATTCTTAAAAGAAGCAAGATCGCCTGCAAGAGAAGCAAGAGATATAGACATTTCCGCTGCCTCTGCCTGCGTTAGTCCCATTGCCGTGCCCATATCGCCAAACAGTGCGGCCGCCTCAAGTGCTTGGTTTTTCGATAAGCCGAAGTTTTCTATCGCTGTATCGCCCCATTTTTTGACTGCGTCTCCGCTTTTTCCAAAAGCAACATCAATCTTGTTGATATTCTCTTCATAGTCGCTTGCTGCCGTTATCATCTTTTTTGTGCTATATACAATAGGAGTAGTGAGCGCAAGAGACCATTTTGCCCCAACTTTTGTCATTTTGTCGCCAATACTTACAAGCTTTTCTGACATTGATTGTGTTTTTGTCTCAAAATCACTTACGGCTTTCTTTGCTGTTTCTATTGAGTTTTTTAAGCCATCCGCATTGCCTGTAATATCAACGCCTAAAGTATAATCAAGCCCCATTGCTTTCCTCCTTTCTTTTAAATCGCATACCGTTAGCTTTATAGACTTGCTCAAGCCACCCTTTACCTTCTTTTTCCTCAACCTTAAGAATGGTTTTTAGATTAAAATCTAAAGTGTTCTTATCTATTTTCCTTTGCTTCTTTTTAAATAGTTTAAGAGCTCTTTTCTTTCCACGCTGTACATTATAAAAGGCTGTAAAGACTGCGTTATAGATATCGCTTGTAAGTGATACCTTTTTCTGTTCCCACGCCTTATATATAAACAAGCGTTCTTTAGGTGTGAGCGCCTGATAGTCCGCTTTAGAGTATCCAAAGTTTACAGCAAAAAAAGCAAAGTCTATAGTCTTGCTATATGGCTTTGCTATTTCGCTGTATTCTGTATCTTCCTCTGTTTGTATGTATTCAAAATCAACTAAACGGCTTGGAAGAAAAAAGGACAATCTCTCTCTATTGCGCTATATACCCAAGTGCATATTTCTGTATATCCTTTTTCCTGTATCAGTTTGCTTGCTATATCTATTGCCTTTTCTTGCTCTACGGCAGAACCGTCAGAATCCTTTAATCCATATGCAACAAAAAGCTTTAAATCCCGCAAAGAGATTAGAGCACTGTTCTTTCCGAGATTTACCATAAGCGGTGTGCCTGTTGCTTCCTCTATAACCTCAATTGCGTTCATATCGTATCTGAGCTCGTAAGTTTGTCCTTTTAATTCCATTGCCTATTCCTCCTATGATTTTGATGAAGTATTTGAAGTAGTTGTAGCTGTTACTGTTCCGTCCGGCATAGTATCAGGTGTTACCGGATTTACAAGCAAATCCACCAAAGCGCCCATACCCTCAAGTGTTAACGAGTAAGTCATACTATCGTCGTACGGTGCTTCAAGCGGATAGTCTGTAATAACAGCAAGTCCGCCAAACATTCCTTTTTGCGTTTTGGCATTAACAACCTTTATGCATACCGGATCGCTATTTTCGAAAGCTGTCGAAAGTAGTGTGTGCGATTCATCGCTTGGCACATAAAAACCGTCGTTTTCAATAGACCACTCTTTCATACCTGCTATCTTTGACTTCCAGCCTCCTTTTGTGTCCTTGCTTGTTACTTCTATGCTGTCAGCAGACCTGTTAATTGTTAATCCCTGCTGTCCGCTTATAGCAAGCAATTTGCTACCGTCTGTGTTCCATATAGCAAGCAATATATCCTTGCCTGCTACGGCGCTTGCAGCCGAAAAATCGCAATAGCTGTTATTATCATAGCTATTTGCAAATAATTGTAGTTTTTTCATTTTTTACCTCCTATTTTTCAATATGGTCATAACAGATTAGAAAATCATAGGCTATAATAGCGTGCTTTTCTCCTGTTTCATCTGTTTTGATTGTTTGCAAACTTCCGTCTGTTTGCAATACTAATTTGTAGGGCGTGCTTATTTCTATGTCTTCTGTTAAAGCCTCTTGCACATTATTTATCAGCTTATAGATGCCGGCAGAGGAGTTTTTAGCTTCTGCTATACAGTGAATCATAACGCTTACAGTATTCACATACATCGTTTTATTGCTCGCCGATGTCTGGCTTGCTACCTCAAGGAAATAAAACGGACTTTTGGCATTTTTCTCTACATAGTCATAGCATTTTAGCCCTGTCTTTTTTACTATCTTTTGTTGTATTGCACTTACTATGTCAGTAAGCACAAGCTGTTTATAAGCCATATCGTTTTAACCTCTCTTTTATATCGTCAATGTATATTTTTTGTTGGTGCATTACATTCGCCTTAAGAAAGTATTGCCCTTGCGTATACCCACCGCCTCGTGCGTTTCTGTGTCCATATTCGACATGTGGCGCATACTCCTTTGTGTATCCAACTACAGGGTAGTTCATACTCGATGACAGCCTCAGCTCTCCTGTGTCTACCGGTGTATAAGATGTGCGTGCCTTATTGAGTATCTCTGTAGCCTGCTTTTTATTTATTGCATCCATTTCAAAGCGATTTAGCTCATTTAGTTTGCGCACCAACGCTTCTACTCCTGTTATCTTTACATTTACAGACATCTGACTACTCCTTATAATTTTGCACTCGTAAAACTGTATATCGTTTAGATAAGTTACTTATCTTATCGACTTTTCTTATTACGCCGTCTATCTCCGCATAATCGCATTTTGGCAAATCAATCCCTTTCAGAGCGTAAAGCTCTGTTGTCTTTGTCACTTCTCTGTCTTCAAGGCTCATTTGCTCTGCGCTCCACGGAGTAAAGCGTGCCTTTGCTCTATACACCTCTGTAAGCTCATATGTCGGATTGTTTAGCTCGTCTGTTCCGTTTTGGATATTTTTATACAAAATGCATTCTGTCCATATCATATAAAATGCACCACTCTTTCGCTGTTTCCGCTGTTGGCTTGACTTTCTTTATATGCCACTATTTCCTCTGCGTACTCGTTTAAAATATCCTCGACAAAAGAAGTTGACAGGCTGTCGACATTTTCGTTTGTTATACCCTCATAATATAACCGTCTATAAGCTTTTACTGTTGCATCTACTGTTACAGACTCAAAGGCTTGAGGCAGTTCCAAAACCCCAAGCCTTATCATTAGTCTGTCTTTTATGGTTGTTAGAAGCTCTGTAAGAAGGTCATCAGATACGCTTTCGCCTGTAAGCCTTAATTTTATTCGCTCTAACATCTCACTGCTCCTTAGTTATTTCCTGTAGTAGTTGCTTTGATTGTGCCCTTAAACACGCCGTCTGCATATTCAGGGTAGAAAGCTACGCCCGATAGCATAAGTGTGTCAATAGAAGCGTTATCTGTTGATACGCTATGAGTAATACCAATTAGTCCGCTTTCATCACTAATAGCATTGAATGTAGCTCCTAAATCGCCACCTACTGAAGTATAAGCACCGTTTAGATTCTGCTTAGCTGTTGCATATACTGTCTTTGCTGTAACCTGTGGTGATATCATAGCAGTACCAAGTCCGAGGAAGTTTTCGATGTAAGAAAATCCGAATGCAGACTGTGTAGATATCTGTGCTGTGCCAAGATAATCCGCAACATCCTGTGGGTTAATGAAAAAGATAGGTTCTACATCCATATCCTCATACTTTTCTTCAAGCTTTGCCCATAAGTTAGCAAGTAGTATCTGCAAATTGCTTCCCTCTGCTGTGCCTGTGCCTGTTGCAAGTGCTGTATAGAAAGTCTTTTTGATATCCTTTTGTACTTCGCTCTTTAGCTTTTCATCAGTTGCATTTATTGCTACTGTTCTGCCAACCTTTTGAATCGCTTCTGCAGTTGTGTTTCTTCTGTACTTTAGAAGTGAAAGAGATATTGTCTGTGCAAGCTTTCTTTCGATTTTAGTTAGCGGAATAGTCTCGCCCTCTGCTACCTGTGATGGTGTGTTAGTCTTTGTTAGCTTGTAAATCTTAATGTCTGTACCTGATGCCATAGGTATCATCTCACTTACGCCGATAATTTCCTGTAGTTCTTTGATATTGTTTGCAATTCTTGTTGTAAAATCAATTGAGATTGCCGGTTCAAGGTCTGCTTTTACTGTTGTGTTTGCAGGTGCTGCAAATAGCTGTAATTTGTTTAGTTTCATTTTGTACCTCCTGTAAATAGTGTGATATTTTCGTTAATTAGTCTTTGGCGTTCGTTTTTATCTTTTACCGCCAAGATTTCTTCCTTTGAGATTGCTCCGCTTTTTGTACCGCTTTTTGGAGCATTCCCCTTTAGTGCATTAGCAATACCCTGCTGTAATGCCTCTTTGTACAGTTTGCTGAAGTTTTCAACCGAATTTTTTGTCGTTTCGGCATCGCCCGAGACAATAATGTTCAATAGCTCGTCATTTATCGTGATGTCTGACTCTGATAGCATTCTTCTTGCTTGCGCTGTTAGCTCTGCTTTTACCTTTTCTGCTCTGAGTATGTTTAACTCCTCTTTTAGCTTTTCGCTTTCGTATTCTGCTTTTTGCTGTGCATTCATTTTTGCAAGCTTTTCTGCTTCGTTAATTCTTGTCTCTTCTGCCTTTTTCCATTTTGCAAACTTTTGATTGATTATTCTATCAATATCCTCTTCGCTATACTTTAGCTCTGCCTTAGGCTCTGCTTGCTTCTCTGTTTGCTGTTCGCCTTTTGGTGAGTCAGTATTAGGCTCTGCAGATTCGTTTGCGGTTTGCTGTCCGTCTTCAGCAAATAACTGTAATTTCTTTAATGTTTCCATTTTTCCCTCCATATAGTTTTAAAACATAAATGCTTAGTTTGCCGTAACTTTTAACGAGATTCACGCCTGCTCGATTTTTATATAGTCTTGAAACTCTTTTTCTATAAGTTTAAGACTATGAATAAAAGAACCTATCAGGAGTTTGCCACTCTCTGATAAGTCCTTTGTTAGTATTGTATATGTATTTGTCTTTTCGTCTGATTCGATTTTTAAAGGCTCTTTCATACAATCTATTAAGTATGAAGCTGTTCCCTGATAAAGTGCCGTCACGCCGGCACAAACAATATCGCTTCCTTTCGGTGCATATCCTGCGTGCCCGCTTATTTGCACACTGTCCTTTTTTACTTTAACTCTTATCATTTAATATCTTTAATACCTCCTTAGTATCAAAGCCTCCAAAACGCCTCCAAACTTCCTTTTCGCCATCTAAAATAATAGTAGTCGGCAAATGCTCTATTCTATACTTTTTAGCAAGACTTGGCTCGTTTTGTGCATCTATATATGTTATTTTATCTTTGTGCTTTTTTTCTATTGGCACTAAAAATTCACGCCTCACGAACAGACACGGTCTGCACCAAGAAGCGTGAAAGTATAGCAGTCTTTTCATATTCTCTCCCTTTAAAAAATTGCCGTCCAATCTTTTAGTTCTTTTAATGTTTCATATACCTTTTTCATTTTTGCATTGTCCTGAAGATACTCAATGCCTTTCATAGTTATATCTATCTCCTCAAAGCCTGTAGTTATTCTGCCTGTCTTTGTCCTTGTGATAAGCACGCCTTTTATCAATTCCTCGTTTACAGCCTCTTCCACAATGTCAAGCCAGTATGATTCTGCTACCTTAAAGCGTGACGGACTGATGTTGTCAAGACTTACCCTTTTAGCCTGCTTTTTAGCTTCGTATAGCTCTGTTAATATTACATATAAAATCCTAAAAAAGTCATCTTTTGGCATTCTTCTGCTCCTATATTCATAACACAGCTACTACTGTCTCTACCAATCTTCGCTTTCTAAGTATTCTTCATAGTTGTCTTTATCTTTTTCGGCAACTTCAAATCTAACTCCATTATTGCACTCTTCTGAACGAAATTTTGATTTTGAAAGCACAGTAATCCATTCATGTGAAATACCTTCTGGAAAGGCATCACATGGTAAAACAGATTTTCCTTCGTCATAATTTCTTCTATGTTTACAAAATGAACATATTACTCGTCTTCCTCCAATATCATCATGCCACCGTCTATGCGAATAAGGTTTATTTATATTTCTTTCAGCCATATTTCATTACCCTCCTTTTTTAATACAAAAAATGCAGTACCTCTTTTGAATAAAATTTCTTGCTCAGGTTGATTGTATTCTCTCAAGTCAGAACCGTCTTTGCCTTCAATAATAAATAAAATATCCATGTTTTCATCATATATTTCTGTACTTGCCGAAGTATACGACGGCTCTGTAACTGTACAACCTACGGAATATTTTTTATGAAAAGACTCCATATCTTTTATCCTTTGACTTGATAAACTTCTATATACAACTCCCTTATATATAGGCATTTTCATTATAGCTCTGTCTAAATTTTTTGTCCACTTTTTTTCTTCATTTGTTAGCTTTATACCATTACGCAATTTTTCATTCAAAATATAACTACTAAAGGAAATATACTTCTTTATTGCATAAACTTCATTTTCTGTCAGCTTGTTTTTTTGCTCTGCCTTGCTTACATACTCGTCCATCCACTCGTCCCAGTCGTCGACTTCGATTGTAAAAGAACATCTGCACCACGGGTGGAAAGGAGGAAAGTTTACGCCTGCTTCTCTGTCTTTGATATAAAACACTTGTCCTGCTATCTCTCTGCACTTAGAACATACTCTTGCATCGCCTACTGTAGATACTCTGTACTTTTCAAAATCCTCTTCAAAAGGCGTTATGCTTGATTCTGCCATTACATATGTGCCTTCTGTATAAATCAACCTTTGTGCATCGCTTTTGCTTACTTTATTAAACCTGTCTTGTACTGCCTTTGATAGCTTCTTATAACTGTCGCCTCGTGCAAATCCGCTTGCTATATCGTTATTTAGATAGTTGGCAAGCTTTTCGGTGTTTTCCCATATCCTTTGCGAAAAGTTCTTGCCGTTTGACCAAGCTGTTCCTACAACCTTTTTGGCAATATCTCCGCTTAATGCATTAAAGTTTGTCCCAAGCCCCATAGCTTCAGCACTTGCGTTTACTCCTCTCTCTGCTTGCTTCTCTAAATATTTGCTTATTTCTTCATTATTTACTGCTCCTATTTCAAGCTGTTGCAGTTTTACAGAGTATTGCAGTCCCTCAAGCCTATTTAGCTTATATATGTCATTTCGCACCGGCAACAACTCTTGATACTGCGGATACTTCTTTATAAATGCGTCCTGTTTTTCAATAAGTAACTGCCTGTCTGCCTCTGGTAATGTTTGCATAAGATTTCTATACTCAAGTATATTATCCTCTCCATATTTGGTATAAAAGCTTGCTATCTCATTATCAAGTTTTTTACTTTCTTTTTCATAAAAGGACGAAAGGCGTTTGTTCAACTTCCTCTCGTCCTTTTCCATTGCATCATATAAAGCTTTTTGTCTGTCTTTCCAATATGACATCTTTATTCCTCTGTCCTGTCTGTCCTGTTAGTCGGATAATCCGTTGCATATCCGACTGGATCCATTTCCGCTCTTTTCCTCTCTACTTCTTTTTTGACATCGTCAACAATAGAAAGCACTTTAAACTGCGTTTCCTCTGATGTAATACCCGATAGCTGTGCTGCAATCTGTGCCTCTTCTGATAAGTTGGCAGGATAATTCTGCGTAAACTTATATGTAATGCTTATCCAATCATCAGGCTTCATTCCTGACACAGGGTTCGAGAAGATCAGCCTGTATCTTCTGTTCATTGCTGCAGTAAATTTTCGCTCTTTGCCTTTTGCAAGATTACTCATTGCCTGTAGTTTATACCTCAGTGAAGTACCGGAAGCTTGCCCGAAATTTTCATCCGAGATATCAGCAACCATTGATATTTGAAATATCAGCTTTTGCAATCTGTTTATCAAATTTTCTTGCGTTGTATCACCGTTCGGTTTCTGCAAGAACTCTACAACCACATTGCTACTGTCAAGCCCTTTAAAGTTTATTATTCTGTTTTGTCTCAGTGCATTTAGCTCTTCTTCATCAAGGTTTGCACCAAGCACCTTTAGATATGCATCGGCAAAGTAGTCTACATCGTTTGCCTTTTCGCTTATCGCTTTGTTGTAAGCATTTATCATTGTCAGAACCGGCTCAAATATTCCTATCTTTTCTTCGTTTTCTTTAAACTCCGTTGCCGGCACTCCGCCAAATCCGTGTACTCGCTCATCCTCAAACCTATAATTGTTCTTGTCTGTAAAATATCTCACCGTGTGTTCGTCAGATACAGAACCGTGAAGGACATTATCCTCGTCTTTGTAAAGCCTTACGAAATATCTTTCTTTTTCAAGCACAGAATCGTCATATATCATAAACGCCTCCATTGGCGATATATATGTCACTCCGATTTTTCCCTGTTCGTCGACATAATACATCTCATAGCCTTTACCATAGATGTCACTCATTTTTCCAAGCTCTGCATTGACATCATCCATATCGTTATAGTTATTTAACATATTTAAGTAGTTTGACACGCTTTCCACTTCACTTGTTGTTTTTACCGGTATGCCGAGGAAAAAGCCGTTCATCGTGTCAACAATATACTTTGCGAAATTCACCGCAATTCTGTTGTCGGGCTTCCAAGTTGGTTTTCTGCCTATCTCCGTGATTTCATACCTTGTTATGTATGCATCGTGCAATTTTTTATATCTTACGCTTACTTCTGTTCTATGCTTCGCTACAAACTCTGCCAGCTTGCTTGATGTAAGCTCCTTATCGCTTGCTAACTTGTACACTATAAACCTCCTTTGATTGAATTATATGCTACTCTTTTTTCCATTTTGCGCAGAAGCGAAGCAGCACTGTCGGGTGCATCGTCGTGTTCTGCAAACTCTGTATAATCTAATATCTCGTTGATATACTCCGGATCCGTTTCCTCGAGCCACTTTATCCGTTTCCAATTACTTCTTAAAAATGTGCTAATCTTTATATATTTGTTTTCTCTCTCGCTGTATGTATCGACAACAAAGCCTCTGTCTTGCAATTTCTCTGCAAGGTAACCTTTGTCTGCGTTTCTCTCGCAAGAGATACTGCCTGCTTGATAGTGCTTGTGTATATTCCTTATCGTCTCTATGCAATCATCAACATGTTTGTTCCATCTCTTACCAAGCCCTATTATTTCGTCTCCGTGCTTTTTAAAAATCGTGTACGCTGTGCCGTCTGCTCCGCCATAGGCTGCGTCAATGTGCGCCACACCTCCGTATATTTTGCTTTCGTCTTTTGTGAATTGTGGCGTTGCAAACATACTCTTTTCGTCAGAAATGTGTTTAAGCTCATAGTTTGCACTAAATAAACTGTCTGACATTGACTGCCTTATTTCCTCTAAGTGCTCCCTTGTTATAAGCCCTGTGCTGTAACAGTCATATCTTTTTACATTCGGCATAAGAGTTATTGCATCGTCTTTGTGCCACGGCGTGCCTGTATTTATAAATCTGCCACCTCTATTTACGATATTTTGCAATTCCATATATTGCGTTTTGGTGCGCTCTCGCTCCGCTTTGCTTGTTCTGTCTTTTATATTTACAATATCATCTGTTATAACTATGTCTGCGTGCTTTCCTGTAATTGATGTTGTTATACCAAGTCCGATTATTTGACTTGCTCCTTTGTTTGATGTACAAAGCGTTGTGTGTATCTCGTTTGCTGTGTCTTTTTCAAACATCAGGCTTTGACCGTATAAGCTATATACTATCTCCTGCAGTGCTCCTGTCTTAAGTATCTTTGCTGTTTGGTTTATAACCTCTCCGACATCCGTGTCAGTCTTTCTGAAAAATATCACATTCTCGTTTGGTTTTTCTATCAGGTGCAGGGCAAGGAAGAGTGAAAGCGTTGTTGTCTTGTATGAGCCACGGTGAGCAAGTAGTGTCTGTGTCTTGCTTGAATACAAAAAAGACTTTAGCCACTCATTATGCAAAGCGGTCAAGTCTTTAAATCCTACAAAGTGTCCTATTTTATATGGTTCTTTTAGTAGTAACTTTTTAATCTTTTCCCTGTCCATTGAAATATTCGTTAAGCTCCTTTACAGTGTCATCAAGTGGCTTTGATATTTCTATTGCCTGCTTTTCTCTCCATTGCAGAGGTTTTCTGTTCTTTAGCCAAAATATCTGTGCTGTTACATTCCCACTCATAGCTTGTTTAAATAGTGCATTCTCTACTTCCCTGTCTACAACCTCTTTGCCTTTTTTTAAGGCTTCCGCAAGTTCAGGGAATTGTTTTTTCCATTCGCATAAGGTAGAAACGCTTATTCCGATATTATGTGCAATCTGCTTGTCTATAAGTCCGTCTCGTGCCCAGCCCTCTATTAAAAGTAAGCCTTCTTTTTCTATCCATTGTGTGTATTTTGCCATTATCTATTCCTTTCTACGAAAAAAGAACATCTTTTTTTGATGTTCTCTCTAAAATATAATTTATTTCCTTGACATACTCTGCCGAGTATGCTAATATATAATTACCGAAAGGGAATACAACAGAAAGGAGGCGACATATGGATGAGCTAATAACAATAGTCAACTTGATAACAGGGATTATAAATCTCTTAAACACAATCCTATTGATTATCAAGTCGACAAAAAAATAATCCGAGGGGCACTCGCCCCTTGCCCCTTTCGGGGTTGTCATTAGTATAGTCCATATTAAATAATTATGCAAGCTGTGTCATTTATAATAAGCCTTGTTGCTCTCGCTACTTCCGTTGTGGCTTTAGTAACTATAATCAGGAGGAAATAATGGGTAAAACATCAAATGAAGTTAAACGCCGCTACAACTCAAAAACATATACTCGCTGGGCTGTCGACCTGAAAAATGATGATTTCAAAAAAATCGAAGCTTTGCGTGGCGAAATGAGTCGTTCTAAATTCCTAAAAATGTTAATTGAATATTATCAAAATAAGCCGTTGGAATAACCAACGGTTTTATTCTTCCTCTTTTTCTTCTCGTGATACTATCCTATTAGTTATCACCCCATCGTGCTTGCCCTGAAGCACAGAAGTGTCTTTTTCGTCTGCCATTTGGTTCTCCTCTCTATATTTTGGTAATAGAAAAGAACAAGGCTTTTGCCCTGTCCTTTCCTGTGTTTTTCTGAAAGTTGGTAAAATGAGTGATGAAATATTGTTGGATTTCATAAGCGTTTGGTAAACCCTTTTCTACGGTTCTATTATAACAGAGAAAAAAGGGTCACAAGGTGTCAAGTTTGTTTTTATTTGTTTTTTAAAGAAAGGAGCAGGGCTTAAAACCCCGCTCTCCCCGGATTAGTCTATGCTTACCCCTCGCAATGACAAGCTTTTTCACAATATGAGTATAACAGGCAAAAAAGTGTCACGGTGTGTCAAGTTTACTCGCTTACTTTTTTTATAAACTCATTCATCATTGCCATAAGCTGTTTGCTTTGCGATACTTCCGCCTTTTCGCACGCTTCTTTAAAAGCATAGACTGTATCCTTTTTTAATTTATATGTTTTTGAAATAAGTCCATTCTTTTCGTCCCATTTATCTTGCCTTCTTTTTTCCATTTTGCACCTCGTATACAATATTTAATATATTTGATATTATACTAATCACTAAAGCTATGCCTATAATATCAAATTTCTGCTTTTATTTTTTCACGCAACGCCTCTTTTATCACTCCCTGTTTGTTCTCTGCTCTCTCCAAGTATTCTATAATGTCCTCATCATATTTCTTTGATAAACTAAAAGTAATTCTCTTGTATGCTTCTTTGTTGTATTTATTTCTTGCTCTTTTCTGTGCTTCTGTTGTCATTTTGTTTTCCCCCTTTAAATGTAACTATAAGCGCTATTACAAGTAATACAATTTTTATAATATCGAGTACGCTCGGATTTCGCCATTCTCCGTCTACTACTGTCAATACCAATATCAGCAGTAATATGCTTTTTAAAATATTATTTTCTTTCATTTTCGCCCCTCCTATGCTATAATAAATTTAATTTAATAGTTGCCACCCTTTAGGGCGGTGGCATTTCCCAAAAGACCTATTTTTTATTAACTTTTATTATTGTTAATATTATTGCGACAATTTCTAATAGGTCTTTTACTATCTCTGTATACTTGTCCATTTTTATCACCCCCTTTCGTCTTGATTATATTATATACTCATTGGCGTATATTGTCAATACACTTTTCTAAAAAAATATTAAAAAACCGTGATTTTTTCACGGCTTTTCTCTGCTATTTATAAGCATAAGTGACTATTACTTCTTTCTGCCACTGCCTCATATCAACGCCCATTGACTCAAGCTTTTTAATAATCCCAGTCTTTATGTTCTCGCTCCCGTACTCGGTGGAGACTTTAATCTCTTTGCCATCTCGTTGTATAAATATCTTTTCTTGCTCTCTTGTTACTATTCGCATAAAGTCGCTCCACATTGTTAAGCTAATAATCCCGCTCATCTTTTGCTCCTTTCATTCTCCTCTTAATCGTTTCCACGCTGTAATGTAATTTGTCTGCGATTTCTTGTTGCGTCAGCCCGTCGACATAGTACATCCGAAGTATCGTTCTTGTCTCGGCATTATCCTCGGAGTCAAGGGCTTTCTCGATTGCCTCTATTTGCTCGAGTAGCTTTTTTCTCTTAATGATAAGGCTTTGCCTCACCCTTGCATATTTTGGGTCGCCATAGCCCGAGACAACGATTGTCCGAGCTATTCCTTGCGTGTAGTCTTTTGCGGTATCTGCCACATATTCAGACGGTACGCATAAATAATCCCTGTAAGTGCTTTCGAGCTGTTCAATCTCTTTTTTCAGTTTTCGCAAATCTTTAAAGTTTTCCATTTTTCTCCCTGTTTAGTCTCTCCTCTAATCTGTCAGCTTTTGCAGAAAGCGCAATCGCTACTGCTTCCCACTGGATGTCATAAATTAAATGCAACTGCTCAAGCATTATATAGACATCTGCCATTTCCTCGACGATTGCCACGGTATTCTCTGCACCTCGCAAGGCTTTCGTCAGTTCTTTCTGAAGCTCCGCCATCTCCTCTATTGCTACAATCGTTTGCATTTCTCTGCCATAAACTTCTATAGCCTTTTCGTATAGGTCATCTCTACTTTCCATTTTTTCCCCTTTCTATCAACCTCTCAAGGTCTGCTCTCTCTTTTTCTGTTACTTCTCCGCCCTCTATTGGTAGCGGTAGAGCCTTGAAGTGCATCGAGTTCTGCCATTCTCTGTAAAGCTCTATCCAGTCATCAAGCGGTTGGATAACTACCCACTCGCTATGGTTTTTTCTGTGGCATACAATCGGTTTCTCGCTTTCTTTTTTGTCGGCTTTCGCCTGCGCCAATGCTTCATAGATGCTTAAGCGTTCTGTTCGCTTGCACTCAATGTGTATATCTTCCAAGCCGACGACATCGGCGTCTCCGTTAGCTCCGCAAAACTGTTGCCCTCGCCTTGCATTGTAGCCGTATTCTCTTAGCTTTGAAGCAAGCTCACGCTCGCCCCTCTTGCCTTTTTCTCTCTGCATTTTCGCCATTTTGTGCCTCCGCTATTTCTCCAATCGTTCTGCCGTCAATTGTGATATTGTCTATTACTTTAAAAAATCTTGATATATCGTCGGCGGTTATCATTTCACCGCTTGCCATTTTTTCAGGTATTGTCTTGTTACTCATCTTTTACCTCCTAAAATGGTATTGGTTCGTTTACCTGTGTGAACATCTGTTCTTTTCCCTCTTTCGCCCACTCGATAAACTCCACTTTATCTGCGATGACATCTGTCGTGTAAACCTTTCTGCCGTCTTTATCGTAACTGCCTGTCTGCAGGTGTCCGCTAATTGCCACTTTTAAGCCTTTTTTTAAATATTTTGTGCAATTCTCCGCTTGCCTGCCGAAAACTACCACATTAGGGAAATCTGCGCCCCTGTCGTTTCCGTCCTTGTCCTTTCCTCTGTCAATTGCTACCGAGAAGCGTGCAACTGTTAATCCGTTTCCTGTCGCTCTTTCCTCAGGGTCTTTTGTTAATCTGCCAATCAATACAACACTATTCATTCTTTGTTACCTCCATTTGTTTTTTTCCGTATGCCTCCGCCTCTGCGTGGCTGTCAAAGTATAAATCAATCCTTTTGCCCTTTATCGCCGAGCCTGTATCCTCTGCGGTGTATGTCGTGCCGTCAATTGTCACTTTTTCGCCAAGTGCTATGACCGACGGGTCAACCGCTATAGTTCTGCCTTGCGTGGGCTTTGTACCGCTTGCCGTGGGGCTGTCGCTCCACTTTCCGCAACATTTCTCACACTTGCAATACGCTGTGACTGTGAAGAGTCCGAGGCTTTTCTCTTTCTCCTCAAAATCTGCCTTTGCTTGTTTGCTCATCTCCTGCACTTGCTCGGCTGTCTGCGCAAGCTTACCGTTTATTTCTTTTAGGCAATCGCCAATCTCCGATAGTTTGTAAAGGCTGTAACCGCTTGCGATTATCAAGATTATTGCAAGTATTATATATAGCTTTTTCATTTAAGCCTCCTGTTTCCTATCTGCTTTACTTCGAGCAGATACTCGCCAGTCCTTTGCTTTATTCGTCCGCCGATGGCTTCATCGATTTCTAAAATTTCACGGATACCTCGCTCGCTTGAAAAGAGAGTTTGAAGCCCTGCCACATACCTCGCATTTATTATTTCAAATGCCAATTTTTTATCCGCTTCTGTGACTCCGCCCTTTAGGAAATCGTCGATATAAAGCACTTTGATTTTTTTTAATCTGCGTATGCGGTCGCTATATTTTTTGCTGTCCCCTACAAGTGCTTTTAACTCTGTGCTTTCGTCTCGCCACTGCATATAGTGGACGGCTGTTCCTCTGCGGATAAGCTCTCCGCAAATCGCTGTTGTGATGTGTGTCTTTCCGCACCCTGTAACTCCGCTTATGTACCACCACGCCTCAGTCTCTTCGAGGAATTGCTCCGCTTTTTGCTTTAGGCTTTCGCAAGTAGGGCAGTCTGTTTTGTAGGTGTCAAAGTTCCATTCCCTCAAAACTCTTTTAAGTCCGCTTTCCTGTAAGTACTTTTCGAACCTCGCCTGTTCCCTTTCTCTTGCTTGACACTCGCAGACTCTCACATACTCCTCGCCGTCGATTATGCTTGTTATCCAGCCCGTGCCATTGCATTTCTCACAACTCATAATTCAACTCCTTTCACATTTGCAAAGCGTGTACCTTGTTTCCCAGTGCTTTCACCTTGCTCCCGTCTTATCCAAGTTCTCAAAGTCATATAATGGCTCTTGTACCTTTTCCCTTTACTCGCCATATACTCAGATAAGCGGTCAATCCATTCCTGCCAGTCATATGGGACAAGCTCTTTTAGCTTCTCCAGTTCTTCCTCTGACAGCTTCACATTCTCGGCAACTCCGAGAAGTGGCATTATATATATATTATTATTATTATATTCTTTTATTCTTACTCTATTCGTTTGTTGCTCGTTTGTTGTTCGTTTGTTGTTCGTTTGTTGCTCGTTTGTTGCTCGTTTGTTGCTTGCCTCGTCTTTGCCTTGATAAAAGCCCCAGTTTTCAACCTTTATAAAAGTATTTTTGTTTGTTGATTTTTTCGTTATTTCGCCAGTGCTTTCAAGTTTTTTTAAGGCTGTTCGCAATTGTTGGTCTGTTAATCCTGTTTCCTCTGCTAAGTCTTTTGCTGTTGTAGCAAATTCTCCAATCTCTAATTTTTGCCCCTTGTATTTTGTATTTGGTTTCAAATTTGCTTTTAGCAAGCAATGCAGAAAAAGGATTTTTGCCGGAGGGTCTTTGTACCACTCCCAATCAACCATTTGGTTGTATAATTTTATCCATCCGCTTTTCATTTCCAACTCTCTTTCAATCTCTCCAACTCTTCAGAAGGAAGCGTCTCGATTCCTTGCTCTTTGGCTTCTGTTACAATGCCGTCAATCAAGACTGACATCTCTTTTGTGTTGTAGGTACTACTTCCAAAGAATATCTTTATATTTTGGTATCCTTCCGTTCGCCTGCAGTCGCCAAGATTTAAGCACATATTCCCAAGCCCCTGTGACTGCCACTTATCAATAAATGCCTGCACGGCATCCGCCCTTATTGGTACTATCTCGCTTGTGCCGTAGCGGTTAATCATCTCTTTGTAGATTTCATCCGCTGCAGTGTTAAGCTTTTTTGCGAGCTTGTCGCAAAGTACCCACATATAAGCGTTAGCGTCCAGTGACCGCCTATTTCGCTTTTTAAGCACTTTTAATTCATATTGCGGTAAATTCCCCTTATCAATTGCTAAAAGCTCCTCTACGGTCGTTTGTGCGCTTTGTGGCACGGTTAGCGTTATTTGTATATCTCCCGAAAAAGTCGGATTTGCTGTTATATCTAAAATTTCCATAATCTTTATATATAAAAGGGCAACTTTTAAATTTCAAAATCAATCATCAAAGGTTAAAAGGACGGTATAAAATGAGTTAATCGGCGTTGCCCTTTTATAAATAGCTTTTCCCGATAAGTTTTATAAACTCATCTCGTGAGTGCGTTTCCTCAAACTTTGCTTGGCATTTCCTTTTAATTGCAAGGTCAAACTCTCTATTGAAATGTATGCCCTGATTGCTCATATTGTGAAGCTCGGGGATAAGATAGATTGTGAAACCGTTTTGGTCGCTTATCTTCCTGTTAGCTCCGAAGTAAATGTGGTGCAAGTGCAATCTGTCGGTTCTGCCTGTTATATAGCACTCTTTTTTGTCCTGTAAAATGCTTTTCATAATTTATAAATAAGGCGGTGCAGTGTACGAAATGTAACTTACATTTAGAAACAATGACCCAATAACTACTACTACTTAATAAAATAACTTGAGCACCGCCATATTATCTATTTAGGTAGCGTTATACGAACATATCCGCTCCTGCCTGCTTTAGTGGAAGGCTTCAGATACTCCTCGTAAAGATCTTTGTGGTCGTTCGCAAATGCCTTTTCGTCAAACTTATCGACTACTTTAGGCTCGGTGTCTGCCACAAGCGTGAGCTTTACTCCGCTGTTGGTTGTCCACTTCTTCCAACCACTCTGCTCCATTGCCTTTTTTAGCTGTTCCTTGAAGCTTTTTAGCTGTTTTTCAACCTCTTTCATCTCCGCAAGCTTGCTCTCGAGGGCAAGCACTTTATCAGATAGTAAGACTATCTCGTTTGGTGCTAAGTCCTCTTCACTCAAGAAAGGGTTTTCTTTCAGTTTTTCAAGGTCTTTTAAGAAGCTCTCGCAAGCGTTATCTATACCGTCTGCAAGCTCTGCATAATCCTCCAAGCGGATTTCATAAACATACAATCTTGGCGTGTCAAATTCTGTCGAGAAGTTCTCGGGTCTTTCGTAAACCGCTAATATGCCGTTTGGTGCTTTGAACATCTTCATTCCCTGTACGAGTTGGCAAAGATAGTTTTGATAATCGCTTACCTCTTTTTTGATGTGACTTGTTGTTTTAATTTCAATAACTGTCTCTTTCTCCTCGCTGTAGCCGTCAGCGTGATAGCGGAAAGCTCCGTCTATTCGCTTATCTTCTACAAACTCTGTTTCATAGATTTTCGAGAGGTGTTCCCTGATTTTTGGTTCAAGCTCGTTGCCGTACTCGGTGTACTCGTTGCCTCGAAATTCTATTTCTACAATCTGCGCTTTCTCCTGCAGAAGTCTGTATCTGCTTTTAAAAGGCGAGATATTTAGAATGGCAGGGATATCACTTCCGCCGATGTATTTTTCTCTGTCTTTAGTTACATTCTGCATTCTTCTCACCTCTCAAATCTGCCAATACTTCTCTAAAGTGCTCCGCTGTTGTCTGTGCGTTCAATTTATAATCTTTTGCTACTTCGTTCATATCAAGCCCCTTTTCTTTCGCAAGCTTGATAACTTCCGCCCTTAAGGCATCCCGTTCGCTTTTTTCGTTGTCTTTCTTCTGATTTGCTATTGCATTGCCGACCTCTTCGGCACTTGCAATTGATGTGTCAACTCCTATGCCGAGCATTGCCAGCGCTCTGCCGACTGCAGAAGTTTCGCAATTCTCAATATATGAGGTTTTATTTATAAAACTTGAGTTCTCTTTCTCGTATGCTGTGCCTGTCGCAAGTATGCTTTCTGCAATCTCGTCGCCTGCGATTGTATGGTAGCCGACTTCTGCGGTAAAAACACATACGCCGTTTTCATTCGATAACATTTTTGTTTTTATAAATCCCTCAGGGTAAAGCTTTCTAAAAGCTAATATTCTTTGGTTTACCTCGGCATATTCCTTGCCTTTTATCGGAGTTGTTTTAAGCTCCTTGTTTACATTTTCCAACTCTTTGTAATTCATCACTATTTCCTTTCATTTTCCCAATTTTCAACATTTATCTTTCGTAATGCCTTTGCATTTTTTAAAAGCGTTTTTGCTTTGCTCTCAAGCTCGTCTGCTACTATGTTTTTTTCAAGCTCGTCCTGTGCTATCCACAAGCCATTAAACTGCGCCGAGCTACACACCGGCACACCGTCATTTACAAGTGCCTCTCTTGTTCTCCTGATAATCCGCTTATCGCTCTTATGGTGTAGGCTTCTAAGCCGTTGCGCTATTTCGTCTTGCGGTACGCACTCACCGTTAGCTTCAAGTAGCATTGACAAAACTATGTTTTTTGTGGTACTATCAACTAAAGTTGTTTGGTGGTGCGTCCGCACTGCCTTTTTTTTAATCTTCATAATGCGAAAGCCTCCTGTCGATTATTCTATCTATCACTTTCTCAGCGATACCGCCGAGCAGTCCGAGGACACCGCCCACGCCGAGGGCTATCATTACCATTGTTATAGTTCCCATTTTCTCCCGTCCTTTCTACACTCTCCTGCTTCTCAACCATTTATCAAATTCATCTTCAAATACTCTGTATGGCTGATATTTTTCTCTTGGAAGCACTGGACAACCTTTTGTGTTCAAAAGCTTTGTCAATGCTTTTTTGCTTAGTGTTCCGCCATATTTTTTGTATAAGGCATTAAAATTTAAAATATTCATAACTCATCATTCCCCCTTTAGTGATATGTTTAAGGCGAGCCTGTCAAGGCTTGCCTTTTTCTGTTGTTAGGATAACAGAAAAAGCGTTGCAATCAATTTTAATTTGATTTAGTTTTTAAAAAAAATGTCGTCCAAAGGCACTCCGTATATATTGCTAAGCTGTCTTGCTTGGCTTATTTTTGGTTCGCCAGACCCTTTTTCCCAATTGGACACAGTTTGTTTTGTAATGCCCATCTTTTGGGCGGCTTGTTCCTGCGTAAGCCCTGCATTAACTCGTGCAGCCGCAAGTGTTATTTGTAGCTTTTCCATTTCTATTCCTCCTTTCGAAAAAACCTTTTGATTATCATTAGCAATAATATTAGTGCCTCGCTTATTACAAGGGCTTTGATAGGCTTGTTCCAATCAAACGCAATTCCCATCACTAAACTTATTGCAATTAGCATTGTAAAAAACTTTTCTCTTCTCATTGTTTTATATATAACGATATGCTACTATTAGTTTAGGCGTTGGGGCTTTCGCCCCCTTGCCTAAGTCATCTTTTAAGATTTGATTGCTGTTATCAAAGCAGCAAGGGCGATTACCGCTTCGATTATTAGGCTAATCACTTCTTTGAAGGATGACTTTTTTTGTTTTCTTTTAGCCATATCATTTTCTCCTTTCTTAACTGTTGAGTTAAGTGTAAATCAAATTAAATTTGATGTCAAGCGTAAAATCAAAAAAACTTTTATTTTTTTATATTTTTTATTGCCTTGAATAAAATTTTATTATATAATTTCTTTGAATTTAAGGAGGTAAATCAAATGGGAGAAAAGGAACAAAGAGAGGTTTTTAAAACAAATTTGAATAAATTATTAGAAAAAAATCATTCTACTCAAAAGGAGATTGCCGAAAAAATAGGTGTATCCCCTCAAACTTTTAATACTTGGACGCAAGGCAAGGCTATCCCCCGTATGGGAAAAATTCAAAAGTTAGCCGATTATTTTGGTATAAATAAATCAGATTTAATAAACGACCCTAAAGACAAAGCCAACTCCCTATCAACAAGCGTGGTTATCCCTGTTCTTGGTTCTGTTCCTGCAGGTATACCGCTGGATGCCATAGAGGATATTATAGATTATGAGGAGATACCGCAAAGCTGGACAAACGGCGAGCGTGAATTTTTCGCACTTAAAGTCAAAGGCGATAGTATGATACCAAAGTATATTGAGGGTGATATAATCATAGTTCGCAAGGCAAGCGACTGCGAAAGCGGTCAGGACTGCGTCGTATATGTAAACGGCTATGACGCCACTCTAAAGAAAGTTATAAAAAAGCAAGACCATATTATCCTCCAACCATTAAATCCCTCTTATGAGCCTAAAATGTTTGACTATAACGACGAAGCTAACCCAATAAGCATTGCAGGCATAGTAGTTGAGATTAGGCGCAAACTCTAACTTTAAAAATTTAAAGAAAATATTTAGATATTCAAAGATATATTGCAAATTTCAAAATAAAAAAGGTCACTCCGAAGAGCGACCAAAAGGCTGTACAAGGTACAACCCCAAGACACCTTATTGTACCATTTTACAGCCAAAAACACAAAGGCTGTTATTTTTATACTCAAAATTAGGAGGTGGACAATATGAAGAACGGGACTACTACAATATACAAGCGTGGTAAGAAATGGCGTGGACAATTTAGAATTGACGGTAAGAGTTTTTCCTTTACCGCAGACACCAAAGGCGAAGTAAGTCGCAAAATTACAGAATGCCAAGCCGATTATTTCAGAGAAAAATTATACATTCCAACAGATGTGACTGTTTTTGACCTTACAAAAGCATATCTAAAAGTTGCATCCAAAAGGCTTTCTGAACAGTCCTATATTCGCCTTGAAACGATGTTTAACAAACACCTTTTACCAACATTTGGCGATATAAAGGTATGTAAACTAACAAGGTCTATGATAGAAGAGAAGTACGCTCTAATTTTCCAAAATAAAACTGGGAAAAACTATAAAGAAAAAGGATACTCGCATTCTACAGTCAACGCCATTTCATCGCAATTTAAAAAAATGCTACAGTTCGCAGTTTTGGAAGGCGTGATAAATAAGAACCCACATATCGGCGTAGAGTTACATAAACTAAGACCTGCCAAAAAGGTTTTAGCCTACACGCTTGAAGAAAACAAAAAGATAATTGATTATACATTAAATCACGGTCAACTATATTGGATATTTTGGTTACTTGTTACCACTGGTATGAGATTTGGTGAAGCTGTGGCTCTGACTTGGGATGATGTGGATCTAAAAAACAACACTATAGATATAAATAAAATCTCTGTAGAATTACACGGAAGCCCTTTTATTCAGAACCGCACAAAAACCGATGCAGGTATGCGTATTATACATATATCTGACAGCCAAAATAAAGTTTTAAAAAAATTTTATGCTTCGTATGATGAGTCGCTTAATTATAGAAATCTCGTTATCCCTAACACTCGCTATGGGATTATCACATCAGCGAATACTCGCAGGAGGTGGCAAAAGGTTTGTGCCGAATTAGATATACCGTATTATGGAGTTCACGCACTAAGGCATACTTGGGCAACAAGGGCACTCGAAAGTGGCGCACCCGTTAAAACGGTATCCGCTATGCTGGGGCATAAGAATGTTATTACTACTATGAATATATACCAAGATGTTTTTAAAGAAGCGCAAGATGAGGTCGTGCAGAAGATGGAGCAACTCTTTAAATGATTGGTGCAAGTTTGGTGCAGATTGGGTGCAGAATTGGTGCAGATTTTTTGAAAAAAGGGGCAAAATAGGGGTAAATCTTGAAAAAGACAGGAACAAGTGGAAACCGCTCAAACGCAGTAATTTCAACACATTTAAGCGGTTTCAATGCTCCCATAGATTTTTACACATTAAATAGGAAATTCATAACGTCTCCGTCCTGCACGACATATTCTTTGCCCTCGGATCTTAGGAGACCTTTTTCTTTTGCAACAGTCAGCTTGCCGTCGCATTCCATGAGCGTATCATATGCGATAGTTTCGGCTCTTATAAAGCCTTTCTCAAAGTCCGAATGTATCTTTCCCGCCGCCTGTGGCGCTTTCGTACCTTTGATAATAGTCCATGCTCTGCATTCCTGCTCTCCTGCAGTCAAAAACGATATCAGATTTAACAGGCTGTATGACGCCTTGATCAGCTTGTCGAGACCTGATTGTTTGATGCCAAGCTCCTCTAAAAACATTTGCTTTTCATCGTCATCAAGCTGCGATATTTCCTCTTCGAGCCTTGCGCATATCACTATCACATCCGAACCTTCAGTTTTTGCAAACTTTCTGACCTCTTTTACCATCTCATTTTCGTCTGCCAAAGCAGCCTCATCCTCTGAAACATTTGCGGCATATATAACCGGCTTGAACGAAAGCAGGTCTAACGTTTTTACAAATACCCGCTCATCGTCGGTAAGCTCCATTGCTCTTGCCGATTTGCCCGTTTCAAGGAAGTCATGCAACTTGTTTAGTATATCGAGCTCCTTTTGAAGAGATTTATCCCCTTTTAGATTTTTTTGCGTCTTTTGTATGCGCCTATCCAAAAGCTCTAAATCCGAAAATATGAGCTCAAGATTTATTGTCTCTATATCGCTTAGCGGATCAACCTTGCCGTCGACATGGACTATATTGCTGTCCTCAAAGCATCTTACCACATGCACGATTGCTTCTACCTCTCGTATATGTCCGAGAAATTTATTTCCAAGGCCCTCGCCCTTTGAGGCTCCCTTTACAAGGCCTGCTATATCATAAAATTCGATTGCGGTTTTTACTATTTTCTTTGTATTGTAGACCTTGCCGAGCACATCGAGTCGTTCATCCGGTACGGCTACCACGCCGACATTTGGCTCGATCGTACAAAATGGATAATTTGCCGACTCTGCTCCTGCCTTTGTAATTGCATTAAAAAGTGTACTTTTACCTACATTTGGAAGTCCTACGATACCTAATTTCATATTTTTACTGTCTCCTTTGTCTTTTCCCCTCGTTTTTTAAGGAATATATATAATATTATACAAATTATGATTGTCGCAAAGCTAATTAGCTGCGCCTGTTTAAACGGTCCGAGCATCAGGCTGTCTGTCCTGAGTGCTTCAACAAAAAATCTTTCGATGCTGTAAAGGATACCATAAAGGCATGTGATCCTGCCGATAAAATGTGGCTTATTATCGAGATATATCAGCAAAAGGAAGATCAAAAAGCACCATATTGATTCGTATAAAAATGTCGGATGCACCTTTAGCCCGTCAACTGTAATCGCCCAAGGAACATTTGTGACTCCTCCGTGTGCTTCTCCGTTAAAATAGTTGCCCCACCTGCCAATGGCTTGTGCCAAGGCGATTGTAGGAACAACCAGATCTGCCGCATTGAAAAAATTTATCTTTTTGTATCTGCACACAAAATAGCCTGCAAAAAGCCCGAATATGATCCCTCCGTGAATCGCAAGTCCGCCACCTCTGAAATTTAAAATCTCAGACGGATGCGCACCATAATAATCCCAACTGAATATCACATAATAAAGCCTCGCGCCAAGCACCCCCGCAGGGATCGAAATGATTGCAATATCAAGAATACTCTCCTTTTCTATTCCGTGCTTTGGGGCACGCTTGTATGATATGACAACCGCAAGTACCATCGCTACCGCTATGAGTATGCCGTACCACCTGACATCAAAGCCAAAAAGCGTAAAGGCTATCGGATTTGGATTAGTCATTGCTGTTACCGCCATTTTCTGTGCTGTCGTCATCATCATCTACAAGCACCGCTGCCACAACATATCTACCCCCATCATCGCCTGTGTGATATGAGCAGGTGGAAAGTGTAATGATCCTATCTCCATATTGCGGAGTTATGCCTGTGTCATACTTGCTAAGCGCCTGTAATCCTTTTACATATGTATTGTAATCGCTTGCGTTTGTGACATTTATATAATTATATACATTAAAATCCTCCGCATCCGTTGTAGTTTTGCCAAATGCAAAGATTTTATATGTCTGCTTGCCATATTTTAGCGTTTCTAAAGTTATCGTCGGATGCTCCTCATAATATCCTTCTTTATCATAATTTATGAGCGTTTTAAACATCGTGCCGTCCTTCATATGATGGCCGTATATCACCCAGTTTAGCGAGTTGTCAACATCAGTGTGGCCGTCTAGAAATGGTGTTCCTGCTTCACTATGCTCTCCCTCGAAATTTTTTCGCAAATAATGCTCAGGATCATCCGGCGTATACATTACAGGATACGAAAGCTTTGTATCTTCTATTTTTATTTTGGCAAATGTGTCTTTATTTTTTTCATACAGCTCTGCCAATGTGTATTCCTTTTCGAGCTCCTTAAAATCCTTTTGCGCCAAATATCCTGTCCAGAAGTATTTTATAAGCATTCCTGCCGATACTAAAAATACTATCAGGCATATTGCCAATAATAATTTTCTTACCTTACCCATCTATTTTTTTACTCCGTATTTGTCATAATATAAATCAAGCTTTTGCTTTATTTTATCGTCTAAAATGATCTTGCCGTTGTGCTTCTTGTTATATAAATATTCCACGACCTCCGGCATCGAAACTATCGCCGATGTTTTGAAGCCATACAATTTATTTATCTCTTCAAGTGCTGTCGTTTCATTTGACCTGCCATACTCATTTCTGTTTAGCGAAACCATAAGACCTACAACCTCGACATTTGCTTGCGCCTTTAGTATAGGAAAGGTTTCTTCTATTGATTTGCCGGATGTTGTCACGTCCTCGACTATCACCACTCTGTCGCCGTCTTTTAGATTTGTGCCAAGCAGGATGCCGGCATCACCGTGGTCTTTTATCTCTTTTCTGTTTGAGCAATATCTGACTTCTTTGCCATAAAGTTTTGCAAAAGCCATAGTCGTCACAACAGAAAGCGGTATGCCCTTATATGCAGGTCCAAACACCACATCAAAATCGAGGCCGAACTCGTTTTTAATTGCTGTTGCATAATACTCGCCAAGCTTTTGAAGCTGAGTGCCTGTCACATATGCTCCTGCGTTCATAAAAAATGGCGATTTTCTACCACTTTTCAATGTAAAATCCCCAAATTTCAATACTTCGCTGTCTATCATAAATTCGATAAACTCTTTTTTATATTCTTGCATTTT
>CAVHCP010000013.1:0-36038 GCA_963634825.1 uncultured Porphyromonadaceae bacterium | reverse complement strand
GTGACTCTCTCTTATATAATAATTTTGATTAGTCCAAATTGTATTTGTTCTTGAACTTCTCAACACGTCCACCTCTATTGATGAACTTCTGCTGACCTGTAAAGAACGGATGGCAAGCTGAGCAAACATCAAGTCTCATCTCTTCGGAAGTCGACTTTGTCATAAATGTGTTGCCGCACGCACAAGTTACTTTACATTCCTTATAGTCAGGATGGATTCCCTGTTTCATGCTTTTACCTCTTTCCTGCTCGGGCTGTGCCGTTGCATATTTTTTTGCTGTTTAGTCTTTTGTGACCATTACAGCCTAAATAGTTTATCATACAGAAAATTTAAATTCAATACCTTTGAGCGAAATAAGCCTAAGGTTTAAAAATTTATGCAAGCTACCACTTATCAGCCTATGCCTCCGTATAGGATGCCCAGGATATAAACGCAAAGAGTTACTCCGCAGAATATATATCTTGAAACAGGCTCAAACAACTTGCTGATAGGCTTTTCTCTGCCAAGCTGTGCATTCTCTCTTGCGAAAGTTTTGCCACATACCCAGTAGGTCATAATTGCCGCAAGAAGTGCTCCAAGTGGCACGATGTAGATTGAAACGACATCCATCCAAGCGGATACTGCGTTGCCGTCTTCGATAAACAAACCGACTCCAAGACCTATGAGCAAAATTATGCCTGCTGATATTTTTCGGTTTAGGCCGAACTTGTTTTGCAGAGCTTCGATAGGAGTCTCGTACAAGTTGATTAGCGAAGTAAAGCCTGCAAAGAGTACTGCCAAGAAGAAGATAACAGCTACTAATTGTCCAAGCGGTATTGCCTTAAATATACTTGGCATAGTTATAAACATTAGCGGAGGTCCTGAAGTAGGATCTGTGCCAAATGAGAATACAGCAGGGATGATAACAAGTGCTGCAGTTATAGCGGCAAGTGTATCAAAGATTGCGATATTCTTAGCCCCGGAAACGATATCCTCGTCTTTGCTGAGATAGCTTCCGTATACGACAGTACCGGAGCCTGCAAGCGACAATGAGAAAAATGCTTGTCCGAGTGCATATACCCAAGTTTTTGGATTTGCAAGAGCGCTCCAGTCAGGATTGAACATAAATTTGTAGCCTTCGCTTGCACCCGGTAGGAAAGCAACCCTTACAGCTAAGATTACAAATAAAACATAAAATGCCGGCATCATAAATTTGTTTACATTTTCAATGCCCTTTGATACTCCCAAAATCATTATCGCAAAGGTTAGGACAATGATGCCTATATGCCATGGTACGGCTCCGAAATTAGATGCAAGCTCGCCGAAATAAGCTCCGCTGTCTTCTGCTTCAATAACGCTACCTGTTATAGAGCCAAAGAAAAATTTTAAAATCCAAGCCATAACTACCGTATATCCGATAGCTGTAGCAAGTGAGCCGAGTACAGGGATAAGACCGATAGCCTCGCCCCCCTTAAGGCCCCTTCTTTCCATTGCTTTTTTAAATGATCCGAGCGGACCTGTGCGCATTGTACGGCCAAGAGTGATTTCTCCGACTATACCCGAAAATCCCAAAAGAACAACGAATATAATGTAAGGAACCAAAAATGCCGCTCCGCCAAATTGTCCTACACGGTAAGGAAAGAGCCAGATGTTGCCCATTCCAACCGCCGAACCGATACAGGCTATTACGAATCCAAATTTGGATGTAAAGCCGTCACGGGAGGACTTTTCTAATGTACTTGTTTGCTTTGTCATAATTACTCCTCTCTTTCAATAAAGATAACGGTTTGTCGGGCAATAAAAAACACTTGCCCTTAACTTAAGGACAAGCGATTGCCTGCGGTGCCACCTTAATTAACAGTTAAAAACTGTTCCCTCTATAGAGTGCTATCACACTCCTAACCCGTAACGCCGGTTTCGCGTCGCCACTACTTGTCAATAAATGACTTTCATTTTGCCCTCTGAGGTCCATTTGCCGAAACAGTCACTTCTCCGGCTTCCACCACCCCGGATTCGCTGTAAGCCGTTTTTTCGGTTTGATCTCCTCATCAACGGTTTGTATTAAATTAAACTTATGTTAGCACTTGTGCAAAAGCTTGTCAAGCACAAAAATTTTTTTGCGGAAACAAAAATGAAACATTTATGACAATGCCCCAATATATCACAAGGGAAAACAAACACAGATGATACTTTACATCAATAAAGGTGATATGCAAATATATATTTTTTCTATAAACGATTGCTATATATGAAAAAATGTTATACAATTTATCTCTCATGACGAGTTGTTTTTAAAAAATAGGAGGTCATATAATAATGGAGAAGTTGTTTAAACTTAAAGAACACAATACCACAGTCAAAACAGAAATGATGGCTGGTTTAACCACATTTTTGGCAATGGTATACATCTTAGCTGTAAACCCAAGCATTTTGGGAGATGCGGGACTTGACCCAAGTGCAGTATTTACAGCAACAGCAGTATCTGCAGCAATAGCTACACTATTGATGGCGTTTTTGGCAAACTATCCTGTCGCACTTGCTTCGGGAATGGGTCTAAACGCTTATTTTTCTTACACAGTATGTGCCGATTTGGCAAAACAGGGCATACAGGATCCATGGAAGATAGCACTGACAGCTATACTGGTTGAAGGTATAGTATTTATGCTTCTTTCACTTGTAAAGTTTAGAGAAACTCTTGTAAACAAGGTTCCAAAGAACTTGAAGCTCGGTATAACAGCAGGTATTGGATTGTTTATTTCAATAGTAGGTCTAAAGAGTGCGGGCATAGTAGTATCTAACCCTGACACACTCGTAGGATTTGGTGATTTCTCATCACCTCAGGTAATACTTGCACTTGTAGGTCTTTTGATCGTTGCAATTCTTTATCATTACAATATCAAAGGTTCAATACTTATCGGTATATTGGCAACATGGGTACTTGGTATGATAGCACAGGCTACAGGCTGGTATCAGGTTGGCGATGGAGCGGCTTCACTGTTCCCAAGCTTTGAAGGAGGCTTCACACCGGCAGCACCTACAATGTTCGCATTTGATTTCTCATATATAGGAAGTCACCTTGTGGATTTCGCAGTAATCACATTCTCGTTCTTGTTTGTAGATTTGTTTGATACAGCAGGCACACTTATCGGAGTTGCATCAAAGGCTAACTTGCTTGATGAAGAGGGTAACCTTCCAAAGGCAGGCGGAGCTCTTATGTCAGACGCGATAGGAACAGTAGTTGGTGCTTGTATGGGTACTTCAACAGTTACATCTTATGTAGAGTCAAGTGCAGGTGTTGCACAGGGCGGAAGAACAGGACTTACAGCTGTAACAGCAGCAGGACTATTTATCGTAGCACTTTTCTTCTCACCAATCTTTTTGGCAATTCCAAGCTTTGCAACTACACCGGCTCTCGTATTTGTTGGTCTCCTTATGATAAGTGCTGTAAAGGATATGGACTTCAGTGAGGATATGGCTGATTCAGTTGGCGGATTTTTAGCAATTATCATGATGCCATTTACTTATTCAATTGCAAATGGTATAATGTTTGGTATGTTGGCTTATGTAATCATCAAGGTGTTTACAGGTAAAGTCAAGGATGTACATCCGGTAATGTGGATATCTGCAGCATTGTTTGCAATCAAGCTTGCAACAATGATAGCAGGCTAATAGGAGCGATAAATAATGTTTTATGAAATGGAAATTGCCGGCTTAAAACGAAAGCTACCGCTGTTTAAGGTCGACAAGGAAACACAGATCGCCGCATTTATAATATTTGGCGATGTGGAAATGACAGAAGCGGCAGCAAGAGAGCTTTTAAAAAAGGCACCGGAGTTTGATATACTTATGACAGCAGAGGCAAAAAGCGTCCCACTCATATATGAGATGGCAAAGCAAGCAGGCCAAGATGATTACATCATCGCGAGAAAAGGCGTCAAGGTATATATGACAGACCCGATAAGCGTAAAGGTAAATTCCATTACAACACACGGACAGCAATATCTACATCTTGGACAAGAGGAAATAGCAAGGATAAAAGGCAAAAAAGTGTTAATTGTGGATGATGTAATCAGCACAGGAGAATCCTTGCAGGCACTCGAAAATCTCGCAACACAGGCAGGCGCTAATATAGTTGGCAAGATGGCCATACTCGGCGAAGGAGATTCGATAGATAGAGAAGACATAACTGTACTGGCTCCGCTTCCGGTATTTGATGCCGAAGGTAATCCAAAATAAACAGCATTCAAAATCCACTTTCCGAGAGGCAAAGTGGATTTTTTGTATAAAGTTATATATAACCACAATATAAGGAGAATATTATGGGAGAAAAAATTTATATTTTCGGGCATAAAAATCCGGATACGGATTCTGTGTGTGCGGCGATCAGTATGGCATATCTGAGGAATAAGACAAATCCCGACGCAACATATATCCCAATGACGGCAGGGGAGGTAAATTCCGAAACAGAATACGTGCTAAAGCATTTTGGTGTCGATGTGCCACAAGTCACCTATGATATAAGAAGACAGGTGAATGATCTAAATGTGCTGCCTACAGAAATGGTGGACAAGGAGGCTACTTTAAAGGAAGTAGTCGATGTGATGATGAGGTTAAGTGATTATACTTTGCCGGTAGGTGACGGCGTGAAGATGGCAGGCATTGTCACAGGTGGAGATATCGCAAGATTTTATATGAATACAGACGACCGCGTGTCGCTTGCAGTGGCAAAAACAAAGGTTGCAAATATTGTCAAAACGATAGAGGGAAAGATTGAGCAAGGCAGTGAAGAAAAAATAATTGAAAAGGGCAAGGTGTGCGCTGTCGCGGCAGAAGTCGGTCTCGCAAGCGTAGCTGTAGAGCCCGGCGATGTCGTTATCCTCTCTGCGAGCGAAGAAAATCAAAAAATGCTGATAGACAAAGGAGACTGCGTACTTATCATCTGTGGCGGAGGTAAAGTCACAGAGGAATTAAAAGTGGCGGCAGAAAAAAACAATACGACAATCATATCGTCTAATTACGATATATATGAGGTTGTGCGTGTCTTGAAAAAAAGTATACCGGTACGACATCTTATGCACGAAATGGAAGATGTGGAGGCATTTACGCCAAAAGAATTTTTAGACGATGTCAAAAAGACAGTAATGGAAAAAAGACATAGAGAATATCCTATAATGGATAACGGCACATTTTGCGGAATGCTTTCAAAGGGCAGTTTGCTCGACAGCAAGAGTAAGAGGATTATTATGGTTGATCACAATGAGTTGGATCAGGCAGTTTTTGGTATCTTTGATGCGACTGTTGAAGAAATCATAGATCATCATAAGCTTTCGACTGTCGAAACTATGCAGCCGATAAGTGTGACAAATATGCCTTGGGGCAGCACCTGCACGATCATAGCAAATATGTATGAGGAGCAGGGAGTGGAGGTCCCAAATGATGTAGCAGGACTTCTTTGCTCTGCGATTTTATCCGATACAATGTACTTTAAATCTCCGACATGTACAGACATAGACAAGGAAACAGCAAAAAGGCTTGCAAAAAAGGCAAATATAGATCTCGGCAACCTGTGGGACGAAATGCTAAGTGCAGGGCTAAATCTTGATGCAAAGACAGAAAAAGAAATTTTTTATCAGGATTATAAGCAGTTTACTTCAGACGAACTTACATTTGGCGCAGGGCAGGTGCTTGCGGCAAATCAAAATGATGTGGACAAGCTCAAAAAGCGTATGAGCCCATATTTAGACGATGTTCTAAAAGAGGAAAAAATAGATATGGTTTGCCTGATGATCACAGATGTTTCGGCGGACTCAACAGAGCTGATTTTTGCAGGCAACAATGCAAAAAATATCATAGAATCAGCCTTTGGCGTCAAGGAAAGCGACGGAGGCGTATATTTAGAGGGCGTAATGTCGAGGAAAAAACAGCTGGTACCACCGATAATGGCAGTATTGCAGAAGTAAAGGAGATGCGAACATGAAAAAAGATATATATGTAATAGGACATAAAAATCCGGATACCGACTCTGTTTGCTCGGCCTTGGCATATGCATACTTCAAAAGCCAAACGGAGGACGGCAATTTTATACCTTGCAGAGCTGGAGAGCTAAATCCGGAAACAGAATATGTTATAGACTACTTTGATTTAGATATGCCACAGCTTGTGGAGGATCTCAGACCACAGATAAAGGATATCAGCTATCAAAAAAGCATCGTGGCAGACGGAAATATACCGATGCGAAAAGCTTGGGAAATTTTGGAAAACGGAGAAATGGTGCTCCTACCAATCGTTGAGAAAAGTGATGGTATAAAGCTGGTAGGTGTTGTTGCGGAGGGCGATATCGCAAAGACATTTATGAGTAAAAATGGCAGAGATATGCTTTCTAAGGCAAAGACACCGATCGCAAACATTCTTGAAACGCTGAATGCAGAGCTTATTTGCGGAGATTCGGCAAAAATTATAGAAAATGGCGAAATAGCAGTAGCAACTACAAAAGATGATATCGATGGCTTTTCTATCAAAAAGGATGATATTGTCTTGCTTGCTGACAACGAGGAAGCACAAAAGTATGCGATACAAAAGGGAGCGGGAGTTCTGATTTTCAGTATGGGCGTTATGCCGTCAGAGGAGATAATAAAAGAAGCAGAGGCTAATAATTGTACCCTCATAAAAAGTGAGAAGGACACATATCTGGTTGCAAGGCTGTTAAATCAAAGCATCAGAGCAGGAGCTTTTATGCGCAGTAGCGATACATTACTTTCATTTAGTGAAAATACACTTATTGAAGATGTCAAGGCGGCGATAGTCGACACCAGATATAGAGAATTTCCGATCGTTTCTGATGATGGGGAGTTTTTAGGAATGCTATCGAGGGCAGACATTTTAAAGGACGAAAAAAAGCAGGCGATAATGGTTGACCATAACGAAAAATCGCAAGCGGCACTCGGCATGTCAAAGGCTGAGGTGCTTGAGGTTGTTGATCATCATAAGATAGGAAAGCTCCAGACGGCAGCTCCGATATTTTATAAAAACAGACCTGTGGGTTGTACTTCGACAATCATTTATTCGATGTTCAAAGAAAAAGGAGTTGAGATACCAAAGCAAATAGCGGGTGCGATGTGCTCTGCAATACTTTCTGATACGCTCCTTTATCGTTCACCGACATGTACACAGCAGGACAAGGACGCTGCAGAAGAGCTTGCGAGGATAGCGGGCATTGATACCGAAAAATATGCCTTTGATATGTTTGCCGCAGGCAGCGACTTTGGCTCAAAGACAGAAGAAGAAATATTTAATCTCGATTATAAGACTTTTGCGCTTGGCGATATGACATATGGCGTGGGGCAGGTGCAGTCGGTAAATAAAAAAGAACTCGACGATATGAAGGAAAAAATGCTTGCATATATGCAAAGCGTTGTAGACAGAGGAGAAGCGGATATGGTATACCTAATGCTTACTGATATACTTGCCGGATCCTCAGAGCTGTTATGTGCCGGCACTAAAGCACTCGAAACTGCAGAGAGAGCATTTAAGGTTGAGGCAGGGGACAGAAGCGTGTACCTAAAGGGTGCGGTTTCGAGGAAAAAACAAATTATACCACAGCTTACAGAAGCCCTTAAATAGTGGTATGCTGCAAATTCATAAAGAAAACCATACTATATATAGATTGCAAAAGAGGATTTTTTGGGGTATACTTTCAATAGAATATATTTTTACTATTAAATATATTCATTTGGATAGCGGTAACTAATTATAGAGGAAGGGATAAAGCTATGACAAACAGAAAAAATATAACTAAGGTGTTTGCACTTCTAATGTGCCTGCTACTTTCTGTAACGCTACTAACAAGCTGTGGCGGTAGTGACAAGACTTTAGAAGACTACTTGAGCGAAAATACAGAAGCTCAGGAAAAGATTGAAGCCACAGGAGAAAAAATAGGTGCGACAATCGAGATCAAGGACAACTCAATAATTTATACATTTAAGAGCGAAGAGCAGCTAAATGATGAAAATGCTAAGGCTATGAAATCATCACTAGAAGAAGCTTTTGATTTGTATGAAGATATACTCGAAAAGCAAATCGATGAAATCGAAGAAGATTCGGGATTAGACGGCGTTAACTTCAAGATTATTTACCAAAACAAAGACGGTGAAACTATCTACGAAGAAGTTATTGACTAAAAGCACAGCTTATAAAAGTACAAAAAAAGACTGCAACTGACAAGTTGCAGTCTTCTATTTTATAAACTATTTCTTTGAAGCTACGCCGATTTCGTATCCTTTTTCGAAAGCTTCAAGGTTTAGTGGCAAAAATTCAGGTTTTTTCTTACCAAGCTTGTTTTTGATAGTTTCGATGATTACATCCTTTGGAACTACTTCAGTAGCACCGATGTAAGCACCAAGCATGATAATATTTAGTACCTTAGGATTGCCCATTTCCTGAGCCATTGATGTTACAGGAACCTTTACAACTGTTATATCGTCTCTCTCAATTGGTGAGTTAACGATAGTGCTGTTGATAAATAGATATCCGCCAGGTTTAACTCTTTCCTTAAATCTTACTAAGGAAGGGTCGTTCATAACGATTAGGTCTTCAACCTCTTCCATAATAGGTGCGCCGATTTCGTCATCAGAGATTACTACATAACAGTTTGCAGTACCTCCACGCATTTCTGCACCGTATGAAGGGAAATATGTAACATGCTTATCTGTAGATTCACAAGTTGCTTGAGCGAGAAGAGTTCCCAGCATCATAACACCTTGTCCGCCAAATCCGGCAACGATTAGATTTCTTTCCATCTTCTACTCCTCCCCTGTATTATCTCTGAAAACTCCCAGAGGGAATTCAGCAAACATTTTTTCTTCTAGGAAGTCAAGTGCTTTGAGCTCGCTTAGTCCCCAGTTAGTTGGACATGAAGTTACGATCTCAACCATTGAGAATCCCTTTCCTGCAATCTGTGCTTCAAAAGCCTTCTTGATAGCAGCCTTTGTCTTACGAGTGTTCGCAGGATTATTACATGAAGTTCTTTCCAAATATACAGGTGCCTTTAGCTGATTTAAAACTTCGCACATGTGAATTGGATATCCGTGTTCTTCAACATTTCTGCCAAATGGAGCAGTAGTTGCTTTCATTCCTATAAGAGTTGTAGGAGCCATCTGACCGCCTGTCATACCATATATACCGTTGTTTACGAATATAACAGTGATATTTTCACCTCTGTTTGCCGCAGACATAGTTTCTGCAAGACCGATAGAAGCAAGGTCTCCGTCGCCTTGATAAGTGTAAACAAGTGATTCGGGATTAGATCTCTTTAGACCTGTAGCAACAGCGCAAGCTCTTCCGTGAGCTGAGATGTTTAGGTCGTGAGATACATAAAGCTGACCAAGTCCGCAGCAACCAACGCCCTCGCATCTAACGAGCTTGTCAAGCATACCGAGTTCTTCTACAACTTCTCCAACCAATTTATGTATTGTTCCATGCATACAACCCGGACAAAAACCTGAAACGGCATCCGGCTTGATACCAATGGTTCTTTTATAAACTTTTTCCATTATAATACCTCCTTAGCCAATTTCCTGGCATGAGTCATAACCTTTTCTCTTGTCATGATTTCTCCACCGGATTTTAGACATTCTTCAATATGACATCTGCCGTGTACAGCATGATCAACATCCCAACGCATCTGTGCAGGAATCGACATCTCGATATCCAGGATGCCCTTTACACGGTTGAAGTCAAGATTTTCAAAAGATTTATAAGGGAATGGATTTAGAGTTATAGGTCTAATCATTCCTGCTTTGATGCCTTCAGCTCTCAAATCCTTTACTGCAACTTTTGCAATACGACCTGAGATACCATAAGCGGTAAGTACGATTTCTGCATCATCAAGCATGTATTCTTCTACTCTTACATCCTTATCTCTCCATGATTCGTAAAGATCAGCAGCCTTCTGGTTTTCTGCTTCAAAGCTTGCGCCTACGCCACCGGGAAGGATTCTAACTTGCTCTTCCGGAGTATGTCCAACGGCACATCTTGATCTTCTTGCAGCCTTTAGCTTAGCAACTTCCTCTGCACTCTTCATTGGTGGGAATGTAACAGGCTCCATCATAGTACCCATTACACCGTCAGTGAGGATAAGAACAGGGTTGCTGTCTCTTTCTGCAAGGTCAAATGCCTCGTAAGTCAAATCGATTGCTTCCTGTACAGAAGATGGTGATAAAACGATCATCTGGAAGCCGCCGTTACCGGAAGCTTTAGTTGCCTGCAAATAATCCTGCTGACCAGGCTGGATAGCTCCGATACCAGGACCTCCTCTGCCGACATTTACATAAACGATTGGCAGACGAGCTGCAGCGCAGTAAGAAACACCCTCTGAGTACAAGCTGATACCTACACTTGAAGAAGAACTCATTGCTCTTGTACCTGTCTGGATTGCACCATAAAGCATATTTACAGAAGCAACTTCACTTTCGCCCTGTACAAATACGCCGTTTACCTCAGGATCATGCATTCTTCTTGCGAAATATTCAGGAATTTCATTTTGTGGTGTGATAGGGTAGCCCGCGAAAAATCTACAGCCTGCTCTTGTAGCTGCTTCAGCTATAGCTTCGGTACCCTTCATAAATATTCTTGCCATTTTTAACCCTCCCTGTAAACTTCGATAGCTGCGTCAGGACATACAACGCCACATGCCGCACAACCGATACAGTCGTCAGCGTTTGCAGCTGTCACATATAAGTAGCCTTTAGAATTAACTTTATCGCCTATGGCGAGTACATTTTTTGGGCAAAATTTTACACAGTAGCCACAGCTTTTGCAGCTCTCTGCCCTAATCTCAACTTTCCCTTTTGCCATTACATTACCTCCTAGTTTGACATTTATTACTGTAGCCACTCGTAGGTGAGAAACAGTTTGATCGGAATTAAAGGGGTTTTTATCTGAAGTGCGACATCTTGGCAAAGAGCTTCGAGCGCACAAAGATAATCAATTTTAAAATAGTCATTAAGCATATCTTCGAGCTTTTTATGACCGTCGACAATTTCGTCTGCTTTTGTATCAACACCGAGATTTGGATTGCTCACAATGGAGATGTTTTCGACTTGGATATGTGCTATACCAAGCACTCTTGCCATTGTACCGTCGATAGAAATAAGATCCTTTGACCATGGACGGTAAGCATTTATTACAAAAAAGTTTTGACAATTGTCCTTATTTAAAAGAGCCTCAAAGGCTCCGATGATGCGAGCGCCGATGTGATCTCCACCGACATCAAGTATGGTGATAGATTCATCGTTTAAAAGTTGCTCTTTTACACCACCGGGAACCGTAGGGGCATCAAAAATTTGTTCTTGATAGTGGACAATAATACCACTTTCTTCTAAAAGGTTTTCTACATCTCGTGAGCGAAACAGAGGTTTAGTCTGATCGAGATCAAAGAAATGTATCGGTTTGTCGGTAAGCTTTGCAAACTGTACTGCAAAGTTTATTGCAAGTTCGCTTTTGCCACAGCCTGCCTCGCCGACAAATACGAAATTATTTTTATTTTTTAGCATATTCTCTAAGATGTCTTTCATCTAAACCTCCATTTGTAAAGCCCACTTAATTATGTATTTCTATCAATTACAGATCTGTCGGTAAAACGTAGTCTTTGGCTACTTCTTTACCATCAAGGATCCTTATAGCGCCAAGTGCAAGGGCATCCATTTCGCTCTCGCCCGGCATAACTTCAACAGGTGCAATAAAACTAATATATTCTTTGATTTTGTCTGTGAGTGATTTCGAATAAGCAACGCCACCTGTGAGGATGATTACATCCACATCACCTTTCAAAGCTGCACTCATACGACCGATGCTCTTTCCGAGATGAAGAGCCAAAACATCATATAACAGCTTTGCCTTTTCATCGCCTGCATCTATCATCTCCTCTACCTTGCGGCAGTCAGATGTGCCAAGGTGTGCATATAGTCCGCCTTGCCCTCTTACCTTCTTTTTAACATCCTCTTTAGTATATTTGCCTGAGAAGCAAAGCTCTATAAAAGGAAGTAGAGGTACTGTGCCTGAGCGTTCAGGGCAAATAGATCCTTCGTCATCTCCGAGGCAATCAACAACCTTGCCCTTTGAGTATGCGCATACTGAGATACCGCCACCGATGTGAGCGATAACAGCATTTAGGTCTGTATATTTTTTGCCTGATTTCTCTGCATATTTTTCTGCCATAGCGTGACCGTTTAAAAGGTGAGCAGTGCCCATGCGCTCGATTTCAGGGATACCTGTAATCTTAGCCATATCCGGTAGCTCAACGCCTGTTACGGCATCGTAGATATAAGCATCTACACCTGCTTCGTCAGCGATAGTTTTTGCTAAAAGTCCGCCGAGAGCCGAAGCGTGCGGTGAAGTGTATCTTTCGCTGCCAAGAGCTTTAAACAAAACATCGTCTACCTTGTAGCCACCTGCTGTCAGCCCTTTTCTGACAAGTCCGCCTCTGCCCATTACTGCAGATAGAGAAGAAAGCTCAATATTGTTTTTCTTTAAGAATTCTTCTACAACCTTATGACGAAAAGGAAGTTGATCGAAAATAGTTGCATATTGTTTTAGATCATCTGCTTCATGCACGATATTTTCTTGTATAACCTGCTTATCGTCATCGTATATAGCAAGCTTCGTACTTGTTGAACCCGGGTTGATAATAAGAAGTTTGTAAGTCATATAATTCCTCCGTTTTTATATAGCATCCATGCCTACTTTTATAGCTTTTAGATTTAAATCAAGGAATTTAGGCTTGATGTTGTCTTTTAGGATGCTCTCCCAATTGATATCCTCAAGTCCCATAGCCTTGATAATAGTACCAAGAAGAATAATATTTGCAGCTTTGACATTGCCAAGTTCCTCTGCAAGTGTTGTCGCATTTAGAACTGTAGCCTGTGCGTGCTTTTCGATTTCTTCAAGAACATCATCAGGATATTCTTCTTTGCCTGTGATTACAGACATCGAATCGATCTGCTCGTCGTTTATAACAAGCTTGCCGCCTTCCTTTAGGTAATCAAGAGCTCTGAGCGCTTCCATCTTTTCGAAAGAAACGATAATATCTGCAGAGCCTTTTTCGATAACAGGAGAAAATACTTTGTCTCCGTAACGAATCTGAGAAGTTACACTACCGCCACGCTGTGACATACCGTGAATCTCACTCATCTTTACATCATATCCGGCCTCCATGAGTCCGAGGGTCAATATTTTGCTGGCAAGGATTGTTCCCTGTCCACCGACACCAACCAATAATATACTCTTAGTCATGTTATTTACCCTCCTTTGCAATTGCATTTACCGGGCAAACCTGTGCACAGACATCGCAACCTACGCAGGTAGCACGGTCGATGTTTACCTTTTTATTTACTTTATCAAATGTCATAGCAGGACATCCTGCGTTTAGACAAGCCTTACATCCGATACATTTATCGTGATCTACATAGTTTTTAGTTGCAAATAGATTTTCGAATTCATCAAGGTCAGCCTGTGAGAACTTCTTGAGTACGCAAGGCCATCTTGTAATGATTACAGAAGGCTCATCCTTGATAGCAAGTGCCTTATCAAGAGCCTCATCTACAGCATCAAGATCGTTAGGATTTATAACGAATACATGCTTGATACCGATAGCCTTTACAAGAGTTTCGATATCTATCATATTTGCAGGTTCGCCTTTTGCGTTAAATCCGGAACCTGGATTTTGCTGGTGACCTGTCATACCTGTGATCCTGTTGTCCAAGATAACATTTATAGTATTGCTGTTGTTATAAATAGTATTTACAAGTGAGTTGATACCTGTATGGAAGAAAGTAGAGTCACCCAAAACAGTTACAACTCTTCTGCCTGTATCGCCCATATTGAAGGCTTTTTGTGCACCGTGACCTACGCTGATGCTGCCTCCCATACAGATACAAGAATCCATAGCGAAGTAAGGACCTGTAGCCGCAAGTGTGTAGCATCCGATATCTCCACTGATCATGATATCTTTTCTCTTGCCGAGTCTGTAGAAAAATCCTCTGTGAGGACAGCCGGCACAGAAGCTTGGAGCACGAGCGATAAGTTTGCTCTTATCAAAGTCGATAAGCTTTGCTTTTTCGCCTGTGATAGCTTCTTTTATAACATCAGAAGTCATTTCGCCCCATCTTGGGAAGATATCCTTGCCTATGCAGTCAACGCCAAGTGATTTTACATGCTCTTCGATGAAAGGATCATTTTCTTCGAGGATGTAAACCTTGTCAACCTTAGCACAAAAGTCTTTGATCATATTGTCAGGCATTGGATTTGTAAATCCAAGCTTTAGATAAGATGCTTTGTCACCGTAAGCTTCTTTTGCATAGTAGTAGCACATACCTGATGCGATAAAGCCGATCTTAGTATCTCCCATTTCAACTTTGTTAAATGGAGTTGTTTCTGAGTATTTTGCAAGATTATCAAGTCTTTCCTGCACTTTTACTCTAAGCACTCTTGCGTGCGCAGGTAAAGTTACATATTTCTGAGGGGATTTTGTCCACTCTTTAAGAGGAACTTCGTTTCTATCCTTTAGATCTACAACAGATTTTGAGTGACATACACGAGTTGTCATTCTTACCATAACAGGAGTATCGTACTTTTCGCTTACTTCATAAGCTTCTTTTAGCATGTCGATACATTCCTGGCTGTCTGCAGGCTCAAACATACCGATCTTTGCAGACTTTGCATAATTTCTGTTGTCCTGCTCGTTTTGTGAAGAAAACATACCAGGCTCGTCTGCAGTTAGGATAACACCGCCTGCATTTACGCCTGTATATCCCCAAGTGAACAGTGGGTCTGCCGCTACGTTCACGCCCACGTGTTTCATTGTTGCAAGTGATCTTGCTCCTGCGAAGCCCGCGCCTATAACGCTTTCTAAGGCAACCTTTTCGTTTGGAGCCCAAGAAGCATCTATTTCGTCATAGGTAGCGATGTTTTCCAAGATTTCTGTACTTGGAGTGCCCGGATAAGCAGATGCGAAACGCACGCCTGCTTCATAAGCACCTCTGGCAATTGCTTCGTTTCCTGTCATCAGTTTTTTCATAATTCCATTTACCTCCTTAAAAGATATTTATCCTTTTTGTTTAAAATATATTATACGCCTTTAAAAAACTTTAAAAGGATAATGACAAGAGTGTAATTTAATCGTTAGATTAATTATACCAACAAAACAACAAAAATTCAACGAAATTATTGTGTAGTAACACCAAAAAGCGGATAAATATTTTGTCACCGAGATGGAAAAAAGATTTTTGTTTATGATATAATATAAATAAGGGAAAAAGAGGCTTTAATTTATGACAATAAAACAAAAAGGAGAACTTGCGTGGGAGCGATATTGTTGACGCCCGTCTATGTGGTGCTAAATATATATCTGTTTATAAGAATTCTAAAATTCTTTACAGCAGTACACGAAAAGCTAAGGCATCCGATAGTGGTAAGCGTAAGCGTCATCATTTATTTATTTTTTATGCTTTCACCGCTCCTCGGATTTTTTATTAAGGCAGAGCCTTTTCATAGGGCATTTAAGCAGATAAGTAACTATTGGCTGGGATTTTTGCTGATTGGGCTTGCAATAACAGTTATCGCAGACATATTGAGGCTTGTGCTGAATAAAACTGTTTGGAAGGAAGATCATCCAAACAACAAAAGGTATAAGTGCGGATTTTTGTGCGTTGTGCTTATCGTTGCCGCGATTTCGTCATATGCTATATATCATGCAAAAGATATAAAAATAAACGAATATGGGATAGAGGTCCAAAAGGCACTGTCTGCTAAAAGCAGCACAGAGGATGATGAGGCAAATATAGCAGAGGATTCTTTGAGAATTGCGGTTGTTTCGGACATACATATCGGATATAGTATCGAATATGAGCATATCGATAAAATGGTCGAAAGGATAAATGAGACAAATCCGGATATCGTAATAATCGCAGGAGATATTTTTGACAACGATTATGATGCAGTAAAGGATCCGGACAAAATAGCAAATCGCATTGCCGAGATAAAGAGCAAATATGGAGTATATGGTTGCTGGGGCAATCACGATATTGCGGAGTCGTTGCTTGCGGGCTTTACGATGGGCAAAGAAGAATACAAAAGAGATGAGCGATTTGAAGCATTTATGCAAAAAGCAAATGTCAAAATGCTTGAGGACGAAAGCGTCCTTATAAACGAGCAATTTTATTTAGTTGCACGAAAGGACCCTCGTATGTCAGAAAAGCTCGGGGAGACTACGGCAACAGCAAGCGAGCTTACAGCCGATATCGATAAGACAAAGCCGATCATACTTGTTGAGCATGAGCCGATAGAACTTGAGGAAGTGGCGGCAGCCGGTGTGGACGTGACGATTTCGGGGCATACTCACGGCGGACAGATTTTTCCGGGCACGATCCTTACCGATATGACCAGCGAAAATCCAAGAGGACTTCTTAAGGTAGGTAATATGTATAGCCTTGTTACAGAGGGTGTAGGAGTTTGGGGACCGCCTATGCGCATAGGCACAGACAGTGAGGTTATGCTTGTAGATATTGATTTTGACGAAAATTAATAAGGGGTTTGTTTTGAAAAAAGGAAATAGTAAAATCATAATAATCTTGCGAGGAGTACAAATAATATGTGCGCTTGCTCTTGTAATATTTGCGACCTTTGCGCCGATCGCAAAAAGGACTGCTTTTATAGCACTTGTCATAGCGATACTGCTCATGTCGATAAGTATCATATATGAAATAGTGGTAAATATCCTCAAGGGAGAAATTTTAAGTGCACCGCTTTTGATATTTTTGGCGACGGTAGGTACGGCTGTTTTTGGTAACTTGTCATATGCAACGCTTACAATCATAATATTTGAAATTTTCGCAATGATATTTGAACATGTGGAAAAAACAGCAGACAAGGTGACGACAGATATTAAAGACTTGCTTCCGGCTACCGCAACAGTTTTTGCGGGAGGTAAAGAAAAAGAGGTTCCCTCAAATGAGATAAAAAAAGGCGACATCCTGATAGTAAGAAATAAGGAAGTAGTGCCGACAGACAGCAGAGTTTTTGTTGGCGCCTCGCACCTTGATATAACGGCAATTTGCGGTGAAAAGACAATTGCAAAGGCGGGCAAAGGTGAGTTTGTGCTCGGTGGTGGTATAAATCTCGGAGAGACATTGCAGCTTGAGGCTGTAAGGGACTTTGAGGATACTTCGATATACTTGCTTTGCGCAAAGATGACAGATGCGGTAAAAAGCGAAAGCACTTTGCAAAGGCGTATTGTTAAATACTCGAAGGTGGCAAGCGTGCTACTTGCAATTGTTGCAATTTTTATAGCATTTGCAGTACCATATATAGCAGGTGACGAGCTTTCCAAATGGGTTTGTATAGCCTCGATAGTCCTTGCGGGAGCTTCGTTTAGTGCTCTTTCAAATATGATACAAAGCAAAATGGCAAAAACTGTTTGGAAGTTGTATAAAAGGGGCATAATAGCAGATACGGCAGATAAAATATATAAGGCAAGTAGGGCGGATAGAGTTATTGCAGAGAACAGATCTCAATTTGATCGTGGCAGATATACGCTTACACATATAAAAAACATAGATTGCACTAAAGAAGAAATCCTCACATATGCCGCACATATAAGTGCCTTTGCGGATGATCCGACGAGTGAGGAGATAGTAAAGGGATTTTTAGAGGTGGTGCAGTATGAGGGTATCAGGGATCCTCAGCCAATCAAGAAAAATCTTGTTACATCCTTTGAAAATATAAAAGGAAAAGGCTTTAGCGGTTATCTCGCAGGGCATTTTATATGCGTCGGAAACGAAAAACTGATGAAGATGCTAAATATAAGGGGCACTGAACAGTCGGACGAATATACATTTGTCCATGTAGCATATGACCAAAAATATTTAGGATATATAGCTCTAAAATATATACCAAAGGAAAAAGAGGAAGAGCTTTATAAGCTGTGGTCGGCGGCAGGAATTAAAAAATATGCGCTTTTAGACGGCATAGAAAATGACGAAAATATATATGAAGACATTTCATCGGATAAAAAGAAAAATGACAATATATTTTTAGTAAAAAATTCACATGAAAGTTCAAAAATAGAAGAAAAACCGGATATTATATCAATTAAAACAACGATATATGACAGCTATAGATTGCCGCAGAGCTTCGCATTCGCCGTTATGAAAGACGATTCGCTTGCGGTAATAGATATAAAAGAGAAAGCAAGGGTGACGACTGCAAGCTGCAAGGCGAGGACAGGTATTTTTGCAGGGCTTAAGATTGCAATATATTTAGCAAGTATACTTGTGGGATTGCCAATAGTTGTACCTGTGGCAGCGGAAGGCGCAGTCCGATTGATACTTGATATAAAGTAGAGGGAGAAGGTAAGAAAATGAGAAATAAAATGGTTTCAAAGATGGTTTTAACAGCGATGATGATGTGTATGGTCATCGTTATGACTATGGTAATACGAGTGCCCGTGCCGGCAACGCAGGGATATGTACATCTTGGAGATTGTATGATATTTTTCTCTGTGCTTTTGCTCGGCTGGAAATGGGGAGCAGTTGCGGCAGGTGTCGGATCGGCAATGGCTGATATGTTTGCGGGCTATGTGCAGTACATACCTGTGACATTTGTGGTAAAGGGACTTATGGCTGTAGTGATGGGACTTTTTATAGATTTTGCGGTGAAGCGTGGCTATGAGGGCATAAAATTTAAGATTATGGAAATAGTAAGTATGGTGCTTGCGGGCTTTTTCATGGTGCTCGGATACTATATTGCGGAAGGCTTTATGGTAGGTAACTTCGTGGCGCCACTTGCATCTGTACCGATGAATATCGTGCAATTTGTAACAGGCGTTGTGCTTGCTACAGTTATGGCATACGCACTGTATAAAACTCCGATGCGAAGTCAGTTTGCGTATGACATAAGCAAAAAGTAAGAAGCGAAAGATGGTGTAACTATGGCAGAAATTACAACAAAAGAAAAGATAGACAAATTAGCAGAGATAATAAAAAATAGCGAAAATATAGTATTTTTTGGCGGAGCAGGAGTTTCTACGGAAAGCAACATACCGGATTTTAGGTCGGAAACAGGCTTATACAATGCGCAAAAGGTGTATGGAGTTTCGCCGGAGCATATGCTTTCGCATACATTTTTTATGCAGGAGACAAGCAAGTTTTTTGATTACTATAAGCATAACCTAGTATTTAAAGATGCAAAACCAAATGATGCGCACATTGCTCTTGCAAAGTTAGAAAAAGAAGGTAAGCTAAAAGCGGTTATTACACAAAATGTGGACGGGCTTCACCAAAAGGCGGGTAGCAAAACAGTATTTGAGCTTCACGGTTCGGTACAGAGAAATACATGTATGGATTGTGGCAAGCATTTTGGATTAGACTATGTACTCGACGATGCAAATTGCGAGGATGAGGTGCCAAGATGCGATGTGTGCGGAGGCATAGTTAAGCCGGATGTGGTTTTATATGAGGAAGCCTTAGACGAAAGTCAAATCATCGGAGCTGTAAATGCCATAGCAGGAGCGGATACCTTGATTGTTGGTGGCACATCTCTTGTCGTTTATCCGGCAGCGGGATTTTTGAACTACTTTAGAGGTAAGCACTTGGTTTTGATAAATAAGGATGCAACGCAATTTGATAAAAAGGCTGACCTTGTCATTCATGAGGCAATAGGTAAGGTGTTAAAGCAAGCGTATAGCAAATGTATATAGCAAGTGTGTAGCAAGCGTACAGTTTAGATCGAAGATAAGAGGTAAATATGAAAATACTGGTATCAAACGATGACGGGATAAGAGCAAAGGGGATAAATAAGCTGGTTGCGGCGCTTTCAAAAGAGGCAGAGGTTTATGTTATCGCACCGGATTCGCAGAGAAGCGGAGCAAGTCACAGCATCACAATGCATGAGAAGCTTTGGTTTGTCGAAGATGAGGTTAAAGGGGCTACTAAGGCGTATGCGTTTACGGGCACACCTGCGGACTGCGTAAAAATGGGCCTGCAGCTGTTAGATAGACAAGGAATAGCAATCGACGCTGTCTTTTCCGGCATAAATCATGGAGGCAACCTTGGCACAGATACTCTTTATAGCGGCACAGTCGGAGCTGCCAGAGAGGGGCTTGTAAATGGCGTATTTTCTGTTGCGATGTCAGTCCAAAGTCATGAGCCAAAGAGCTTTACTTATGCGTGCGAGCTTGCGCAAAGGGTGGCAAGGGCATTTAAGGAAGGTATATTTGAGCGAAGGCAAGAGTATCTCCTCAACATAAATGTTCCTGATATTCCAAAGAGCAGGATAAAGGGCCTAAAGCTGACAAAGCTTGGGATCAGAGATTATGAGAACTGGTTCAATCCTATATATTGTGACGATGGGCGGATACAAATTTATTATGGTGGCAAACCGATCTCATTTGATGTCATAAATGATGTTGATTTGCCGGCGGATGTGCTTATGGCAGATAAAAATTATGCGACGATAACACCGCTCACATATGACCTTACAGCAGGTTACTTACCGGAGGAAGAGGTAAAGAAGGCATTCCAAGAATATGAAATACTTTAAGAGTGAATAAAGAAAGAAAGCAAAGGAGCAAATAACAAAATAAAATGGCGATTTTTGATAATGATATAAGCATAGAAAACAGGGAAGAGCTACAAAAATATTTGAGAGGATACAGATATGGCACGTCGGGGCTATCGTTTTCCTCTCTTTATATGTGGCGGGATATAAATGATTTTTCTTGGCAAAAATTCGGAGAATACGTTTGCCTGTGCGGTATGAACTACCTTGAGTTAGAGGAAGGAATAATATTTCCTTTTGCCAGCGTGCCACTCACAAGCAACGGGAAGTATGAGCCTGCAAAGCTACGGGAAGCTGTACTTTTGGCAAAAGAAAAGGTCGAGGATGCAGGATATCCGTTTTTAATGGGACTTGTGCCATTTGCACTCACAGAGGAGCTACAGAGGGCTTTCCCGGGAGAGCTAAAGATAGAAGCAGACAGAGACAATTTTGATTACCTTTATAAAAAGGAAAATATGATAGAGCTCAAAGGCAGAGATCTTCATAAAAAGAAAAATCATATGAACTATTTTTTAAAAAATTATGAGTATGAGTACAGACCTTTGACAAGCGATATGGCGGATGATGCTATGGAGTTTATCGCAGAGTTTAATGCACGAAAGGATATTCCGCCACACGAAAGACAGCTCCTTGAGATGGAAGAAAAGGCTATGCGGGATGTTTTTAATCACATAGAAGAAGCAAAATATCTTGCGGGTTCGATATATATAAATGGCAAGCTTGAGGCGCTTAGCGTAGGTGGCGTGATAAACAAAAATACGGTAGGGGTGCATATCGAAAAGGCAAATATCAATTACCGTGGGCTGTATCAGATAATAAATATGGAGTTTTGTAAGCATTTGCCTCTTGAGATAAAATATGTAAACAGAGAAGAGGATATGGGACTTCCCGGTTTGCGCAAATCAAAGCTTAGTTATAAACCGATGAAGCTTATCGAAAAATACAATGTTACATTTAAGTAAATAGGATTTGTTACAGCTCTGGTTGCAATGGGCATCATATTGCAAAGAAGGGAATGAAAATCAGATGGAAAGCCGCATCATAAAAAATGAAGCAGATACAGAAGCATTTGCAAAAAAGCTTGCAGGCGTACTTGTGGCAGGCGACATCATCGCACTTGTCGGAGATCTTGGGACAGGAAAGACAACGCTTACAAAATATATAGCAAAGGAGCTTGGGATAAAGGAAGAAATCACAAGCCCGACCTTTACGATTGTGCAGGAATATAAAAGCGGGAGGCTACCGCTTTATCATTTTGATGTATATAGACTTGCAGATGCACAGGAAATGTATGAGCTCGGATATGAGGAGTATTTTTTTGGAGACGGCGTGTGCATTGTTGAGTGGGCAGACGTTGTTTCGGAAGTGATACCCGAAAGTGCAAAGCTGATATTTATCGATTATGGAAGCAAGCCAAATGAAAGAGAGTATAGATATAACTTTTCTTTATAAGGGTAATTACAGAAAAACAAAAAAGGCTCGTTGCATATTGCAATGAGCCTTTTAAAGTTGATTTTATGTATCGCTATATTGTTATATATTATTTTGTTTCACAAGTGCTACGCTTAGTAATAGAATATACCGTATCTGACTACGAGATATATTGTTGAAATTACTATCGACATAAGCATTGCCGGAAATCCAAATTTAAAGAATCTCGCAAACGAAATCGGATATCCGTGCTTTGCACTGATATTGGCAAGTACGATATTTGCCGAAGCTCCGACAAGAGTACCATTACCGCCGAGGCAAGCACCAAGTGAGATTGCCCACCAGAGTGGGAATACATCCATACCGCTTTGTCCCATATCTATTACAAGAGGTATAAGTGCGGCAACGAACGGTATATTGTTGAGTATAGTTGACAAAAGTGCGGAAGCCCAAAGTATGATGAGCATTGTCATTATAGGTCTGTCTGAAGTTGCACTGATTATTACATTTGCAAGTTTGCCTACAACGCCTGTTTCAACAAGTCCGCCAACAACTATAAATAATGCTGTAAAGAATATGATCGAAGTCCACTCTACGTCCGCAATGATATCCTCGGCTTTTTGCTTTCCGATAATCATCATAATTGCGGCAGCTGTAAGAGCAACTACGCTTGATTCGACATTTAACTGTGAATGGAATATAAATCCGAGCACTACGAGGCAAATCATAACGATGCTCTTTTTCATAAGAGCAGGATCTTCTATGGCTTTTGTTTCGTCGAGAAGCATTATTCGCTGTATTGCGGAGTCCTCAACATGCATCTTTTTGCCATAGATAACCTTTAGTCCAAGGATAAATACTATCATAATGATAACGATTGCCGGTGCGGCATTTACGATAAAGTCCATAAATGACAGACCTGCTTGGCTACCTATCATGATATTTGGTGGGTCACCGATAAGAGTTGCTGTACCACCCATATTAGATGCTAATATCTGAGATAGCAAAAATGGTACAGGGTTTAGACCGAGCATACGAGTGATAGAAATCGTCATAGGTCCTATGAGAAGTACAGTTGTTACGTTATCCAAAAATCCGGATAAAACAGCTGTAACGATGATAAACATCATCATAATCCTCCAAGGGTCACCTTTCGCAATTTTCGCAGTTTTGATTGCGATATATTCAAACATACCCGAATGCTTTATTACATTAACAAGCAACATCATACCGACAAGTACGCCGATAGTGTTGTAGTCTATATAACTTGCCGCCGTTTCTACATCGAGGATGTGCAATAGCAATAGAGCTACTGAGCCTGCAACGGCTATAACAGCTTCGTGGATTTTATTCCAAACGATAAGTGCTATTACAGCGAGAAAGACTACAATAGAAATAATTTGTGACTGATCCAAAAGAATATACCTCCCTTATTTGTTTCATTTTTTGGCTCTATTTGAGTTACAAAACACACAAAAAGAATTTATCCACGTACAATATTGTACTCTGAAAAAATAAATTTTCAAGCATTTTTTTGTGTGCAAAGCATATAAATTGCACGTGCATATATTTGTGTGCATTTGATGAGGTTTTCTATTGAAAAACACTCGTTTTTTTGATGTGCTTTTTCTTCTTCATTTGGGAATTTAGCACCAAAAGCAACAAAGTTTTTCATCGCTCTTGCATATGTGCCGCCACCGATTATAAACGGCTCTGAATCCATATCGCCGGTCACGGCTTGATAGGCGCACAAAAGAGTTTGTGCGAGATGACTTTCCTTTTCGACAAAAAGAGGCGGTTGATATTTCCTCTTTACGATGCCGATATTGTAGCCGGAAAGTGCATCCGAAAGACTTTTGTATAATACTTCGTCATCATATGAAACAGGAAATCTGACATTGACGGTAAGCCTTGCGGATTTTTTATCGAGTTCGAGCATACCTATATTTACGACCGTACCTCCCGAAAGCTCATCTTCAAAGCCGATCCCAAGCTTTGTGCCGTCAAGCTCAAAGCCGATACATTCGTTATAAAAAGAAATGAAATCATTGACGCTATCATTATCAAACTCAAGATTTTTAGCAAAATCCATAAGTATAGAAATGGCATTTATACCATTTTGTGGCTGCGCACCATGAGAAGGATTGCCCTCGGCTGTGATTTCAAAGCTTTTGCCGACGCCCTTGCAATTTATCTTTTGCCCTGTTTCCTGTCTATAGTCGGCGACCATTTGCTTTATGTCTTCATATCCGCCTTGTCTTGAAAAAACGACCATTCTCGCAGAGTCGGCAACCATATTGGCAGCTTTGCCTCCGACAAAGGTCTTTAGCTCAAGTCCTGTATTTTGTGTCTTTGTAAATTTTTGAGCGAGGTCAAAGGTGAGGATTCCTTTTTCGGCATATACGAGTGGGAAATCCGCATCAGGAGTAAAGCCAAAATCAGGGGCCTGCTCTTTTTCGAGATAATAATCCATACCACGCCAATCGGTTTCCTCATCGAGACCGAGTATCAGCCTGACATTTTTGTTTAGCTTGATACCGGCGTCTTTGATAGCTTTCATAGCAAAATAAGCCGCTATTGTAGGACCTTTGTCGTCCTCTGCCCCGCGGGCATAGATAAGTCCGTCCTTTATCGTTGCGGTGTAAGGGTCTGTTTCCCAGCCGTCGCCTGCGGGCACTACATCAAGGTGCCCAAGGATGCCCATAGTCTCTCCGTCAAAATCGCCGGTAGCAGCAAGCTGTATATGACCGCCGAAATTATCTACATTTTTTGTGATAAAGCCGTCTTGCTCTGCTTTATTGAGCGTATAAAGAAAGGCGTCCGAAACGCCTTTACCAAATGGAGCATCAGTCTTAGGCTCTGAAGCCTCGCTATTTATATTTAGAAGCTCCGTCAGGGTTTTTATCATATCGTCCTTATTAGCTTCTATACATTTATATATAGCTTTGATATTTTCCACGAGTTATCCTCCGATTTATACTGCTTCAACAGATGCGATATCGTCAGGATATGCTTCCTTTAATATGTTCTCGACGATACCCTTTAGTGTCATCTGAGCACCCATACAGCCCGCACAAGCACCTTGAAGCCTTACGCGAACGATCTTATCATCTGTGTATTCCACAAATTCAAGGTCGCCTCCGTCTCTTTGCAATATAGGTCTTATTTGATCGAGTACTTCCTTGATTTTATCTTCCATTTTTATTACCTCCGATTGTTTTACTTTAAATTTATATATAAAAAATATTACCACAAAAACAGTAAAAATAACACTTTTTTCTATTGATATGTAATCAAAAGAGACAATTTGCGAGCATTCGGAAAAGGTAGAGAGAAGCGTTGACAAACGCAAGTCCCACAGTATAATGTACTATTAAGAAAGCAAATACTAAGCAAACGATTAGGAGGTAAATGATATGAAATGGGTTTGTACAGTATGCGGTTACACACATGAGGGAGATACTCCACCGGAAAAGTGTCCGCAGTGCGGTGTACCGGCAGAAAAATTCAAAAAAGTTGAAGGTGGCACAGTAACATGGGCAGACGAACATGTTGTAGGCGTAGCAAAGGGCGTAGACCCTGAAATCGTGCAGGGGCTTAACGACAATTTTATGGGAGAATGTACAGAAGTAGGTATGTATCTTGCGATGGCAAGGGTTGCTCACAGAGAAGGTTATCCGGAAATCGGACTTTACTGGGAAAAGGCTGCCTATGAGGAAGCAGAACACGCAGCGAAGTTTGCAGAGCTTCTCGGAGATGTCGTAACTGACTCTACAGAAAAGAACCTACAGATGAGAGTAGATGCGGAAGCAGGTGCTTGCGAGGGCAAAAAAGCTCTTGCGACAAAGGCTAAGCAGTTAAATCTTGATGCTATCCACGATACAGTTCATGAGATGGCAAAGGATGAGGCAAGACATGGCAGAGCATTTGCAGGTCTTTTAAAAAGATATTTTGGAAAATAAGCTTGAGGGAAAAGCTCTCCTGCAATTTTGCAGGGGAGCTTTTTGAGGTGCTTGCAGGATAAGTTTTATCGGTAAAGAAAAAGGAAAGAAAAAGGCTATATTATAGCCCTTGTCTTATAAATTTGCTGACTACATCCACATACTTTGCGTGCATACCGACATTTACAAAGTAGTAAGAAAACTGTTCTTTTTTCTTTACATCGATAAGGCCGGATGATGTGAGAGTTTTTAGGTGCTGCGAAATAGTTGCCTGTGCGTAGTCAAAGCTTGCAACGATATCTTTGTTACAAACAGGTGTCATCGTAGCATTGTTTTGCATTATAAATTGAAAAATTTTTATTCGCAAGGGATGCGCCAAAGCGTCCGAAACCTTCGCTAAAAGGAGGATCTCGTCTTCCTGTGTCAAACCTTTGTCTTTTCTTATGCGCATAGCAGTTTCCTTTCTGTGAATTAAAGTAGCGCTGAGAGTAATACTCTCGGCGGGATTTTTGAATAGTTGCGATAAAATTGTTTATCGCCTATTGACGATACAACAAAATTTAAAATCTGTCAATAGTATTGAAAAAAGGTTTTTTTTGTGTGATAATAGGAGTACTGATTTTGGAGGTAAAAATGGCACAACCGGCTAAGAAAACGACTGCTAAGGCGAAGAGTCAGCCGAGCAAAAAAACAAAAGTCACGACAAATGGTAGCATAGACGGGCTAAAATATATATTGGCGGGGCTTGCGCTTATGGCGGTGATGACGGCGCTTACTAGCATCGTAGATCAGTTTACACATATATCGGCCTTGCTTTGGGCAAATGCTGCAATCAGCTTACTGGCGTGGTTGGCAGTGCTATATGGTATGCTACGGACAAGTGGCAAGCGCATAGAGCTACGCAAGGGTTTTTTTGTCTCGATAGTAGGCGTCGCGGCAAAAGCACTCAGCATTGTATTTGTGTATAAGCAATATAAAAACGGGATCGGAGCGACGGCTTTTATCGATATATATGCGATGTTTATGAATTACATCTCGCAGCTTGCTATGTTAGCGATTTACTATTTGTTGGTAGTAGCGATGGCCCAGCTCTTGGCAAAAAAAGGCGAAAAGAAATTGGCAACAGACAGGATCAAGGTGCTAAAGATAGGCTTGATAGGGACCGCAGCATCAATAATGTTGACGCCTACAGTTTCGGTATTCCCTACCATAATTGCAAAAATACTTGCAGTTGCAATAATAGTAGCAGGATTGCTGGCACAGTTTATTATGATAAGATATGCTAACGAGGCATATAAAAAAATATGATTTTATAGATCATTATCGGTGCGAAAAATTCGCAACGAAGTTATATAAGGGTTTACAAAATAAAAAAGGACAAACAAAAGGAGAAAGTAAGATGATAGTGAGAAAGTGCACACCCAAGGACAAGGATATTTGGGTAGAAATGAACAAAGCGTTTATGGATCAAACTCTATGCGGTTATGATTTTTGGACTGAAGCAAAGGGAAATAGGACAATCAATTTAGAAAAGGCATTTGATGCCGCACTTGCTGCAGAGCCTTCTATAAACTTGCTTCTATTTGAAGAAGAGGGCGAAGTTGTAGGATTTGCAAATTTGAGTACGATATTTAGCATTTGGTCAAACGGGGATGCGATGACAGTTGATGATTTCTTTATACGCAAGGAAAAAAGAGGTAACGGATACGGTCAAGAGGGCCTTGTGCTTGTAGAAAAATACGCACTCGACAACAACATCAAGAGGATACAGTTCCACAGCAATTATGAAGACGAGAATGCACATACTATATGGACAGATGTCGGATACCATCCTGTAGATCTCAAATTCTATATGAGGTATTTATAAAGTATATGACTACAAAAGTGGGGCGATTGCTCCACTTTAAGTTTATTATGAGAAAATCAAGGGAGAAGATAAATGAAGGGATTTATCAACGAATTTAAGCAATTTATTATGCGTGGCAATGTCATGGACATGGCAGTCGGTGTTGTCGTCGGATCGGCATTTAGCGGCATTGTCAATTCGATAGTACAAGATATCATAATGCCGATAATCAGCCTTATAACAGGCAAAATAGATTTCTCAAATTTATTTGTAGCCTTAGACGGCAAGCACTATGACACGCTGGCGCAGGCGAAGGAGGCAACATCCGTTATCGCATATGGCAGCTTTATACAAACTGTTGTGCAATTTTTGATAATAGCTTTTTCGATATTTTTGGTTGTGCGTGCGATAAATCGTCTCCGAGGATATACCCAGGCAGGAGAGGAGATTGCAACGACAAAGGAATGTCCATATTGCAAATCGCAAATACACATAGATGCGATCAAGTGCCCTTGCTGCGCATCGGATCTTGAAGCAAAGTAGTATTTTTAAAGAAGGAAAGGAGCGACTAAATGCTCTATTTAGGGTGCCATATATCGGCGGCACAGGGTTATGAAAATATGGCGGATCAGGCAATATCAATAGGAGCAAACACATTTGCTTTCTTTACACGAAATCCAAGAGGCGGTAAATCAAAGGCGATAGATCCGGAGGACATAAAAGGCTTTTATAAAAAAATAGAAGGCAGAGGCTTCGGCAAATTAGTTGCACATGCGCCATATACACTAAATCCTTGTTCGGCGACGCAAAAGGTCAGAGATTTTGCACATATAGCGATGAAAGAAGATCTCGAAAAAATGGAATACACACCGGATAACTATTACAACTTCCACCCGGGCTCGCATACGGGGCAGGGCGTAGAGAAAGGAATTTCTCTTATTTGTGAACTTTTAAACAATATCCTTACGCCTGAGCAAACGACAACGGTCTTGCTCGAAAGCATGGCAGGAAAGGGTAGCGAGATAGGCTCAAGATTTGAAGAGCTAAAGCAAATCATAGATGGCGTTGAGCTAAAGGACAAGATAGGAGTTTGTCTGGACAGCTGTCACATCAGTGACGGAGGCTATGACATAAAAAATGATTTGGATGGCGTGCTTGAAGAGTTTGATAAAAAAGTAGGCCTAAAATATCTAAAGGCGATGCACTTAAATGATTCGAAAAATCCGCTGTCCGCGCACAAGGACAGACACGAAAAGATAGGCGATGGATATCTTGGGGTTGAGACATTTGCAAAAATCATAAATCATAAAAAATTGCAAGGTATACCTTTTATACTCGAAACGCCAAACGAGCTTGACGGCTACAAAAAGGAAATTGAGCTTTTGAGAGGTCTTTATAAATAAAAAAATATCATGGAGGAGAGGTAAAATGCAAAGAGGAAAACTAAAAAGCATAGGCTTGACATTGTTGGCTGTTGCACTTACGGTCGCTATGAGTATACCGGCTTTTATGCCGGCCGGTGCGAATGCGGCAGATGCAGAGGGTACAGCACTTAAATCGATAAATATAGGGGCAAGCAAAATCAAAGTCGTTGACGGCGGCTGGAATGAAACAGACGGCAATTACCTATATTATGGCTCATATGATGGCAATGCGACAAAGTATAGAATACTAAAAAATGAAGACGGTAAAATGCTGATAGATAGCGATAAGATACTCTTTCAGAGTCTGTTTGATAATGGCACATATAATTATGATGAAAGTAAAGTAAGAACAGCTTATCTAAAGGATGGTAAGGGACCTAAAGGTAATTTATTTGCCACTAAAGAGCTGGCAGGCCTTGCGGATACAAAATTAGAGACGAGTGAGAAATATACTATATCTCCATACGACTATAAGGATTATGAAAGTCTTGACAATAAAGCCTTTTTGCTTACTGCCAATGAAGCAAACCAGCTATATAAGGATAATGTGGCAAGAAAGAAAACCGGTTTTAAAAACTGGTGGTGGTTGCGTTCGGCAAATGCTGACGGAGACGGTCATGTAGGTGGCGTAATGGGCACAGGCAAGATTCATTGTGGCAATGAGCCACATAACGTTGCAGGCGGTGTTGCTCCTGCGGCAAATCTAAAATGGTCATCTGTCTTATTTACATCTGCTAACGGGCAGGCAAAGGGCAGTGAGGTTGGTACATTAGACAAAGTAGAAGACTCGACATCCCATGAGTGGAAGGTGACACTTGTTGATGCTGACAAAACAATTGCACTACAAAAGGCTACGATAGAGGGAGACGAAATAAGCGTACCGTATACATATACCGATGGTGATGAGGATACGGCAGTTTCGCAGATTTCTGTAATTGTAACGGCAGGAGATATAGCAACCGGTGATAGCGAGGTTCTTTATTATGGAAAGCTGGCGGATGTCAATAGTAGCAAATCGGGTGTTGGTAAATTTACTCTTCCAACAGATCTGCCGGAGGGATATAAAATATATGCTGTTGCGGAGGATGTAAACGGAGCAAATGCAACGGATTATGCTTCTGCGCCACAGGAAATAACTTGGCAAAAATCAGGAGATGACGAAAAGACTGACGGAGATGCTGCAGATAAAAGCGACCAAACTAAAAAAGTTGTAAAGAAAATTACAAAGACTACGAATGCAAATCCACTCAAGACAAGTGACGAAGCAAGGCTTGGACTGCTCGTGACAGTTGCAATTTCATCACTGGCTGTGGGTGCAGGATTGTATGCATTTGGTCGTAAGGAAGAGCAATAACAGAAGCATATTTAAAAGGGGTTTAATTTCTTTTATAAAACTTCTTGCTATTTTAAAACGAACTCGCTATAATACTATATGTAGTATTTAAAAAGCAAAAAATAGGGAGGTAGACACAATGTATGTAAATATAACAGGAAATGCAGATCCTAAAGAAGCGCAAAATTATGTGGATTACTTGCAAACAAAATATAATAGAAAATTAGAATCTCTTGACATAAATGTGGACGGTGACTATGTAGATCTTGATTACAAGTTTGAACCTGTAAAGATCGAAAGGATCAGAAGGATAACAGGTTATCTTGTAGGTACAATGGATCATTGGAACAACGCAAAGTCAGCAGAGGAAAGAGACAGAGTAAAGCATATGTCAGTCGAGGCTACAGGTGAAGCGGAGATGCTATAAGTTGCCATAAAAACTTTTCTTATATTATGTCAAAAAGGCGAATAAACCTTTAAAATCAGAAAAAGCAATGTATATCATTGCTTTTTTTGTTTTGTAAATGGTATAATTGAGCGGAAAAAAAGGAGGCAACATGTATAAGGAAGCATTGAGATCTGCTTGGGTTGAAATCAATCTGACCAATGCGGATTATAATATAAAAAAAATAAAGGAAAAAGTTGGCGAGGACACCGATATTATAGGTGTCATAAAGGCTGATGCTTATGGCCACGGTGCCGTAAAAATAGCGGAGGTGTTACGCAAAAATGGCGTAAAAACCTTTGCGGTCGCAACATTACGAGAGGCTGTCGTTTTGCGTGAAGCAGGAGCGATCGAAGATATTATCGTGCTCAGTATTGTTCCCGGTATGTATGCGGAGGAAATTGCCAAATATAATATTTCCCCTGTCATCTCATCGCTCGAAAATGCAAAAGCCTTTTCGGATGTGGCAGTGGGGCAAGGTAGCGTTATCAAAGCTGTGCTGGCTATAGATACAGGAATGGGCCGCATCGGATATTTGGTAGATACTGACGAAAAAGTTGAGTTTGCAATTTCTGAGATAAAGAAAATAAACGACCTTGCAGGCATAGAGATTGCGGGTTTGCTATCGCATTTTGCCGTAGGAAAATCAGAAAATGCGGAAGTGGCAATGCTCCAGCAACAGAGATATGTAGACTTTTTAACAAGGCTAAAGCAAGAAGGTCTATCTATTCCTGTGGCAACGCTTGCAAACAGCGCGGCAATAATAGAAAATAAAGAAGCATATTTTGATGCCGTAAGACCCGGCATAATCCTATATGGCTGCTATCCGTCAAAAGATAGCGACAGATCGCTTCTCGATATAAAACCGGTGATGTCCGTAAAAGCAAACATCGTATATTTAAAGAAAGTACCCGTGGGGTATACATGTAGCTACGGCTGCAAATTTGTAGCAACAAGGCCAACGCTTATAGCAACTCTTTCACTTGGTTATGCAGACGGCTTGCCAAGAGCGTATGGCGAGGATGCACAGGTGATAGTAAATGGCAAGAAGGCGCCGATAATAGGCCGCATCTGTATGGATCAATGCATGGTAGATGTGACAGATATTCCGGGAGTAAAGATCTATGATGAAGTTATCATTATGGGTAGCGACGGTAAAAATAAAATAGCCGCAGACGATATTGCGGCTAAAGTAGGAACGATAAATTATGAAATCCTATGTGAGTTTGGCAGAAGATTGCCAAAGGTATATGTAAAATAGTTATTCACAATCAAGCACATGAGTCATAGATTCGTCGAGGATATCCTTTATATGATCATCATCGAGGGAGTAATATATCATACGACCGTCACGGCGAGCTCTAATAAGCTTTGCATTTTTTAAAACCCTAAGCTGGTGAGAAACTGCTGATTGCGACATATTGAGCATATAAGCGATATCTCCGACACAAAATTCGTTATGGATGAGTGCAATCAAAATTTTTAATCTTGTGCCATCCCCCATAACCTTGAAGAATTCCGACAGAAGATAGACATCGTCATCTGTCGGGAATTTTTTTCTTACCAAATCCGCCAAGTCCTTATTTGTGGGCTGGGAAATATTCTTATTTTCAATCATAAAATCACCTCTGATTCAATTATACTTGAATATTTGAATAAATGTCAAAAAATTTACTTTTCTTTACTCCGCTTCATAAATACAAAGCCTTTCCAAAAACACAAAGCACGCACCCCCAAAAAATATCAACGAAAGATTTTTTAAAAAATATTGACACTTGAATGATTATTCATATATAATCTGGGTATATTACATATGAATAGTTGTTCATTTAATAAAACGAGAAAATATTAAAGGCGTAATTGATCGTGGCAACAGTCACAGGATGGAGGAGATAAAATGAAAAAGACTTTTAAATTGATCGATTTGGATTGTGCAAACTGTGCGGCAAAGATGGAAGCAGAGTCAGCAAAAATAGACGGAGTAAATGAAATAAATATCAATTTTATGACTCAAAAGATGAAATTAGATGCAGACGATGCAAGATTTGACGAAATAGTGGACGAAATCGTCAAGGTTTGCAAAAAGGTTGAGCCTGACTGCCGGATAGTTAGATAGGCATACAGGGATAGCCGGACAAAAAGCGAGTCTTAAGGGGGACATATATATGAGTAAAAAGCTGAAAAAACAATTAGAGCGTATAATAGTTGCCATTATACTTTTTGCAGCAGGGATGCTATTGCCTTTCCCTGACTACAAGGGCTTTGATACGGCAATAATATTTTTGCTTGCAGCGTATCTTACAGCAGGGTATGACATCATACTAAAGGCGATAAGAAATATCGGTCACGGACAGGTTTTTGATGAAAACTTCTTGATGACGATTGCAACATTTGCGGCATTTGGTACAGGCGAGATACCTGAGGGCGCGATGGTAATGGTGCTCTATCAAATAGGAGAATGGTTCCAACAGTATGCTGTCGGCAAATCGAGGACATCCATTACCGAGCTTATGGATATAAGACCTGATTATGCAAATGTTAAAAGAGACGGAGAAATCATAACCGTAGACCCGGACGAAGTAGAGAACGGCGAGATTATAGTCGTCAAGCCGGGAGAAAAGGTTGCACTCGACGGCATCGTCGTAAAAGGGGAGAGCTACCTTGACACTTCGGCACTTACAGGCGAATCACTGCCACGCAAAATCGGCGAGGGAGAGGAGATCCTGAGCGGATTTATAAACAGGGACGGACTTTTAGAGATCAGGACAACAAAGGGATTTGAAGAATCAACAGTTTCAAAAGTTCTTGAGCTTGTCGAAAATGCAAGCAGCAGGAAAGCAAAAGCCGAAAATTTCATTACAAAATTTGCAAGATATTACACGCCGATAGTAGTTATAGGGGCGCTCGTACTTGCGATATTGCCACCGCTTCTTGGCAGTAGCTTAGGCTTTAAGGAATGGATAATCAGAGCCTGTACATTCCTCGTAATCTCGTGTCCTTGCGCACTTGTCATTTCCGTGCCACTCGGATTTTTCGGAGGTATCGGCGGCGCCGCAAAGGAAGGCATACTCATAAAGGGCAGCAATTTTATGGAGACCCTTTCTAAAATAAATACGGTTGTTTTTGATAAGACAGGAACTATTACAAAAGGCAACTTTACAGTAACAAAAATAGTGCCGGCTACGGATAAATCCGGCGACAGTAAAGACAGTAAAGCAAACCAAGCAAACTTGCTTAGGATAGCTGCGCTTGCAGAAAACTTTTCTGAGCATCCTATAGCACAGTCGCTAAAAAGCACATATGAGGCAAAGGGCGAAAAGATAGACGGCTCGCAGGTGAGCGACACAAAGGATTTTAGTGGCAAGGGAATCAGAGCGATAATAGACGGAGAAGAGGTCTATGTAGGCAATGATAAAATCGGGGAACTTGCAGGTGTCGAGATTCCGAAAACAGAAGAGCTCGGCACTATAGTGCATATTGCAAAGAGCGGTCAATATCTCGGATATATTCTCATTAGTGATGAGATAAAACCGGAATCAAAAGAAGCTATGACTATGCTAAAGCAAATGGGAATAGGCAAACTTGTAATGCTTACAGGCGATATGGACAGCATTGCACAAAAGGTTGCCTGCGAGGTAGGCGTCGACAAGGCGTATGCACAGCTCCTTCCGGGGGATAAGGTCGATAAGATAGAAGAAATAATAAAAGATGAAACAAGTAATGGCAAAAGGAAAAATGCCGTGGCATTTGTCGGAGATGGCATAAATGATGCGCCGGTGCTTTCGAGAGTTGATGTCGGTATAGCGATGGGCGGTCTTGGAAGCGATGCGGCGATAGAGGCGGCAGATGTTGTTATAATGGATGACAAACTGCCTAAGATTGCGACAGCCATCGGAATATCAAAGCGAACACTTCGCATTGTAAGACAAAACATAGTATTTGCACTTACTATCAAGGCAGCATTTTTGCTGCTTGGAGCACTCGGCCTTGCAAACCTGTGGGAAGCGGTATTTGCCGATGTGGGAGTTGCATTTATTGCAATACTAAACTCGATGCGAGCACTGAAGGTTTACCCTGTACAAAAAAAGTGTTAATATACAGTTATGTTTTATGATTTGTGTATATACTTTTTTATATATGGCTTTTTAGGCTGGGTGATAGAGGTTTCCTTTCATGCGGTAGCACAGCACAAGCTTGTCAACAGAGGCTTTTTAAACGGTGCTATTTGCCCGATATACGGCTTTGGTATGGTGCTTTTGATAATCTTAACAGAACCGTTTAAGGACAACCTGATTTTGTTATTTATAGGTTCGGTGGTCATCTGCTCGCTTCTCGAGCTTGCAACGGGAGTTGCGCTTGAAAAAATTTATCACCACAGATGGTGGGATTATTCAAATGAAAAATTCAATCTTGGAGGATATATCTGCCTAAGCTTCAGTCTTTGCTGGGGTGTTGCAGGAGTGATTGCGATCAAGATTATACACGCCGGCGTTTCTGACATTGTCAGAGCATTTCCGACACTTGCACAGGAAATAGTGGCGTGGGTGCTCATAGCGATTTTAGTTGTAGACCAGATAGCGACAGCGATAAATGTCAGAGGGCTTAACAAGGAGCTTACGCATATTGATGAGATGGGCGACAGCATCAGGAAGGTTTCGGATGAATTGACGAAGATGATATATGACGAGTCGCTTTCCGTAAAGGATAAATATGAGGATAAAAAGCCGGAAATCGACGCAAAAAAAGAAGAGCTCGAGCAAAAAAAGAGCGAGCTGCAAAAGCGTATGGAGGCAATTCCAAGATCGCTATCGTTTGGACAAAAAAGACTTATCAAGGCATTCCCAAGCATACGCTCGATATCGCATAGCGAAACTATGGAGCAGATAAAAGAGAAGCTCTTGAAATAAAAGATAGGTAATTAAAATGAAAACAATAAGCAAAAAAAGAAAAGTAATAGTATATGCGTTGCTATTTGCAGTAAGCAGTCTTGTTATGGGAAGCTTCATAGCACTAAACTTTGACAATGCTAATG
>CAVHCP010000012.1:0-38752 GCA_963634825.1 uncultured Porphyromonadaceae bacterium | reverse complement strand
CTGCCTACCGCAAAAAGATATGCCTTTAGTATCGGCTCTGTACCGGATGGTCTAACCATAAATTTTTGTCCGTCACCTATTTCATATTCGAGAATATTTGATTTTGGCAAGATATCATAGTTTTCTGTTGCGCCGTCTGCAAAATATTTTTTCTTTTCGCTGTAATCAATCACGCTTTTAATTGAGAAATTTGCAAGCGCATTTGGGATATCTGCCCGCAAGTACTTCATTATGCTTTCTCTTTTTGCATTGCCTTTTATTCCATCAAAGGTATATGTTATGACCTTTTCTTTATAAAATCCGTATTTTCTATATATCTCCTCTAAGGCCTCATGTAATGTAATCCCCAGCTTTTTGTAATAATCCGCCATCTGGCATATAAGCATCGCGCTCGACACTCCGTCCTTATCCCGCATATGGTCAAAAGCCAAAAATCCATTGCCTTCCTCAAAGGCAAACATAAATGAATCTCCAAGCTCCTCTGCTTTTTTCGCAATATACTTAAAGCCTATCAGCGTCGTCTCGGTTTTTACTCCGTGCTCCGCCGCAATCGCATCTACAAGTGTTGTGCTGACTATGCTTCTCACGATTGTCTTGCCTTGCACATCACCGGCCCTTTTGCACAGATAATCAAAAAGCAACACGGCAATTTGATTGCCTGTAAATATTCCTGCTTTTTCTGCTAAACCGGTTCTGTCGCTGTCCGGATCCGTTAAAATCAAAATGTCTGCATTTTTTTCATCAAGCAATGCAAGCCCCAACTCATAAACTTCCTTCCTCTCCGGATTTGGCTTTGGACATGTCGGAAAATCACCGTCCGGTTTTTCCTGCTGTGGCACTACATAAAGATTTTTTACACCTATTTTTTTTAATAACCTTGTTACAGGCTTTAGTCCTGCACCATTTAACGGGCTATATACCACCGAAAGATCCGTTGAAACTTTAATACTGCTTTTTTTTAAGGTTTCATTTATATATGCGTCAAGTATTTCATCATATATTCTGGCTATATCACAGCTGTTTTCGCTACCACAGTCTGTATTTGCCAATCTCCTGACATCTTTAAATATATCAACCTTTTTAGTCTCGGCTAAAATAGCTTCCGCCTCGTCTTCTAAAATCTGACCGCCTGTTGCGTTATATACTTTATATCCGTTATACTCTTTTGCATTGTGGCTTGCTGTTATCATGATTCCATAATCTGCACTTAAATATTTGATTGCAAATGAAAGTATTGATACCGGCGTCAGCTCATCGAAGATATAGGCTGTTATATCATTTGCGCAGAGCACCTGTGCGGCAACTTCGGCAAATTTCTTAGAGTTGTGTCTGCTGTCAAAGCTGATTACAACTTTCTTTTTTTCTTCAGATTTTTTTAAGGTTTTATTTATATAATTAGACAAGCCTTGAGTGACACCGGCCACAACGGGAGTATTCATCATATTAGTTCCGGGGCCCATCAATCCTCTCAAACCGGAGGTCCCAAACTCTAAACTCTTGAAAAACGCTTCCTCAATCCTGTTGTGGTCGTTTCCCATGGCAAGCAGTTCGACCTTTAGCTCTTTAGGTAGGCTTGGTTCATTACACCAGCGGTTATACTGATTTAAAATATTATTTTTATAATCATTCATGATCGTCTTCTCCTAAACATACTGAATATTTTATCATAAAAATGGTATAATGGACAAGAATAAGTAAATGTAAAATAAGAAAGAAAAACAATGATTGCTCTTTTGTGGCAATCAAAGAAAGTTAAAAACAAAGGAGGCACTTATGGAGGATTTTAAATTGTCAAGGGATGAGGAACCTATATCGACTCCACCGCAGGAGCCAATACAAGAAACTCCCCCAAATCCTATCTTTTTAACAAAAAAGAAATTAATAATTATATTTGTTTTAGTAGTTGCCCTCGCTTTTGGCGGAGCCTTTGGTGGGCTTTGGGCATATAATAACGTATTTAATTCTTCCGGCAAAAAAGGAAGTATTTCCGGAGATGGTTATACTCTTGCTTCTGCAACAGGTTCTTCTAAAACTGTAGAAGAGATAGTTTCCGAAAATTCTGCATCAGTTGTCGAGATCAAAACCGAAAGCGTACAATCTTCGAATGCTTGGTTTGGTCAATATGTTACAGAGGGTGCCGGTTCCGGAGTCATCATCAAAGAAAACGGTTACATCGTTACAAACAATCATGTTATCGACGGTGCTTCAAAAATATATGTAACTCTCTCTAACGAAAAACAATATGAAGCGACCCTCGTTGGTACAGATGCAGAAACAGATATTGCCGTAATAAAAATCGATGCTGATAACCTAACCGCTGCCACATATGGCAACAGCAACGAGCTTGAAGTCGGTGACCTTTCGGTAGTTATAGGAAATCCTCTCGGAGAGCTTGGCGGTACTGTAACTGCGGGCATCATCAGTTCTCTTAATCGTGATGTCACTATAGACGGACAGACTATGAGCCTTTTGCAGACAGACGCATCTGTAAATCCGGGCAACTCTGGCGGTGGACTTTTTGACCAGTATGGTCACCTCGTTGGCATCATCGTTGCAAAATCAAGCGGTTCAGATGTTGAGGGCCTTGGGTTTGCAATCCCTATAAATGATGCTGCAGATGTCGCATCGCAAATTATGAAAAATGGTAAAGCAACTTCCACAAAAGGCTATTCCGGTATGACATATGCGCAAGGCAATGACGGAAGCATTTATATAAAAGAAGTCAACGAAACATTCGCTCAAGAGGCAGGCTTTCAGGCGGGCGATAAGGTTATATCCATAGACGGCAAATCCGTTTCGAGCCTAAGCGGGGTTTCGAGTACAATCCAAAAACACAAAAAAGGTGACAAGATAAAATTTGTAGTCGAACGAGGAGGAAAACAAACCGAGATAAATCTTACTCTTGGCTCCCGTTCGTAATCTCTTTCTCTTTATCTTTTAATAGATTAACAAAAAACACCGAGATTTTTCCTCGGTGTTTTTTGCTCGTTTACATGGTTTTGCAAACGAAAGCACATACATTGAGATACTATTAACTCGCCCAAATTATACCACTATAAAAGAGTTCTTGTCAAAAAGGTTTCTTTGTTTCTTTTCTTTAATACTCTATATCCGGCGATGAGCATATCCTGACGATTAGCTATGCCAAAGACGCTCGGTCCGCTGCCACTCATAAGCACCTTTGCGTCAGGGCAAACTTCCTTCATTATTTCTTTTGTTTCCTGCACAATTTTATATTTTTTGCATGTGTATGTTTCAAGGACATTTGCCATGTTTCCTTTTAATAATGACAGATCTCCTGCTTGTATCGCCTCGATCACCTTTTTGTTGTCTGGTCTTTTTGCGCTTGTCCTTATTTCCTCAAGATCAAGCCCTTGATAAACCTCTTTTGTCGAAACACTTATAGGTGGTTTGCTAAGTAGCACACTCGCCTTTACGGCTTTTAGCGGTTTTAACGTTGTGCCTATACCTGTCGCAAGTGCACATGTTGTTTTTAGTTTATCCTCACCATAAAACAAATCCAATTTTTTATTTGCCTTTGCCTGCCCCATAATAGTGAATGGCACATCTGCCCCAAGCTCGCTGCCTATCTCGCAAAGTTCACTTATTGAAAGGTTTAAATCCCATAGCACATTTAGCGCATGAAGTACCGCCGCCGCATTACTGCTACCTCCTGCAAGTCCTGCCGCAACCGGTATATTCTTTTTTATGTCGATCCTTAGACTTCCTTTTTTATCATCGGCTTTTCTTTTTTGCATCAAAAGAGCCGCCTTGTATGCGAGATTTTTTTCGTCTGTCGGTACAAAAAATTTATTTGTTTTTATCATAATAGCAAACCTGTCCTTCGGTTCGCTTGGTTTCCACCTTACAAGCACTTCGTCAGACAGGTCTATTTGTTGCATAACCATCTCCACTTGATGGTAGCCGTCATTTTGTCTTTTTATCACATCCAGTGATAAGTTTACTTTTGCATATGCTTTTATTCGTATGCTTCTCATTTTTATTTCTTCTTTTTCTTATTTTTGCCACCCTTTGATTTTTTGGATGCCTTTATTTTTTCTTCTATCGCCTTCTTCTTTTCGGCTTCGGCCTTTTTGCCTGTTTTGTATTCGGAGCCACCCTGCGCAACTGTTCTTACTGCCTTTACCTTGTAATGTCCAGGCTCCATATATTCTTCAATTTCATCATCTTCAAATTCGTCTTCCTGCATCCGCTTTGCTTTTCTTGCAGCTTTTGCCGCTTCCTTTTCCCTACGCTTTTGTTCCTCTGCGATGACTTCCTTTAGCGGTTTGCCAGTTTCCTTTGCAACCTTATACGGATTGAATTTCTCTTCTTTTTTGACTTTGACGCCCTCTTCCTTTTCCTTTTGCTTCTTCATACTTCTTGAAGACGCTATAACCATTCCGACAACCATCACAAGCATCATGGCCATTGATATCTTCATGCTTGTTGCCGGATTTAATGTTGTAAAGGTTATCTCTGCATCCTTGCCAAGAGCTGTACCGTCAGCGGCTACAAACGATTTATCTATAACAAGTGTATAATCGCTTTCGGCATCGGCTGTTACGGTTTTGCCGTCTTCATCTATAGTATCAGCCAAAATCAAAACTGTGTCCTTGTTTTTTTCGTTAAAAATAACCTGCGTCGATACTTCCTTGCCGTCCTTGTCAAGAAGCTTACATGCCTTTGCATTTTCTTTTTCGTTAGCTTCGTTATATACTTCTTGATTAAAAGTAACCTTCACACCGAGGTTTTCGAGAGGTACTCCTGTTTCCTCATTTTTAGGAGAAGTCTTTTCTATTTCAAGACCTGCCGCCAACGCGTGAGGTGTCATCAACACAAATGCTATCATACATGCTACTATTATCGCGCCTATTTTTTTCGTCTTTGTCATCGTTTCTAATCTTCCTCCGATTTTTGTTTTCTTAGCTGTTTAAAAAAGTCGGTAAGTATCTGCGAACACTTATCGCCCATTTCATCTTTCTCTATCTCAACTTGATGATTTAATCCATTATCAATAAGCAAATTGCGAACAGAACCGCACGCTCCTGTTTTTTTGTCCATCGCCCCTATGACTACCTTTTTTATGCGGGCAAGTATAAGCGCCCCCGCACACATCGTGCAAGGCTCACAGGTCACATACATAACTGCATCATACAGTCTGCCATAGCCCTGTTTTTTTGTCGCTTCCCTTATGGCGATCATCTCCGCATGCATCGTCGGATCGTTTGTCTGCTCTGTCAGATTGTGACCTCTGCCTATAATCTCTCCATCTTTGACGATTACTGCGCCGATTGGCACCTCTCCTTTGTCATAGGCTTTTTTTGCTTCTTTTAATGCTTCTTGCATAAAGTTATCCATACACTTTATGATGTTACCACGATTTTGCCTAAAATTCAATGAATTTATTGTTTATATCAACCCAACCGACTTCTGTCTTTACACCAAAAATCTCTTCTATTTTTTTTGCCAGTTCATCTCGTGCCGCAAGAATTTCATCTTCATTCTCGCCTGCAAATCCGTCTATCGGAAAAAAGACATCTGTCACATCTTCTGTAATCTTTCCTATCTCTGACTGTCTCCATGTCCAGCGCCTTGTCCTTATGCTGTTTCCCGATGCATAAACTATCTCCCCGACCTCAGGGTTATCAAACTCGTCTTCTCCTGCGCCAAACGGTCTGAATGTATCCTTTTCTGTCGCAGGTCGCACGCAAAAATCTCCCTGATTTGAGTTTATATCGTGCGCCCCAAGCGGCACCTTGTGTTTGATCGAGATCGCATTGCCAAGGTCTACTATCGGATTTATTGTAGGAAAACCCTTCTTTTTAGATATACGAGTTAAAAGAGCTTCTATTGAGCACATATATTTATTTGGATTAAAACCCATCTCTCGCATCGCATCTCTATAACAAGTAACTTCCTTTTCTTCTTTTACCTTTTTGCCGTCATAGTATTCTTCGCATGATGCAATATTTTCGTCGAGCAAACTTTTTATTTCTTTTGGATATGTCCTGTTATCTATGCCTTTTGCTATTACGATACCAAAAACCGCATTTGGAACTATCTCAAAAAACTTATCGTCTATATAAAATTTCATATTCCTTTCCTCCTTATTCTCCCGAGTCTTTATGATCTGCGTAGTGTCCTTATCTCTAATTAAAGGCTCCTTGTAGCAATAACACTATTGGATTTTTATCATATAAATATCCTGTTATATATGATGATTCTATTGTCGACTGTAACCCTTCCGCAAAATTCGGGATAAATACATCTACAAGAGGTAGCAATGCCAATACAATCACAAGTACCAAGATTATACCTTTGATGGCCCCAAAAACCGCCCCAAAAATGCCATCTGCTATATTTATAAAAGACTTTTCGTTTGACCTTGTAAATAAACGAAACAATAGCCAAATTATCACCTTTACGATTATAAATATCGCCACGAATACGAATATCGTAAATATAACATCCTCTGTCGCCGCTATGACATGCTTGCCTAAAATTTCAGGAAGGTCTATTTTTGTAGGAATTACCGCTATCACATCTGTTTCTATATCTGTTTTATCAATCAAAAACTCCTTTACATACGGAGTCGCGATAAAAGAAAGTATTACTGCTATGATCCATCCCGCCGTCTGTATAAATGTATATCCAAAGCCTTTCCTAAAACCAAAGACTGCGCATATAATCACAATCGCTATAAAAATAATATCTAATATCATATATTCTCCTTAAAAAATAATAATCCGTAAAATTATATCATCTTTTGGGGCTTATTTCAATTTTTCTATTGAAATTTCAAGGATACCGTTCACTTAGCCTATAAAAAAGCTCCCTCGGCAAAGGGAGTCCCAAGAGAGCTTTTGTGTAATAAGATAATCTATTTTAATAAAGTCTTTAAATCTTCTTCCGGAGTAGTTATTGGCGCTATGCCGAAATTTTCTACGAGATAATTTAGCACGTTTGGCGAAACAAACGCAGGAAGCGTTGGTCCAAGACGTATATCCTTGATGCCAAGATATAGCAATGTCAACAATATACAAACAGCCTTTTGTTCGTACCACGAAAGTACCATCGAAAGTGGCAGATCGTTTACCCCACAGTCAAAGGCTTCTGCAAGCGCAACAGCAATCTTTATAGCGCTGTACGCATCGTTGCACTGTCCCACATCCATGATTCGAGGCAAACCGCCTATTGTACCAAGATCAAGGTCATTAAATCTGTATTTTCCGCAAGCAAGCGTCAATACGATACTGTCCTCAGGTGTATTTTTTACAAAGTCGGTATAATAATTTCTGCCCGGACGAGCTCCGTCACATCCACCAACAAGGAAGAAATGCTTTATCGCACCGCTCTTTACAGCATCTACAACTTTGTCAGCCACTCCAAGCACTGTATTATGTGCAAAGCCGGTCATAACCTCCGTGCCACCATTGATACCTGTAAATTGTGTATCCTCTTTATATCCGCCAAGCTCGAGTGCCTTATTTATAACAGGTGTAAAATCCTTTTCATCTCCGATGTGGACAATCTCAGGATATGACACAACCGCAGTCGTAAATACCCTATCAGCATAGCTTGCCTTTGGTGGCATCAAGCAATTTGTGGTAAATAGTATAGGTGCAGGAATATCATCAAATTCCTCTTTCTGATTTTGCCATGCTGTACCAAAGTTGCCTTTTAGATGTGTATATTTTTTTAATTCCGGATATGCATGTGCCGGCAGCATCTCGCCGTGCGTATAAATATTTATGCCCTTGCCCTCTGTCTGTTCCAAAAGCAACTTGAGGTCGTGCAAGTCATGACCGGAAATCACGATAAAAGGACCTTTTTCAACTGCAAGAGAAACTGCTGTTGGCTCCGGATTACCGTAGCTTTCTGTATTTGCTTTATCAAGAAGCTCCATGCACTTTAGATTTTTTTCGCCTACTTCTATAACTATTGGTAGTAGATCGTCCATTCCAAAATCCTTACCGATTGCAACAAGCGCTTCCACAAAGAATTTATTTACGCTATCGTCCTCATATCCGAGCACCATTGCATGATGCGCATATGCCGCAACTCCACGCAAGCCAAATAAAATCAATGATTTTAGACTCCTTATATCCTCGTCTGCATTCCAGAGCTCTGTCATATCATAATCACCCTGCTCACACGCATCGGCACATGTCTTGCAGATAGAAGCAAGTTTTGTCTTTTGGTCATGCACGTCGGCTATCATTTTTGTAAGCGTCTGTGCGTTGAAGTTTACATTTGTGATAGTAGTAAACAGCCCATCTATGAGTAGCTTATATGCTTTTTTAGCTTCCTTTTCGTCGATCTTATCGCAACCGTCGATAACGCGTGCAAGACCAATCAACGCATCTGTCAACTCATCCTGTAGCCCTGCAACCTCTGCACTTTTACCGCAAACTCCCGCACTACCTGCACAGCCTGTGCAACCGGCAGTCTGCTCACACTGAAAACAAAACATTTTACCATTTAACTTATTTCCCATAATACGCCTCGCTTTCTTTTAATTCATTTTTTATCTAATAAACATTTTATCCTAATCTAAAATCCTACCGTCTGTAGAAACCGTCACAACCTGCCAAGGTATAAATTTGCCACTATTTTGTAATGCTGTCTTTGCCGCATTTTCAAGTCCTCCGCAGCAAGGCACCTCCATACGCACGATAGTCACGCTTTTTATATCATTTGCACTTATGATTTCTGTAAGCTTTTCTGCATAATCAACATCATCGAGCTTAGGACATCCGATAAGCGTGATATGCCCTTTTATAAATCTTTCGTGGAATGAAGCATACGCATATGCCGTACAATCTGCCGCAATAAGTAGCTTAGCTCCGTCAAAATATGGTGCATTTACCGGTACGAGCTTTATCTGTACAGGCCACTGAGATAGTCTGCTGACCTGATTTGCAGGAGCGCTTACTTCGCTCTCACACTCACAATTTGCATGTTCTATTGTCTTTGATTGGCTACCCGGACATCCGCAAGGCAGAGTCATCCCTTCCTGCTGCATTTTTGCCTGCTTGTTTGCAAGCACCGCCGCTTCATCATATGGCGCCGCTTCACGCTCTACAAATGTGATAGCTCCTGTCGGACATGTAGGCAAACAGTCTCCAAGACCGTCGCAATAATCATCCCTCATAAGCTTTGCTTTACCATCAACCATTGCAATAGCCCCCTCGTGGCACGCTGCAGCACAAGCTCCGCAACCATTGCATTTAGCTTCGTTTATTTCTATGATCCTTCTTTTCATACCGTTGCCTCCTTGTATAATTAAATTACATATTTCTTATCTACAAAAATTGTTACTACTTGCCTTTGTGCCTATATAATAGTATGATAAATCAAATTAGTCGGTTGAATATTCAACGAAAGAAGGTTTTTATGAAAAATTTTTTACCAATCATACAGTCTTCTGAACTTTTTGCAGGGATTTCCGAGAATGAAATCATAGCTATGCTTTCCTGCCTTGATGCACGAAAGGTTACCTACAAAAAAGGCGAGTTTTTGCTAAATAGTGGCGATACGACAGATGCAATAGGGCTTGTGCTTGAAGGGGCCGTGCTTATAATACAGGAGGACATTTGGGGCAACCGTAACATAGTTTCAAAAATCGGAGCTTCTCAAACTTTTGCCTCTGCTTTTGCATGTGTGCAAGGCGCAAAGCTAAATGTGAGTGTAGTAGCAGAAAATACTGTTACTGTGATGCTTTTAAATGTCTCGCGTATTTTAAATATCTGCTCGTCCGCCTGCACACACCACAGCCAAATTATTCGAAACCTTTTGAGCGAGCTTGCCGAAAAAAACTTGCGTTTCAGTGAAAAACTCACTCATATGGGCCAGCGAACTACACGCTCAAAGGTGATGTCGTATCTTTCTTCTGAGGCTCAGCATCGCGGTAGCTACGAATTCGACATACCTTTTTCAAGGCAGGAGCTTGCGGATTACCTTTCTGTAGAGCGAAGCGGACTTTCTCTTGAGCTTAGCAAGCTACGCGACGAAGGATTACTTGAGTTTCACAAAAATCATTTTCGCCTACACCTATAGTCTATTCTTTCCGCCCATAATCCTTTCTTCTCTGCCTTTGCAATTCTTTTTATGGTATACTTATAGTATAAAAATTGTATATAATGAGGAATTTAAACTATCGCAAGGCTCATATATTATGAGAAAAAGGAGTGATATTGTGGATATAAATAAAACTTTACGAAAAACAAAAATAATTTGTACGATAGGTCCTGCCTCTGACAATAAAGAAACTTTAAAATCTCTTGTCCTAGCAGGAATGAATGTAATGCGCCTAAACTTTTCTCATGGCACACACGATGAGCACCTCAAGAAAATCCGCCTTTTGACAGAGATAAACAAGGAGCTTGGCACAAATGTTGCTATGCTTCTTGATACAAAAGGCCCCGAAATCCGTACAGGCGACTTTGAGGATGGTATAGCCACCTTTAAAAATGGTCAAAAATGTGCAATCTGCACAGAGGATATCGTCGGTACATCCGAGCGATTTACAATCTCATATAAATCGCTTTATAAGGATATCTCCGTTGGTGCAACTATTCTTGTGAACGACGGACAGATAGAGCTTGAAGTTATAGATGTTAGTGGTACGGACATCATTTGCACCTGCAAAAATGACGGTGAAGTAAAGAATAAACGTGGAATAAACGTTCCCGATATAAAGCTTGGTTTTGACTATCTTTCAAAAAAGGATATCGATGACATCATATTTGGTTGTAAAAATCCATTTACATTTATTGCCGCTTCGTTTGTGAGACGTATGCAGGATGTGACAGATGTCAAAAAGCTCCTCATCGAAAACGGTCGTAGCGATATAAATATCATCGCAAAAATAGAAAATCGTGAAGGTGTTGACAATATCGACGAAATCCTTGATGTCGCAGACGGTATCATGATTGCAAGAGGTGATCTTGGCGTCGAAGTACCCGCAGAAGATGTCCCTCTAATCCAAAAAAAGATTATCGCAAAATGTAAGGATCGTGGCAAGATAGTTATAACCGCAACTCAAATGCTCGAAAGCATGCAGCAAAATCCTCGTCCGACAAGGGCTGAGGTGAGCGATGTTGCAAATGCCATATATGACGGTACGGACGCTATCATGCTCTCCGGCGAATCAGCTTCCGGCAAATATCCAAAGGAAGCAGTCCTTACGATGTCAAGGATTGCTCTTACCACAGAGGTTTCGCTAAACTACCCTTCACTTCACAGGCAGGCTGTGCGAACTGCAAATGATGATACTTCGGAAGCTATCTGTATGTCTGTTGCGGAGATTGCAAGCAAGTTTGATGTTTCCACCATCATCGCATTTACGCAATCTGGCTTCACAGCTCGCAAGATGTCAAGATATAGACCTAAAGCTCATATCATTGCCACAACTCCAAGCGAGGATGTGATAAAATCTCTTTCTATAAGCTGGGGCATCAAGCCTGTGCGCTGTAACCCGCTAAATTCGCGTCATGATATGCTCGAGTATGCGGCTGTCGTAGCAAAAGAAAACGGCGCAAGCACAGGTGACCTTATAATTGTCACCGGCGGTGCACCGGGTATAACAGGAAATACAAGCTATCTTGAGCTTGTCACTATTGATTAGTATATTGCACCCACTGGGCAATATTTGTAGCATGGTCGCCGATTCTTTCAAAGTATTTGGCGACCATAAGTATATCTAAAACTATTTCGCCTTTCGAAATGTCCTGATACAAAACTCTGACAAGCTCGCTTTTTATCTTTTTAAATAAAGCGTCTACCTTTTCGTCGTCTGCAATAGTCTTTTCCGCCTTTTGAAGATCTCCGTCAACAAAGGCTTCTACGCTTTCGATAACCATTTTCTTTACTTCGCTTGAAATTTCCTTTATATGCGTGTCCATATTAAAGATTTCTCTGCCCTCAAGCTTTTTTGCAATGTCCGCGATATCAGCTACCTGATCTCCGATACGCTCCATATCGCTTATCATACGAAGTGCCGCAGAAATCACCTTAAGATCCCTTGCCACAGGCTGCTGTCGCAAAATCATATTGACACACAGATCCTCGATATCTCTTTCCTTTCTATCGGTAGCTCTCTCTATCATATGTATTTGTTCTGTTTCTTCGGCTTTATTCTCCGGAGTCCCTTTGCCAAAAAGCTCATCAATCGCCATATCTATGCCATCTACGCACAGATTTCCCATCTCTATCAGCTTACTGTTTAATAAAGCAAGCTCGCTGTCTAAAACTCTTCTTACCATATCAGCCAAACCTCCCTGTTATATAATCCTCTGTTCTCTTGTCCTCAGGCTCTGCAAATAATTTTTCGGTATCATTATATTCGACAACCTCGCCAAGCAAGAAAAATGCCGTCTTATCCGAAATTCTTGCCGCCTGCTGCATGTTATGCGTTACCATAACTATTGTGAAGTTTTCCTTTAACTCGCTCGCAAGCTCCTCAATCTTATTTGTCGAAATCGGGTCAAGCGCAGAAGTCGGCTCGTCCATAAGCAGCACCTCAGGTTCTACCGCAAGAGCTCTTGCTATACAAAGTCTTTGCTGCTGACCGCCGGAAAGCCCAAGTGCAGAGCTTTTTAACCTATCCTTTAACTCATCCCAAATAGCTGCTTGCTTTAGCGACCTTTCGACGATCTCATCCAATCGGTCTTTCTTCTTGATCCCGTGAGTGCGCGGTCCAAAGGCTATATTGTCATATACGCTCATAGGGAATGGATTTGGCTTTTGGAATACCATGCCTACTTTTTTTCGCAAAATCGTAGGATCAATATCCTTATATATATCCACTCCGTCAAGCAAAATCTGTCCATCTATCTTGCAATTGTCGATAAGGTCATTCATACGATTTAGGCTCTTTAACACCGTTGACTTACCGCAACCTGATGGCCCGATAAATGCTGTTATCTCATTTTCGGGGATTTCCATAGAAATACCCTTTATCGCCTCAAACTCTCCATAGTGGAGTATCATGTCCCTTATCGATATTTTACTTTGTCTTTCACTTATATTTCCCATGCTTTTTCCTCTTTCCTGCTACCTGCTTTGTAGCTTTTTTGCGACCTTATTGCTCACAAAATTTATCAATATTACAAGCACCATCAGCACCACTGCTGTTGCATATGCTTCCTCCATATAAAGTCCCTCGTTTAACAAGGCGTAGAGATGTACCGATAATGTCCTTGCTGACGAAAACAGTCCATCTGCCACATCCGCCACTGTTCCGGATGTAAAGAGCAATGCCGCAGTTTCTCCAACTATCCTGCCTATGCTGAGGATGATACCTGCTATTATCCCGGGAATTGCCGCCGGAAGTGTTACCTTAAATATAGTCCGAAGCTTGCCTGCCCCAAGTCCAAAGCTTGCTTCTCTATATGCATCCGGCACTCCTAAAAGAGCCTCCTCCGTAGTCCTCATTATCACAGGCAAAACCATTATTGCAAGCGTCATCGCTCCCGACAGCAAGCTGTATTTCCAATTAAATGCTATGTTAAACATCAAAAACCCAAAAAGGCCAAATACGATCGACGGGATGCCCGATAAAGTTTCTGCTGTAATTCGCACCGCCTTTACAACCTTGCTTGATTGCTTCGCATATTCCACAAGATATATCGCCGCACCTATGCCAAAAGGTATTGCTATTACAAGCGTCAGAGCCGTCATAAATAATGTATTTATAATAGATGGCAACATCGACTGATTTTCTGTTGTAAAGTTTAGCGAAAAGAGCGACGGTTTTAAGTTTGGAATGCCCATTACAAGGATATATCCTACCAAAAATACGATGATGCCTACTGTAAATGCGATCGCTATCTTCATGCAAATCCTCAGGATTAGCGACGAAATGTGTTTGTTTTTTGTCTCATTCATCATGCGCTCCTCCTTTTAAGTGCCGAAAAGCTCAGGTTGATGAGCAGTATAAATACAAATAGTACTACTGCCGTTGCTATCAGAGCCTCTCTGTGAAGTCCTGTTGCATATCCCATTTCAAGCACTACATTTGATGTCATCGTCCTCACTCCTGATAATATCGAATTTGGTATGATTGGCTGATTGCCTGCTATCATTACGACCGCCATAGTCTCTCCAATCGCACGACCTATGCCAAGAGCTATTCCTGCGAGCACGCCTGATTTTGCCGCCGGCAAGGTTACAAAAAACATACTTCTCTCTTTTGTCGCACCAAGCGCAAGTGCTCCCTCATAATAGCTCTCCGGAACGGCTCTCAAAGAAGACTCTACTACGCTTATAATAGTAGGAAGTATCATAATGCCAAGTAGCAATGATGCTGTCAAAAGTCCTTTGCCACTGCCTCCAAATATATGCTGGAATGCAGGCACTATTACAACAAGTCCAAAAAATCCATATACTATCGACGGAATACCTGCCATAAGCTCTACTGCAGGTTTTACAATCTTATAGATTTTTTTATTGCAAAACCTTACCATATATACTGCGCTAAAAATTCCAATCGGCACGCCTATTATGATTGCTCCTGCTGTAACATATATGCTACCTATAATCATCGGCAGTATGCCGAATATTTTTTGCATTGGGAGCCATTTTATGCCGAGCAAAAAATCAGATACGCCAATTTCCTTGATTGCAGGGATGCCGTTTGCGAATAAAAATCCGCATATTGCTATTACCGCTAAAATCGATGTGAGTGCAGTTATCAAAAATACACCTTTCATCAAATTTTCTTTTATCTGTCGCTTTCTTGTATCCATAAATTTCCACCTAAATCTTTTTAAAAGCACGGCAAAAGCCCTATTTTATTAGAGCCTCTACCTTTAGGATTATTTCCTCTAGAAGATTATTTTGTGACATCTTCCCAAGTTGTTATTTCTCCCTTAAATATTTTGCCTATAATTTCTGAAGTAAGGTCTGCAATGTCATTGTTCTTGTTTACTATTACCGCTATGCCATCAAGCGCTATCTCCGTAGATTTAACACCCTTTGCAAGCTCTTCATCCTTTAGTGCTCTTGAAGACATACCTATGTCACAAGTTCCTGCTATAGCCGCTTCGATACCTGCTCCTGATCCTGTCTGCTGTACTTCGATCTCTACTCCGCTATTTAGCTTTTTGTAATTCTCGGCAAGCACTTCCATAACCGGTGCTACTGATGTAGATCCTGCAACTGTGATTTTGCCTTTAAGACCTGAGGCTGTGTAGGCTTCTGCCTTTTCTTCTCTTATATATCCCTCATCTTCGATAGTCTGCTGACCTTCCTCGCTTAGGATATATTTTTCAAAATCCTGTGCAAGCTCGCTCAAATTGTCTTTTGTAACGATGTTAAACGGTCTTGATACCTTGTAGCTTCCGTTTTTAACATTTTCGGTTGTAGCTTCCACCCCGTCTACCTTTATCGCTTTGACATCATCCGATAGTGAGCCGAGTGATACATATCCTATCGCAGCATCATTTCCTGCTACTGTCTGTATCATTACAGAAGTGCTGTTTGTAACCTCCGCATTTTGAGTTGTAATATCATTTTCCTTATCGTCAACAACTCCCATCAGCTCCACAAATGCTCCTCTTGTGCCTGAGCCCTCTTCTCTTGAGACTACTGTGATGTCTCCTGTTGCACCGCTTTTTGAACTGCCACAGCTTACAAATGCCGCAAAGCTCATAAGCATACATGAACTAATTGCTATAATTTTCTTTCCTGTTGTTTTCATTTTTTCCCTCTCTTTCTTTTTCTTTCTTATCCGCCCACCCAACTGCGGGCTTTCATACTTTTTCCTTTTTACAGCCTTAGTTTACGCCGCTATTGTTAAGATAAAATGAAAATTGGTGTTAAATGTAAATTAATTTCTTAACTTTTGCTTAACAAAAAAAGGGTTTATTTTATTAAAAACACTAAAAAACCGCCCTGTGGCGGTTTTTATATTTTCTTTATTTATGTAGCACCTTATCTATTCTTTCTCCGCTTGCAAATATAGTAAATAGAAAAAATACAAATTGTGACTATCCCAATTATAAATGGTATGCTTGATATTATTTCGAAAGAAATCTGCATAACTCCAAGTGTACCTGAGTTATTAAATATTAGTGGAAACAATAATATTAAAAGTTGCACTATAGTTATAATCAATCCTGCCTTTAATGAACCTTCGATTACTCCTTTAATAAAGTAAATTGAAGAAAGAATGAAAACTCCGGTCACTATCGCAAGCAGTAAGTTTGCCATATAAATATATTCCATACCCGAAAATTGCTCATTAAAATGAGTTACGGCTTTCTCTCTAAGATTCATTACGCCCTGTAAGAGTAGCGGAAATACTATCATCGCTATTATAAATCCAATAATTGGAATATTCCTTTTTAAATTGTCCTTCATCTTGCGAATCCTCCCGATGCAACACAAACATTTAATTCAACTGTATATGTGACTTGCGAATTTTTATTTGTTCCGCCATATGTAACTTTTAACTGCCCTCCTACTGCTCCTACACCATTTGTTGCATAATATCTATCTATCCCGTTTGTATTAACAGTTTGTAATTTTGTCGGTGTGGCTGACGACCATTTTTATATAATGTTCCTCCTGAGCTTGCTGTTGTAATCCCCATTTTTTTCTGTCCTGCATTTGTGAGTTCGATATCTGTAACAATCGTTTCAACCTCATTACCCATAGCGCAAGGACTAGTATTTTTAATTGTATATACATCGCATGTTTTTATATATTTTTTAGAACTCGCGTCAAAATTCACATAGTCTTTTGCACCATTTTCTACTTTAGAAATAACATTTTCGCCCCGCATAATGTGCGCTTTTTTTGAATTTCTAATAGAATTGACTAAGGTTTCATCCACAGAAATGGCTCCATTTTCATCCATTGCTTTTGCGTTCACCACAGGAATAGAAGCACATATTAGCAATATAGCAACCATAACACATATAGAAACGTTTAGCTTTTTAAACTTTTTCATAAAAACTCCCCCTCTACTTAATTGATGTGCCAATTCTCCCTTTCTATCATGATAGCATTACACAATACATTATATCAACATGTTTATGCAAACTCAAATATATTTATGCGTGATCGCGCCGAGGCAAGACTTCTTTCCCCTCACAGTCAGTAGCCCTTACATAAATCTTACCATTCTAAAAAACCGCCCTGTGGCGGTTTTTATATTTTCTTTATTTATGTAGCACCTTATCTATTCTTTCTCCGCTTGCAAATATAGTAAATAGTAAAAATGCAAATATTTATCCAAGGCTTTTCTCAAAGCACACCAACTTCACATCGGGAATACCGTTGAAGTTGCAAGATACAATTCCAATTTCTTCATACCCCAGAGAGCAGTAAAGTTTCCGCGCTCTGACATTTGTTACATTAGTGTCCATACGCAGTGCAAGACTGCCGTGTTGCTTAGCATAGTTCTCATAAAATGCGACAAATGCTCGTCCGAAGCCTTTGCCCTTTTCCAAGGGATCTACAGCAAGACCATGCAGTACCATAACTTCCTCCTTAGATACGTCGCACTTCCATTCGGCATTCTTGTATTCAGGACCCTGAAGCTGATTGATGACCGCCACCGCAACAGACTTATTGTCATCTACCATAACAAATAGATCTCCACGATTTATGGCATCTTCCGCTGTTTTTCTGGTAGGGTACACATCGCGAATCCAACCAACAGTTGACAGCCCCTTTTCTTCGTTGTCATGAACTCTGTTATAAATTTTTTCGATACCGTCAATATCAGCTTCCTGTGCTTTTCTGATTTCCATTCTAAACAACCTCTTTTTGAATTTAAAAATGTTACTTCTGTTTTTCGTTTTTGATTTCCTCTTCGATTTTTCGAAGCTCCTGCGCCGCAACCTCGCAATTGCAAGCACCTGCGCACGATTTACAGTCAACACCGCAAAGAACACTCTTTCCTTCTTTTTTCTTTTTTACCATTCCCGCTACTATCGCCACACATATTGCTAAAACAATTAGTGCTACTATTATGGTTCCCATTTCAATTTCTCCTTTGGCCCTTGTCTTTACTTACGCCTTTGCACCCTTTAGTCTTTTCTCTTGTGCGTCGAGCGAATTTTTGTCAGGTCTTACAAGCAAGTATACAAGCAGTGCAACTATTGCTACCGCAGCTATTACAAATGGACTAAATGTACCTGTTGCAAATAGTGTGCCAAACTGGTATACACAAAGCGCTATCATATATGCAAATATACATTGATATCCGATTGCAAACCAGAACCACTTACGGTTGTTCATTTCTCTCTTAATAGCTCCCATCGCAGCAAAGCATGGTGCACAAAGCAGGTTAAATACGAGGAACGAATATGCCGCTACCTGTGTAAATTCGTTTGCCATGTTGCTCCAAATCTGCCAGCCGTTTTCTGCAACTTCCATGCTTGCGTAAAGCACTCCGAAAGTTCCTACAACATTTTCCTTTGCGATAAGGCCTGTAACTGCCGCAACTGCAGCTCTCCAAGTGCCCCAGCCAAGAGGTATAAATATCCAAGCGATGCCATTTCCGATAGAAGCAAGCAAGCTGTCTTGTACATCAGTTGAGCCAAATCCACCGTCTGTAAATCCGTAGTTCATCAAGAACCAGAGTACGATAGTCGAAAGCAAGATGATTGTGCCGGCTTTCTTGATGAATGACCAGCCACGCTCCCACATCGATCTGAGCACGCTACCTACTGTTGGTAAGTGGTATGCAGGAAGCTCCATTACAAATGGCGCAACTTCGCCTGCAAACATCTTTGTCTTCTTTAGGATGATACCCGAAATAACTATTGCCGCAACACCTATAAAATATGCCGACGGTGCAACCCACCACGCTTTATCAAACAGCGCACCTGCGATCAGCGCAATGATAGGAAGCTTCGCTCCGCAAGGTATAAATGTTGTTGTCATTACAGTCATCCTGCGGTCACGCTCATTTTCAATAGTTCTCGATGCCATAATGCCCGGAACTCCGCAACCTGTACCTATTAGCATAGGTATGAATGATTTTCCTGATAGTCCAAACTTTCTGAAGATTCTATCCATTATGAAAGCAACCCTTGCCATATAACCACAGCCCTCAAGGAATGCCAAGAATATAAACAATACCAACATCTGAGGTACAAATCCAAGGACTGCTCCGACACCGGCAACGATACCGTCAAGCACCAGTGCTGATACCCATGTATCTCCTGCACCTATCTTATCAAGTCCATTACCTATAATTGTAGGAATTCCCGGAACCCATGTGCCATAATCCGAATGCTCAGGCTCTTGCACCTTGAGCGCATCCTGATATACCTCATATGTCACGGCTTTTGTGCTGTCCACTTCGCCTTCATCATCATAAAAGGTTGCTTCTGCTGTGAGCGTCGTTGCAGACTCGGGATCTACTCCTTGCTTTTCTGCTGCCGCAACAAAGGCATCAATTTCTGTCTGTGCATTGTCATACTCTCCGACAGCTTCCTCATAGCTTGCTTTACCGCCACCAAGATAAAAACCGTCGCCAAACAATCCGTCATTTGTCCAATCTGTTGCCCAAGCTCCGACCGTACTTACCGAAATATAGTAAACAACTATCATAATAGCCGCAAATATCGGAAGTCCAAGCCACCTGTTTGTAATAACTCTATCGATCTTATCAGAAGTGGAAAGCCCACCTTTATTTTTTCTCTTATAGCAATGATCTATAATCGAACCTATATAATTGTAACGTTCTCCTGTGATGATACTCTCTGCATCGTCATCAAGCTCCTCTTCGCAAGCTACAATATCCTTTTCGATATGCTCAAGCACCTCTGGTTCAAGGTTTAGTTTTTCTTTTACCTTTTCGTCTCTCTCAAAAAGCTTGATGGCATACCACTTTTGGATTTCCTCAGGCATATCGTGAAGCGCAAGCTCTTCAATATGTGCAAGTGCATGCTCTACTGCTCCTCCAAACTTGTGTTTTGGCACTTTTTTGCCACCTGCCTCGCCAAGTTCAACTGCCTTTTGCGCAATCTCCTTGATGCCTGTTCCCTTTAGCGCCGAAATTGGCATTACTGTGCAGCCAAGCTCCTTGCTAAGTCTTTCTGTATCTATTTTGTCTCCATTTTTATTGACAACATCCATCATATTTATTGCAACGATCATCGGTATACCGAGCTCTGCGAGCTGTGTTGTCAAATAGAGGTTTCTCTCAAGATTTGTACCATCTATGATATTTAGAAGCACATCCGGTTTTTCTTCGAGCAAGTAATCTCTTGCTATAACCTCTTCAAGCGTATAAGGGGAAAGCGAATAAATACCGGGTAGATCGACAATTGCAATCTCCTTATTTCCCTTGAGCTTTCCTTCCTTTTTCTCTACTGTTACGCCCGGCCAGTTTCCAACAAATTGGTTAGAGCCTGTAAGAGCGTTGAATAGGGTCGTTTTACCCGCATTTGGGTTTCCGGCCAATGCAATTTTTAAACTCATTTCTTACTTCCTTTCATTAGCTTTGCCTAACATTATGGCCAAAAATTTTACAGAGCGTACTCTGCAAAACTGTTATTCATTATTCTACTTCTATCTTTTCTGCATCATGCTTTCTGACAGATAGTTCGTATCCCCTAACTGTAACCTCCATCGGATCTCCGAGCGGAGCTACTTTCCTAACTGTGATTTCGGCATTTTTTGTAATCCCCATATCCATTATTCTTCTTTTGACAGCTCCTTCGCCATTAATTTTTTTAACAGTTACGGTTTCGCCGATTTTTACTTCCTTGAGCGTTCTCATTATTAACCTCCCTCCTCCAAAATATCTCTGCACATTATATATGCTCTATTTTCTTTTTTATAAACAAGACTTTTTTATCAAATCATTATTTTTACGGCCATTTCTCTGCTTATGGCTACTCGTGTTCCCTTGACATTTACGATGAAATTACCACCTTGGCTCGAAATTACCTTCACCTCTGCTCCCGGCACAAAACCAAGATTTTCAAGGTGAAGCTTTACATCCGAATTGCCGCCAACCTTTTTTATAAGTACATCCTTGCCCATATCTAATACTGCTAATGGCATCATCTTTTTGTCCTTCTTTCCTGCAAATAAAAATATTAGCACTAACTAACACATTGATATGTTAGCATCTACTAACTATACTGTCAACTACATTTGCGTAATTTCCTCAAAATTTATTTTGAAAATCTCAAATTTTGTTATATACTACTTTTAGATAATCACTTGCGACTTAGTCGCATCTAACATGGGAGGTCTAATTATGCAGATAAAAGAATCCGGCGAAAACTATCTTGAGGCAATCCTTGTTTTAGGCGATAAGCTTGAACATGTACGGGCAACTGACATTTGTAATTATTTTGGTTATTCGCGCCCTACAGTGTCCTCTGTTATAAAGCAATTTAAAGAAAACGAGTATATCGTCGTTGATGATAACAACTACATAACTCTTACAGATAAGGGAATGTCTATTGCGAAGGATATCTACGAAAAACATCAGGCAATAGCTCAAATCTTAATTTCTCTTGGCGTCAAAGATACTACCGCTTATGAGGATGCTTGCAAGCTCGAGCATGGCATAAGCGACGAGAGCTTCAACGCGCTCAAAAAGCATTTCAATATAAAATAAAACATTTGTCCATTCGGAGAAATGTTCCGTGAACATAGCAAAGGTTTTATGAAATAAAAAGGCAACAATTCGTTAAGATCTGTTGCCTTTTGTAATTTAATTTTTATTTTCTTTTATGCGATTATGCTTTCTCGCCTACACAATTTGACGAATGCCCCTAATTTACAGCCTTACCATTTACATATAGTGTATAGCCGTTGAAATCGATGTTGCTGTTACTTGAGTCCGCATTATCGAGCTTTGTAACATAGCTGTCGCCTGTTAGCTTTATCTTTGAGCTCTTGTCAAGCGTTAATGTGATTGACTCGGCATCATTATCACCATTGATTGTACCTTCATAATACGATCCGTCTGTCAGCTCCATTGCTAAAGTCGAAATCGAATCAACGATGATATCGCCTATCGCCTTTTGATCCTTCATCTCAAGTGTCACATCTCCACCGTTTGAGCCTTCATTTCCCCAAGAGTCCTTTTGTACTCTCAAGAAGCTGCCATCATTGTCCTTGTTTGTTATCTTGTTATTTTCGAGAATGATCTTGGCTGTCGTATTTGTTACATAAAATGTATCGCCCTTATTAGTTGTAATATTGCAATCAGTAGCTGTGAATTCGGAAGTTCCTTCATCCGCATCTCCACTCATCGACTGATAGAGAAATATATTTTTGTAAGTTGTAGACTGTCCATTTAGCTCATTGTTGGTATCAACAAGATCCACATCCTCTAAAGTGACACTGTTCTTTCCTTCGATTACAACACCTTCAGAAGCCTTTGCTATCAGCTTCGCACTCTTAACTGTGACATCCGCTGTGGAATACACCGCCGGAGAGCCCTTACCTGTAGTAGTATATGTGCCCTTTTCGACTGTCACATTTCCGCCACCACGGTCAGTTCTAATCGCTGCTGATGATGTCCCTGCCGTTTTGACTGTCAGATTTTTTGCTTTCATCACGCCACCACCTGTTGTCATAATACCGCCCGAGTTATCCTTTGTAGTCGTGATAGTTGAATCGCTTATAGTTACAGTTGTGCCGTCGCCCGACGAATTATTGGTTGTTGCCGACCCGCCGTAGCAAAATACACCATTGGCTCCTGTCGCATCGGTTGTAATTGTCATATCGCTAAGCGTAAGATTCGCTCCGCTCTTTGCTGTCACACCTGAGTTTGTACCATAAAAACTCGTGTTGTCTCCGCCGTCAGAATCACCTGTCTTTTTGACTGTCGAATCCGATATATCTACTTTGATCCCGTCGCCATTTACTAAAAGTGCGTTTTCATCGCTATTAGACGATGTAAAGGTTTGCCCCGTCAATGTAGCGTCTTCGGTTATCTCAGTGCTTGCACTATATGAAGCTTGTTGCACTTGTGTAGTTTGCTGACCGCCCGAGAAACAGTTTTTTGCTAACAAGTTTTCGGTGCAAGTAAGTCCCCCTGTCATAACAACTGTTGCAAGTATCATTATAACTATCTTGTCTCTATTTATAAAAGTTTCTTTGAAGCCTTTTTTATTTCCTCGAGACATTATCAAGTACATTACAAGAAGTGATGTTATGAGAGCTTCTATGCCGAAAGCAACCTTATAGCCTGTACCAATTGTCGTTTCTCCACCGGGGCCACCTTGTCCCTGCTGCATTCCACCTTGTTGTCCATCCTGTTGTCCGCCTTGACCTTGCTGCATATCTCCTGACTGTCCGCCCTGCTGAGCATTTTGTCCGCTCTGATTATTTGAGTCTCCGCTTTGATTGTTGTTATTACTACTATTGTTGCTGTCTTGTCCTGAGCTACTGCCCTGGTCTGAGTTGCCACCTTGATCCCCGGATGGTTTTTCCGGTGGCTGACCTTGCGTTTGCGTATCAGATGACGAATTGCCCTGCGAATTGTCCTGCTGCGATGATGAATCCCCGCTTTGCGAATTGTCCTGTTGTGATGAGTTCCCGCCCTGCTCTTGCCCGCTTTGCACGCTTGGCGGTTGCCCCATCTGCCCTCCTTGGGAGGAATTTTTTGCCGCGAAGCTCATCGTAAAACCCATGCTTACGCACATTACTGCAATGAGAACTCCGACTATTGCATTTTTCATACTGCGTTTCATTTTTATCATTCCTTTCCTTCTTATTGCCTTATAGCGTTCCTTTTCTTATAGTTTTTCTTCCCTTTACACTTCTTACTATACTCGCTACTTTTAAATAAAGCTTAAAATTAAAGAACAATAGAAAAAATTTTTTCTATTGTTCTTTTTCTTGCTAAAATCCCTCTTTTGAAGCTTGCTTCTTTGCATAAGCACAACTATAAATCTTTTTTATAAAAGCTTTAATACATCTTCCTTTGTCTGTAATCCGATTGATTTGTTTACCTGTTCGCCGTTTTTAAATACTATCAATGTAGGAATGGTCATAACTCCAAATTGGATAGCAAGCTCCTGCTGCTGGTCTACATTTATCTTGCCTACCTTTATGTCGTCCCTTTCCTCTGCTATCTCGTCAACTATAGGCGAAAGCATTTTGCAAGGGCCACACCAATCTGCCCAAAAATCTACCAGCACCGGCTTGTCTGCCTTTAACACTTGCTCTTCAAAATTTTCCTTTGTAATTTCTATTAGCATATCATTACCTCCTATCTCTTGCGGATTTGCTCCGCTTCCTTTTTTATTTTTCTTTTCACATGTTTTCTTTGCTTTTCTCTTACAATATACCACATATTGCTTCTTTTAATTGAAAATTATTTCAAAAAATGTTATAGTAAAGCCTGTGATATGCCTCCGTAGCTCAGGGGATAGAGCGTCGGTTTCCTAAACCGTGCGTCGGATGTTCGAATCATCTCGGGGGTACCAAAAAAGGAAGCTATTTTGCTTCCTTTTATTTTATTTTCTTGCAATGGCCTCTTATTAAATTTAAAATTCCCCATTTTTGTATGTGTTTTGTACCTTGCTCACTTTTTTACCATTATATGTGAAATATCTTGAAATCTTCACCGTGTATGTGAGTTTTTTGGGGTTTCTCCATTTAAAATAAACTTCTGTTACTAATTTTGTTTTTTTCTTGTACTTACATAGTTCTTTATACTCTTTTTTTGCTTTATAATATCCTGCTGTGCCTCCTATATTTAACACTGCACTGACCTGTGCATCCCCCCTAGGTTTAGTATTAGCGCGAAGCAAATTACAAGCGCCATTTCTTTTATTATTCTTTTACTCATTTTTCTTCCCTTTCCTTTCGATTATCAGCCAGTAAATACATACTCCGACTGCTATCAGCGAACATATTATGTCCACAACATCATTATGAAAAACAAATTGTGCCAGAAGTCCAAGTATTAAAGAAAGAACTAATGTTAGAAAAATAAATACACTTTGTTTTTTGGACATTTTTCCCTCCTATATTATATGCCATTGCTCTTAGGCGTATAGGATAAAATTTATCCTATATACCTTTTATATGATATATTAATTATCGCCGTTTTTCAAGAAACCCCATTTAGCTATATAACAGCAAAACAGCCCAACATAGCAAATTGCTATGTCAGGCTGTTTTTTTGGTACTCCTACCCGGAGTCGAACCGAGATCGTCGAGATGAGAACCCGATGTCCTAACCATTAGACTATAGGAGCATATCCGCACCTCTTCATGCGGTGCTGTAGTCCATTATACAAGATTTTTCGGGATATTGCTACCCCTATATCAAATTTTCGATAATTTTTGTTATCTCTATCGGTGGCATCCCTATCGCCCTGCCCTTAGATTCATCTACGGCAGCCTTCGGTACTAAGCCGATAAGCTCTGTCCCAAGGATTTTTATGCCATATTTTTTGCTCCTTACTCTAACCTCTTCAAAAGCATCATACATCGAAGTCTCTTCATAATTTGTAAGATTCATCGAAACCTGCACCTTGCCTACCGTTTCTAAGCACATCCCGAGAGCCTTAAGGCTTTTTAGCCCGCCGTCCTTTTCTCTTATCTCCTTACTTATCGCTTTTGCAATGTCTAAATCATCACTATCAAGAATTATATTAAATGCTATGAGCGGTTTTCGTGCGCCTACTACTGTAGCGCCCGCACTTTTATGTATTTCATTTTTGCCAAAATCAGGCGTCCATTCTGCTTTCTTTATTTTCTCACGCAGCCCCTCAAAGCCGCCTCTTCTGATATTTGCAAGATTTTTTCGCTCTGTTCTTCTTGCCGACTCCTCATATAGATATACGGGGATCTCAAGTTCTTCAAAAAGGTCTTTGCCAACCTCCTCTGAGAGTTTTATACAATCCTTTATAGTAACATTTTTAATTGGCACAAAAGGCATCACATCAACCGCACCAATCCTAGGGTGCTCGCCTCTATGCTCTCTTAAATCTATCAACTCAGAGGCTCTCCTTGCAATTTCAATGCTCGCGCTCTTAACAGAATCTTTGCTACCGACATATGTTATGACCGACCTATTATGATCCGCATCCATACTATAATCAAGAAGCTTGCATCCGTTTGTCTTTCTGACAGCGTCTACTATTTTTTCGACTTTCGCAGGGTCCTTCCCTTCGCTTATGTTTGGAATGCTCTCTACTATCACCTCTGTCATAGATTTTCCTCAACTCTTTTATATATGCTCTCCGATAAAGTTTTTGCTTCTTTTAAAATTTTCTCTCCTTTTATTTGGAAATTTTTGGCTTTTTCTGCCTCGTTTAGATATGGCAGATTTATTTTTACATTTAGCCAAGCGCTTCTGCATGCACAATACAGGTTTATGGCCGCCACCCCTAAATCACTTGCCGCCATTTTGTTTGAATATCCAACCAATTTATCTGTCTGTTTTATAGCTTCAAGAGAAAGCTCCATCACGCTAAAAGGCGCTTCTGTCGCTTTAAAAGAAGCTTCTGCGAGCTTCTCCTTTTTTTCTTCTTTTTGCGCTTCTGTCTCTTTTGGTAGCTTATATGCTTTCGATAGCTCTAAAAAGGCTTCCTTGTCCTCATCGGCGGCAAGAAGCAATTTTTTATATAGTTTTAGGCAATCCTCTCTTACTTTTTCATTTAGTTGCCAATATTCTTTATATTTTTCTTTTCCTATAGTCAGCTCGGTTACCATTAGCGTCAAGGCTATCCCTTGTGTTGCTCCTATACCGCTTACTCCTCCGCCACCGGGAGCCGGCGCATCTGTCCTTAGAATTTCCATATATTTCCTTATCGGCATATCTATCAATAATTTCGTCATATCTTTCCTTTTTTCTTCCTCTTATATAAGTTACGTACGCTTCATGCTATTTTAGTGTTTTTAAAAGCTCTATAATTCTTTCAAGCTCCTCAACGCTGTGGCATTCTATTTCTATTGAGCTCTTTTTGCCTGCTTCATTTATATTTACCTTAGTGCCTATTATCTCTTTTAGCTCTCTTTCAATAATCTGCACATCGGCCGGCTTCCTGCTCCTCTTTGCGGGACGACCTCTTTTTGTTTTTTGCTTTTCGCTCGCAATCCTTTCTATATCTCTGACAGATAAGCCCTCTTTTGCAATACGCTTTGCTATTTCTATCTTTTTCTTTTCGTCTCCTATATTTAAAAGAGCTCTCGCATGTCCTGCCGAAATCTGCTTTTGCGACATCATATCCTTTACTTCAGCAGGCAATTTCAAAAGTCTAAGAGAGTTTGTAATATAAGGTCTGCTCTTGCCTACGCTCTTTGAAACTTCCTCTTGTGTCAATCCAAAGCTCTTTATCATTCTTTCAAGGCCTTCGGCTTCTTCTACAGGATTTAAATCCTCTCTTTGCATATTCTCTATGATCGCGAAAAGCATATTTTGCTCGTCGGTAAGCTCTCTTACTATGCACGGTGCCTCAGTCAATCCGGCTTCTCTTGCCGCTCTCCATCTTCTTTCGCCTGCGACGATTTCATAACCTGTCTTTGTCTTTCTGACAACTATAGGCTGTATAACTCCATGCTCCTTGATCGAATCGGCAAGCTCCTTTATTTTCTCCTTGTCAAATACCTTTCGTGGCTGGTTTTCGTTTGGCTTTATCTCATTTATATTTATTCGCTGTAAGCCCTCTACATTATTATCTCCTGCTTCCTGCAATGGAATATCCGTATTTATGATAAGCGAATCAAGACCTCTGCCCAATCCTTTTTTTCTCTGTGCCATATCACCTTGCTCCTTCCACTGCCAAAAACTCGTCCGCAAACTCTCTGTAGGCTTCTGCTCCTGTCGATCTCGCGTCATACTCAACTATAGGAAGTCCGTAGCTTGGTGCTTCTGCAAGTCTTACATTCCTTGGTATCACGGTAGTATATACCTTTTCCTTAAAGTACTTTTTTACTTCCTCAACAACCTGTATCGAGAGGTTTGTCCTGCCGTCAAACATACTAAGAATAACCCCTTCTATAGAAAGGTTTTTATTTAGATTGTTTTTTACTATTTCAATAGTATTCATAAGCTGTGCCACACCCTCAAGCGCATAAAATTCGCACTGTATAGGTATAAGCACCGAATCAACAGCCGTAAGTGAGTTTACCGTTAGCAATCCCAAAGATGGTGGGCAATCGATAAATATATAATCGTAGCGTTTTTTTACTTTGTCCAGAGCTTTTTTTAATCTCTTTTCTCTGCCCTTTACATTTACAAGTTCTACCTCTGCCCCCGCCAAACTAACGCTTGCCGGTATCAAGTCCAGTCCTTCTGTGCCTGTCTTGATAATCGCTTTTGTTGTTTCAAAATCCTTTTCAATCAAAAGCTCATATGTGGAATACTCTATCGTCCTCTTATCAACCCCAAGTCCGCTTGTTGTATTGCCCTGCGGGTCTATGTCTAAAAGCAATATTTTTTTGCCCTTCTTTGCTAAGCAAGCTGCAAGATTGATATTTGTCGTAGTCTTACCCACTCCGCCCTTTTGGTTGAATATCGCTATGGCCTTACCCATAAGTACCTCCTTTTTTACTATGTATATTTTGATTATACACCAGCATAGATTTTTTTAAAACAAAATTTTAGGAATGTTTCACGTGAAACATTCCTTTTTTTATTTTTTCTATTTGGTTATTTTTCGCCATGGCTGTTTAGCAAAGAAGTTTTATAAGATTGGCTTTTTGCTTGGTTCTCCTGCTCTCCTCGGGTATTTTTGAGGAGTTTTTTCTTCTTTTTTTATTATTACTAAGGTATGACTTTCTGTTCCCTGCCCAGCTGGTTTTATGATTTTCGCATCATTGCCACCCAAAGTAGCTATTGCTTTTTTTGCCTCTTCCACCTCTTCATAAGCCATAGGGCCTTTATATGCTATAAAGCTTCCACCTTTTTTCACCAGAGGCAAGCACAGTTCCGTCAAAACAGGCATCCTTGCAACCGCTCTTGATACACACAAGTCAAAGCTTTCACGCATACTATCATCTCTACCTGCGTCCTCGGCCCTCATGTGGCAGGTTTTAATATTTGTTATGCCGAGCTTTGCTGTAATTTCTCTTATTATATCAAGCCTTTTTCTAAGTGAATCAAGTAAAACGACTTCCTTTTCGGGATTCATTACCGCAAGCGGCACCCCAGGAAAGCCTGCTCCGGTGCCGACATCTATTATTCTCTCCGCCTTTTTATAACTCTCTTCCTCTGTGATCAAAAGCGAGTCTAAAATATGTTTTCTCAAAAATTCTTGCTCATCTGTAATGCTTGTCAGGTTGACTTTTTCATTCCACAGTAAAATCTCGCGCATATATGATATAAGGAGGTCGAGCTTTTTTCCGGCTTCATCTTCGTCCCCGCCATTTGATATTTTCTCTACTATTTGATCAAACATTTTTCGCTCTTTTCTCCCTTTCTAACCATATAAGAAGTACATTAATATCCGCAGGTGATACACCGCTTATCCTCGATGCCTGTCCCACGGATGTCGGCTTTAGTGCGTCAAGCTTTTGCCTTGCTTCTATGCGCAAGCCGTCTATTTTAGAATATTCTATTTCTGCCGGCAAGCGTTTGTTTTCAAGCTTTTTAAATCTCTTAATCTGCGCCAGCTGCTTTTCGATATATCCATTATATTTGAGCTGCACTTCGAGCTGTGTTGCAGCGTGGTTAGGCAATGTATGAGGTTCCTTATCTATTTCCTGCAAAGCCTCATATGTTATCCCCGGCCTTTTTAAAAGATCCGCAAGTGAACTTTTGTTTTTGAGTGGAGCGCTTTCGTATTTTCCCAAAAAGTCCGCTACTTCACTCGGAATAACAAATGTATTTTGCAGGCGTTTTATCTCTTTTGTTACCGCCTGTTTTTTCTGTAAATATTTGTCATATCTTGCATTTGTTACAAGCCCAAGCTCGTATCCCTTCTCTGTCAAACGCATATCTGCGTTGTCTTGCCTCAGAACCAGCCTATATTCCGCTCTGCTGGTCATAATTCTGTAAGGCTCATTAGTACCTTTGAGCACTAAATCGTCTATTAGAACGCCAATATAAGCCTCACTTCTGTCTAAAACGAATGGAATTTTTTTGTCAATCTTCAAAACTGCGTTGATTCCTGCCATAAGACCTTGTGCCGCTGCCTCCTCATATCCCGAGCTACCATTAAACTGCCCCGCACAAAATAGATTTTCTATAATTCGTGATTCGAGATTTATTTTTAGCGTCAGCGGATCTATCGAATCATACTCTATGGCATATGCCGGTCTTGTTATCCTCAGGTTTTCAAGCCCCGGTATTGTCTTATAAAACTCAAGCTGCACATCCTCGGGAAGTGAGGAGCTCATCCCTTGTATATACATCTCGTCTGTATTTAGACCCTCAGGCTCTATAAATGTCTGATGTCTCTTTTTGTCGGCAAATCTATTTACCTTATCCTCAATAGACGGGCAATATCTCGGACCTATCCCCTCGATTTCTCCGCCAAAAAGTGCAGATCTTCCAAAATTTTTTCTTATAATTTCGTGTGTTTTTTCATTTGTATATGTGAGCCAACACGAAATCTGCTCTTTTTTTAGCTCGTCATTCATAAAGGAAAACGGCACGATATCAGCATCGCCCTTTTCCTCCTGCATCTTAGTATAATCAAGGCTTGCCGCAAGTGCTCTTGCCGGCGTGCCTGTTTTAAATCTTCGCATTGTAAGGCCGTGTTTTTTTAAATTATCTGCAAGAGTTATGGATGGTGCTAATCCGTTTGGGCCACTCATAAATGAGGCTTCTCCTATAAAGATCTTGCCCCTCAAGAAAGTACCGGTCGCTATTATAACTGCTTTTGCCCTGTAAATAGCATTTGTTGCAGTCAAAATACCGCACACCTTGCCATCTTCGACTATTATATCCACTACCTCTGCCTGCTTAACATCGAGATTTTCTGTTTGCTCAAGTGTTTTTTTCATTTCCCGATGATATGCTTGCTTGTCAGCTTGACATCTCAAGGAATGCACTGCCGGGCCCTTCCTTGTATTTAACATTTTACTTTGTATAAAAGTCTTATCAATATTTATACCCATCTCACCGCCAAGCGCGTCGATTTCCCGTACAAGCTGTCCTTTCCCTGTACCGCCAATCGACGGATTGCACGGCATCATAGCAATAGACTCCAGGTTTATAGCGCATATAAGCGTTTTCTTTCCCATACGGGCAGCCGCCAAAGCCGCTTCACAGCCTGCGTGACCTGCTCCTATTACTATTACATCATATGTACCAAGCTCATATTTCATAAAGCTTTATTCCCTCCAGTTTAGCTTTTTGACCTCGCAGGTCACCTTATTTTCCTAAACAAAATCTTTTAAAAACTTCATTTATAATATCATCCGAAACCGTTTCGCCTATTATTTCGCCGAGTTTATCATATGCTTTTTTTACATCAACCTCTATAAATTCGAGGGCTTCATTAGCATAAATCATAGTAAGCGCATCTAAAAGAGCCTCACTTCCATCGCTCAAAAGCTGCATATGCCTTGCGTTGCTTACTATCATGCTTTCGCCCCTTGTAACATTGCCCTGATAGACAAACTCCTCTATTGCATTTGTAAGCTCCTCTATACCAACTCCTTCTGTCATAGAAGTTTTTATCATCGTGATATTATTTTTTTCGGCGAAAAGCTCAGTTGCCATTTTCTCTATAGCTTTGCTTTCCTCATTTTTGGCATCTATTTTATTTAAAAGAACTATCGCCCTTCTATCGCCTATATAAGAAGCGATTTCCTTGTCTTCTGCCTCTATTCTTCTTGAGGCGTCAAGCATAAAGATTATAATATCCGCATTATTAAAGCTCTCCTTGCTCTTTTCTATTCCAAGCTTTTCTATCGCATCATCTGTCTTTCTTATGCCCGCAGTATCTGTCAAAATAACAGGAATGCCTTTTATATTTATACTTTCTTCTATAATATCGCGCGTTGTACCCGGTATGGATGTGACTATCGCTCTGTTTTCATTTAGAAGCATATTTAAAAGGCTGCTCTTCCCGACATTTGGTTTGCCTACTATCGCTATTTTTAAGCCATCACGCAATATCCTGCCGGTTTTTTTAGTGGAAACAAGAGCTTGTATATTTTCTCTTATCTCTTCAATTTTTTTCGCAAGATCGCTGTATATTATTTCCTCGATGTCCTCGTCCGGATAATCAATATTTACAGTTATGTCAACAAGCACATTGACAAGTTCGCTGCGCATTTTTTTAATTTGCGCAGAAAACCGCCCCTCAAGCTGAGATATTGCAACTTCAAAGGTTTTATCGGTTTTTGCTTTTATTATATCTATTACCGCTTCCGCCTGTGAAAGATCAAGCCTGCCATTTAAAAATGCACGCTTTGTAAACTCTCCTCTCTCCGCCATCCTCGCTCCGTTTTGAAGCGCAAGTGCAAGTGTTTTTTGGAGAGAAACTACTCCCCCATGACAATTTATTTCTACTACATCCTCACAAGTGTAAGTGTGAGGTCCTTTCATATATACCGCCAAAACCTCATCTACCACTTCCCCTGTTTTGGGATCTATAATATTGCCATATGTCAATCTTCTGTTTTGTATTTTACTTTTTGTCTTAAAAATCTTTTCTAAAATTTCTAAAGATTTCTCACCGCTTATGCGTACAATTCCTATACCACCCTCACCTATAGCCGTTGATATAGCTGCGATTGTTTTATCCATCTGATCCTCTCAAATAAATCAAAAGCCCGTGAAAACACGGGCAATTTTTATTTTAGTGTTATTATTACTCTTCTATAAGGCTCTTCGCCCTCGCTTTTTGTAACTACATTTGGGTTATCAACAAGTGCCGCATGTATAACCATTCTTTCGTATGGATTCATTGGCTCAAGTCTTACATATTTCTTTGTCCTGACAACCTTATCTGCCAGTCTGTTTGCAAGCTGCTGCAGAGTCTTTTCTCTCTTTGCCCTATAATTTTCTGCATCGAGAACAACTCTCAAATATTTTTCTCTGTTTTTGTTGACAACAAGGCTTGTCAAATATTGAATCGCATCAAGAGTTTGACCTCTTTTGCCTATAATTGCGCCTGCATCCTTGCCCTCTATGTCTATATAGATATTCTCTTCTTTGATATCTAAGTAAGCTTTAAATGATAAGCTAAGTCCCATTTTTTCAGTTGTTTCCAACAGAAAGTCCAGTGCCTCATGCTCTTTAACTTCCTTTAAATCAGCTGGTCTTTCGACTCTCTTATTAACTGTCTTTTCTTCTTTAGCCTCTTTTTTCTCGGTCTTTACTTTTTTGGCCTCGGGTTTTGTTTTTTCTGTTTTTTTATTTTCTTTTACTTCTTGCTGCTTTTTTATAGGCTTCTTTTTTTCAACTCTTACCTTTGCAAGCCTCGAGCCTATGCCCAGAAAACCCCGTGTTGGCTCCTCTAAGACTGTTATTTCGACTTCGTCACGCGAACATTTTAACTCTTCGAGTGCAAGGGCTGTGGCAATCTCAACATCTTTTCCCCATTTTTCCGAAAAATCTGTCATTTCTTACCTCCCTTTGCTTTGCTTTTTTCAGCCATCAATTTTTTACGAACAGATCCCATATGGATATTAAAGAATATCTGCATAAACTGTCCAAATGACCAATAAAGAGCTAATCCTGCCGGGAAAGTTCTACCCATCAAGAAAATCATTACCGGGAAAAAGTATTTCATCATCTTCATCATACCCTTCATTTCATTTGGGCCTGATGTGCTATTTTTGATAGATATAGAATATGAAATAAATGTTGATACTCCGGCTATAATAGGAAGTATCCATCTGTCCGCTTGACTTAAGTCAGTTATCCACAAAAATGATTCGTGTACCGCACTTAGCATTACAGTGTTGTCGCTGATATATGCCATTGGATTTCTAAGAAGTGCAAACAGAGCAAATATAATAGGCAGTTGTATCAACATAGGTAAGCAACCACTCGCAGGGTTTATACCTTCCTCCTTATAAAGCTCCGCCGTCTTCATATTTAGTGTTTCTCTGTCATTCGCGTATTTTTGCTGTATTTGCTTCATCTTTTTTTGTACATCAGGTGTAATCGCCATTGATTTCATCTGTTTTAAGTACAATGGATAAAGACACAGCTTTACTATTACTGTTATGATAATAAGCGATATACCATAGTTACCTACTACACTGTATATTGCTTCGAGTAAACGACCGAGAGGCTTTGCAAATATTCCTGTAAATGTATTCATCTATTCCTCCAATTAGTCTATGGTAAAGGATCATATCCTCCTGGATTAAAAGGATGACATCTTAAAATCCTTTTTATTCCTAAGTAGCTACCTTTAAAAAACCCGTATTTTTCAAGTGCTTGTATAAAATACTGGGAACAGGTAGGGTAAAATCTGCAGCTTTTAGGCAGTATAGGAGATATACATTTTTGATAAAATTTTATTATTAAAATAAGTATCCTTTTCACTCCTACACCCTCTGTCTAAGCTATCTGCATAAGACCTTTGTCTTTTTAATTGCAGATATTATCGATTTTTTTACATCTTCGCATTTTGTTTCTCTTTTGATAGTGTTTCTGGCAATAAATATTACGTCATAGCCGGTGAAGTCAAAATTGCAATTCCTTATACTTTCTTTCATAAGTCTTCTTGCTCTGTTTCTCATCACCGCATTGCCTACTTTTTTACTGGCTAGAAAAGCTATTCTTTCGCTTTTCAAATTGTTTTTTCTAAAAAAAACAACTACATATTTGTGGGCAACCGATTTTCCTTTTTTGTAAACTATATCGAAATTTTTTTTCCCACTTAAAACATTATCTTTTCGCATTTTACGCTGTCAGAGATTTTCTTCCCTTATTTCTTCTACTTTTTAGAATATTTCTGCCACTCTTTGTTTTCATTCTTTTTCTAAAGCCATGTTCTTTTTTTCTCTGTCTTTTCTTAGGTTGAAAAGTCATCTTCATAATTTTTTACCTCCTTATTTTTTAAATATTAAAAACTCAATCTAAATTACAATTGAGTACATACGCTTGTAGATTATACCTCATTGAAGCCTTAAAAGTCAATAAAATATCGAGCTTAGAGGCTCCGTATTGTTTTTTTTTATAATAAATTTTTATATTTTTTTTATAAAACACAATATATAGTATGATTGTTAATAATATTAACAACTTTATCCACAACTTGTGTATAATTGTATTTGATTTTATAATTTTTTATATTATTTTTGCCACTTGCTTGTGGATAACTTTATTGTTATTATATTTATACTGTGTTAAAAACAATTTTTTTAGGAGATTAAAATAGATGAATTCACACGAAGAAAAATGGCAAAAAGTATTGAAATTACTGGAACCTGCTGTAAACGAGGTTACTTTTGAAACATGGTTTTTACCTTTAAAATTACAGAAGGTAGATGATTCTAATGACACTATCTATATATTGTGTGATAATTCTTTTGCTATAAATACAATCTCAAGCAGATATATGTATGTTCTTGAAGGTTGCTGCGAAGCTATTTTTAAGAAAAAATACCGAATCAAGCTGCTTCTTTCTAATGAATATAATAATAAAAAAACAGATTTTACTTCTACCACATCAACAGTTACAAGAGATTTTGATCGTGAGCTTATAATAAATCCAAAATATACATTTGATAATTTCGTAGTTGGTTCAAATAATGAATATGCGCATGCCGCTTCCCTTGCAGTAGCCGAAAATCCTGCTTCTAACTATAATCCATTATATATTTATGGCGAATCAGGTCTTGGAAAAACTCATCTTATGCATGCAATTTGCAATCATATCTTTCAAAATCACGAAAATATGAGAGTATTATATGTAACAAGCGAGATGTTCACAAATGAAGTAGTAGGAGCTATAAAAAACGAAAAAACAAGAGAATTTAGAGATAAATATAGGCAAGTAGATATTCTTTTAATAGATGATGTACAATTTTTTAAAGATAAAGAAGCGACTCAAACAGAAGTATTTAATACTTTTAATTCTCTTTATGATTTAAACAAACAAATTGTTATTTCAAGTGATCGTCCTCCTAAGGAGTTGACCGGCCTTGATGAAAGATTAAAATCAAGATTTGGATGGAATATAGTAGCAGATATTAAAAGACCTACTTATGAAACAAGAATGGCTATTTTGACTAAAAAAGCAGAGCAAGAAAATATAGTAATAGATCAAAATATTGAAACAGTTTTTTCTATGATAGCAGAAAAAGTAACAAATAATGTGCGTGAGCTTGAAGGGGCTTTTACAAATCTTTTGAGCATGTCTGTTATGCTTAATAAAAAAATAACTCCTGAATTTGCAAAAGAAAATTTAAAAAATATTTTCCCTTCTGATGAAAAAAATGTAACAATAGATAATATAAAAAGAGTTATTTCAAAATATTTTAATATTTCTGTAAAAGATTTAGAAGGAAAAAAACGTTCAAGAGATATAGCATATCCAAGACAAATTGCGATGTATCTTTCAAGAATTTTAACAGATTATTCATTCCCTAAAATAGGCAAGGCTTTTGGCGGAAAGGATCATACCACTGTACTTCATGCATACGAAAAAATTTCAAAAGAAATGAAGATAAATGAAGAATTAAATAATTGTATAGAAAATTTAAAAAACAGAATAGTTTTATAAACAAGCTTGTGTAAACCAGTTACAACTTATCCACAGGTTTTTATAATAAATTTTCTTTAATTTTTAAATAAAAAATAAACTTTTTCACATATTCACATTCTCTACTACTATTACTACTATAAAAATAAAAAAATAAAAATATATAAATTTCGGAGGTTTTAAATTATGAAATTTACTTGTAATCAGCAATTGCTTTCTAAAGCATTAAATACGGTTTCTAAGGCTGTTACTATAAGAACTACTATGCCTATTTTAAAAGGTATATTGATAGAAACACAGGATAATCAAATAAAGCTAAGTGCTTCTGATCTTGATATAAGTATAGAAAAAAATATAGAGGCAGTTATTGAAGATAGTGGATCTATAGTAGTTCCGGCAAATTTATTTTCTAATATAGTAAGAAAACTTCCAAACGAAACTATTTTAATAGAATTAGCAGAAAATAATAATGTAATTATAAAATCTTCAGTAAGTGAATTTACAATAACAGGAATGCAAGCTGATACTTTTCCTAATATTATAGATATAGAGGAAAATTCAAATAAACTTTCATTTGATAAAGAAATATTAAAAAATATGATAAAAAGCACTTATTTTTCTGCAAGCTCAGATGAAAGTAAGGGAGTTATAGTAGGTGTGCTTTTTGAAATAGAAGAAAATTCTCTAAATGTAGTTGCTCTTGATGGCTTTAGAATGGCTATTTGCAGAGAAAAATTTAAAAATGAGAAAAAACAAAATATTATAATTCCGGCGTCAAGCCTTTCTGAAGTTTTAAAAATTCTTTTAGAAAGTGATGATGAAAATGATATAGAAATGATTGTAGGAAATAAGAGAATAAATATTATTTTAAAGGATACAAAAATTTCTGTTACTCTAATAGACGGAGAATTTATAAAATATAAAGATATCCTTCCTAAGGAATATAAGACAAGAGTTATTATAAACAGAAATGATTTTCTTATAGGTATAGAGAGAGCCTCCCTGCTCGCTAAAGAAGGAAAAAATAATCTAATAAGATGTAATTTAAAAGGAAATCTGATGACTATAAATTCGAGATCCGAAGAAGGCAGTGTAAAAGAAGATATAATAATAGAAAAAGAGGGTGAAGATCTTGAAATAGGATTTAATTCTAAGTATATATATGAAGCTGTAAAAGCAATAGATGATAATGATATAGCTCTTGAGTTAAATAACAGTGTTTCTCCTTGTATAATAAAGCCGATAGAAGGCGATAATTATGAATATTTAGTTCTTCCTGTAAGAATTTCATCAAACTAATTTTTTATTTATTAGGTATGAAATAAGTAATGTATATAAAAAAAGTAAAATTAGAAAATTATAGAAATTATGATTTATCAGAAATAGAATTTGATAAAAATATAAATATAATATTAGGAGAAAATGCACAAGGAAAAACAAATCTTTTAGATTCTTTATATATTTCTTCATTTGGAAAATCTTTTAGAACCTCTAATTCGAACGAAATAGTAAATTTTGAAAAGGATTATTGTAAAATCAAAACTTACTTTAATAAATTTGATGAAGATGAAGAAATAGAAATTTATATAGATAAAAAAGGTAAAAGAGCTTTTAAGCTTAATGGTGTGAATTTAAAAAAATATATTCAGGTAATAGATAATATATTAACGGTAATTTTTTCTCCTGAGGATTTAAAGATAATAAAGGAAGAACCGGAAAAAAGAAGAAAATTTATAGATAAAGAAATTTCTCAATTAAAAATTTCTTATTTAGATAATTTAATAAAGTACAAAAAAGTATTATCTCAAAGAAATGCTTTTTTAAAAAATATAAAAGAAAACGAAAAAACAGAGATAAAAGAAGTTTTTGATATACAGCTTGTAAATTACGGTTCTCAGATAATATATGAAAGAATAAATTTTATAAAAAAATTAGAAAAAATAAGTAATGAATTACATAATAAGCTGACTGGGAAAAATGAAAGCTTACAAATAAAATATTTATCTGATATTCCTTTAAATAATTTATCAACTGAAGAGAATGATAAAGAAATAAATATAGAAAAAATAAAAGAATCATATAAAAAAGAAATAGAAAAAAATAAAAATAGAGACTTTTTATATAAGACTACTTCTAAAGGGCCTCACAGAGACGATATAAAAGTAGAAATAAATGGTATAGAT
>CAVHCP010000011.1:0-39846 GCA_963634825.1 uncultured Porphyromonadaceae bacterium | reverse complement strand
AAGGTCTTGATATGGACTTTATCAGCGAAGCAACAGGCTTATCAGAAAAAGAGCTCGAGAGTTTAACCTGTGCAAGTAAGCAATAGAGCCCTTTGCCGGGCATGCCTCTGCAAAAACAGTCTTTATAAGTAGTAACTCGCAGGGAAAATAAATAGCCAAATTTTAGGAAAAAACAAAACGCCGAAATGATCTAAATTACGGCGTTTTTATATCTTTTTATAAGTGTAGCGCTTATGCTCCGTAGCGGTGCTATTATTTATGCTCCGCAGCAGTGCTTATATTTTTTGCCGCTACCGCAAGGGCAAGGCTCATTCCTGCCGATTTTTTTGTCCTTTACGACAGTTCGTGAACGCCTATATGCTGTAGCTATTTCCTTTCTCTTTTCGAGGTCGAGTATATCTTCCCATTCTTCGAGGGAATACAGATAGCCGGCGTCCGCTTTGAGCATATTGAAAAATAGCTTTTCAAAATCTATATCCATAGAAATTTCCGAATCAAGCTCGAGGCTGTCAAGATCAAGCTCTTTTTGTATGCTTGTCTGGATACCGTCTATAAAACCCATAAAGATGACAGGGCGCACATCATATTGCTCTGCAAGCTCCGAAATAACACCTTCAAAATGATTTTTTTTGTTTGCTAAAATATCCTGATAAATTTTTGTCTCAGCGTCGCTATATTCTGTCCAAAAATCATCGACGGTTTCCTTTGTTTGACCTTCGGCAAGATTTCGCCATTCCTTATATAACCCCATATTTATTTGCTCCTTTCAACCTCTGCCTTTGCTACTGTTAATATATCTCCCATTACAGCGCTGCCTGTTGGAAGAGGACCTGCTCCTTTGCCATAAAACATAAGTTCGCCAACGGCATTACCGTTTACAAATACGGCATTAAACTCATTTGAAACAGAAGCAAGCGGATGAGTGTTTGGCAACTTCATAGGCTTCACGCTGTACGAAAGCTCGCCGTCCTTAAAGCTTGCTGAGCCGATGAGCTTTATCTTGCAATTTTCCTTTGCTGCGGCGTCTATGTCAGCTTTTGTGATTTTGCTGATACCCTCTGTAGGGATGTTGTCGGGATGTACTGTCTTGCCAAATGCAAGTGACATAATGATCGAAAGCTTGTTGGCAGCGTCTATACCCTCGACATCGGCTGTCGGATCTGCTTCGGCAAAGCCCTTAGCCTGTGCATCCTTTAACACATCGTCATATGCGAGACCAAACTCGGTCATCTGAGTTAGGATGTAGTTAGTTGTACCATTTAGTATGCCCAAAATTTCTGTGAATTTATTTGCTGTCAAAACAGTTGTGAGTGCGTTTAGTATAGGAATACCGCCAGCCACGCACGCTTCGAGTTTTAGCTCTACATTATTTACTTTTGCCGCATTTGCCAATTTTTGATAATCCGATGCGACAGCCGCTTTGTTTGCAGTTACGACATGCTTGCCGTTTTCAAGAGCTGTAAGCATATATGTGAATGCAGGTTCAACACCGCCGAGAACCTCAACTACGATATCGATATCAGGATTTTTGATTATATCGTCCGGATTTTCTGTAAATAGCGCATTATCTACTTTTATAGGGCGTGCCTTTGTTTTGTCACGCACCAAAATTTTTGTAATCTCGAGGGAAGCACCGACCTGTTTTTCGATATGCTCTTTATTCATATCTAAAATCTGATAAGTGCCTGTGCCTACATTACCAAAGCCTAAAAGACCGATTTTTATATTTTTCATTGTAATTCCTCCTTTGGAATATTAAAGTCTGCTTCATCTATATGATTATATAGTAAAAAGCCAAATTTGTCTTTAAAAACTGCGAATTTCTTATGCAATTGTTATGCAATTGTTGCGTGATTTGTGGTAGCATAACCGTGCTTGACCAAGAGAATAAAAAAAGGTATACTTACTTATTAAAACAATTTCATAAGGCGTCGAAAAAGAGGAGTAAAAAAATAGCCCCTAAAGAGAATGGAAATCGTGGCTGTGAGTTTCCAAGGGAAAGCGTTTTTTGAAGGTTGCTTTGGAGCCTAAAACAAAGGAGTGCCAAAAGTCTTTGCGCGGTAGTAGCGATGCAAAAGCAGGCTTTTGGAATAAAGGTGGTACCGCGGAAAAATATCCGTCCTTTAAGTAGGGCGGATTTTTATTTTTTATAGCCTATATCTACGGATACTAAAGGCTTTGCGCACTTGCGAAAACAAAAGGGTTACAGGACAAAAAAATAAATTACGGAGGGAAAAAATGGATAAGAACTTAGCAAAAACATATAATCCTCACGACTTCGAAGACAGGATTTATAAGGAATGGGAGGCAAAGGGGGCTTTTCATGCGCATATCGATGAAAACAAAAAACCATTTACAATCATCATGCCTCCGCCAAATATAACAGGGCAGCTCCACATGGGTCATGCTCTGGACCAGACATTGCAGGATATATTGATAAGATATAAGAGAATGCAGGGATATAGCAGTCTTTGGATTCCGGGCTCAGACCATGCTTCTATCGCAACCGAGGTAAAGGTTGTCGAAAGGCTCAGAGAAGACGGCATCGAAAAAGAGGACCTTGGCAGAGAGGAGTTCCTAAAAAAGGTCTGGGAGTGGAAAGAAGAATTCGGAGGCAAGATAACAGAGCAGTGTCGCAAGCTCGGCGATTCGTGCGACTGGGAGCGTGAGCGCTTTACGATGGATGAGGTTTGCAGCAAGGCGGTAAAGGAATTTTTTGTAAGACTTTACAAAAAGGGCTTGATCTACAAGGGCACAAGACTGATAAATTGGTGTCCTGTCTGTGGTACATCTCTTTCGGATGCCGAGGTGGAGAGAGAAGATAAAAATGGCAAATATTGGTACTTTAGATATCCGGGAGCAGACGGCTCAGAGGGTATTGTCGTTGCAACTTCAAGACCGGAAACAATGTTTGCCGATGTAGCAATTGCAGTAAATCCGGAGGATGAAAGATATAAGGCACTGATAGGCACAGAGGTTTTCGTGCCACTGACAGATAGAAAAATCCCGATCATAGCCGACGATTATCCTGATATGGAGAAGGGCACAGGCGCAGTAAAGATAACGCCTGCAGCCGACCACAATGATTTTGAGGTGGGCGAAAGACACAACCTTGATATGCCGGCTTGTATGAATCTTGACGCAACTATGAATGAGAGAGCGGGCAAATACGAGGGAATGAACAGATACGAATGCCGTAAGGCGTGGGTAAAGGAGCTTGACGAGGCGGGCTATCTTGTAAAGACAGAGGACATTACAATACCTGTCGGCACTTGCTACAGATGTCACAACGAGGTAGAACCGATGCTTTCTGAGCAATGGTTTGTAGCTATGAAGAAATTAGCTGAGCCTGCGATAAAGGTGGCAAAGGACGGCGAGCTCACGCATGTACCGGAAAGATTTGAAAAAATATACCTTCATTGGCTCGAAAATATCAAGGATTGGTGTATCTCAAGACAGCTCTGGTGGGGACACAGGATACCGGCATATTATTGCGAGGAATGCGGTCATGTAGAAGTAAGCACCCAGGATGTTACAAAATGTCCAAAATGTGGCAGTACTAAGATAAAGCAGGATGAGGATGTGCTCGACACATGGTTTTCGTCGGCACTGTGGCCGTTTTCGACTCTCGGCTGGCCCGAAAAAACTCCGGACTACGAATATTTTTATCCGACAGATGTACTTGTTACAGGATATGACATCATATTTTTCTGGGTAGTCAGAATGGTATTTTCCGCGCTCGAAATGACAGGTGAGGTGCCATTTAAGTATGTTTATCTGCACGGGCTTGTTCGTGACGAGCAGGGCAGGAAGATGAGCAAATCGCTTGGCAACGGCATAAATCCGCTCGATGTTATAGAGGAAATGGGAGCAGACGCGCTTAGATTTATGCTTATTTCTGGCATCACACCGGGCAATGATACAAGATATATACCAAAGAAGCTCGAGGCGGCGAGAAATTTTGCAAACAAATTATGGAATGCCTCAAGGTTTGTAATAATGAATCTCAAGGACGAAAACGGCGAATTTTTGCCACTTGACACCGATGAGAGTAAATGGCAAAGCGAGGATAAGTGGATTGTCGCAAAGGCAAACGAGGCGGCGGATTATATGACGCAGGCGATGGACAATTTCGATCTCTCTCTTGCACAGCAAAAGATATATGATCTCATTTGGAATGAATATTGCGACTGGTATATAGAGATTGTAAAGGGTAGACTTTATGGCGATGATGAGGCGGACAAAAAAGTTGCTCGATTCGTACTTGTAAAGGTGCTTTGCGATATGCTAAAAATGCTCCATCCGTTCATGCCATTTATCACAGAGGAGATTTACTCTTATTTGCCAAAGCTTCATGAGGTTTGCAAACAAAATCCGGACTTTATAATGCTAAAGGCATTCCCGAAATTTGATCCGGCATATACTTTTGAAGCAGAAGTCGAGGAAATAGAGCTTGCTATGGAAGCGATAAAGGCGATAAGAAATATCAGAGCTGAGGCAGAAGCTGCACCTTCTAAGAAGCTGTCTGCTGTATTTGTAGTCGACAAGGATATGCTTGATGCTGTCAAAAATTGTGAGCGATACATAAAAAGCCTTGCAAATATTGAAAAGATAAAGTTTACATCAGATAAAGATGACGTGCCTGAGGAGGTTATGTCAGCTGTTATAAGCGGTGCAGAAATACACATACCTCTTGCGGAGCTTGTAGATTTTGTGGCAGAGGCACAAAGACTTGCAAAGGAAAAGGAAAAGCTCACAAATGAGGTGGCACGTTGCGAAAAGATGCTTGCAAATCCGGGATTTGTAAATAAGGCGCCGGAAAATAAAATAGCAGAGGGAAAAGACAAGCTGGCAAATTATAAGGAAATGCTTGCAAAGGTTTCGGAAAGATTGCAGGTAGTGGAGAAAAAGATATGAAAAGCTCAGCTGAGGCTTTAAAGAAGATAAGCGAGTTTAACAAGTTTGGCAGTGTCCTTGGGCTTGAGCGCATAAGTGAGCTTTTGCACAGACTCGGCGATCCGCAAAAGGATTTAAAGATAATCCATGTTGCGGGCACAAATGGCAAAGGCTCGGTCAGCAGATTTATATATGAGATTTTGCGTGAAGCAGGCTACGATACGGGGATATATTCTTCCCCGTATCTTGAGGTGTTCAATGAAAGGATCGAATTTAACGGAGAATATATCGACGACGATAGTCTAAAAAGATATGCGGATAGAGCTTCTGAGGAAGCTAAAAAAATGTGCGACGAGGGCCTTTTGTCACCGACGGAGTTTGATGTCGTAACAGCTATCGGATTTATGTATTTCAAAGAAAAAAATGCAGATTTTGTCATACTTGAGGTCGGCCTCGGGGGCAGGGGCGACAGTACAAATGTTATAGAAAAGCCTTTGATTACGGTAATATCCTCGATTTCATACGATCATACGGACAGGCTTGGTACTACGATAGACAAGATAGCCGGCGAGAAAGCAGGCATTATCAAAGAAGGGATTCCGCTTGTATATGCGACGATACCAAATGGCATCACAGAAGAGGAGGCGCGGGCAGCTAAAGGCGTCATAGAGGGCAAGGCTACCGAAAAAAAGGCGCAGACAGTAGAGGTAAAAGCGAGTGATTATTTGTTAAAAGAGGAGAGTCTGGAAGGGACAGTGTTTGACTGCACAGCGTATGGCAAAAAATATGAAGATATGCGGATTTCTCTTGTGGGAGCACACCAGGTTGCGAATGCTGCCGTAGCTTTGACGACGGTTGAAGTTCTCAGGGAAAATGGTATAATAAATATAACTGACCATATGATATATAGAGGCATGGAAAATGCTAAAAATAAGGGACGCTTTGAGGTGCTTTCGAAAGAGCCTATGTATATTTTGGACGGTGCTCATAACAGTGCAGGAATGCAAAGTTTTGTCAGGACGGTTTCAAAACTGTTTAGTGATAAAAAATTGCTTATAATAATCGGCATATTAAAAGATAAAGAAATAGACAAGATGATGCAGGCTCTTGCACATATCGATGCCGATTTTATAGCAACTAATCCAAACAATCCGCGCAAGCTTGACAAAGAAGATATGAGGAAGGTACTTGTTGCCAATGGTAAAAATGTAATATTTACAGGAGAGCCGGCGGAGACTTTAGACTATGTCAAAAATATAACAAATAGCAAATACAGCAAGTGCGACAAATCCCACAAATACGATGCGACAATATTTGTCGGTTCGCTTTATTTAATAGGAGAAATCAGGAGGCTAATAGGTGAGCGTTAAAAAGAGAGAAAAGGTACTTTTGTTTTACAATCCATATTCGGGAAATGGTATGTTCAAAAACAATATGGATGTCATTATCGAAAGGTTTCAAAATTCGGGTTTTCAGGTTGTGCCGGTTCGTGCGGCCCATGGCAACAGCATAGAGCAGGCCCTTGCCGAAATGGATCAACATATGTATAGACAGATAGTCGTTGCCGGTGGTGACGGGACTATAAATATTTGCGTAAATGCGATGATGAAAAATAATATAGATTTGCCGCTTGCGATATTCCCAACGGGTACGGCAAATGACTTTGCGGGATATTTCGACATTCCAAAGGATTTAAACGGTATGATCGACGTTGCGATGGGCGATAAGTTTACATATGCGGATCTTGGCAAATGTAACGACAGATATTTTATAAATGTTGCGGCGCTTGGCAATCTGGTTGACGTGAGCCAAAAAACAGATCCAAATTTAAAAAACACGCTTGGCGTTTTTGCTTATTACATAAAGGGAGCCTCAGAGGCTGTAAAGCTAAAGGCATTGCCGGTCAGACTCATTACGGACGAAAAGGTATATGAGGAAGAAATGTACTTTATGGTCGTTATGAATGGCATGTCGGCGGGTGGCTTCAAAAAGCTGTCGCTTGCATCCGATATACAAGACGGCAAGCTAAATGTTATACTATTTCGCAAAATGCCGATCATAAAGCTCGTACCCCTATTGTTTGGAGTTATTTCGGGCAATTATACAGATAACAAGAGCGTATTGACCTTTGAAACAGATAAATTGATTATCGAATCAGACGAGGAGATTTCAACTGATGTAGACGGTGAGCACGGCGAAAAATTGCCACTTCACTTTAGCGTTTTGGAAAAGAAGCTAAAGATTTTTACAGAAAAGGATTATTGATAGGACTTGAGACAAATGGCTAAAAACAAAGAGGACGTAAACACTTTAAAATATGCATTAAAAATAAGCGTCATTACCGATGAAAGCGAGATAAATGCGCTAAATGACTTTTTTGAAGCAAACGATCTTGAGATAAGCGAAGAAGAACCTGTCAAAACGGGCATCATAAAGGCTTGGAAGGTCGAAAATACAGAAATAAAAAAGCTTGTCGCAGGCATCTGTCTGGCATCAAGGCAAGACGAATATATCATAGACGGCATAGCCGTCGACAGCTCGCTGAGGGGCAAGAGGATCGGCGAAAAATTGCTCGCCCTTGCGACAGATGAGGTCAAAAAGCGAGGCGGCACGGACATATATCTTGTGGCAAGAGCTCCTAAATTTTTTGAAAAAGAGGGCTTTGAGATCATCTCAGGCGACGGTGCACCGTTTTTCTACGAGTGCGCCACATGTCCGCAATATAAGGTGGATTGCTTTCCTGAGATTATGCGGATAAGGCTTTGATAATGTGGCTTTGTATGGTAAAATTTTACAAACACAAATGACATAAATATAGATACAAATCATAGATATAAATATAGGTATAAATACAAATATAGATATATATATATATATTGTAAAAGAGGTAAAGGGATGAAAATAGTTTTAGACGGAATGGGCGGAGATAATGCGCCTGTCGAAATTGTAAAAGGCGCGGTCGAGGCTTCAAAGCTCATCGACGATGAAATAATCATCGTAGGCGACGAGGAGATTATTAAAAAGCAATTAAAAAAGTACAGCTATGATAAAAATAAAATAACTACAAAGCATACAACACAGGTAATAGAAAACGAAGATGCACCGGTGAAGGCGGTCAGGACAAAAAAGGATTCTTCGATGGTAGTCGGCATAAATATGCTAAAAAGCGGCGAGGGAGATCTTTTTATATCCGCAGGCAATACGGGAGCCATGATGGCAGGCGCACTGTTTAACCTCGGCAGGATACAGGGCATAGACAGACCGGCGCTTGCTTCGGTATATCCTATACTCGGAGATAAAGTTTGCCTCCTTGTAGATGCGGGAGCAAATGCCGAGTGCAAGCCAAACAATTTGCTTGAGTTTGCTATGATGGGGAGTATCTATATGGATAAGGTCATAGGCAGAGAAAATCCAGAGGTTGGACTTGTAAATCTCGGCGTTGAAGAAAATAAAGGTTCAACTCTTACAAAGGCAGCCTTTGAGCTACTCGATAAGAGCCATGTCAATTTTGTAGGCAATGTTGAGGCAAGAGATGTGCCGATGGGCGCTTGCGATGTCATCGTATGCGACGGCTTTGTAGGCAATGTCATACTAAAGCTGACAGAGGGGCTTGCGCTTAATATATTATCTCTTTTAAAAAACAAATTTACAGAGGGCGCAAAGGCAAAGCTCGGTGCTATGCTCTTGATGGACAAGCTAAAGGATTTAAAGGGAGAATTTGATTATACGGAATACGGCGGAGCACCTATCTTAGGAGTCAAAGGACCTGTCGTAAAAATGCACGGTTCTTCAAATGCAAATGCGGTAAAAAATACTATACTAAAAGGCATTCCTTTTGCCAAAGAAAATGTCGTCGGCACAATCTCCGATGCGGTATTTGATATCGAAGAAATCCTAATGGCAGATGAGGAATAAAAATGCAGGAAATAGAAAAAAAGATAGGTTATACATTTAAAAACAGAGAATATTTAGAAACAGCATTGACCCACAGCTCATATACAGAAGAACACGGTCTGCCACGAGAGCGTTGCAATCAAAGGCTTGAATTTTTGGGAGATGCAGTCCTTGAGCTGACGATAAGAGAACATTTATTCCATAAATTTCCAACAGAGGACGAGGGCTTTTTGTCTAAGATGAAGGTCCAGCTTGTGAGAAGCGAATCGCTTGCCAAAGTCGCAAGAGCTCTAAGGCTCGGAGATTATTTGAGGCTTGGCAAGGGAGCAAGGCATGTAAAAGTATACGAAAATCAGCATACGCTTGAGGATGCTGTCGAGGCGCTTATCGGAGCAATTTTCTGCGACAGCAATTATGAGGAAAGCAAAAGGGTTATCTTGACGATTTTAGATACTCGTATAGATGAAGTCGTAAAGGGCAATGAGCTTCAAAATTACAAAAGCCTATTGCAGGAAGCACTTCAAAAAAATGGAAGCTACAAGATAGAGTATATACTGCTTTCCGAAAGCGGTATGAGTCACGACAAAACTTTTGAGGCTGCAGTCAAGGTCAATGGCAAGATAGAAGGTAAAGGCATAGGCGGTAGCAAAAAAGAAGCCGAAAAAAGGGCGGCAAAGCAGGCATTTAAAAAGCTAAATTTGAAATAAAAGCAGGAGCGGATATGTACTTTAAAAGGATAGAAATGCACGGATTTAAGTCATTTGCGGAGCATGTGACGATCGAATTTGACAAGGGTATAACATGCGTCGTAGGACCAAATGGCAGTGGCAAGAGCAACATCAGCGATGCGATAAGATGGGTGCTTGGCGAGCAAAGTCCTAAAATGCTTAGAGGAAGCCGTATGGATGATGTTATATTTGCAGGTACAGCAAGCAGGAAATCACGAGGTATGGCTGAGGTAACGCTTGTCATCGACAACTCTGAGGGAGCTTTGCCGATCGAATACAGCGAGGTTGCCATTACAAGGCGTATGTATCGCTCGGGCGAAAGCGAATATGCGATAAATAACAATCAGTGCAGGATGAAGGATATAAGAGAGCTTCTCATGGATACCGGCATCGGTGTCGATGGGTATTCTTTGATTGGGCAGGGCAAAATTTCGGAGATAATTTCAAATAAGAGCGACAGCATTAGGGAGATATTTGAAGAAACTGCAGGTATCGTAAGTTACCGCAGCAAAAAGGCCGAGGCCGAGCGAAGGCTTGCCACAGCAACAGATAATATGGCAAGAGTGACAGATATCATAAATGAGATAGAAGGTCGTATCGACAGCTTGCGTGAGGACAGCCAAAAGGCGAGCGAATATCTGACATTAAAGGACAGACATAAGACGCTTGAGGTAAATATTACAGTAAAAAATATAGAGGATATTTCGTCGAAAGCTGAGGTGCTTGCAGGTGAGATAAACGAGGTTGCAAGGGAGCTTCAAGAGGCTAATAGTGAGAAGGAAGCTTTTGATATAAAACAAAAGGAGTATCAAAGCAAGCTTCAAGAGCTTGAGGAGCAGTCGCAGGCTCTTGACAGTAAGCTGAGAGAATGTATATACGAGGCAAACAAGCTTACAAACGAAAGCAACATCAGCACGGAGCGTCTGGCTTCAATACAAAAGGAGACCGAACGCCTTACAGCTGAGATAGCAGATATAAAACAAAAGGCGGATAGAGAGGACCAAAATGCGAAAGCTCTCTTGAGCCAAAAAGAAAAAACAGACGAAGAGTATAGCAGTCTAAAGGCAGAGCTTGATAAAGAGGAGCAGGCAAATAGCAAAGCACTTGCCGATGAACAAAGGCTTTCATCTGATATAGATAATATGAAAAACGAGCTCTTTGAGCTTTCCACCAAAAAAAGTGGCTGGCAGGCAGAAAAAATGAGCCTTGCAAATCTCTTTGACAATTTAGAGAAAAATAAACAAGAACTGTTGATGACAGGCGAGGAAGACATGAGCAGGCAAAAGCTTGCCGAGGAGAGCCTTGCTTCGATTTGCATACAAGAAGACGAAGCAAAAAAAGAGATAGACGCCTTAAATGGCGAATATGTGAGTCTTGCAGAGGAGATAAAAAAAGAGGAGCAGACCAAAGCAAACTTGGCAAACGAAATTGCAAGAGGCGAAATTGGTATAAGTCAATCGACGGCGCGTAAAAAAGCGATAGAGGAAATGCAAAATAATTATGAGGGCTATAATAACGGCGTCAGATTTGTTATGAAAGAAAACATAGCAGGTATCCACGGCGTTATAGCCGATATTGTAAATGTGCCTGACGGATATGAGTTTGCAATAGAAACAGCCCTCGGAGCGACTATGCAAAATATCGTATGCGAAGATGACAGAGCGGCAAAGACGGCGATAACAAAGCTAAAAAATGCTAAAGCCGGCAGAGTAACCTTTTTGCCGATAGCTTCGATCAGATCAAGAGGCATACTTTTTGACAGCGTCGCAGAAAGCAGCGACGGCTTTAAGGGATATGCGGCAGATGTGGTAAATTTTGACAGCGAATATAAAGGCATCATCGAGAGTCTGCTTGGCAATGTCGTTATAGCAGACGATATGGACAACGCAACAGCGATGTCAAAAAAAGCAAAAAGAGGTATCAAATTTGTGACACTTGACGGCGAGGTGATAAGCACATCGGGTGCTGTTACGGGCGGTAAATATAAGCATAAAAGTGCCAACATATTTGAAAGAAAAAGCGAGATAGAAGCGCTTGCAAAAAGCATTTTAGAGCTTCAAGAGGCAAAGGCTGACAATCAAAAGGAGCTTGAGAAAAAAGCGGATAGGATTGTTGCCATGACAAAGGATGCGGATATAAAAGAAGAGAAGCTCCGCGAAAAAGAAATAGCCTTGATGACTCTTGCAAATAAAAAGGAAATTGCAGAAAAAAATGTAGCAGAACTCAAAAGGACGAGCGAGGTTTGGGAGGATTCGTTAAAAAATATCGAGGACGAAAAAGCAAAGCTTACAGAAAAATTAGATGAAATCGCCGAGCAGATAAGACAAGCAGAGGAAAAGATAAAGCAAAATGAGGAGCGCATAATTTCCGATACCGAGAAGCTCGAGGGTATGTCTGACGATATAAAAAATGCGAATGACAGGATGACAGCCGCAAAGATAAGGCTTTCCGCCTGCGAGAGCGAAAAAGAAAAGACAGACAGCTTGCTTCAGATGATAACAGGGACGATAAAAAGCTGTCAAAATGATATTGAGGCAAAAAATGAAAGATTAGCGGCTTTAAATGATAGCAAAGAGTCTATTGAAAAAGATATTATAACAAGCACAGAGGATATAAAAAATCTAACGCTAAAAAAAGAGCAAAGTGAAGAAAAATTGCAAGAGATAAGCGAGGACAAGGCTTCCTGTATGAAATCCTCAAGTGACCTTATAGGTGCAGGAGATGCGATAAATAATAAAATTACGCATCTGCAAAACAGAAAATACGAGATTGACATAAAAATGACAAGATACGAGAGTCAGCTCGAAAATCTAAAAAACAAGCTGTGGGATGACTTCGAGATATCATATGCGCAGGCGCTTGGCATGAGAGAAGCGGAGCTTGTCATTTCGACAGCGATAAAGGAAAACAGACAGATAAAAAACAGATTGCGAGAGCTTGGAGATGTCAATGTCGGAGCTATCAAGGAATACAAAGAGGTTAGCGAGCGATACGAATTTTTGACGGAGCAAAGAGAGGATATCCAAAAATCCACAGACGAGTTAAACAGTATCATAGCGGATACAGATAAGATTATCAAAAAGAGATTTAGGGACAGCTTCGAGAGCGTGACATCGAATTTCGAGGAAATATTTAAGGAATTTTTCGGTGGCGGTCAGGCGAAGATAACGCTTGATAACGAGGACGATCCGCTAAATGCAGAAATACAGATAACGGCACAGCCACCGGGCAAGCAGCTAAAGCATATAAATCTTCTTTCCGGCGGAGAAAAGACTATGACTGCGATAGCCCTTATGTTTGCGGTGCTAAAGACAAAGCCTACCCCTTGCTGTATATTAGATGAGGTAGAGGCGGCGCTTGACGACAACAATATACACATATTTGCAAACTATCTAAAGAAATTTGACGATATACAATTTACGCTTATCACACACCAAAAGACAACTATGGAGCATGCGGATGTAATGTATGGCGTAACTATGCCCGAGCGTGGCATTTCAAAGGTATTTTCACTAAAAATGACTGACGAGCTACCTATACAGTGACCGTAAATGCAGTGGCAAGATAAAAAAATCAGTCAGAGGATAAGGCTTTTTGTAAAAGGGAAAGGAAAATAGATGGCGCTAAGAGAGAAAAAAGGATTTTTTGGCAGACTTTCGGAAAAAATAGGAGATGTTATCATTGGCAGAGCCTCCATCGACGAGGAACTTTTTGATGAGCTTGAGGAGGTTTTGATAACAAGCGATATAGGTATGCAGACTACGCTTTCCATCATCGATGAGCTTCGTGATAAGGTAAAGTACGAAAATATAACTGCTCCGGAGGCTGTCAAGGACAAGCTAAAGGAGATTATGATAAAGGCTGTCGACAAAGGCGAAAGGCAAAGCCTAAGCGATGATTATCCGCTTGTGATAATGATGATAGGTATAAATGGCGGAGGCAAGACTACGACTATCGGCAAGCTTGCAAATAAGTATAAGGGCGAGGGCAAAAGCGTACTTCTTGCGGCAGCTGATACCTTTAGAGCGGCGGCAGCAGAACAGCTTGAAGTTTGGGGCGAACGTGTAGGCGTAAATGTCATAAAGCACAAGGAGGGAGCAGATCCGTCGGCAGTCCTCTTTGATGCGGCAAGAGCGGCAAAGGCGAGAAATATAGATGTACTTATCTGCGATACGGCAGGCAGGCTTCAGACAAAGAAAAATCTGATGGACGAGCTAAAAAAGATGAATAAAATACTTTCAAACGAATTTCCGGAAGCTGCAAGAGAGACGCTGTTGGTGCTTGATGCGACAACAGGCAAAAATGCCGTTTCGCAGGTAAAGGAGTTTGGAGAGACAGCAGATATAAGCGGCGTCGTGCTTACAAAGCTTGACGGCACGGCAAAGGGCGGTATAGTTATAACGATAGCCGATGAGTTTGATATACCGGTCAAGCTCGTTGGAGTAGGCGAAGCGATAGAGGACCTTGAAGTGTTTGAGCCAAAGTCTTTTATAGGAGGCATTTTCGATGAGTAAACCACTTGTAGCAGTAGTCGGCAGACCTAATGTCGGTAAGTCGACTTTTTTTAACAGAATAGTAGGAAGACGTGTTGCGATAGTAGAGGACACTCCGGGCGTCACAAGGGACAGGATATATGCCGAGGCAGAGTGGAGGAATATACATTTTGCGCTCATAGACACGGGTGGCATAGAGCCTAAAAATGCGGAGGTAATACCTGCCCAGATGAGAGCGCAGGCTGAGATTGCTATGGACACAGCCGATGTTATCTTATTTATGGTAGATGGTAAGGAAGGCTTGACAAGCGACGATAAAGAGGTCGCAGGTATGCTCAGAAGGACAGGCAAGCCGACAGTACTTGCAGTAAATAAGGTGGACACATCGGAGCTTCCTGATGATTTTTATGATTTTTATGAGCTTGGTATGGGCGAGCCTGTTGCGATATCGTCGGCAAACATGCTTGGCATGGGAGATGTTTTGGATCTCATAGTCGATGCATTCCCAAGCGGTGCAGATGTCGAGGAGGACGAAAGTATCAAGATTGCTGTCATAGGCAAGCCAAATGTCGGCAAGTCGTCTCTTGTAAATGCGTTGACAGGCGAAAATAGAGTTATAGTTTCTGATATTGCAGGTACGACAAGGGATTCGATAGATACGCCTTTTGAGTATGACGGCGAAAAATATACGCTTATCGATACGGCAGGCATCAGGAGAAAAAATAAGATAAATGAAAATATCGAAAAATACAGCATTATAAGGGCTGTTGCAGCCATAGAGCGCTGCGATGTATGCCTTCTTATGATAGATGCAAATGAGGGCATTACAGAACAGGACAAAAAGATTGCAGGCGTTGCTCATGAAGCGGGAAAGGGCATCGTAGTAGTTGTAAATAAATGGGACCTTATCGAAAAGGACAGCAATACGATAAACGAATTTAAAAAGCAGATAGAAAACGAATTGACATTTATGTCATATGCGCCGAGCGTATTTATCTCGGTAAAGGAAAAAAAGAGAGTAAAAAATGTTATGGATGTCGCAAAGGCGGTTGCCGAAAACAGAGCGATGAGAGTGCCGACAGGCCAGTTAAATTCGCTTGTGTCGGATGCGATATTGATGAAGCAGCCACCGTCGGACAAGGGCAAGAGGCTAAAAATTTATTATGCTTCGCAGGTCGGCGTCAAACCACCACTATTTTCCTTTAAAGTCAATAAAAGACAGCTCATGCATTTTTCGTATGCAAGATATCTCGAAAATAGGATTAGAGAAGCATATAATTTTGAGGGCACATCTATAAAATTTGTATTCAGAGAAAAGGGAGAAAAGCAGGATGTATAATTCAGTCGGTCTGCTTGGCATTGCTGCAGGCAATGCGGGATATGAGTGGATGGTAATAATAGCGATCGTAGTAGCAGACCTCATAGGTAATATTTCGCCTGCTATATTGATAGGCAAGGCACATGGCATAGACATAAAAAAAGAAGGTAGTGGCAACGCAGGTACTACAAATGTGCTTCGTGTGCTCGGCAAAAAGGCAGCGGTAGCAACGCTTATTATAGACATACTAAAGGGCAGTATAGCAGTCGTCCTTGCCGGCTTGCTGTGTGGCAATACAGTTGCACAGATTTGCGTACTTGCCGTAGTTGCAGGACATATATGGCCGATATTTTTTGGATTTAAGGGTGGCAAGGGCGTTGCGACAGCATTCGGCGCTTTGACAGCATATATGCCGCTCATGGGGCTTACAGCACTTTTGATAGTTGCAGTAGGCGTTGCCATTTCGAGGCGTATGTCGTTTGGCTCCCTGCTTGGAGCTGTAACATTTCCTGCAGTAACATATTTTTATGATAAGACATTTATGCCTGTAGGTGTTGCTTTGGCAGTGATCCTTTTGGTAAAACACAGAGGCAACATAAAGAGGCTCATAAAGGGCGAGGAGCCAAAGCTTGGAGCTAAGAAAAATGATGTGCAGGATAAAAGATAAAAAGTGTAAAAGCAAAAAGGGTAAGAAATATGCATAAACAAAAAATAGGAGTTATAGGAGCAGGCAGCTGGGGCACGGCTCTTGCGACGGTTCTTTCCGAAAAGGAAAATGATATAACTATTTGGGTCAGAAACGAAAAACAGGCAGCTGATATGGCAGAGCATAGGGAAAATAAAAAGTATCTGCCGGGCGCGAAGTTAAAAGAAAACATAACGATAACAAGCGATATAAAACAGGCTGTAGAAGGTGCAGATTATTTGCTTTTTGCAGTACCTACGCAGGCATTTAGAAGCACATTTCAAAATGCGACAGCATATATGAAGGATGATGCGGTCGTTATAAATGCGGCAAAGGGAATAGAGGACAAAACTTACCTGAGACTTTCTGAGGTAGCAGATGAGATTGTACCAAATATAACAGAGAAAAGATATGTCGTAATATCAGGACCGAGTCACGCAGAGGAGGTCGCAAAAAGATTGCCGACGACGGTAGCAATAGCTGGTGCTGATATGCAAACAGCAAAAAATGTACAGGAGCTCTTTTTTACCGATCGCTTTAGGACATATGTGCAGGACGATGTAGTCGGCGTTGAGCTTGGCGGTGCGCTAAAAAACATCATCGCACTCGGAGCCGGCATATCCGACGGTATGAAATTTGGAGACAACGCAAAGGCGGCGCTTATGACAAGAGGCTTGACAGAGATCGCAAGGCTCGGCGAGGAGCTCGGAGCAAAAAAAGAAACTTTCTTGGGACTTACAGGCGTCGGTGATTTGATAGTAACATGCACATCCATGCACAGCCGAAACAGGCGTTGCGGTATACTCATAGGTGAGGGCGACAGCGTAGATGAGGCGGCAAAAAAGATTGGTATGGTAGTCGAAAGCGTATTTACGACTAAAGCGGCATATGGTCTTTCTAAAAAACACAATGTAGAGATGCCTATTACAGAAAAAATATATGAAATAATACAGGGCAAGATCGACGCAAAGGAAGCAGTCGAGGCTCTGATGGGAAGAGAAAAAAAGCATGAAAAAATTTAACATACAAACGCTCGGATGTCAGATGAATGAGCGTGACAGCGAGACTTTAGCAGGGATGTTGACGGAGCTTGGATATGAGCAGACGGATGACAAAAAAGATGCCGACATAGCGATAATAAACACATGCAGCGTGCGTGACAATGCCGATAAGAGATTTTACGGTATGCTCGGACAGCTCAAAAAGCTAAAGGAAAAAAATCCGCAATTTGTAGCTTGCGTTTGTGGCTGTATGATGCAGCAACAGCATGTTATAGATACCGTAAAGGAAAAATATCCTTGGGTAGATATCATATTCGGGACACATAATATTCATAAATTTCCAAATTTGCTCGCAAATGTCATATCTGAGAAAAAAAGACAAATCGAAATATGGGAGGACGGCGGAGAAATCGTCGAGGGGCTTCCGTCAAAAAGACTATATAAGCATAAGGCTTTTGTAAATATTATGTTTGGCTGCAACAACTTCTGCACATACTGCATCGTGCCATATACAAGAGGCAGAGAGCGCAGCAGAGCACCGGAGGATATAATAGCCGAGATAAAGGCTCTTGTTGCGGACGGTGTAAAGGAAGTCACATTGCTTGGGCAAAATGTAAATTCGTACAAAGGAGTTTCAAAGGGTGCGGAAAATACGGTTAATTTTGCAACACTGCTTCATATGGTAAATGACATAGACGGTCTTGAGCGTATAAGATTTATGACTTCACACCCAAAAGACTTGTCCGACGAGCTGATAGAGGCGTATAGGACTTGCGATAAGTTATGCAGTTACTTTCACCTGCCTGTACAATCGGGAAATGATAACATTCTAAAGAGGATGAATAGGCATTACACGAGAGAAGATTACATAAAGCTTGTCAAAAAGCTGCGAGAGGCAAGGAGCGACATAGCGATATCAACCGATATTATAGTAGGCTTTCCCGGGGAAACGGAAGAAGAGTTTGAGGATACGCTGAGCCTTGTAAGGGAAGCTTGCTTCGACAGTGCATTTACATTTTTGTATTCCAAGAGGCGAGGTACACCCGCCGAAGGCTACGACGAGCAAATATCAGAGGAAGTAAAGCACGAGAGATTTAACAGGCTTGTAGAGGAAGTAAATCGCTCAAGTGCCAAGCAAAACGAAAAATTTGTAGGTAAAAAATGCGAGGTACTCGTCGAGAGTGAAAGCAAGAGCGACAAAGTCTTTTTGACGGGCAGAAGCGCACAAAATAAAATAGTAAATTTTAAGGGCGACAGCTCGCTTATAGGCAAGATAGTGACAGTTAAAATCGTAGGCGCAAACACCTTTGCACTTACGGGGGAGCTGTGCTGATATATCGCTAAAGTTTTAAACTGATAAACGACAGTAAATATTGACAAAAAAAATAGCATATCATAAAATTGTAATAATGGTAAACATGAGGAAAATGGAGGGCAATATGTCAACAAAAAAAATGAAAACAATGGACGGCAACACCGCAGCAGCATATGTATCTTATGCATTTACGGATGTTGCGGCCATATATCCGATCACACCATCTTCTCCAATGGCAGAAGTTGTCGATGACATGGCGGCACACGGTGAAAAAAATATATTCGGACAGGAAGTAAAAGTTGTTGAAATGCAGTCAGAGGGCGGAGCTGCAGGAGCTGTACACGGCTCACTTGCCGCAGGAGCTCTTACTACAACATATACAGCATCTCAAGGACTTTTGTTGATGGTTCCAAACATGTATAAGATAGCAGGAGAATTACTACCGGGAGTATTTCATGTAACAGCAAGAACACTTGCTACACATGCTCTTTGTATATTTGGTGACCACGGAGATGTTATGGCAACAAGGCAGACAGGCTTTGCATTGCTATGTTCATCATCGGTACAGGAAGTTATGGACCTTGCAGGCGTTGCGCATCTTGCGGCAATCAAGGGCAGAGTTCCGTTTTTGCATTTCTTTGACGGATTTAGAACTTCTCACGAAATACAAAAGATAGAAGTTATAGATCACAAGGATTTGGCAAAGCTTTGCGATATGGACGCAGTACAAAGATTTAGGGATAATGCGCTAAATCCTGAGCATCCTGTCATCAGAGGTACAGCACAAAATCCAGATATATTCTTCCAGGCAAAGGAAGCTTGCAAGCCTTACTATGAGGCTCTTCCAAAGGTAGTTGAGGAATATATGGACGAGATAGGCAAGCTTACAGGCAGAAAATATAAGCTCTTTGATTATGTAGGAGCTCCTGACGCAGAGCATGTAATCATAGCTATGGGATCTGTCTGCGAAACAATAGAAGAAACACTAAAACCGCTTCTTGCAAAGGGAGAAAAAGTCGGACTTATAAAAGTAAGACTTTACAGACCTTGGGCACCTGAATATCTCAAGAAGGTTATGCCAAAGAGCGTAAAGAAAATTGCCGTTCTCGACAGAGCAGAAGAGCCGGGCGCTATGGGTTCGCCTCTGTATATGGACGTCAAGACTATGTACAGCGACGAAAAGGACGCACCTGAGATTGTAGGCGGTGTATACGGACTTGGTTCAAAGGATACAACACCTGGACAGATTGTAGCCGTATATAACAACCTAAAAGAGGCTAAGCCAAAAAATCAGTTTACAATCGGTATCGTAGACGATTTGAACAAGACTTCGCTTCCAACTGTAGATATTGCAACTGAGCCTGAAGGTACAGTAAGATGCAAGTTCTGGGGACTTGGCTCGGACGGTACGGTAGGTGCAAATAAGCAGGCTATCAAGATTATCGGTGACAATACAGATATGTACGCTCAAGGATACTTCTCATACGACTCGAAAAAATCAGGCGGTATAACAGTATCTCACTTGAGATTCGGTAAAAATAAGATTCAGTCGACATATCTAATCACAGAGGCTGACTTTATCGCATGCCACAATCAGGCATATGTACATCAATATGACCTTTTGAGAGGCCTCAAAAAAGGCGGTACATTTGTACTAAACTGCGTTTGGGACGAAAAGGAGCTTGACGAGCATTTGCCTGCAAGCATGAAAAAATATATGGCAGAAAATGATATCAATTTCTATATCATCAATGCGACAGACATTGCGCAGGAGATCGGACTTGGCAATAGGATCAATATGATCATGCAGTCGGCATTCTTCAAACTCGCAAATGTTATTCCTCTTGAGGATGCGACAAAATATCTCAAGGAGTCTATCGTAAAGGCTTATGGCAAAAAAGGCGAAAATATCGTAAAGATGAATCAAGATGCCGTAGAAAAGGGTATTACCAACGTACATAAGGTAGAAATCCCTGCTTCATGGAAGGACGCAAAGGACGAAAAGAAGAAGGGCGAAAAACTCCCTGAATTTATAGAAAAAGTACTCGTGCCTATGAACAGACAAGAAGGTGATGATTTACCTGTAAGCATATTTAAGGATATGGCAGACGGTACATTCCCATCTGGTACAGCAGCGTACGAAAAGAGAGGCGTTGCAGTAGATGTACCTGTTTGGGATAAGGACAGCTGTATACAGTGTAACCAGTGCTCGTTTATCTGTCCTCATGCGGCGATAAGACCTGTGCTTTTGACAGACGATGAGCTTGCAAAAGCACCTGCAAAACTTGAAGCTGTAGCTGCAAAAGGCAAGGGTTATGAGGACTTCAAATACAGAATGCAGGTTTCACCTCTTGATTGCTTAGGTTGCGGTAACTGTGCGGATATTTGTCCGGCACCGCAAAAGGCACTAAAGATGATACCTCTCGGAGATGCGCTTGAGCAGACAGATGATGCTGTTAACTGGGATTATGCGATGAAGCTTCCAATCAGAGATGATATTACATCAAAGGCAACAGTAAAGGGCTCACAGTTTGCTAAACCATATTTTGAATTTTCCGGTGCTTGTGCAGGCTGCGGAGAAACTCCATATATCAAGGTTGTAACTCAGCTGTTTGGCGACAGGATGATGATTGCAAATGCGACAGGATGCTCATCTATCTGGGGTGCTTCGGCGCCATCTATGCCATATACAGTAGACGAAAATGGCAGAGGACCTTCATGGGCAAACTCGCTATTTGAGGACAACGCAGAGTATGGTCTTGGAATGGCATCAGGCGTAGTACAGATGAGAAATAAGATAACTGACGCTATGAGCGAGCTTATAAAGGAAACAAGCGACAGCAATCTCAAGGAAGCTTGCGAGACTTGGCTGGCAAACAAAAACGATGGCGAAAATTCGAGAAAGTACAGCGAGGCTGTGCTAAAGGCACTTGACGAGGCTAAGCTTTCGGGCAAGGAAAAAGAGCTTGCTAAGGATATCAAGGACAAAAAGGATTTCTTAGTTAAAAAATCCGTTTGGTGCGTCGGCGGTGATGGTTGGTCGTATGATATCGGTTATGGCGGACTTGACCACGTGCTTGCTTCGGGCGAAGATATCAATGTGCTCGTATTTGATACAGAAGTTTATTCGAATACAGGCGGACAGGCTTCAAAGGCAACTCCAACTTCGGCTGTAGCTAAGTTTGCGGCATCAGGCAAAAAGACTAAGAAAAAGGATCTTGGTATGATGGCTATGAGCTACGGATATGTTTATGTTGCTCAGGTAGGTATGGGCGCAGATAAAAATCAATTTATCAAGGCTATAAAGGAAGCAGAGAGCTACAACGGTCCATCACTTATCATATGCTATGCTCCATGTATCAACCATGGTATCAAAAAAGGTATGGGCAAGGCTCAAGAAAATATAGCTGACGCTGTAAAGAGCGGCTACTGGCAGTTATACAGATACAATCCGGAGCTTGAAGCAGCAGGCAAAAATCCGTTTATCTTAGACTCTAAGGAGCCAACAGAAAGCTTCAGAGACTTCATCATGGGACAGGTAAGATACAACTCGCTCCTAAAAGAGTTCCCGGATGCTGCAGAGGCACTCTTTGAGAAGCTCGAAGGTGAAGCTAAGGCCAGATACGAAAAGTACAAAAAGCTGGCTGAGCAATAAAAAATAGCACAAACAGTACTAAAATAGTACACTTTATCAAGAAAAAGCGATTTTGTGAATTTTAGCAAAATCGCTTTCTTGACAGAAGGTGACATAACTGTTATAATACCTACGTAAGAACGAGATACGGTGAGTAAGCATTCGGCTTAAATAACATAGCTTTCTTTCTTATTCACATTTCATATACCTAAGAGCTGTGAAGGTTAATCCTAACAGCTTTTTGGTTTTTATGGGTGTTGATGGCCGTTGCAACTAAACTCGATTTATAAAGTTTACTATTGTAACGCACAAAATAAAGGTATATAATAATGGAAGCAGTAGGAACTGCTCTACGTAAAAGTAAAACCATAACAAAAAACAAAACTAGTTTTACACGCAGTAATAATTAACTCCCTAAAAAGCAGATGGCAAGTAACCATCTGCTTTTTGCATAACCACAGCAGGTGAAGTTTGGGATTATAGGGGGTTATAGGATAAACCTCATCAAAACTCATCAAAATGCGCTGTGGACGACTTAAGTGAGATATGTTACTATAATGCTATAGCGTGAAAAAAGGAATTACAATATGAACAAACAGTTTAAAATAGCACTTATTTCCGTACTATCTGCTGTACTTGGAGCGGTGTCTTGCGTACTGATTTGGCTCATTCTAAAAATTATGAGCATCGGCATAGATTTTATATGGGAATTTTTACCAAGTAAGCTCGGTATGACTGATAATCTCGCATATATGATAGCAGTAACGGTCGTTGGCGGTATCATCATCGGTCTTTGGCAAAAAAAGTTTGGACTTTTGCCCGAGGAATTGCCGGAGGTAATGGGAAGAGTCAAAAAAGAAGGTGGCTACCCTTACAACAATCTGCATATCATTACTATTTCGGCTCTTTTGCCACTAATCTTTGGTGGCGTGATCGGACCGGAAGCAGGCTTGACCGGCGTTATCGCAGGACTATGCTGTTTTGTGGGAGACCAGCTCAAATATAAGGGTGACGAGCTTGCTGCTTTGACACAGAGCGGTATGGGCGCGGCGCTCGGAGTTATTTTTAACGCACCGCTTTTTGGTATTGTACGCAATATCGGCATAGATATAGATGAGGATAAAAAGAAACAGCCACGCGAAAGACTTGTGAGCAAGCCGACGCGCATCTTTATCTATTGTATGGGCGCAGTCGGCGGTATAGGCGCATTCGCAGGACTTGGAGCAATATTCGGAAGCGGAGCGGGACTGCCACGCTTTGAGGCGGAGCATGATATCGGCTGGATACAGTGGGCGTGGTTTTTGGCAATAGTAGCTGTCGCTGTCCTTTTCGGAATGTGCTTTATGATTTTTGAAAAATTTTCGCTCAAAATCGGTGATATGCTAAAAAATCGCAGGATTGTTTCGTGTGTTATAGCCGGCATCCTGATAGCGGTAGGAACATATTTATTGCCGCTTTCGGCATTTTCGGGCGAGCACGAAATGGGCGATTTGATTGCGACTTGGGCGCAGTATTCTGCGATAGTTTTAATATTGACCGCATTGGTAAAAATGTTTTTAGTAAATGTTTGCGTCGGTATGGGCTGGCGTGGAGGTACGATATTTCCGCTTATATTTTCGGGAGTGGCGGCCGGATACGCATTTGCGATGCTTACCGGCATAGACCCGACATTTGCGGTAGCGGCTATGACGGCTGGCGTGTATGGATATATCAGCAGGAAGCCGGTTATGACAGTTGCGGTATTGCTTCTGTGTTTCCCACTTGTATACATCTTGCCACTGATAGGGGCGGCGCTTATCGCATCAAAGGTGCCGATTCCAAAACAGTTGCAGTGTGAAAATATAACTTAATAATATCAGGGAGTTAATAACAAGTGATGAAGATTATAAAAAAGATTGGGATTAAATATGGATAAAAGGATCTCTTTTAAGTGTAACACATATATAACAATAGAAGATAAATATCTAAACATAGGGGAAAACGGTAAAAGTAGTGGGAGACTTCATTTATCAAAGACATTGGATGAAACATGTATATTTTATCTTCATTTCTTTGATGAATATTATCTGCTACAGGCATATAATGGAGATTATATCAAGATAAAAACTCCAAATTGTTTTGGCGAGGATATTACATTTTCAGAACATCCTCAAAAAATTACCCTTGGTATATTGCATGAGGGAGGAACTGTTTTTATAGATGATAACGGATATTATCTTTCGTATGATAAAGATGTTAGCGTTGTAAGAAATGCGGAAGTTTGTTATAGTATGAATAGTAGCGATGCTTCTCCTTTAAAAATTCATAATTGCGAAGAACTGGGCAATATAGAGATCGGATGTTATCAATTTTCTTTTATACATCATACAAAGGACCAATCAACATATGCCACTTCGGAATATCTGTTATGTAATAACAAAATAAATCCGTTCGTCAAAAAAATCGAATATGAACTTTTTGAGCGGAAGGACGGAGTCGTTATAGTAAATAATTTGAGGTTTATCTATGATCATGACGTAAAGCAGATCAGGACGGGGAATTTTACGAAATACAGTTCGATAGATATGCCTGTGACAGCCTTAAATTATGTTGATGTATACAAAATAGACTCTCAAAGTGATAATGGAGATATCGTTGGGATTTCTTTTAAAACTATATACGGAGAATGTGTAGAAATCATCTATGACAGAAAACGCCTCAAGGATAAAAGAGTTTCAAGTAAGAGATATAAATTTTCTGAACATAGCGTTTTCGCAGGATTTGATGTAAAGCTAAATGGAGATAAAATAGTTGATCTATATCCGATAGAGTACAGCACAAGGTATCTTGCAGAACAAAAGAGTTGCTTGGAGGATAATTGGTGGGATTATACCGTCAAAAAGTCTGGTTATGAGCGTAGCAATGCGGATGTGTATCATGAAGAAGGATTAGTCTCATTGTGTATTAGGATAAAAACTAATACAGCAAATGATACAACTAAACTGTTCGGCTTTCTTTCACGTACGCAAGAGGATATAGATATAGCAGAAAATACATCAGTACATATATATTGCGATAATCAAATGGTGTCTGCTGATTTATCCGATTATACGGAATATTTTGATGAGGATGAGGAAAGAGGACGAGGATACTTCGAATTCGCTAAGATGCCTGCTACTGTCACGATTGAACTTAGAATCGGATCGAATTCTAACTTCTTTTTGGAATTACAAAAGTTAAACGGCAATGAGGATATAGATAAACTATGGCAGTCCTTTGAGTTTTTGCAGCACGGAGCGTATCGGTCATATCTTAGACCTAAATGGAAATCGTATGATTTGATTGCAACTTTGTCAAAAAGAAGTTTGCAAAGAGAAACAAAAATGTTTGATTATATAACAGCAGGCAATGACTTGTTAAGTACAGGAGTTTTTGCCTTAAAAGGGAACTTCGAAGACAGTTTTTGGCATATAATTCCGGTATTAAAAAGAAGACGTTCCCGATATGAGGGTGCGAGAGTATACCGAACATACCATGAAAAAATTTCTGGGCAAATGGGTTCGTCAAAGATAGGTAGTGTGATTAAATGCGAAAATGTGATGAATTGTGCCAAGGGTAGGCAATTCGATACATTCGAGGTAAAAGGATATAAACCATATGAAACATTAGGAGAATTTGCAGCAGATCTTGAAAAAATAGATGAAAACGGCAGGATGAATGATTATTTTGCGGTGTATGGTTTTTCACATTATAGCAGATGCTTTAATTTAAAATATGACATTGCCCCTATATGGCAGTTTATGGAATTAAAAGATGAAGATGCATACTGGCAGGCGTATGATTATCAACACGGATATGCTTTGGCAGACATTCTATATTATATGGACAAAAATGCCTTTCCGAACATTCCAAGAGATACCTTTGATGTCGTTCTTGGCGATCCGGAAAGACTTGGTGAAGAGATAGAAAACTCTTCTAAAAGCTTCTGGAATCAGTATGACCTTTCAGAACATAAAGGGTTGCAGCATTTAAAGACAGAAATAGAGTCTTACCTCCAAAATACAACAAATCCTTTTTTCGAAGAGGCTTATCAACATTACAAGGATTATATCAGTTTCCCACATGGATTATTTTTCTTTAAATGTCAGATGCTATGCAATCGGCAGATTATGGAATATTATTTAGATATGCAAAGGACTATTTTAGAAAAAGTTTCATATAAAAAGGAGCTTATTTCCAAGGAAGAACCGAAGTGGAAGCGTGTCTGGGCATTTATGGGAGAAAGAATATATTCTATATTTTCATACCATTGTGTTCTAAAACATAAAGAAAATAGGTTAAACTGCAATCTTGCACCGGTAATTTGCTATAAAAGTTTTTATAAGAAAGAAGGAGTTGAAGAACAGGATTTAAGCAAAGCGGATATCAAGGAGATAAGAAGAAAATGTTGCCAGCATTATTTGGATACATACACAGCCGATAGAGAGGAGAAGGATTATGAATATGATCGAGAAAGATATAACTTTGTAATCTTTACTCCAACCTATATTTCAGTATATGAACACTCCAAATTTAATAGAAATCAATTTCCTAAAAATGTTTCTGAGGAGTATGGACTTTTATATGAACATAATGGCAATGTGAAAAAATTGATACACAGATATCAAATAGGTGAGAGGTATATATATTATCTGCCGTGGCGGGTAAAACCAAGTCAGAGATATAAAGAACTTGCACAAATTTGCGGAATGGTATTCGTTCATATGTTGGGAGAAAACAATGACAAGCAAATGAAAAACATTGTTGATGTATCGCTTTATGCAGAGGCTGTTGGCCCAGGCGATAGCAAACTATATATTATGTTAGATAAAGAGAGTAAAACTATTTGTGCATATGATTTGTATGACAGTGAAAAAGTTTATCGCGGTAAAACCGTTGAGATATTTGTAAAAACAGATCCTTTGACTGTCGGAATAATGTCAGTAGGGTTTGATTTTGACAAAAAAGAATTTTATATTGCAGATTTAGATGGTAACGAAACGGAAAGAATGCGTTTTATAACATTGTTGAGTTGGGAGGGATATTATGATACATATTTTCCGGGAAGCTATATCTTCGAAATGCCAATATGGGGATAGAATGAAAAAAAGAATGAGCATACTGCTAGCTATTTTTATGATACTGGCATGCTTTGCAATGCCGGCAGATACGGTGCGAGCAGAGAGCAGTGAGATTGTTACGGATTTATCTACTTGTGCTGCGCAACCTAGTGATCAGCAAATTGAGAATGGCAAAACTTATGTGCTTACAAGCAACAAGGAGGTTACAAAATATCAGTTTGGCTATGTCAATTATGGTGATGGTAACGAATGCAATATTATTATCAGAGATCTCAAGATGAGTACGCCTGCATGGAACTCTGCATTGACATTTTATAATGCCAATGGCAATTGGACCATTAACCTGTATATTGAGGGGCAGAATGCTATTAGTGCAGGCGGATGGGGAGACCTTTGTGTAAACAGCAGTCAGTATGCCGGCAAGACTACAATTAACTTCTGTTATGTGGATGATTCGTCAAGTCTTACTTTAAACGGGCTTAATGGAGGGACACAAGTTTCGACATATTCACTTCCTGACCAGTACAAACCGGATGATGCGGTTGTAAGGCAGCATAGTGTTGTGGCATCACTTGGAGAAAATACGCAGGTTAAGACTTTGCAGGTTCAGGGTGAGTCTTATACAGATATAAATAAGGCATTCACTGTAGCGCAGACAAGTAAACCGCTTGTATTAACCTTAGCTCATATCTGTAATGCCGACGCATGGCAACATAACGAGACTCAGCACTGGAAAGTTTGCGAGAATTGCAAGCAGGAATTCGATCGCGGGGATCACACAGGTGGCAGTGCGACAGCTGTAGCAAAGGCAGTTTGTGACAAATGCGGTGAAAGCTACGGTAATTTGCTTGCACCTACAATCATTGCAGGCGATAAAGCGAGCGTGACACAGGGCGACAAAAAAGCTTTGACATTTACATCGGATGCGGCATTTGCTGATTTTATACGCGTGGACTTAGACGGCAATACCCTGACTAAGGACGAAAATTATACGGTTAAAGAGGGAAGTACAGTAGTTACATTAGATCCTGAGCTTGTAGCGGCACTTCCTGTAGGAGAGCATACACTTGATATCGTTTCTGAGAGTGGCACAGCAAAAGCGAACTTCACAGTAAATGCAAAAGCTACTGATGAGGATTCCGATAAAACAGCTGATAAGACTGCAGATAAGATTACAGACAAGACTACAGATAAAACTACAGATAAGACAGTTAAAAAGACTGTAAAGAAGACAAGCGTGACAGATAGTGCAGACAGCGTAAAAACCGGCGACAATACAAATATCACACTGCTTGCGATAGTAATCCTTTCGAGCGTGAGCGTCTTTGCAGGAGCGCTTATCGGCTGGAGACGAAAGGACCGCAATAAATAAGTTTAAGGATTTTAGCAAGTACAAATGGAAGTTATGAGGGGAAAAGATATATTTCTCTTGCGATCCCGCAAGCACAGTTGCAATATCTAGCGAAATGCATAAGGCGAGCGGATAAGTGTCAGCAATGTTTGAGCACCAAAGGTGCGAGTTTTGCTGACACTCCGCAATGCCTATGAATGAGCGCAGTATATTGCCTGTGCTGAGGACAAGCAAGAGGGATATATCTTTCCCCTCAAGAATATCATTTGTAATGAAAAAAGGATTCGAGTTTATTTCGAATCCTTTTCGTTTTTGTACTTATTGATATCAAACGGTTTTCTTTTTGCGATAGGCACAAATTCCTTTTCTTTGGAAACTCCGATATAAGCAGGTCTAATCAGCTTATTGCCTGACGAAAGCTCCTCGATCCTGTGCGCTGCCCAGCCCGATAGTCTTGCGAGTGCAAAAAGCGGAGTGGCTATATCATGTGGGATATTTAGAAGCGTATATACAAGCCCCGAATAAAGATCCACATTTGCACACATATTCTTTTTGACGCCGTGTACCTGCTCATAAAGTTCGCATGTGTGCTCCTCGATATATTCGCATAGGAGATAATCCTCCATATGATGTGCGTCTTGCGCAAGCTTTTGTGCAAGTCCCTTGAGGAGTTTTGCTCTCGGATCCGAAAGGGTATATACAGCATGTCCCATTCCGTAGATGAGACCGGTCCTGTCATTAGCTTCCTTTTTTAGAACCTTTATCAGGTACTCGTCAACAGCCTTATGATCGCTCGTGTCAGGCACATTTTCCTTTAGGTCCTGTATCATACGGATAACCTTGATATTTGCACCACCGTGCTTTGGACCTTTTAGTGCGCCGACTGCGGCCGCAATAGCCGAATATGTATCTGTGCCTGATGAAGATACGAGATGTATCGTAAATGCTGAGTTGTTACCGCCACCGTGCTCGGCGTGGAGTATCAGACATTTGTCGAGACATTTTGCCTCAAGGTCGGTATACTTGCCGTCAGGTCTCAGCATTCTCAATATATTTTCGGCTGTGCTGAGTTCCGGCAATGGATTCCTGATGTGAAGAGTCCTGTTGTCGAAGTATGAGCGCTTTGCCTGATATGCGTATGCGAGCAATGCAGGGAAGTATCCTATGAGGTCGATCGACTGTCTGAGGACATTCATAATGCTTGTATCCTCCGGATTTTCGTCGTATGAATACAGCGCCAAAACCGATCTTGCAATTTTATTCATTACATTTTTTGAAGGTGTCGACCAAATCATATTTCGCTCAAAGTCGTGAGGAAGCTCCCTTTTGTTGGCGATATAATGCTTGAAGGAATCAAGCTGCGCTCTTGTAGGCAATTCACCAAAAATCAAAAGATAGGTGATTTCCTCAAAGCCAAAGCGGTCCTCATCGATATAGTTATGTACAAGGTCTTGAATTTCGTAGCCACGATAAAACAATTGTCCCTCTACAGGAATTTTATTTTTTGCTTCGTCTATTTCATATCCCTTTACAACACCTATGTTTGTAAGACCAACAACGACGCCGGTGCCGTTTGCATTTCTAAGACCTCTCTTTACATCATATTTTTCGTAAAGAGCCGAATCAATATGGTTGATAGTTTCGAGCTGCTGTGCCATCGGTTCCAAAAAGGTCTTTGGTATATTGGATGGCGTAAGCTCGCCCGGTGTCACCTTATTTCCAAACAGATTAAATATCATAAACCCCTCCTTTAGAGTTAGCTGTTATATACAGTAGTTGCCACCTGCCAAGCGAGCGGCGACCGCATTATTGATTATATCAAAAAAGTTGCAATAAAGCTATAATAAGGTATATAATAAATTGGTTATGCGCTACAAAAAAATGTGGGCGCACAGGCGAGAGAGACATATATAAGAGTTGATAATAGAGGAAATAGTTATTTATGTGGAATAGAAAAGATGTAAAGCTTGCGGCAAGACAAAACCTAAAGCACAACTACTGGAGATTGCTGGGAGTCAGCATCTTGATGGCATTTTTGATAAGCGGACTTAGGTTTAACATCAATTTTGACGTTTCGCAGACGACGGACGCTGTCGGAGAATTATCGGCAGGCAAGCTTTCGACCGTTACAAATGCGCAGATAGTAGACCATTGGCTTGAGGCAAGGGAAAAGGTTGACAGCTATCAAGACGGAGAACTTTATAAAGCAGCAGGAGAACACTACACACCGACAAAGGGTATATTTGCGAGATTTTACAACAGCATTACGAGTGCACAATCGTTTTTATACGGTTTTTTGAATGCAACAAATAAGGTTGTATTTGACGGCAAGGTTACGGAAGGTATCGTGATGTTTGCCGGTGCCTTTTTGATATTGCTATTTACATTTTTTATAGTAAATGTTTTGGTAGTCGGGCAATCGAGATTTGTGCTTGAGAGTCGGACTTTTTATGACACAAAAATATCAAAAATAATATTTATTTGGCGAGTAGGTTGCTGGAGAAAAACAGCCTTTACTATGTTCAAAAAAACGCTGTATGAGTTTCTGTGGAGTCTTACCATAGTAGGAATATTCATCAAATATTATTCCTACAAAATGATACCATACATATTGGCGGAAAATCCGCACGTGGACAGCAAGCAGGCATTCACCATGTCGCGCGATATGATGAATGGCAACAAATTTAAGACTTTTAAGATCGACCTTTCGCTTTTGGGATGGCATTTCCTTTCATTCCTGACATTTGGGCTTGTTAGGGTAATGTTTATAAATCCGTATGTGGATACGATATATGCCGAGCTTTATGCACAGCTCAGAGCAGAGGCAATCGCAAGCGAAAAGGAATATGCAATATATTTTAACGACAAGGAGTTATTTAGCGAGATAACGGACGGTACATATCCATATGAGACATATCCGGGATATATCGGTGGCGACAAAAAGTGGATACGCGCTGATTATCACAGAAATTATTCGCTTTCATCGATAATACTTTTATTCTTTACATTTTCGATCTTCGGATGGCTGTGGGAAGTAGGGCTTCATCTCTTTAATGACGGTGTATTTGTAAATCGCGGTACGATGTTTGGCCCGTGGCTTCCTATATATGGAGTAGGCGGAGTTTTGATAGTATTGCTCCTAAAACGGTTTGCAGACAAGCCACTGCTACTGTTTGCGCTGACAGTAGTGCTCTGCGGAGTAATAGAATATACGACAGCATGGTTTTTATGGGAAAGATTTCACACAAAGTGGTGGGATTACAGCGGATATTTCCTAAATATTCAAGGCAGAGTTTGTGCAGAGGGCCTTTTGACCTTCGGCATCGGCGGGCTTGGCTTTGTATATCTGCTTGCGCCTGTTTGCGATGAGCTTTACCAAAGGATACCAAAAAAGACAAAGACGGCATTGTGCGCGATATTGCTGACATTATTTGCCGCAGATAAGATTTATTCGGGATTTCATCCAAATACAGGAGAGGGCATTACGGATTATCCTGATAGCACATCTAAGGTAACGACAGAAGAAAGCGCAGAAAGCAAAGCTTTGTGATGCGAAGGGGAAAAGATGTTTAAATTAGCAAAATATATAAAACCGGATTTTAACGAGAAAAAATTTGCGGATGCAAAGGATGCTCTTTTTGTGCCTGCGCCAAAGGACAAGGTTGCACCCCCAAATTTCCATGTGATGTCGATATTCCCGGAGTATTTTAAGATAGACGGCAAGTGGGTTTTGGCAGAGGAAAGCAGAATGGACTGCGTGCCTGTAAATGACAACGGCGTTATAAGGGTAAAGGAATTTAGGAATCTAAAAAAAGGTGAGCTTGTTGCAGTCGGCAGGACGGAAAACTGCGAAGAGGGCATATATGTGCATATAGATTGCTTTGAGGAGTCTGCCAAAAATGACGGCGAAATAAATGCCTTTACATTTAGACAAGGCAGGACAAGAGAAACAGGCTTTAGCCATGATTATGATGAGCTTGCCAAGCTTTTGGAATACGAAAAACAAAATGGCGGATATGTCGTATGGGTTATGGGACCTGCCTGTTCGTTTGATGCGGAGGCAAAACAGAGCTTTGTAAAACTTGTGGATAACGGATACGTAAATGCCCTTCTTGCGGGTAACGCTCTGGCAACGCACGACCTTGAGGGAGCATATCTTGGGACAGCGCTCGGTGCTGACATAAAAACGCAGGAATGTATGCCAAATGGGCATTATCATCATCTTGACACCATAAATAGCGTACGCGAGGCAGGCTCTATCAGGGAGTTTATAAAGCAAAAAAATATAACAGAAGGCATAGTTGAGGCGTGCGTGAGAAATGATATTCCTATGGTTTTGACAGGCTCTATAAGAGATGACGGACCATTGCCTGAGGTGATTGCGGATGTGTATGCAGGGCAGGATGAGATGAGAGCTCATATGCGAAAGGCGACGACGGTTATAGGTATTGCAAGCGTGCTTCATACAATTGCAACGGGCAATTTAACGCCTATGTACCGAGTTGTCGGAGAAGATATAAGACCGATTTATTTTTACATGGTAGACACCTCGGAATTTGCCGCAAATAAATTATCGGACAGAGGCAGTTTATCGGCAAAAGGCATAGTTACAAATGCGCAGGATTTTGTAAAAAATATCATAGTAAGATTAAATCTGTAATGATGTGATAGAAATGAATCAGGATAATTTAGAAAGAAAGTTTAAAGTCGTATCGGAATATTCGCCTACAGGAGATCAGCCGCAAGCAATCGAAAAACTTGCAAGCGGTCTTTTTGTTGGCAAAAAAGCCCAAACGCTTATGGGCGTGACAGGCTCAGGCAAGACATTTACTATGGCAAAGTTGATCGAAAAGGTGCAAAAACCTACGCTTGTCATAAGCCACAATAAAACGCTGGCGGCACAGCTTCACGGCGAATTTAAGGAGTTTTTCCCCGATAACGCTGTGGAATATTTTGTCTCATATTACGATTATTACCAGCCGGAGGCGTATGTGCCATCGACTGATACATATATAGAAAAGGATTCGGATATAAATGATGAGATAGACAAGCTGAGGCACTCTGCGACGGCGGCACTTGCGGAGCGCAGAGATGTTATAATAGTAGCATCCGTTTCGTGCATATATGGACTGGGTTCTCCATTTGATTACGAAAATCAAATGCTTTCGCTGCGCATCGGAATGCAAAAACCGCGCGAAGACATCCTGAGGAGACTTGTGGACATAAGCTATGACAGAAATGATATAGCCTTTGAAAGAGGCACATTCCGCGTGCGAGGCGATACGATAGATATATTTCCGGCAGGCGCAGAGCAGGCTGTCAGGGTGGAGCTGTTTGGCGATGAGGTAGAGAGTATCAAGGAAATAAATCCGTTGACCGGCGAGATTTTGGCTATAAGAAATCATGTTGCCATATATCCCGCTTCGCATTATGTGACAAGCGAGGAAAATATGCAAAAGGCACTAAAAGGGATTTCAAAGGAGCTTGACGAGCGGGTTTTGCAATTCCAAAAAGAGGGCAAGCTACTTGAGGCGCAGCGCATAGAACAGCGCACAAGATATGATGTAGAAATGCTGCGGGAGATTGGTCGCTGTAAGGGAATCGAAAATTATTCGAGGCATTTAAACGACTTGCCACCCGGCACAAAGCCATATACCCTTATAGATTATTTCCCTGACGATTTTTTGATAATAATAGATGAGTCGCATGTTATGCTACCCCAGCTCAGAGCGATGTATGCGGGCGACCGTTCACGAAAAAGCTCGCTTGTCGACTATGGCTTTAGGCTTCCGTCGGCGCTCGACAACAGACCGCTGAGGTTTGAGGAGTTTGAGGGGCTTGTAAATCAGATAATCTATGTAAGCGCCACCCCCGGCGAATACGAAAAAAAGCAGTCGGGAGGTATATCGGCAGAGCAGATAATAAGGCCGACGGGACTTTTGGATCCTGAGATAGAAGTTGTAAAAAGCGAGGGCCAGATAGACCATCTCATATCGGAAATAAATAAAGAGACGGAAAAAAATAACAAGGTTTTAGTTACTACATTGACTAAAAAAATGGCAGAGGCGCTGACTGATTATTTGAGTGAGGCGGGGATCAGAGTCAGATATTTGCACAGCGAGATAGACACACTCGAAAGACTTGAAATAATAAGGGATTTGCGCATGGACAAGTTCGATGTACTTGTCGGAATCAACCTTCTGAGGGAAGGGCTTGATATACCTGAGGTGAGCCTTGTAGCTATACTCGATGCGGACAAACAGGGATTTTTGAGAAATGAGACATCGCTTATACAGACGGTAGGCAGAGCCGCAAGGAATGCAGACGGCAGAGTTATAATGTACGCTGACGAGATAAGTCCTGCGATGCAAAAGACGATAGACGAAACAAAAAGAAGACGGGACAAACAAAAAAAATACAATTTAGAGCACGGCATTGTACCGAGGACGATACAAAAATCTGTGCGTGATGTCATAGAGGCGACAAAGCCTGCCGGGGAGGAGCTATCGGACAAAAAGCCTATCGAGATGACAAAAAAAGAGCTAAAGGATTATCTAAAAAAGCTCGAGGCGGAAATGAAAAAATCTGCAGCAGAGCTAAACTTCGAGCGTGCCGCTATGCTTAGAGATATATTTTTTGAGTATAAGGCAAAATTGTAAAATAAGTAAAATAAGTAAAAAAAAGCAAATAAGAAAAACAATGAAGAATAAAGAATAAGGAAGAAAAATGCAAAAAGATTTAATCATAAAAGGAGCAAACGAAAATAATTTAAAAAATGTAGATCTTGTCATTCCGCGAGATAAATTTGTAGTATTTACGGGGTTGTCGGGCTCGGGCAAAAGTTCACTTGCCTTTGATACGATATATGCGGAAGGACAGCGCAGATATGTTGAGAGCCTGTCGGCATATGCGAGACAGTTTTTGGGTCAGATGGAAAAGCCCGATGTCGAATATATAGAAGGACTTTCGCCTGCGATTTCGATCGACCAAAAGACGACGAGCAAAAATCCGAGATCGACTGTCGGCACAGTGACGGAGATACATGATTATTTGCGACTTTTATATGCGAGGATAGGCGTGCCACATTGTCCCGTATGCGGTAAGGAAATAAGCTCGCAGACGGTAGATCAAATAGTAGACGCTCTTATGGCTTTTGGAGAAAAGACAAGGCTGACTATCATGGCGCCTGTTGTAAGACAGAGAAAGGGTACACATGAAAAAATTCTCGAAAGGGTGCAAAAGGAGGGCTTTACAAGAGTCAGAGTTGACGGCAGTATATATGTCTTAGGAGAGGACGAAATAAAATTAGAAAAGACATATAAGCATACGATAGAAATCATAACGGACAGGATAATAGTCAGGGAAGGAGCGGAGCAGCGTATAGCGGAGGCTTGCGAGCTTGCGATTTCACACGGCGATGGGCTTGTAAATGTGCTCATTTCAAGAAGCAGCGCAAACGATGCTACAAAAGGAGCCACAAACGACGATGCAAACAACGGCGCAAAAGTAGGTGCATGCGACGGCGCTATACTGACGGAAGAAAAAACTTTTTCGACTCTTTTTGCCTGCCCCGAGCACGGCATCAGCATAGAAGAAATGGAGCCTCGTACATTTTCATTTAACAGCCCGTTTGGAGCTTGCCCCGAGTGTAATGGACTCGGCTTTTTGCAGCAGATAGACCCCAAGCTTTTGATAGAGGATGATACGCTCAGCATATATGACGGAGTTTTTGGCAAAGTTTTTGCCTCCATGGACGACGGCAGATTTTATAGGCAGATGATAGACGCTCTGACAGCCGAATATGGTGCGGATGTATATACTCCTTTCCGCGAGCTTCCAAAAAAATTGCAGCAGGAGCTTTTGTATGGCACAAATGGCAGGGAGATCAAATATGATTATGTGAGCCGTACAACGGGCATACTTTCGCATAGAAATGATGCTTTCGAGGGCGTGATTCCAAATCTTGAGCGCAGATTTGTGCAAACGGATTCGGAATTTATGAAAGAAAAAATCAAAAAGTATATGACAGAGGCGACATGCCCAAAATGCCACGGCAAGAGGCTAAAGGATGAGGTGCTTGCTGTGACGGTAGGTGGCAAAAATATTGCCGAGATTTCGGATATGTCGATCGCTGATGCCAAGCAGTTTATCGATAGCCTTCTGCTTTCCGAAAAGGAACAGACGATAGCAAAACAGATAGTAAAGGAAATAAATGCAAGATTGCAATTTTTGATAGATGTCGGGCTTGATTATCTCACGCTTTCACGAGCTTCGGCCACGCTTTCGGGCGGAGAGTCGCAGAGGATAAGACTTGCAACGCAGATAGGCTCGAGCCTTGTGGGAGTTTTATACATCTTAGATGAGCCGAGCATCGGACTTCACCAAAAGGACAATGACAAGCTTCTTGCAACACTTCGCAGTCTTACGGATATAGGAAATACGCTGATCGTAGTCGAGCATGATGAAGATACTATGTATGCGGCCGATTATATCGTGGATATAGGTCCGGGAGCAGGCGTACACGGAGGAGAGATTGTTGCAAAAGGCAGTGTTGAGGATATAAAGAAAAATAAAAAATCTATCACAGGTCAATACCTTTCCGGCGAAAAAAGGATAGAGGTGCCACAGACACGCAGAAGTGGCAATGGCAATTTTATAGAGATAAAGGGCGCAAAGCAAAATAATCTAAAAAGTATAGACGTCAAAATCCCGCTTGGCAAGCTTGTATGCGTTACCGGAGTATCGGGCTCAGGTAAGTCGAGCCTAATAAATGATATATTGTACAAAGAGCTTGCAAATAAATTAAATAAGGCTAAACTAAAAGTAGGAGATCATAGGGCTCTTACAGGAATCAAAAATCTGGACAAGGTTGTAGATGTAAATCAAGAGCCTATCGGCAGAACGCCACGATCGAATCCGGCGACATATACAGGTGTCTTTACACATATAAGGGATTTGTTTGCGCAGGTGCCGGAGGCTAAAATAAGGGGCTACGAAAAAGGCAGATTTAGCTTCAATGTAAAGGGTGGCAGATGTGAAGCCTGTAAGGGCGACGGCATAATAAAGATAGAGATGAATTTTCTACCGGATGTATACGTGCCTTGCGAGGTTTGTAAGGGCAAGAGGTACAACAGAGAAACTCTTGAGGTAAAATATAAAGGTAAAAATATATTTGAAGTTTTGGATATGACAGTTACCGAAGCGCTTGCCTTTTTTGAACATATCCCAACTATAAAAAGACAGCTCGAAACGCTCGAGGAGGTTGGTCTTGGATATATCAAGCTCGGTCAGCCGTCAACGCAGCTCTCGGGTGGTGAGGCGCAGAGGATAAAGCTTGCTTCGGAGCTTTCCAAAAAGAATACGGGAAATAATATTTATATATTGGACGAACCGACTACTGGCCTGCATTTTGCAGATGTGGACAGACTAAATCAAGTTCTCGACAAGCTTGTTGATGTAGGCAATACGGTCGTTGTTATAGAACACAATCTCGATGTGATAAAGCGAGCGGATCATATTATAGATCTTGGTCCTGACGGCGGTATTCGCGGAGGATTGGTAGTGGCTGAGGGCACACCCGAGGAAGTGGCGCAAAATAAAAGCTCATATACGGGACAGTACCTCAAAAGGATGCTTAGTCGAAAGGAGTAAAAATGATCGACAAAAACAATTTGACCATGCTGACAGATTTTTATGAAATAACTATGGCAAATGGTTATCTTGAAGCCGGCATGCAGGAGGATATCGCATACTTCGATATGTTTTTTAGGGAAATCCCAGAAAATGGCGGATTTGCTATCCTCGGAGGCATAGATGATATGATTTCATATCTCGAAAACCTCAAGTTTACAGATGAAGATATAGCTTATCTGAGAAACAAAAAAATGTTTTCCGAAAAATTCTTAGACTATTTAAAGAATTTTGAATTTAAGTGCGATATATGGGCAGTACCGGAAGGCACAGCTGTATTTCCGGGCGAACCGCTTGTAACGGTGAGAGGCCCTGTAATGCAGGCGCAATTTGTGGAAACTATGATACTTCTTTTGATAAATCATCAATCTCTCATAGCTACAAAGGCAAATAGGATTGTCAGAGCCGCAAAGGGCAGACCTGTAATGGAATTTGGAAGCAGGAGAGCGCAAGGTGCTTCAGCCGCAATACTTGGAGCAAAGGCAGCGTACATAGGCGGATGTGCCGGTACGGCATGTACGATTTCTGATCGTGATATAGGCATAACAGCACTCGGTACTATGGCTCACAGCTGGGTGCAGATGTTCTCAAGCGAATATGAGGCATTCAAAAAATATTGCGAGATTTATCCTGACAATGCGACACTGCTTGTCGATACATATAATGTACTAAAGTCCGGCGTGCCAAATGCGATAAAGGTATTTAAGGAGCTAAAGCCAAATGCTATGGGCGTCAGGATAGACAGCGGTGATATTTCATATTTGACTAAAAAAACAAGAAAGATGCTTGATGATGCAGGACTTACGGATTGTAAGATTGTTGTTTCCAACTCGCTTGACGAATATCTGATACAGGATATTTTGATGGAGGGAGCTTGCATCGATTCGTTTGGCGTAGGAGAAAGGCTTATTACGGCAAAGGCACAGCCTGTATTTGGCGGAGTTTATAAGCTTGCGGCGGTGGAGAGAAACGGCGAGATGATACCAAAAATAAAGGTGTCGGAAAATGTCGAAAAGATCACGGTACCGGGCTTTAAAAAGGTTTACAGGCTATATGATAAGACTACAAAAAGAGCGGTTGCCGATGTCGTGACGCTTGCAAACGAAACTATCCCAGAGGGTGATGATTATGAGATATTTGATCCGCAAAATATTTGGAAACGCAAGAAGCTCAGCAACTTTATAGCAAAGGATTTGCGCGTGCAGATCTTTACAGCCGGCAAGCTCACATATGACAGACCGTCGGTAGAGGAAATAAGGGAACGTTGCAAAAGCCAGGTTGATGCAATGTGGAATGAAATGCTCAGATTTGAAAATCCGCAGACATATTATGTGGATTTAAGTCACGATTTGTGGGAACTCAGAAAGCATATGATAGAAGAGACCGCCAGATTAAACACACTTAAATAGGCTTATAACAAAAGAAGTTTTTGGTGCTTAGGCAAAGTCGCATCCGGTAGGGTGCGGCTTTTTAGTATAGTTTTATCAAGCGGCATAAAATGGATGCAATGTTTATCGGTGCGGTTTCGACGCTTATATTTATATAACTGCACGCAAAAGCCATACGCCAATCTTGCGCCTCCGCAGGCACAGCATGTAATCGTCAGCGAGATGAGCTTGGCGAGCGGATAGGTGTCAGCAATGTTTGAGCGCCAAAGGTGCGAGTTTTGCTGACACTCCGTAAGCCTGCGAATGAGCGCTAACGATTGCCTGTGCTGAGGACAAGCGCAATGGTGGGCTATG
>CAVHCP010000010.1:0-40090 GCA_963634825.1 uncultured Porphyromonadaceae bacterium | reverse complement strand
CAAGTATTTATGCAAAGATTAACAGAAGAGAGCGACTTGAAAAATCGCTCTCTTATTGGGGAGATGCAATCGTCTGGGAAGAGCTTCACAGACCAACTAAATATCCAAGTTATTGGTATTAGTCATCAACGCTTTTTGTCCTATAACCCAGAAACCGCTTACTCCTAAAACGCGGGAGTCTCTGATAGATTTACTTGATTATCTGAAAAAGGAAAATATAACAAATGTTATTTTTGTAAATATGCCAAAATATTATGACTCAAAATTAATTGGCACAAAAGGTAGAATAAACACAGTGATAGATATTGTAAAATCCTACGGCTTTGATGTGTATGATTTTGATAAAAACATAAAGGAGATAGGATTAGATGCGCAGAAAGACTTTTACAATATAGACCATTTAAATATTTATGGACAGCAAAAAATGTCAAAATACTTTTATGAAAACGTAATACCAAAGTATGTCAAAGGGAAAAGACAGTATTCCGATGATGTGCAAAAGCAATGGGATGAAAATTACTATGCTTACAAAAAAGTATGCGCATGGGTAGAAAAGACGATAAAGGATGAAACTTTGCCAACAAAGAAAAGAGAATATGGACCGGGTATGCTAAATATTGAACGCATTATAGAGGGCACATATGATCCACACACGGATTACGAATAAGTTTATAGATTACCACCCGGCAGGATTCAATCCAAAAGAATAACTTTTGTGTCTCTCTACAAAAAAGCTCGGGCTAATACCCGAGCTTTTCATCAACTATCACAACTTCGATATCACAGCCACCGGAGCTTTGCGGCCCCCAAAGGACGACGAGGCTCTTGCAAATACGCTGTGGGCTATTGCAATCATAGCATTTATCGCCTTTTATAGCGCACGGTGTCTTCATATTCAGACGCTGTGCGTTTTTTGGTGCGGCGATATTTCTTGCGCGCCACAGTGCCTTCTCAAAATCGGGCGCTATTTTATTTTTGCCTATTACAAAATATACTTTTTTATGTCCGTATATTGTAGAGGCTACACGGTTGCCATTACCGTCTATATTGATGATCTCGCCTGCTTCTGAGATTGCATTTGCAGACGAAATATAGACATCGGTGCTCATAGCCTTCTCAAGACTGCCTTTCTTCCAGTGCCAACAAACATCATTATGAGTGGCGAGTGTATCGTAAAGGCCTATTTCCTGCAGTGTCATAGAGCCACCAAAGGCGACAGTCGTATTGTCGATCTGTTCATTTAGATAGGAAACTGCTTCGCTTGCTTTATCAAATTGCGAAACTAAAAATCCGCGTGATTTTAGATTTTTTGCTAATGTATCAAAATTTGCCATTACAAACCCTCCTTATTCATTGGCAATTCCCAGGTTTTTTCTACTGTTTCTAAAGTCAACCAGCCATTTTCCTCGCCGGATTTTCGACCTTTAGTTAGTTCATCTAACAATTTAAGTGTTGTTTGCATTTTTTCAAAGTCATACATATCAAGAATCGCATATCTGCCATGTCCGTTTTTGGTCAAAAAACGGGAGCACCAACAGCCACATCATGGAGCACATCGCTATAATGCCTTAAATCTGAAATAGGTTTGATATTTGGCATATTCCTAACTCCTTTCGAGTATAGTATATTTTAGTTTGCTGTAAAATTCAACCGTATATTTTACAACGGCACGCATTATATAATTACAACAACTTTAAAATACCGCACTCGGCATGATATGTCAATGCGGACCTAAAACCTTGAAAAGTGCAAAAATCTTGCATATAATTACTTGAGTAATTATTTAAGGAAAGTCGGAAATAAGCGAAGCTTCATATGACGGACAAAATACATATTTTAAGGAGTAAAAAATGGATTTGATTAGGGCAATAAGGGGCGATATAACAAAAGTTGCAGATGTGCAAGCGATTGTAAATGCGGCAAACAATTCGCTTCTGGGTGGCGGTGGCGTCGACGGTGCTATCCATCGGGTGGCAGGTCCAGAGCTTCTGGCGGAGTGCAAAACGCTTCACGGTTGCAGGACCGGAGAGGCGAAGATAACGGGCGCATATAATTTGCCATGCGAGTATGTGATCCATACGGTCGGCCCGATCTGGCACGGCGGTACAAAAAATGAAAGAGAGCTGCTTGCAAGTTGCTATTTAAATTCGATGAGGCTTGCAAAGGCTCATGGCATAAGGACGATAGCCTTTCCGTCAATATCTACGGGAGTATATAGGTTTCCGGTTGATTTGGCTGCAAAAATTGCTGTTGGGACGGTCAGAGATTTTTTGCGAGAAAATCCGCACAGCTTCGATTTGGTCGAGTGGGTGCTTTTCGATACTCATACTGAGGCGATTTATAATGACATATTTTAAAAAATAAAAAAAGCGGATAACTTCTGCTTTTCCCTTTAAACACCGCTGTTTTTTTGGTATATTATAATAGTATAAACAAAAGGACGAAAGGATTTTAACAATGCAAAGCATAAGCATCAAAGATATTTTTAGAAATTCCGCTACATATAGCGAAAAAGATATTACGGTAGAGGGCTGGGTCAGGACTAACAGAGGATCTAACAAGTTTGGATTTGTAGAGTTAAATGACGGCTCGTTTTTTAAGTCATTGCAGGTTGTTTACGAAGCAGAGAATATAGACAATTTTGCGGAGATTGCGAAGGCGCCGATAGCTACAGCACTAAAGGTAAGCGGTACTCTCGCGCTGACTCCTGAGGCAAAGCAACCATTTGAGCTAAAAGCAAAAAGCATAGAGATTGTGGCGACGTCGGATTCGGATTATCCGCTTCAAAAAAAGAGGCACAGCCTCGAATATCTAAGGGAGATAGCGCACTTAAGACCGAGAAGCAATACATTTTCGGCGGTATTTAGAGTAAGATCTCTTGTCGCTTATGCGATACATAAGTTTTTCCAAGAAAACAATTTCGTCTATGTGCATACGCCAATCATCACAGGCAGTGACGCTGAGGGTGCAGGCGAGATGTTTAGGGTGACAACGCTTGATCCGAGCAACCCACCGCTAAAGGACGGCGAGGCTGATTTTTCGCAAGACTTTTTCGGAAAGGAAACAAATCTTACAGTTTCGGGACAGCTTGAGGCTGAGATTTTTGCACTTGCGTTTAGGGACATCTATACATTTGGCCCTACTTTTAGAGCAGAAAACTCAAATACGGCAAGACACGCTTCGGAGTTTTGGATGATAGAGCCCGAGATGGCATTTTGCGACCTTGAGGGCAATATGCAGACAGCAGAAGCGATGATAAAGTACATAATACGCTATGTGCTCGAAAACGCACCTGAGGAAATGGAATTTTTTAACAACTTCATAGACAAAGGACTTTTAGACAGGCTTACAAATATTGTTGAGTCAGACTTTGCAAGGATAACATATACAGAGGCGGTAGATATACTCAAAAAAGCCGACAAAGAGTTCGAATATCCTGTTGAGTGGGGTATCGACCTACAGACAGAGCATGAGCGATATATAACAGAAGAGGTCTATAAAAAGCCTGTGTTTGTAACGGATTATCCAAAGGAGATAAAAGCGTTTTATATGCGCATAAATGACGACAACAAAACCGTTGCGGCATGCGATCTTTTGGTGCCGGGCATAGGCGAGATCATAGGTGGCAGCCAGAGAGAAGAAAGACTTGATGTCCTAAAGGCTCGTATGGCAGAGGTCGGTCTAAACGAAGAGGACTACTGGTGGTATCTTGAGCTGAGGAAGTACGGAGGTGTTGTGCATTCCGGCTACGGGCTTGGCTTTGAGCGAATGATAATGTATGTTACAGGAATGAGCAATATAAGGGATGTCTTACCATTCCCACGAACACCTAAAAATGCAGAGTTTTAAGGAAAAACGCGAGGTCACAACCTTGCGTTTGCTTTTTATCAAACGAAAGGAAATGTAAATATGAAAGACAAATTAGCAGAGTACAAGGGTATAAAAGGTGCAATATTTGATATAGACGGCACGATTGTGGACAGTATGCCGACTTGGTATATGGCAGGGGCAAACCTTTTGGATAAGTACAATATAAAAGCCGATGACGAGCTCGGCAGGACGCTTTTTTCGCTTACGATAGAGGAAACTGCCAATTATCTGAAAAAGACATATGGCATAGATTTGTCGATTGAGGAAATCATCGATGCGATAAATGATGCGATGAGGGTATACTATGGCGAAAAGGTGCAGGCAAAGCCGGGAATGGTCGAGCTGATAAAGCTTTTTAGCGAAAATGGCATCAAACTTACGGTAGCGACTTCAACGGACAGGGAGACATTTATGCCTTGCTTTGAAAGACTCGGACTTACAAAATGTTTCGACAGGCTGTTTACATGTACGGAGGTAGGACATAGCAAAAGCGACCCTGATATATTTTTGCAGGCACTTGATTTTATGGGCACAAAGCCGGAAGAAACATATCTGTTTGAGGATGGGCTTTACTCGGCTAAGACGGCAAAAAAGCTTGGTATCAAGATAGTTGCCGTGTATGACAAGGTCTCAAAGCACGACTGGGAGGAGTTCAAAAAAATAGCAGATATTACGATAGTTCCTTAAATACACAAGGCAAAGTCGGGCACATTGCTTGGCTTATGGCAAGATGCATTGTAAACAGTGGATTTTTGTGGTAGAATAATAAAGATACATCAAAAAATATATAACTGGAGACAAAAAAGAGAGGATTTGAGAAAGATGAAAAACGTTTTAAGTGCGTGGAACAAGCTTAGCCTTGTTGTGCAAATTATAATCGGTCTTTGTGTGGGCATAATTCTCGCACTTTGCTTTCCGAAAAAATTGCTTTTTATAACATTTTTCGGTGACCTGTTTGTAGGAGCCCTAAAGGCGGTAGCTCCGATATTGGTACTGTTTTTGGTAATGTCAGCCATTGCAAGCCATAAGCAGGGACAAAAGACTAATATGAAAAGAATCATGGTCTTGTACTTATTGGCAACATTTTTGGCAGGCACAGTGGCGGTAATAGCAAGCTTTATATTTAAGGTAGAGCTCGTTTTGCCAAATGTGACAGATACGGAGTTTGCACCACCGGAAAACATAGTAGAGGTTATAAGGCAGCTACTTTTAAATGCTGTAGACAATCCGGTAAATGCACTTACAAATGCAAACTACATAGGCATATTAGCTGCAGCAATCCTTATGGGACTTGCACTAAAAAATGCAAAGCAAACAACAATAGATATGGTATCGGATTTTGCAGAAGCAATTTCAAAGGTCGTAAGATGGGTTATAAGCTTTGCACCGCTTGGAGTTATGGGACTTGTATTTAACAGCATAGCTTCGACAGGCATAGGCGAGATGAAAAAATACTTATGGCTCATATTGCTGCTTGTAGGGACTATGTTCTTTGTGGCATTTATAGTAAATCCGATAATAGTATTTATAAATATCAGGAGCAATCCTTATCCGCTTGTATGGCAGTGCATAAAGGAATCAGGCATATATGCATTCTTTACACGAAGCTCTGCGGCAAACATCCCTGTCAATATGAAGCTTTGCGAAAGGCTTGGACTTGACAAGGATACATATTCGATTTCGATTCCGCTTGGAGCAACTATAAATATGGGTGGCGCTGCGATTACAATTTCGATACTTACACTTGCGGCAACACATACGCTTGGTATCGTGGTTGACCTGCCGACAGCAATCATTTTGTGCGTTGTATCGGCGATAGGTGCTTGCGGAGCGTCAGGTGTTGCAGGTGGTTCGCTTCTTCTAATACCGCTTGCATGTAGCTTGTTTGGCATTCCAAATGACATAGCTATGCAGGTTGTGGGAGTCGGATTTATCGTAGGCGTTATACAGGATTCTTGCGAGACAGCCATAAACTCATCGACAGATGTTTTATTTACTGCAACAGCAGAATATGCCGAAAAAAGAAAACTAAAAAAGGAAAATAGCGGACAGATAGAGGCATAGACAAAAATAGTTAACTAATAACAAAAGTTAAACATAAAAGATATAACAATATGCAATTTATATTGCATAAGCAAACGGAGGTTTACAAATGAGTAAGGTTATCAAAATTGTAGACGGTAATGAAGCTGCGGCTTATGTCGCATACGCCTTCACTGAGGTTGCCGGTATTTACCCAATCACACCGTCTTCACCAATGGCAGAAAAGACTGACGAGTGGTCTGCAAACGGTCTGAAAAATATTTTCGGACAGAGCGTAAGACTTGTAGAAATGCAGTCTGAGGCAGGAGCTGCCGGTGCCGTACACGGAGCACTTGAGTCAGGTGCGCTTGCAACTACATTTACATCATCACAGGGACTTATGTTGATGATTCCTACACTTCACAGGATTTCGGGTCAGAGACATCCTGGCGTGCTTCATGTTGCTGCAAGAACAGTCGGCACACATGCATTCTCGATATTCGGAGATCATTCGGATGTTATGAACTGCAGACAGACAGGCTTTGCGATGCTGTCAACAGGTAGCGTGCAGGAAGTAATGGACCTTGCAGGAGTTGCACATCTTGCGGCTGTAAAGGGAAGAATTCCATTCCTACATTGGTTTGACGGATTTAGAACTTCACACGAGATACAAAAAGTTGAGGCTCTTACATATGACGAATTCGCAAAATTGCTCGACTATGATGCACTAAAGGCATGGAAGGACGAGGCGATGAATCCTGAAACTCCTACTATGAGAAGTACAGTTCAAAACCCTGACATTTACTTCCAGGTGAGAGAAGCAAATAACGAGGATTATGCGAAGCTTCCTGATATCGTAGAGGATTATATGGGAGAGATTTCAAAGCTGACAGGCAGAGAATATCATATATTCAATTACTACGGTGCTAAGGATGCCGAAAAGCTGATCATCGCTATGGGTTCTGTATGCGGTGCTGTACAGGAAGTAGTAGACAAGCTAAATGCTCAGGGCGAAAAGCTTGGACTTTTGCAGGTACATCTATACAGACCATTTTCTGTAAAGCATATGCTTGCGGCTATTCCTAAGACAGTTAAGAAGATTGCTGTTCTTGACAGAGTAAAAGAAGCAGGCGCAGTCGGCGAGCCACTTTATGAGGATGTTTGCTCTGCATATAACGAATTTGACGGAAGATTTGAAGGTAAGCTACCTGTTATCGTTTCGGGCAGATACGGACTTTCTTCAAAGGATACAGATCCTGCTTGTATCAAGGCTGTATTTGACAATCTTGACAAAAAAGAGCCTGTAAATCACTTTACAATCGGTATCAATGACGATGTGACACACAAATCACTTCCTCTTGAAAAGGATTTTGTAATAGAAAACGAAGGCACAATCAGCTGCAAGTTCTGGGGTCTTGGCTCAGACGGTACAGTTGGTGCTAACAAAAACTCGATAAAGATTATCGGAGACCAGACAGACAAATATTGTCAGGCATACTTCGAATATGATACTAAGAAATCATTTGGTATTACTAAGTCTCACCTCAGATTTGGAGATACTCCTATAAGATCTACATATCTTGTAAAAAGTGCAAACTTCGTGGCTTGCCACAACCAAAACTATTTGAGACAGTACGATATGATTTCTGAGCTAAAACCGGGCGGTACTTTCCTACTAAACTGCCACTGGAGCAAGGATGAGCTCGATGAGCATCTTCCGGCAGATGTAAAGAGATATATTGCAAACAACAATATAGATTTTTATATCATAGATGCTAACAAGTGCTCACAGGAAATCGGACTTGGCAACAGATCTAATATGGTACTTCAGGCTGCATTCTTTAACCTATCAAAGGTAATACCTGTTGATGATGCTGTAAAGCATATGAAGGAAGCAGTTAAAAAGACATTTGGTAAAAAAGGCGATGCAATCGTAAATATGAATATGCAGGCTGTAGATGCGGGTATAACTGCTCCTGTAAAGGTGGATGTACCGGCTTCATGGAAGGACGCTAAGGACGATGCGAAAGAGGCAAAGAAGGACGCGCCAAAGCTCATCACAGAAATACTTGAGCCAATCAATGCTCAGAAGGGTGACGATCTGCCTGTAAGTATGTTTGTAGATATGAAGGACGGCGTTATGGATCAGGGTACTTCAAGATACGAAAAGAGAGGTATCGCAACTGATCTTCCTGTTTGGGACAAGGATGCTTGTATCCAGTGTAACCAGTGTTCATATGTATGTCCTCATGCGGTAATCCGTCCATTCCTACTTGATGCTAAGGAAGACGCTGCAAAACCGGAAGGATTTGTAACAGTAGACGCTAAGGGCAAGGGACTTGAAGAGTTTAAGTATAGCATGCAGATTTCAACTCTTGACTGTACAAGCTGCGGAGTCTGTGTTGAAACTTGTCCAAAGAGCGGAGAGGCTATCAAGCTTGTACCTGTAGAAGAGGTAGATCTTGATCAGACAAACTGGAACTACGCTATGACAATCAAAGAAAAGAAGGATGCTGTAGATAAGTATTCTATCAAGGGTTCACAGTTCTATCAGCCACTTCTCGAGTTCTCGGGAGCTTGTGCGGGTTGCGGAGAGACAGCATACTCAAAGCTTTTGACACAGCTTTACGGAGATAAGATGTATATGGCTAATGCAACAGGCTGTACTCAGGCTTGGGGCGCTGCAATGCCAAGTATGCCTTACTGCAAAAACAGCCAGGGCAAGGGTGTTGCATGGTCAAACTCTCTATTTGAAAACAATGCAGAATTTTCTTATGGTATGTGCCTTGCTGTACAGCACCAGAGAGAAAATGTAAAGCTTGATGTCGAAAAATTGGCAGAGCTTGCAGGCGATGTAAAGGAAATTAAAGACGCTATTGTAAAATGGGAAGAAACATATGATGATCTTGATGCGTCAGCAGTAGCTTCAGAAAATCTGATAGCTGTACTTGAGGGTGCAAAGCTGTCAGGAGAAGCTGCAGATGTTGCTAAGACAATTCTCGAAAAGAAAAAGCATCTAAACAAAAAGACAATGTGGATGTATGGTGGCGACGGCTGGGCATACGATATCGGTTACGGCGGACTTGACCACGTATTTGCAATGGGCGAGGACGTAAATGTATTGATCGTCGATACAGAAGTATATTCAAATACAGGCGGACAGTCATCAAAGGCAACTCCCATCGGTGCGGTTGCACAGTTCCAGGCTTCAGGTAAAAAGACTCAGAAGAAGGATCTTGGCAGACTTATGATGACATATAACAATGTATATGTTGCACAGTGCGCTATGGGTGCAAATCCAAATCAGCTTCTAAAAGCAATCAAGGAAGCCGAAGAGCACAAGGGACCATCTATCGTGATTTGCTATGCTCCATGTATCAACCACGGTATCAAGAAGGGCATGAAGAATGCTCAGGCAGAGATGAAAGCTGCGGTAGAGTCAGGTTACTGGAATCTATACAGATGGAATCCTGAAACAAAAGTATTAACTCTTGATTCAAAGGAACCTTCAAAGGATCTGCTTGAGTTCTTGAGAGGCGAAGTAAGATACTCAGCACTTGACATTACATTCCCTGAAAATGCAAAGGTATTGTTCAAGGAAGCAGAAGACTCAGCTAAGGAAAGGTATGAGTATTACAAAAACCTTGCGGATAATAAGTAAGATAAGGTATAATATATCAACTATTTGAATGAGATGTGGCAGTGGCTTTAACAAGCCTGCCGGGGAGGTTTCAATGGATTTTGCGAAGGAATATAAGCAAAAATTAAAAACACCGCAGGAGGCTGTCAAAGTTGTAAAGGACGGAGATTGGGTTGACTTTAGTACATGCAACGGATTTCCGCATTTACTCGACGCGGCGCTTGCACAAAGAAAGGACGAGCTAAACGACATCAAGATTAGAGGCTACATGGCACTCAGACCGCTTGAGGTTGTTGAATGCGATCCAAACAGAGAGACATTTACATATAATTCGTGGCATTGCTCCGGCTATGAGCGAAAGCTTACAGATAAGGGACTTTGCAACTATATCCCTATGGTATTTAGGAATGTAGGCGAATATTATGGCAGATATCTGACTGTAAATGTTGCCATGATGGCAGTGCCACCGATGGACGAGCATGGATACTTTAACTTCTCGATCAACAATGCGACAGCAAGAGAAACTCTTGATGCTGCGGATACAATCATACTCGAGATAGACGAAAACCTGCCAAAGGTTTATGGCGGATTTTATGAGAGCATCCATATTTCCGAGGTGGATATGGTAGTTGAGGGCAAGCATGAGCCTTTGGTGGAGCTTCCGCCATCAGCTACAACAGATATTGACGAGGCTATCGCAGAAAAAGTAGTATCAAGTATGCGAGACGGTTCGACAATACAGCTTGGCGTAGGCGGTATGCCTAACGCTGTAGGACAGATGATAGCTAAATCAGATCTTAAGGATTTAGGTATTCATACAGAATTGCTTGTTGATGCATATTATGATATGTACAAGGCAGGCAAAATCACAAACAGACTTAAAACGATTGATAAGCACAAGGGCACATTCGGATTTGCACTTGGTACACAAAATCTTTATGATTGGGTAACAGAAAATCCGGGAATGGTAACTGCGCCAATCAGTTACATCAATGCGCCTAAGGTAATCGCACAGCTTGATGACTTTGTATCAATCAACAACTGCATTTCTGTCGATTTGTACGGACAAATTTGTGCAGAAAGTGCAGGCACAAGACATATAAGCGGTACAGGCGGACAGCTCGACTTCTTGACAGGAGCTTTCGATGCTAAGGGCGGACAGAGCTTTATATGTATGACATCTTCGTTTACAGACAAGCAGGGCAACCTAAAATCAAGGATATTGCCTACATTTAACGGAGATATCGTAACAGATCCAAGAAGCCAAAGCTTCATACTTGTTACCGAATATGGACTTGTAAATTTAGCCGGTCTGTCAAGTTGGGAAAGAGCAGAGAAAATAATTTCACTTGCTCACCCACAGCATAGAGAAGACTTGATCAAAGCTGCTGAAGCTCAGAAGATTTGGAGAAAGTCTAATAAAAAGTAAAGGAGAGGTAAAATGGGAGAAAACTTGAACAAAAAGAAAAATACCAAGCTTGATCTTATGACAGTAGGATTCGCACTGTTTGCGATGTTCTTTGGAGCAGGAAACTTGATCTTTCCACCTGAAATTGGTATAACAGCTGGTCCAAAGTGGTGGATCGGAGCAATCTGCTTCATCATAGCCGACGCAGGACTTGCACTATTGGCATTGTTCTCATTGATTAAATACGATGGAGACATTGAAAAAGTAACAGGCACAATCGGTAGAGTGCCGGGAAATATTATAAACAGTATCATGATACTATGTATCGGATGTCTTGTTGCAACACCAAGAACAGCCGCAACAACATTCGAGCTTGGATATCTACCTGTAACAGGTTCAGAAAACAGCAAATTAGCACTTGCTATTTTCTCGGTAGTATTCTTTGCTATCGTGCTTGTTCTGACAATCAGACCAAACAAGGTAGTAGATATCGTAGGTAAGATACTTACACCTGTATTGCTTATAACACTTGCAATCATCATCATTATCGGTATAGTTGCACCGGCTGCTGATATACAGCCTGCAATGGTTGATTCAACAGTAAAAGATGGTATCGCTAACGGATATCAGACTCTTGATGGTATGGCAGCATTGTTCTTTGGAATAATCATCATATCTTCAATCAGAGATAAGGGATACACTGATAAGGCAGAAGAAAAGGCTATGGCAGGAAAAGCAGGAGCTCTTGCAGGTATACTACTTGCACTTGTTTACGGCGGACTTGCTTACCTTGGAGCTTCAACAGGTCAGCTATGGCATGACGAAGCATATGCACAGCTTATGTCAGGAACAGGTATAGACAGAGCGGCACTTCTTACAAATATCGCTCAGGAATTAGTTGGAAGACCGGGAGTTATCATCCTTGGTGTTATCGTAGCATTTGCTTGTTTGACAACAGCAATCGGACTTGTATCAGCTACATCTGACTTCTTCTCAAAGCTTTCAAATGGCAAGCTATCATACAGTATGGCAGTTATACTAAATATCATCGTGTGCGTACTTGTATGTAACCTTGGACTTTCAAAGATCGTAGCATTTGCAGCTCCAATACTTGTGCTTGTATATCCACCGGTTATCGTATTGTTTGTACTTTCTTACCTTTCAAAGGAGAAGTTCAAGAGAAATGTATATGTTTGCACAACTCTATTTGCATTTGTAGTAAGCTTGATTCAGACATTCTGCGATACATTCGGTATGGAATCACTAAGCTGGATCCACAAGCTACCTCTTGATGTTTACGGCTTCGGTTGGGTAATCCCTGCAATTGTAGGATTTATCGTTGGTATGTTGATACCTGGACCTACAATGAAGGAAGTAGAAGACAAGAGAGCACAGGCAGCGGCATAAATAAAATAAAAAAATATTGGCAACAAGGCGCACCTGCAGAGCACATCTGCGGGTGTGCTTTTTTAATGCTTTGCCGTTGCTTTGCAGGTCCTCGGCACCGGCAAATAGCATTATCTATCAAGTGGCACAAAATGGATGCAATGTTTATCGGTGCGGTTTCGACGATTATATTTGTGTGAATGCACGCAAAAGCCATACGCCCCTCCTGCGCTTGTCCTCGCCACAGGCAAATATACTGCGCTTATGCATAGGCATTGCGGAGCACCGGCAAAACTCGCACCTTCGGTGCTCAAACATTGCTGATGTTTATCCGCTCGCCACATAAATTTCGCTTGATATTGCTACTATGCTTGCGGAGTTGTCTCGACGGAAACATTTTCCCCGGCAATATTAGATAGAGTGGAGGCGCAAGATGGGCATATGGCTTTTTCGTGCAATTGGAATAAATATAATTCTGAAAAGCGTAGCAAAAATGTTCCATTGCTCAATTCTCAGGAAACAGAAAAAATTCTAAAGAACGGGTTGACAATCAGGGAGAAAAGAAAGATGAAATAAAATGGAAAAACTGAGTATCCGGCTTAAAAGTGTCGAGACTATAAGGAAAGGCGGTGATGCAGATGAATAATTTGTTTTACATATTACTCATTGTTATTGCAATAACCGAGCTGGTTAGAGCAATAAAAAAATAGACCTCCTATAGCTGAGAGGTCTAAAAAACCCACAAAGCTAAACCATTTATCGTGGTAGCTCTTCTTAGTTAAATGATACAACAAAAGTCTCGGATTGTAAATAAAAAATTATTATTATGAGTGCAAAAGTGATACGGTGTTTTGAGGTGCCTTTGCAGACGCATTATCACATCTACAAGGCGTCGAAACCGCACCGATAAGCGTTGTACCGTTTTTGTATGATTGATGATAATGACATTTATCTAGTGAATTTGAAGCAGTTTGTGATACAATAGCTGTGAAGGTATACTGACAGACTTTTTAAAAGAACACGGTGGTGATATTATGAGTTTTTTATTCGAGAAACTTACAAGAGCGGAGTGCGAGGCAGTCAGAGAAGCCGACGGGTACGAAGCTGGCTTTGAACGAGGCGAAGTTTCAGGCATAGCTAAAGGCAAGTTTAACGAAAAATGCGAAATTGCAGCAAATATGAAAGCCGCAGGCGAGCCGATAGAAAGAATCATCGCATACAGTGGTTTGCCAAAGAAAGAAATCGAGCAACTGAGATGTAGCGAGTAGGAATACCGTCTTTTGGTGAGCCTAAAGCATAATAATAAATCCCGCTTCTATATGATATATCAAAGATCTCGGAGATATATCGATATAGCAAGCGGGATTTTTATCCTATAACCCGGATTTTTATGATCGATAAATTTATCTTCACTATTTGAATATCTGCCTAAATTCGCGATAGTCGGGCTTGAGGATATTGCGGGGTTTATGTTATAATTTTAGACAAAAGAAAGTTTTAAGTGTAAGTATAAAAAGGAGAATAAAATGGACCCCAAATACAAACGAATAATCCTAAAAATCAGCGGTGAAGCGCTTGCCGGTAGCGAAAAATTCGGCTTAAATGAAGAAATGTTAAAGGTTGTTGCAAAGCAGGTAAAGGAAGTCCATGATCTTGGCGTGCAGGTCGCTATAGTCGTAGGCGGTGGCAATTTTTGGCGTGGCAGGACAAGCAAGGATATGAGCAAGGCGACAGCAGATTATATGGGTATGCTCGCAACTGTTATAAATTCGCTTGCATTGCAAGAGGCGATAGAGTCTACGGGATTGCAGACAAGGGTGCAGACAGCGATAGAGATGAAAGAGGTTGCAGAGCCTTACATTAGAAGAAAGGCAGTAAATCATCTCGAAAAGGGCAAGGTAGTTATATTTGGGGCAGGAACAGGCAATCCGTTTTTCTCGACAGATACGACAGCGGCGCTTAGAGCAGCTGAGATAGATGCAGATGTTATATTGCTTGCTAAAAAGGTAGATGCCGTTTATTCGGCGGATCCTGAGGTCGATAAAAATGCGATAAAATACGATGAGCTTACACACTTTGAGGTACTAGAAAAAGACTTAAAGGTTATGGATTCCACGGCGGCATCACTGTGCAGAGACAACAACATATGTATTCATGTATTTGGTATAAGTGAGCCGGGCAATGTAATGAAGGCCGTATGTGGCGAAAAAATAGGTACAGTGATCAAATAGTAACGGAGGTTTGAAATGGATAATATAATTTTTGAAAAGCTACAGGGAAAGATAGAAAAAACTACAGCAAAGCTAAAGGAAGAGCTTTTGACAGTCAGAGCCGGCAGAGCAAATGCGGCGATAGTTGATAAGGTGATGGTAACATATTATGATGTACCGACTCCGTTAAAGCAGCTTGCTAATATTGCAGTTACAGATCCAAGGACTATAACTATCACACCTTTTGATTCCTCGATAATAAAGGAAGTTGAACATGGCATCAATGAAGCAAATATAGGCATTACGCCAAGCAATGACGGCAAGGCGATAAGATTGACAGTGCCACAGGTGACAGAGGACAGGAGGAAGGAGCTTACAAAGACTGTCAAAGCGTATGGCGAGGATGCAAAGGTTGCCCTCAGAAACTTGAGAAGAGCGGCAAATGATGACCTCAAAAAGCAACAAAAAAATAACGAGATCACAGAGGATGAGCTAAAGGAAGGTCTTGATAAGATACAAAAGAGCATCGATAAGGGCGTAAAAGCAATAGATGATGTTGTTGCCGCAAAGGATAAGGAGATAATGGAGATCTAATGCTTGATAAGAAAAGAATACCACAAAGCGTTGCCATCATTATGGATGGCAACGGCAGGTGGGCAACAAAGCGAAAGCTTCCGAGAGTTATGGGGCACAACCAAGGCATGAAGGCTATGAAAAATATAGTTAAGCATGCGGCAAAGCTGGGCGTCAAATATTTAACCGTTTACGCATTTTCTACCGAAAACTGGAAGAGGTCGGAGGAAGAGGTGAGCGGTATTTTTAAGTTGCTGGTAAAATATGTAGACAGCGAGCTTAGAGAGCTTGATGAGGCGAATGTAAAGGTCAATATTTTAGGTGATATCGAGGTTATGCCGGACATTGTAAAGCAGAGACTTGCGTTGACACTTGAAACAACAAAGGAAAATACCGGGCTAAATTTTAATATTGCACTCAACTACGGCTCAAGGGATGAGATAGTGCGAGCCGCAAAAAATATAGCCGGCGATGTCAAAGCGGGCAAATTGGAGATTGACGATATAGATGAGAAGCTGGTTGCAAGCAGGCTATATACAGGAGAGCTTGACATTCCCGACCCGGACCTTGTGATAAGGACAAGCGGAGAGATAAGATTGTCAAACTTTTTGATGTGGCAGCTTTCGTATGCGGAGATGGTATTTATCGATACGCTTTGGCCGGATTATACGCCTGAGGAATTCGAAAAATCAATCGAGATTTTTCAGAGCAGAGACAGGCGCTTTGGTGGGAGGAAGTAAATGAAAACGAGGATTATATCGGGACTGATAATGGTGCCGCTTTTGGCTGTTTTATATTTTGGCGGATATGTGCTAGCGGCTGCTTGCTTTATCATTGCGATAGTTGGAGTTTATGAGTTTTATAAGGGATTTCATGAGCTTGACATACATCCGTGCTATCCGATAGCGGTTTGTTCGACGATACTGCTTTATGCATTCAATATGTTTAATGCCGATGAGAGCATCCATATATTGTGGCTCTTTTTGAGCGTACTAGCATCGCTTCTGTATCTATTTAAAATAGAGGAGCGAAAGCTTGAGGATGCGATGGCAACGATAACAGGTATAGTATATGTCGTGTTTTTTTCGTACCATGTACTCCTCGTAGAGCAGACAGGTAAAACGAGTATTCTCATATGGCTCATAGTTTTGTCGGCGTTTGGTACAGACATTTTTGCATATTTTGTGGGAATGTCGCTTGGAAAGCATAGACTTTGCCCAAAGATAAGTCCTAAAAAGAGTATAGAGGGCTCGATAGGAGGTATACTCGGCAGTATGCTACTATGCTATCTTTTTGGCAGATTTTTTGCGCCGCAATATGCAATACACTGTCTCATCGTCGGTGTGCTTGGCGGCGTAGTATCGCAGTTTGGCGATTTGACAGCTTCAATATTTAAAAGAAAGATGGGCATAAAGGATTATGGCAATCTCATACCGGGGCACGGCGGTATTTTGGACAGATTTGACAGCGTGCTCTTTACGGCACCGCTCGTTTATTACTATATAGTTTTGGTTATAAATTAGTGAAAAGAGCATAGAAAAATATGAAAAAAATAGCAATTTTAGGGAGCACAGGCTCGATAGGTACGCAGGCGCTTGATATCATAGAGCAAAATTCGGACAAGTATAGTGTGGAGATTTTGTCATGCAAAAGCAATGTGGACCTTCTTGCAAGGCAGATAGAAAAATTTTCGCCAAAGACGGTTGTCGTGGGCGATGAAAAAAAAGCAAATGAGCTTGCAGACAAATATAAAAATATCGAGATTTTATATGGAGACGATGGACTAAAGGCTGCTTCCGGCAGTGCTGATTATGATATGCTTTTAAATGCGCTTGTCGGTATAAGTGGACTTGTGCCTACATATTATGCGATAGAGGCGGGACATGATATCGCACTTGCAAATAAGGAAACGCTTGTGACAGGTGGCGAGCTTATAATGCAAAATGCACGCAAAAGAGGAATAAACATCCTGCCTGTTGACAGCGAGCACAGTGCTATTTTTCAGTGCATACATTCGCAAGGCGGATTATCTGGCGGGCAAAAAAATCTAAAGAGGGTACTTCTTACAGCTTCGGGCGGTCCTTTTAGAGGAAAGTCGTATGACGAGCTAAAGGATGTGACCTTGGCAGAGGCGCTAAATCACCCGAACTGGAGTATGGGAAATAAGATAACAATAGACAGCGCTACGATGATGAATAAAGGCTTTGAGATCATCGAAGCAAAATGGCTTTTTGATGTTGACATCGATAACATAAAGGTGCTTGTGCATCCGCAGAGCATCGTACATAGCGGTGTTGAGTTTATAGACGGCTCTGTTATTATGCAGATGGGAAGTGCAGATATGCGTATTCCGATAGGCTTGGCACTTTCATATCCTGAGCGTCTAAAAAATACCTCAAAAAAACTTGACTTTTTCAATGAGGCAAGCAGGCTGACCTTTGAAGAGCCTGATGCGGAAACTTTTAGATGCCTTGCACTTGCATGTGAGGCAGGCCGTAAGGGCGGCAGTTATCCGGTTGTGCTAAATGCCGCAAATGAGATTTTGGTGGCGAGATTTTTAGCGGGCAAAATCAGTTTTTTGGATATTCAAAACACTTTGGAAGAGATTATGGAGGCGCATGTGCCGACATACGATCTGACGCTTGAGGAAATAGTTGAGATTGATAGGCAGACAAGGAAAAGCCTTGAGCAATGATCTAATAGTAAAATAAGAAAGAAAAAGGAAATAATAATGACGATAATCATCGCAATAATAATGATATGCATATTGATTTTTATCCACGAGCTGGGGCATTTTTTGGCTGCAAAGGCTTGCGGTGTTAAGGTCAATGAATTTGCACTCGGTATGGGTCCAAAGCTTTTAAAAAAGCAAAAGGGCGACACGCTTTATACACTCAGAGCGATTCCGATAGGTGGCTTTTGTGCTATGGAAGGCGAGGACGAGGAAAGCGATGATGAGCACGCATTTAATAATAAGCCTGCCGGCAAAAAGGCGTTTATACTTGTAGCAGGGGCGGGAATGAATTTTATACTGGCGCTTATCCTTATGATAATAGTTACATACAATATGGGCTTTGCCACGCTTACGGTCGGCCGTGTTGTAGAAAACTCACCGGCGGAGACAGCAGGCATAAAAGTGGGAGATGAGCTTGTCAGTGTCAATGGCACAAACCTTGACGAGTGGTATGATTTTACTGAGATAGTTTCTGCAGATAAAGACGGCGAGGCTATGGATATAACGGTAAACAGAGACGGTGAAGCGATAACGCTTTCTGCAACTCCTAAGAAGGACGAGGAATCGGGAAGATATATTGTTGGTGTTGCTACGCAGCGAGAAAAGAGCGCCTTTAAATCAATAGTAAACGGGCCAAAGGAAACTCTCAATATGACAAAGAGTATGTATGTCGTGCTCAAGCAGCTTGTTACAGGAGAGGTTTCGACAAAGGATTTGTCCGGCCCTGTCGGCATAGTATATATGGTCGATCAATCGGCATCGCAAGGCTTTATGACATTCTTGTACTTCATAGCGATGATGAGTTTAAATTTGGCAGTTATCAATTTGTTGCCATTCCCGGCGCTTGACGGTGGAAGGATTATATTCCTTGTCATAAGGAAGGTAACGGGCAAGGCTATTACAGACAGGACGGAGGCAGTTGTGCATATGATAGGAATGCTTTTGCTCCTGTTGCTTATGGTATATGTAACATGGAATGATATAGCGAAGTTTATAATGCCGATATTTAAATAGATTCTTAATTTGAGTTGGCTCGGGGAAGCCCTATACCGCCTGAGACAACTCCGCAGACGCAGGTGCAATGAACAGCGAAATGAGCTTGGCGAGCGGATAAGTGTCAGCAATGTTTGAGCACCTGCGGTGCGAGTTTTGCTGACACTCCGCAAGCCTGCGAATGAGCGCTATTCATTGCCTGTGTTGAGGACTGGCGAGGGTTGTATAGGGCTTCCTCCGAGCCAACACAAGTAAAGCACTAAAATATCACTAAGATGATTTGTTAAACACTCCGGAGGGGAGCGTATGAGAAGGAAAACAAAGAAGATTGTTGTAGGCGATGTGCAAATAGGCGCAGGTGCACCTGTGAGCATACAGTCTATGAGCAATATTGATACTAAAAATACGAAAGCGGTCATAAAACAAATAGACGCTTTAGCCGATGCGGGAGCGCAGATAATGAGGCTTGCCGTGCCTGATATGGCAGCGGCGGAAGCCTTTGGCAAGATAAAGCAAAAATCAAAATTGCCACTTGTCGCAGACATACATTTTGATTACAGACTGGCGATAAAAGCAATAGAAAACGGAGCAGACAAGATAAGGATAAACCCCGGCAACATCGGTACAAGGGATGAGGTTGCAAAAATTGTAAGGATTGCAAAGGAAAGAAATATACCTATTCGTGTAGGCGTCAACTCTGGCTCATTACAAAGGGACATCTTAGAAAAAAATGGTGGCGTTACAGCGGACGGCCTTGTCGAAAGCGCGCTCAGAAGTGTCAAGATATTGGAGGATTTGGACTTCGGAGATATAGTTGTATCGCTAAAGGCATCTGATCCTAAAATGAATTATGACGCATATATGACGATAGCCCGCCGGACCGATTATCCGCTACATATAGGGGTGACCGAGGCAGGCACACTTGAGAGTGGCAAGATAAAGAGCGCTGTCGGTATAGGGGCTCTGCTACTTGCAGGTGTCGGCGATACGATGAGAGTTTCTCTTACAGGGGATCCGATAAATGAAATAATAGTTGCAAAAGAAATTTTGGCATCTGCAGGGCTTAGAAAAAAAGCGATAAATATAGTTTCGTGCCCGACATGTGGCAGGACAAAAGTCAATCTCGATGCGATAGCAAAAAAGGTCGAAGAAGAAGTGCGAAAAATAGAAAAGCAAAGGGCAGACATAGGCTTACTACCTATAACGCTTGCAGTTATGGGCTGTGAGGTCAACGGGCCTGGCGAGGCAAAAAGTGCAGACCTTGGTGTAGCATGTGGCGATGGCAGTGGCGTACTTTTTGTAAAAGGCGAGATTATAAAAAAAGTACCGGAAGAAAAAATAAGCGAGGAATTGATAGAGATAGTCAAAAATTATGAAAGATATATTTAGGCATTGCATTTCAAACGAAAAATTTAAATATAGCTTAGAGCAAGCTTCCCTATCGCAAGAAACAGGGAAGCTGTCTATTGAGGTGCGCTTAAATTTTGTAATTCCATTAGCCGAGGTGAGGAAAGCAGAGCAGACTCTTTTGGATACGGTGCCGTCGGTTGAGGATGTGGAATTTATATTTATATATGATGAGCTTGCGATGCAGCTTGCCGATGCGGTACCCGTTTTCCTCGAGCATATGATAAAAAAGGCAAATGGCAAATATGCATATCTGACAAATAGCATAAAGGGGGAAAAGTCAATCCTAAGGGCTGACGAATTTATAATATATACAGTTGGCGAAAAGATAGCATGTGAGTTAAACGAGTTGCTTTCGGGATATTTTGAGGAATTGATATATAATGCATTTGATAAAAAAATAACGGTTACATTTAAAAATGATGACGAAATATTTGAGAAAGTTGAAGAAAAAATAAAAACGGAGGATCAAAACTTTTTTGCAGAGCTTGAGCAAAATGCAAAAAGAGTGGCAGAAGCAACGGCAAAGTCGCAAACAAGTTCGCAAGATGCACAGAGGCAAAAAGGCAAGCAGGGAAAGCGCATAAAAAAGGAAAACGAAAAAAATGTCAATTTGCCGCCTAACAGACTACTTGGCAAGCCTATAAACGGCAGCACGCTTGCTATGACGGAGTTTTCGGAGCTTTCGGGCGAATGCATTTTAGAGGGCGAAGTGTTTGGTATTACATCAAAAATGTTAAAAACCGGACAATATATTGTAACGATATTATTTTCCGATAAAAAAACGTCCGTTTGCGGTAAATTTTTTGTAGGTGCTAAGGGCTGGGACCATATAAATGAAAATCTAAAGGAGGGCGATGTTGTAAGGGCGTTTGGAAATGCCGAGTATGACACATATGCAAATACTCCTATTATAAAAGTAAAAAGCCTTGAAAAAGTACCTCTTGAGGCGAGAATTGACAATGCACAGGAAAAGCGCATAGAGCTCCACGCCCATACAAAGATGAGTGCTATGGACGGTATTTCCGATGTAAAAAAATATATAAATACAGCAAAGACCTGGGGGCACAAGGCGGTTGCCATAACAGACCACGGAGCGGTGCAGGCATTCCCGGAGGCGGCAAAGGCGGCAGGCAAGGATATAAAGGTAATATATGGCGTTGAGGGATATTTGTTTGATGATACAAACCTTAAAAATGAAGACGGCACGATAGATTATAAAAATGGTGGCACATACCACATCATCATACTTGCCAAAAATCGAGAGGGGCTAAAAAACCTTTATAAGCTTGTTTCGAAATCACACCTTGAATATTTTTATAAAAAACCGAGAATTCCAAAATCAATTTTGGAGGAGCACAGAAGTGGCCTTATCATAGGTTCTGCCTGCGAAGCGGGAGAGGTATTTAGGGCAGTTTTAAATGGAGCAGAGGACGAGGAGATAGCTGAAATAATAAAGCTATATGACTATCTTGAGGTACAACCGCTCATAAACAATCAATTCCTGGTAACTAACGGTATTGTGCCGGATAGGCAGTCTCTTATAGATTTAAATAAAAAAATCATTGCGCTTGGTGAAAAATATAACAAGCCAGTCGTTGCGACTTGTGATGCGCATTATATTGATGAGGAGGACCAGATTTACAGGCGTATCCTGATGGCAGGTCAGGGATATAAGGACCTTGGTGAAGGCGGGCTTTATTTTAGAACGACCGAGGAGATGTTTGACGAGTTTAGCTATCTTGATGAGGAGAAGGCACGAGAGATAATCGTAGAAAATACGCATCAGATTGCGGATATGATAGAAGATTTAGTGCCTGTGCCAAAGGGCAAGTACCCACCGCATATCGAAAATGCGGATAAGATTTTGCGTGAGGAATGCTATAAAAAGGCGCATGAAATATACGGAGATCCATTGCCGGAGCTTATAGAAAAAAGACTTGCAGATGAGCTAAAAGCTATCATAGACGAGGGATATGCAGTGCTTTATGTTTCGGCGCAGATGCTCGTGCAAAAATCGATGAGTGACGGGTATCTTGTAGGATCAAGAGGCTCTGTAGGTTCGTCATTTGCGGCAACTATGGCAGGCATTACGGAGGTAAATCCTCTGCCGCCACATTATATTTGCCCGAATTGCAAATATATAGAGTGGGGAGACGAAAAGGAATATGACTGCGGAGTTGATATGCCACAAAAGATATGTCCTGATTGCGGTGAGATTTTAAACCAGACAGGATTTACTATTCCATTTGAAACATTTTTAGGTATCCCGGGAAAGCAAAAGGAGCCTGATATAGATCTAAACTTTGCAGGAGAATATCAGGCGACAGCTCATAAATATGTTGAGGAAATTTTTGGCAGTAAAAATGTATTTAAGGCAGGTACTATAGGTACGATACAGACAAAGACGGCTTTTGGATTTGTTGCAAAATATTGCGAGGAAAGACAAATACCGCTAAACCGATACGAAAGGGAAAGGCTTGCGATAGGTTGTAGCGGAGTGAAGAGGACCACAGGTCAACATCCGGGAGGCATCATAATAGTGCCGGAGGATCACGAGATTTACGAATTTTGCCCTGTACAAAGACCGGCAAATGATATGAGCTCTGATTTTAAAACAACACATTTTGATTATCATGCGATCGACGAAAACCTGCTGAAGCTCGATATACTCGGCCACGATGCGCCGTCTATTATCAGGCATTTGCAGGATATGACAGGTATAGATCCTATAAAGGATGTACCGTTAAAAGACGACAAGGTAAATAGTATTTTCCTTGGCATAGATGCGCTTGATATAAAGGATGAAGATTACAGATTTAAGCACGGAAGCTATGGCATACCCGAATTCGGCACGAGATTTGTACGCCAGATGCTTGACGACACAAGCCCTAAAAAGTTTGCGGATTTGATAAGAATTTCGGGATTTTCGCATGGCACGGATGTTTGGCTTGGCAATGCTCGTGACTATATCAAGGAGGGCACTGCCACTATGCAGGATGCGATATCCACAAGAGACGACATTATGAACTACCTCATACTAAAGGGAGTAGACCCAATCGCTGCATTTACAATTATGGAAAAGGTCAGAAAGGGTAAGGGCGTCACAGATGACGAGGCTAAGCTGATGCTCGCTTCGGACACACCACAGTGGTATGTTGATTCATGTCGCAAGATAAAATATATGTTTCCGCGTGCCCATGCTGTCGCATATGTAACGATGGCATATCGTATCGCTTGGTTTAAGGTTTACAGACCGGTTGAGTTTTATGCGGCGCATTTGACTACAAAGATTGCCGACTTCAATTGGCAGGTGATAAAAAAGGGAAAGAATAGTATCCTGAGGCGAATTGATGAGATACTTGCAAAGGGCAAAGGCACGACTGCTAAGGAAGATGCGGAGATGCTTGTTTTGGAGATATGCTATGAGATGATGGCACGAGGATATGAGTTTGCAAATCCAACCTTTGACGACAGCGAGGCGATGAGATTTGGCATAAAGGACGGTAAGGTTTTAGTACCTCTTGCTGCGATGATAGGCGTGGGAGAAACATGTGCTAAGGCACTCGAAAGCGAATATCATAAAAAACCGTTTGCGACCGTTGAGGATATACAAAACAGGGCTAAGGCAAATAAGGTTGCGATAGATGCACTGCGTGAAAATGGACTTTTGGAGGGTATGCAGGAAACGGATCAGATGTCATTTTTCACAATGTGATACTCCTCAATATGATTTTATAAATAAGTCCCGGCGGTGAGAAAAGAATCTATCTCTTGCACTATCGCAGGCACAGCTTGCAATTGCCAGCGAAATGAGCTTGGCGAGCGGATAAGTGTCAACAATGTTTGAGCACCGAAGGTGCGAGTTTTGTTGACACTCCGCAAGCCTGCGAATGAGCGTATGCAATTGCCTGTGCCGAGAACTGCAAGAGATAGATTCTTTTCTCACCGCCGGGACTTAAAGTTACAAAAGTATATTTATAGGCGCATAGCAAGTATTTTTACTTGACAGATGCAACTGAGCGTGATATCATCTTTACTATGTTTGATGAAATAACAAAGGCGAGTATTTTATATGATTTTTACGGCGAGCTCCTTTCGAGAAGGCAAAAGGAAGTCATCACGCTTTATTATGAGGACAACCTTTCCATTACGGAGATATCCGAAAATCTTAAAATAAGCAGGCAAGGCGTGCACGATGCGCTAAAAAATGCCGAAAAGTCGCTTGCCAAGTACGAGCAAAAACTTGGACTTGTTGCAAAGCTTGAGGATATGAGAAACGCAGTCCAAAAGATTGACACAAAGATAGACAATATACTGACAGACGATATCTTGCAGGAGGCGACAAAAAAAGAACTCTTGCAAATAAAAAAGATAATCGACGAATTAGAAGAAAATATATGAAAGGGAACCAACAATGGCATTTGAAGGCTTATCCGAAAAACTTCAAAATGTATTTTCCGGGCTAAAAGGCAAGGGCTCGCTTACCGAAGCTGATATCGATACGGCGATGAGAGAGGTCAAGCTCGCACTTCTTGAGGCGGATGTAAATTTCAAAGTTGTAAAGGAATTTGTGGCGTCCGTAAAAGAAAAATCGCTTGGTGCGGAGGTTATGAAAAGCCTGACTCCCTCACAGCAGGTCATAAAGATTGTAAATAAGGAGCTTACAGAGCTTATGGGCGGAGCGAGCAGCAAGCTGACATATTCGCCGAGCGGATTTACAACTATTATGATGGTTGGACTTCAGGGAACAGGTAAGACAACGACTACAGGCAAGCTCGCAGCGTGGCTAAAGCAAAATGGCAAAAAGCCGATGCTTTGTGCATGTGACATTTACAGACCTGCGGCTATTGACCAGCTTGAGGTCGTGGGCAAATCGGTAAATGCACCTGTCTTTACGATGCGCGAAAGCAAAGACCCTGTGAAAATAGCAAGAGCGGCAAAGCGTGAAGCCGAGATCAAGGGCTATGATGTACTTATAGTCGATACGGCAGGCAGACTTCAGATCGACGAAGAACTGATGGATGAGCTTGCAAATATAAAAAGAGAGATAAAACCGCACGAGATATTACTCGTAGTTGACGCTCTCACAGGACAGGATGCAGTAAATGCGGCAGTAGGCTTCAACGAAAAGCTTGGCATAGACGGCATAGTGATGACTAAGATGGACGGCGATTCGCGAGGCGGTGCGGCACTTTCCGCTAAAAAGGTTACAGGCAAACCTATCAAATTTATAGGTACGGGCGAAAAGACAGATGCGCTTGAGCCATTCCACCCTGACAGGATGGCAAGCAGGATACTTGGCATGGGAGATATGCTTTCGCTGATAGAAAAGGCAGAGGAAGCGTATGACGAAAAGCAGGCTGAGAAGCTCGAAAAAAAGCTCAGGAAAAATCAATTCACTTTAGAAGATTTCTTGGAGCAGATGGGACAGATAAAAAAGATGGGCGGTCTTGGCAAGCTCGTTGGTATGCTCCCCGGGGTCAACAGCAATGCGATGAAGGATGTTGATATCGAAAAAGGCGAAAGAGAATTTTTGCAGATGGAAGCAATCATCCAGTCGATGACAAAGGAGGAGCGAAACGATCCGCGCATACTAAATGCAAGCAGACGAAAGAGGATTGCGGCAGGTAGCGGTCAGCCGGTTAGCAGGATAAACAATCTTATAAAAAAGTATGACAGCACAAAAAAGATGATGAAGCAGTTTTCAAAGCCGGGAGCGAAGCTGCCGAAGATGTTTAGAGGTATGTAACTAAAAGAGCGCAAGCTCGAAGTTAAAACATAAATTTTAAAAATATAAAAGTAAGGATGAGAGCAAAAAGGTCTTTGAATTACAAAAAAGAAAAGATAAGCAAAGTATAAGCACAGGAGGAAATTTAAAATGGTAAAGATTAGATTGAAGAGAATGGGAGCACACAAGAAGCCTTTTTATAGAGTTGTTGTTGCTGACTCAAGAGCACCAAGAGACGGTAAATTTATCGAAGAGCTCGGATATTACAACCCTTTGGTAGAACCACCGGTTATCAAAATCGATGAGGAAAAGGCAAATAAATGGCTTTCGACAGGCGCACAGCCAACAGATGTGGTAAAGGCTTTATTTAAAAAGACAGGCATTATAAAGTAAGAAAGAAAGCGGTGAAGCTAATGGGAGAATTAGTAAAATCAATTGCAAAATCGCTTGTAGATAACCCGGAAGAGGTAGAGGTTTTAGAGGAAAGCGACAAGCAGACTACAATAATAAAACTAAAGGTCGCAGCTCCTGATATGGGCAAGGTGATTGGTAAGCACGGCAGGATAGCAAAGGCAATCCGTACGGTAGTAAGGGCTGCGGCAACAAAAAAGCACCAAAAGGTGATTGTAGAAATAGACAAATAATTTTTACATCAAAAACTGCACTAAAGTCTGATATACCCCATGTCTACTTGACAAGGGGCATATAATATCACTCGGTGCAGTTTTTAAATGCTTGATTTCAGGTTATTGTTAATTAATGCGGCGCGGAAGCCTCTCCCCCTTAGCCCTCCCGCAAACTCCGCAAGCGCAGTAGCAATGAACAGCGAAGTGAGCTTGGCGAGCGGAAAAGCGTCAGCAATGTTTGAGCGCCGAAGGTGCGAGTTTTGCTGACGCTCCGCAAGCCTGCGAACGAGCGTTATTCATCGCCTGCGCTGAGGACTTGCGGGAGGGCTAAGGGGGAGAGGCTCCTGCGCTGCATAGAAAAATACAAAAACAAAAATCGGCTAAGTGCAAAAAAATGCACATTTAGCCGACTTTTTTTATTTTTTGATGTTATCTATGCAAAAATCCCGAAACTCTCTTATACAAGAGAAAGGTTATCGCACCATTTACGCCTGCTTTTATGAGATTGAAGGCAATGATAAATGGTAGCAAAGCGGTTATGGCGCTTCGTGGTACTCCCATAAAAAATGGAGTTACTATATAATTTGCCACAACCATAATGGCGCTCATAGCTAAAGTACCAAAAATAATCGCTTGGACAGCTCCTTTTTTTTCTTTGTGGAGCTTATAGATAAAGCCTGCTACAAGCACATATGTACCGGTCGCAATAATATGCATGATGATGCCATATGCGCCGCTTGCCGCACTGACTGTTATGCCCTGCAAAACAGCAGTGACGCATGTTATCAAAAAGCCTGCGGCGGGTCCAAATGCAAATGTACCGATTAGGATAGGTATATCTGCCGGATCGTATTCCATAAATGCGATTGGTGGGAAGATTGGAAAGTGGATATTTACAAGCAAGAGCGAAATCGCCACAAGCATAGCCATCTTTGCCAGCTTCACCGTGTTTTTTTGTGCAACATTTTGTTCATTCATTTTTAATTCCTCCTAAATATTAAAAAATCCCTGAACAAAACATCCAAGGCAATAACTATTAAGTGCAATCAAAATTGCACCCTTTCGTTTCTTTCATCCGGACTGTTACCGTTGGTATCGGATTTTACCGATTCTGCTAAAAAGCTCGCGGACTTGTAGCTATATGCTCGTCACCGCCAGTGAGGAATCACACCTCGCCCTGAAACATTTTGTTTATTAAATTTGACTGAGAAAAAGGCGCTACGCCTGCTTCCAAAAAAAGTATATCACCGCTATAAAAATCCGTCAATTATAGATTGCAAATTTATAAGAAAAGTGTAAAATGGAATATATGATTGTCGCACTTTTTTTGTATAAGCATTGTGACAAAAAGCGATAAAAAACACAGAGAAAAACATCAAACAATGATGATTAGGAGGGAATAAAAATGTCAAAATCTTCAGTATCTGCAGATATGCTACACTTAAATCTAAAACAGCTCGGAGCTACACAGATACAGTCAGGGACATCGAGAGTCTCGGTTTTTAAATTTGAAATCAATCAGGAGCTTACAGTTTCCTACTTTTGCTATATAAAGGATGAGGAAAAAATATATCTTCAGAGGATAGAACCATATCCTGTAAGAAATTATAGATTCGAGACAGTCGAAAATATTGTTTCGTTTATCAGCAAGGACGTTGAGCAATTTAGGAATGCATCAAAGAGCTCAAACTTCAATCTGTTTTTGGAAATCATACATACAAATTATGAAGTCAGACGAGAGCTCGAAGAGCTGTTCCTATTGCACAATGTAGCGCATGACGAATTAGAAGAAGCACTGACAAAGGAGCAGGCTGTCCTCGACAATATAAAAAATACCGAGCACGCAACACTGCGAAATGCTTTAGGCGAAGATTTGACTGAGGGCAACTTCAGAAAAGAGATGGAAAAGATACATTCTCAGATCGAAAGAGGTCCAAGCAGTATGGGGGCAAGCGAGCTATATGGCGACTTTGGTGCTAAGAGCGCGCTTCCGTCGGATCTAAAATATGCAATAAATGATGCTATCAGGGAGTCACTCGTTGACTTCAAAGATGAAATTCGTGACGAGATAAAAAAAGAAATCAAAAAGAACTTGAAATAAAAAGTATTAAGCGAAAAAAACAAAGACTGAAATATGTATTAGTCTTTGTTTTTCTGTCATATCAAATAGAATTTTTTAAAAGGTACATTGGCACAAAACAGAGGAGTGTATAGGCGGATGCAAATCTTAGCGATAGAAACGACAGGTCAGTTTTGCAGTATTGCACTGCTTGAGACAAATGGTCAGGTCAGAGAAAAAATTTCATACGAAAAGCTAAATCATCTAAAGACTCTTGCAGCGATGATAGAGGAGATTTTGGCTGAAGCAGGGATAACTGCAGGAGAGCTTGATGCGATAGCTGTCTCGGAGGGACCGGGTTCATTTACGGGTATCAGGATAGGCATATCGACAGCAAGAGCGCTTTCGCAGGTAAATGGCACACCGTGCATCTCGGTGCCTACACTATATTCTTTTGCAAAAGGATATGGTAGCGGAAACAATAGCGGGAACGATACCAGAAACGATAGCGGGGATTTTGTCTGCCCGATTTTTGATGCGAGGAGCAATCAAGTCTTTGCGACACTGTGCAAGGACGGAGAGACTATAATAGAGGCAGGAGCGTATGATATCGGCGAGCTTGCTAAAAAAATAACAACCGAGATAGTAAGGGAAAATACTCCTTATAATAAAAATACTCTTGATAATACGGAGACTTCAAAAGGCGCAATGCCAAAACTTGTTTTTGTCGGAGACGGTGTAGATAAATATGAGCAGGCAATTACAGAGGCACTGTCAGAAGCAATAAAAATCACGGGCGGAGATATGAGTAAGCCCGCGAATATAGATATATTAGATATAACATTTGAGGCAGGTACTTACCAAAAGGCGAAGAATGTACTAAGCGTAGGGCTTGAGATGTATAAAAAAGGCGAAACTGTGACCTTTGAGGAGCTACATCCGAAGTATATGAGAAAATCTGAAGCGCAGAGAAATCTCGAAGAAAGATTAAAAAAGGAACTCTAAAATGCAAAGAGCAAGGGAGACAGCAAAAAGCCAAGTGGCGATAGGTGAGACCTTGAGCAGCAAGGAAATTACAATAAGAGAGGCCAAGGCAAGCGATGCAAAGGCGATAGCAGAGATAGAAAAGCAATGTTTTAGTATGCCGTGGAGCGAGGCTGAGATTTTGCGGGAGATAGAGCAAAATGAGCCGGCACATTATTTTGTAGCGGATAACAAAAGCATTGTCGGATATGTGGGAGTTTGGTATATTGCAGGCGAAGGGCATATAACAAATGTAGCCGTAGCAGAGGAGCACAGGAGATGCGGTATTGCGGATATGTTGATAGAGGCTCTTATTAAAAATTCCGAAGCAAGGGCGGTTGAGGCACTTACACTTGAGGTTAGAAAAAGCAATTTACCGGCACAAAAGTTATATAAAAAGCACGGCTTTGCATGCGAAGGGGTGCGAAAAAATTATTATGATGGCAAAGAGGATGCCATAATAATGTGGAGAAGGGTTAAAGTATGAAAGACGGACAATTTATAACACTTGCAATAGAATCAAGCTGTGACGAGACATCGGTTGCTATTATGGCTGACGGCAGAAATGTGCTTTCCAATATTATAGCTTCACAAATTGACATACATAAGCTATATGGCGGAGTTGTGCCGGAGATCGCTTCAAGGCACCATCTCGAAAATATAAATGAGGTCACAAGGCAGGCACTTGTAGAAGCGGATTGTAGCTTTGACGATATCGATCTGATAGGAGTGACAAATGGCCCGGGGCTGGTCGGTGCGCTTCTTATCGGCATAGCGACAGCTAAAGCATATGCGCTTGCACTTAATAAGCCGCTTGTGGGGGCACATCACATAATTGGGCATATTAGCGCAAACTTCATAGAACATAAGGAACTTGAGCCACCTTTTATGGCGCTTATCGTCTCAGGCGGTCATACAAATATCGTTGAGGTTTTGGATTATCAAACATGTCATATTATTGGAAAGACAAGAGATGATGCGGCAGGCGAAGCATATGACAAGGTCGCTCGCGTGCTTGGACTTGGCTACCCGGGGGGACCGCTTATAGACGAGATTGCAAAAAAAGGAAATCCTGATGCTATCGAGTTTAAGAGGGTTTTCCTCGAAAAAGGCAGCTTTGATTTTAGCTTTAGTGGCATAAAAACAGGAGTTTTAAATTATGTCAACACCGAGAAGCAAAAGGGCAGAGAAATAAATGTACCTGATGTTGCGGCCTCTTTTCAGCAGGCGGTATTGGATGTTATAGTTGCAAAGGCAGTATCGGCCGCAAAGGATTTAAAAAAGGACAAGCTCGTGCTTGCGGGCGGAGTTGCCGCAAATAGCAGGTTGCGAGAAATGCTAAAAAACGAGTGCGAAAAGGAAGGCATAAAGCTGTATTATCCATCACCGATACTTTGTACAGACAATGCGGCTATGATAGGATGTGCGGCATATTATAAATACAAAAAGGACGGAGCAGACGATCTGATGATGGATGCGTATGCGGATTTACCACTATGATCATACTTAGCGCAAAAAATCTATCAAAAAGCTATGGCACTGATGTTATCCTCGATAACATCTCTTTTCATGTAAATAAAGGCGACAAGATAGGCGTAGTGGGGCTAAACGGCGCAGGCAAGTCAACGCTTCTCAAGCTGATAACAGGCGAGATAGAAAAAACGAGTGGCGAGGTGTTTATCCCACAGGAATGCAAAGTCGGATATTTGAGACAAACTGATGAGTTTGATTCGCAAAACACATTGATTATGGAGGCGGAAAGGATATTTGAACCATTAAAAAGAATGGAAGAAAAAATGCTTTTGCTTTCCGCTAAAATAGCAGAGATGGACTATGAAAAAGACAAGGCGAAAGCCGAAAAGCTCATAGCAGAGTATGATGAGCTTGCGCAGACCTTTGAAAATAGTGGCGGATATGTATATAAGAGCGAGATAAAGGGTATATTGTCGAGCATGAGATTTACAGAAAACGACTGTGAAAAGACGATAGATATGCTTTCGGGTGGCGAGCGAATGCGATTTGCGCTTGCGTGCTTGCTTTTAAAAAAGCCTGATTTGCTGTTGCTTGACGAGCCGACAAATCATCTTGATATCGATACGATAAGGTGGCTTGAACAGTATCTAAAGGGATATAGTGGCACTATTATGATCGTATCGCACGATAGATATTTTTTAGACAAACTTACAAATAAGATATTTGATGTCGAAAATGCCGGGCTTACAGCATATACGGGAAACTACTCGGCGTTTGTTGAGCGAAAAAAGGAAGTACTCGCAAGTGAGATAAAAAGGCGTGAAAACGAACAAAAGGAGATAAAACGCCAGGAGGAGATGATAAGGCGCTTTAAACAGAGGGGCACAGAAAAACTTGCCAAAAGGGCGCAGTCACGCGAAAAAAGGCTTGAAAAACTCAAAGAAGAGTCGGCGGGCGAGCCTATGAATGCTACTTTTGGTCCTCGGGGGCAGATGAGACTTCGTTTTACGGAGGAATACAAAAGTGGCAACGATGTGCTTCATATAGAAAACCTGTCAAAGAGCTTTGGATTTTCTGATGACAAAAAAAGACTTTTTGCCGGCGTTGATATGGACATAAAGAGAGGCGAAAAGGTTTGTTTGCTCGGACACAATGGTATCGGCAAGAGTACGCTTTTAAAGATAATTGTCGGTGAGCTTGTGGCAACGGACGGTCATATAAAGGTCGGACAAAATGTCAAAATAGGATATTACGACCAGAGGCAACAACTGCTAAATGAAGGAAATACGGTTCTTGAGGAAATACATGACGCATATAGGCTATATTCGGAATCCGAGATTAGAGGTATGCTCGGCAGATTTATGTTTAAGGATGATATGGTCAATTTGCCTGTAGCGATGCTTTCGGGAGGAGAAAAGGCAAGACTGTCGCTTTTGAAACTTATGATGAGTGGAGCAAATTTCCTTATAATGGACGAGCCTGCAAATCACCTCGACATACCGTCAAAGGAAATTTTTGAGGATGCAATTTTGGATTTCCCGGGAGCAGTCCTTGTTGTAACACATGACAGATATTTTTTGTCACGAGTGCCGGACAGGATTTTGGAGCTTACATCTAACGGTATCATCTCTTATCTCGGTAAGTATGATTATTACATAAAAAAGAAGGATGAGGCGTATGCTACTAATGTCCGTGGAGGGGCTGATAAGACAAGCGAGACTGGGAAATCCGCTGAAGCTAAGCATATAGAACTGGCGCAAGCGATGCCGGATGCTTGTGATGCCGTGAAGCTGACGCCTGCCGAGGAGAGAAAATTAAAAAAGGAGCTCGAAGCAAAAAAGAGGCGAGAGGAAAGAGAAAAGCAGGCGCTTGAGCAGGAAATAGAGGAGCTTGAGATAGCGTGCTATGAGCTTGAAAATGAGATAAATGAAGCTGCAACTGACGATTATCAGAGGCTTGCAGAGCTTAGCGATGAGCTTTGCATACTCAAGGACAGGGTGCAAAAAAAATATGAAAAATGGTTGCAATACGACTAACTGTAAATTATAATTTTTATATCGTAAATATAGGAGGGAAAATATGAGTTTTGACAAGATAAAGGACATCATCGCAGAGCAGCTCAGCGCGGATGTTGATACGATTTCAATGGAAACAAATTTGATGAAGGACCTTGAGGCAGACAGCCTTGATGCAGTCGAAATAATAATGGCGATTGAAGAGGAATTCGATATAGAAATTCCGGATGACGAGGCAGAAGGATTTCAAACAGTAGCAGACCTCGTCAACTATGTGGAGGAGAATAAATAAGATGTCACGTAGCAGTAAGGGTGAAACTAAAAGGATTTCAAACGCAGTCATAAAGAGGTTGCCAAGATATAAGCGTTACCTCGAGGAACTGCAAAAAAAAGGCGTAGAAAAAATATCTTCGGAGGAGTTTGCCAATCTTCTCGGATATACGCCATCTCAGATAAGGCAGGATTTAAACAACTTCGGTGGCTTTGGACAACAGGGCTACGGATATAAGGTGGAGACATTAAATAGCGAAATCGGCAGTATTTTGGGACTCGACAGAGAATACAAAATGGTAATAGTCGGAGGCGGCAACTTAGGACAGGCAATTGCAAATTATACAAATTACTATAAAACAGGTTTTATAGTAGATGCCATCTTTGAAACGGACAAGGATAAGATAGGCAAGGTTATAAATGACCGGACGATAGTAGACTATCAGGAGCTGGTCCCTTATGTAGAGGAGCATGCGATCGATATCGGTATCATATGCGTGCCAAAAGCGGTAGCACAGGAAGTAGCAGACAAGCTATGTTTTGCGGGAGTAAAAGGCATTTGGAATTTCTCTCCTGTAGATTTGGAGATACCGCCGAGCGTATCGATCCAAAATGTACATCTAAGCGATGTATTGCATACGCTTGCGTATGATATTTCAAAAAGGAAGTAAGCAATAAAAAAATACCCGTTCCTTTATAGGAACGGGTATTAGCATACCGAATATAATTATTCAGCCTGTGGTGCGTCTACTGGGCAAGCGCCTGCACATGCTCCACAATCGATGCACTTTGATTCATCGATAACGTGCTTTCCATCTCCTTCTGAGATAGCTTCTACAGGACATTCGCTAGCGCAAACTCCACAGTCGATGCAAGCATCTGAAATTTTGTAAGCCATGGTAATTCCTCCTTTTAAGATATCTTAATCAATTGATATTTAGAGTCTATCACAAAATTTTTGATAAGTAAAGGAAATATAAGATGAAAATATATGCTCTTGTTGGCAAAAGTGGCACAGGCAAAAGCTATCAGGCGATAAATTTGTGCAAGGACAAGGATATAGACAGTATAATAGACGACGGCCTGTTCATATATAAAGGAGAGGCTGTTTCGGGAAAGTCGGCAAAAAGAGAAGCGACAAAGATAGGGGCGGTGAAGACGGCTCTTTTTAAGGACGATGAGCATTGCATAAATACAAAAAAGGCGATAAAAGACAGTAAGCCGGCATCTGTTTTGATCATAGGAACGTCATATGGCATGGTCGAAAAAATCGCGCAAAGACTCGAACTTGGCGACATAGATGAGTTTATAGAAATAGAGGATATAACGACAGAGGCAGAAAGAAAAATTGCAGAAAAGCAGAGAAAGGGACAGGGCAAACATGTTATTCCCGTGCCGTCAATGCAGATAAAGCACCAATTTACAGGATATTTTTTGAGCCCGTTAAAAATATTTAAGACAATCGGAGGAGGCAAAGGAAGCTTTACAGAAAAATCCGTCGTAAGACCGACATATAGCTATATGGGCGACTTTATAATTTCGGAGCAGGTGATAGCCGATATCATAAGGTGCACGGCAAGAGGTATAGACGGTATCAAGTCCGTAGCGAAGATCGTTTCGCAAAATGGCATAGAAGAGCTGGAGGTCGATGTCATACTTATAATTCAAAATGGATACAATGTGGTAAATGTCGCAAGACAACTACAGAAAAAAAGCGCGGATATGATAGAAGAAATGACAGCATTTAATATAAGAGAATTTAATATAGAGGTGAGAAGTATAGTATGAGCAAGGTGATTTTAGACAAGGTGGAGGATTTTGATTTAGCGCAGATTTTTGAGTGCGGACAGTGCTTTCGCTGGAATAAAGAGCCTGACGGTAGCTATACGGGGGTTGCGTATGGACGAGTGTTAAATCTCTCACAAAAGGCAAGCGGCATAGAGATAGACAATGTAACACCTGAGGATTTTGAAAATATTTGGCGAAATTATTTTGATTTAGATACTGATTATGCGAGTATAAAAAACATACTTTCAAATAAAGACGAGGTGATAGCGCCTGCCATACAAAAGGGCAGCGGTATAAGGCTTTTGAGACAGGATTTTTTTGAAACTCTGATTTCGTTTATAATTTCCGCAAATAATAACATTCCGAGAATAAAGGGCTGTATCGAAAATCTCGCAACTGCTTTTGGAGAAAACATAGGAGATTATAGAGGAAAGACAAGATATGCATTCCCAAAGGCAGAGGTATTAGCAAACCTTACAGTTGATGACATCTCGGCGTGCAGACTCGGGTACAGAGCAAAATATATCACACAGGCCGCAAGGCAATTTGTGGCACTTGACAACAAAAAAATGCAGGAGCTTATCGGCACTGAGCTTACAAGCGGTGAAGTCCTTGAGGAGCTTATGAGATTTAGCGGCGTCGGTCCAAAAGTAGCAAACTGCATACTATTATTTGGGCTAAGCAGGAGAGACGCATTCCCGATTGATGTATGGATAAAGAGAGTTATGGCAAATCTATACGGATTTGATGAAGAGGATACAAAAGGCATGCAGAACTTTGCAAAAAAGACATTTGGGGAGTATGCCGGAATAGCACAGCAATATTTATTTTATGCTATGAGAGAAAATACCGACAATAAAATATAGAATTCAAAATACACAAGTTAAAATATATAAATGTGAAAAAAGGAGTGAAAAATTAAATGGACACGATTCCTAAACAAATATTATTGCAGTTGATACTTATATTTTTAAATGCATTTTTTGCGGCGACCGAAATTGCGGTCATCTCGCTAAATCAAACAAGACTGCAAAAGGAAGCGGAGAGCGGAGATAAAAAATCGGCGAGACTTTTAAAAATGGTCGAAGAACCGTCGGGATTTTTATCAACTATACAGATAGGCATCACGCTTGCCGGATTTTTAGGAAGTGCCTTTGCGGCAGACAACTTTTCGGGATACCTTGTAAACTGGATTTACAATGACCTCGGATATACGGGCATGTCGCAGGAGACATTAAATACGATATCGGTAATCATCATCACGCTGATATTGTCATATGTGACATTGATACTCGGCGAGCTTGTGCCAAAACGTATTGCGATGCAAAAACCGTATGAGATTGCGCGCTTTACATCGGGAGTGGTCTCGGCTGTTGCAACGGTTATGAAGCCGATCATAGTATTTTTATCACTTTCCACAAATGCCGTCCTAAGACTACTGCGTATGAAAACCGAAACGGAAGAGGATTCTGTTACAGAAGATGAGATAAAGATGATGATAGAGCTCGGTGGCAGGAAAGGCGTGCTCGATAAAGAAGAGAGCAACTGGATCAAAAATGTATTTGAGTTTGATGATATCACCGTCGAGGAGGTTATGACAAAGAGAGCTGATATGACGACTATAGATATCAACGATGATGAGGAGGAAGTCCTTGCCGTTATAAGGGCGAGCAGATGCTCGAGGATTCCTGTATATGACAGGGAAAAGGATGAAGATGATATTGTAGGTATACTTCATTCCAAGGAATACCTGCTTGCCACGTCACAAGAGCGCCAAGAGGGCATTGCTCATCTGATGAAACCTGCATATTTTGTTTCTGAAAATATGAAAGCCTCCGAGATGTTCAAAAAGATGCAGCTAAGCAGTATGCATATGGCGATAGTCGTGGACGAATACGGTTCGATCAACGGACTTGTTACAATGGAGGATTTGCTCGAGGAAATCGTTGGTAGCATCTACGATGAAACGGATATTCCGGATGTTGAGGAAGACATCGTGCAGATCGGCGAAAACAAGTGGAAGCTGAAGGGCGACTGCGCAATCAAAAAGTTTGAGTCGGTGGCAGACTGCGAGATCGAGACGGATAAAAACCACTATGTGACTATGGGCGGTCTTGTAATCGAAACGATCGATAAGATACCGGAGGATGACAGCGAATTTGATCTTGATGTACAAAATTTGCACATACATGTCCTTTCCGCCGAAAATCGCAGGATACTCGAAATGACAGTAGAAAAAATCGAAAAACCTATTGACAATGAATAAATAGTGAGTACAATATAATTAGCACTCAAAGATAGTGAGTGCTAATAAAATTTTGAACGGAGGTATAATGAAATGAGTTTTGGAATTAAGCCACTTGGCGATAGAGTAGTTATAAAAAGAGTAGAAGCAGAGGAAAAGACTGCGGGTGGCATCTTGCTTACAGGACAGGCAAAGGAAAAACCACAGATGGCAGAAGTCATCGCTGTAGGACCTGGCACAGATGATGTCAAGATGGAAGTTGCCGCAGGAGATGTAGTTATTTTTTCTCAGTATGCGGGCAGCAATGTAAAATATGACGGAGAAGAATATATCATTATGAGTCAAAAAGATATTTTGGCAAAAGTACAATAGGAAATGTGAAGGAGTGAAGAAAAATGGCAAAAGATTTACATTATGGAGAAGATGCAAGAAGAAAATTACAAAAGGGCGTAGACAAGCTCGCAGATACAGTTAAGATTACACTTGGACCAAAGGGCAGGAATGTCCTTCTTGAAAGAAAGTACGGGGCGCCGCTTATCACAAATGACGGTGTGACAATCGCAAGAGAGATCGAGCTTGAGGACCCTGTCGAAAATATGGGAGCGGCACTCGTAAGAGAAGTTGCCACTAAGACAAATGACGTAGCAGGCGACGGTACTACAACAGCTACACTTTTGGCGCAGATCATCATAAATGAGGGCTTTAAAAACGTAGCGGCAGGAGCAAATCCTATGATTCTCAAAAAGGGAATTCAGGGAGCTGTAGATGTAGCTATCGAAGAAATAAAGAAAAATTCAAAAGAAGTCAGCACAAAGGACGCTATTGCAAATATCGCATCGGTATCATCAGCTGACGACAAGATCGGCGAGCTTATCGCAGAAGCAATGGAAAAGGTAGGCAAGGACGGCGTTATAACTGTCGAAGAAGGCAAGTCAATGGGTACAAATCTCGAAGTAGTTGAGGGTATGCAATTTGACAGGGGATATCTATCGGCATATATGGCAACTGATATGGAAAAAATGGAAGCAGTTTTGGAAAATCCATATATCCTGCTGACAGACAAGAAGATTACAAACATACAGGAAATATTGCCACTTCTTGAGCAGATTGTACAGTCAGGCAGAAAGCTTGTTATTATAGCTGACGATGTTGAGGGTGAAGCTCTTGCAACACTTGTTGTCAATAAGCTAAAGGGCACATTTGACTGCGTTGCTGTTAAAGCTCCGGGCTTTGGCGACAGAAGAAAGGCTATGATGGAGGATATCGCAATCCTTACAGGCGGTACAGTGCTTGCAGAAGAGCTTGGATATGAGCTAAAAGAAGCGACTGTTGATATGCTTGGTACAGCGGCTACAGTAAAAGTAGACAAGGACAATACTGTTATCGTAGGTGGCAACGGAGATAAAGAGGAAATCGAAGAAAGAGTTGCTTCGATCAGAAAGCAGATTGAAGATACTACTTCAGAATTTGATAAAGAAAAATTGCAGGAAAGACTTGCAAAGCTTACAGGCGGCGTAGCGGTTATACAGGTTGGTGCGGCTACAGAAACTGAGCTAAAGGAAAGAAAACTAAGAATAGAGGATGCACTAAATGCTACAAAGGCCGGAGTTGAAGACGGTATAGTTCCGGGTGGCGGAGTTGCGCTTGTAAATGCTATTCCGGCTGTTGCAAAATATGTTAAGACTCTCTCGGGCGACGAAAAGACAGGTGCTACAATCATTATGAGAGCGCTTGAAGAGCCTGTAAGACAGATTGCCGAGAATGCGGGCTTTGAGGGAAGCGTTGTAGTCGAAAAGGTTAAAACAGGTAAACCGGGTACAGGATTTAATGCTTATAACGAGGAATATATGGATATGATCGGCGCAGGCATTGTAGATCCGGCCAAGGTAACTAAGTCAGCGCTTGCAAATGCTGCATCAGCTTCGGCAATGCTCCTTACAACTGAGGCGGGCGTTGTAGATGTTGTAAAGGACGAGCCAATGCCGGCAATGCCACAGGGCATGGGCGGTATGCCGGGTATGATGTAAGAAAAAATAAAATGACAAAAGAGAAGTGATTTTTGGGACGGAGCTTTGTGCTCCGCCTTTTTATTTATATGATTGCACGTAAAGCCATACGCCTCTCCTGCGCTAGTCCTCGCCACAGGCAATATACAATATCATTATCTATCAAGCGGCACAAAATGGATGCAGTGCTTATCGGTGCTGTTTCGACGCCGTATAGATGTGATAGTGCGTCTGCAAAGGCACCTCAAAACACCGCATTCACTTTGCACTTATGATAATAATTTCTAAACCGTTTAACTGGTGCCTGCGGAGGCGCAAGGTGGGCATATGACTTTGGGCGCACAAACAAATATAAATTGGTACAACAAATGTCTTGGATTGTAAATGTAAAATTATTATAAAAATCTTTAGACAACCGAAAATCCCATAAAATCAGCAAAAAATCTACTACTACGGGCATTTTTAGTTGTAAGAGGGTTGCAATCCGCACAAAAAGAAGATAAAATTGCATTATAAACTGTACCAGACAGGTTAAGATAATCGACATAAATAAAAGTGCAACATAATATGTATTATGTTGCAACATATATTGCCAAATATGTGTTTTTTAG
>CAVHCP010000009.1:0-40928 GCA_963634825.1 uncultured Porphyromonadaceae bacterium | reverse complement strand
GATGTTTTCTATCGCATATAGTGGTAAATTCAAAAGCCAATCTTCCTTTTTATAATCAGCCATTGAAGTGCGCACTGATAATTCGGGGTCAAACTTTTCTTTATATGCTTTCAGACTCTTGGATTTAAGGTTTGTTGTGGCTTTTACCTCAATAGGAATGATTTGTTCCCCGGCATCAACAACAAAATCAATTTCGCAAGAGCCTCTGCCATTTGTATAGTAATAAACGCCTAAATCTTCAATGGTTTTAAGTTGCTGGCAAACATACTGTTCAGTCAGAGCCCCTTTAAATTCAACAAAAAGATCATCGCCGTCAAGTAATGTGCGTTGGCGAAGCCCTGCCATACAGCCAAGAAGTCCCACATCCAAAATAAACAGTTTAAACGCTTTCAAATCCTCATATGCTTTTAATGGTACCCCTATGTTGTTTACACGGCTAACCTTGTGGACAAGCCCGCAATCGCAAAGCCACATAATTGCAACCTCATATTCTCTCGCTCTACCACCTTCACGGAGAAGGCCATAGATGAATTTTTTATTTTCCCTTGCAAGCTGTGAAGAAATATTATTCCAAAGCATTCGAATCTTTGGAACAATTTCATTCGGAGCGTGTTTAGAAAAGTCCTGCTCGTATGCCATAAGGATTCTTTCTTGAATTCCTCTGACTTCATTAAAATCTTTATTTTCGGCAAAACTTTGAACCGCTTCCGGCATACCGCCGACAAAATAATACTGCTTCAGTGCATCGATATAAGTTTGTTTAAAGGCGGTAATCATTTCATAATCCTGCTTTTTCAGGAGAGTGGCAAAGCGTTCGTTACCTGTTGCCATTAAGAATTCATTAAATGAGAGCGGAAATAGCTTTAAAAAATCGACCTTCCCGACAGGAAATGAAGTTCCTTGATGTAAAGCAATTCCTAAAAGAGACCCAGCACAAATTATATAATATTGAGGTGTATTTTCGTAAAAATATTTAAGAGAAGCAAGTGCTCTCGGCACCTCTTGAACCTCATCAAAAATAAGCAGGGTATTGTCGGGGGTAATTTTATGTCCGATATACAATTCCAAACCCATAATTATGCGGTCTGTATCCAAATCGGAAGCAAACAAATCTGTCATTCTTGAATTGGAATCAAAGTTGATATACACAGTATTCTCGAAAGCTTGTTTGCCAAATTCTTTCATAAGCCAAGTTTTACCGACCTGCCTTGCGCCCTCAATAATCAGTGGCTTGCGTCGTTTGCTTTCTTTCCATCTATATAATTTTTCAATTGCAATTCGATACATACAGTGTCCCCCATACTAAATTTCACCATCAATATACCACGCTATGCCAAAAATTGCAACGAATATTCGGATACCCTGCCAAAAATTACAGCGAATATTTGGAGCTCATGCCATTTTTTACAGTATAACTGCCGATTATTGTCGGTTCATATTTGTACCTGTATTATAATTCTTCAGCTCTAAATGTTGTATATCCCTCGTAGTAGTAGCTGCAGTCGATGCCTTTCATATACACCTCACGGCTGTTTATTTCATCTGTAAGTGCGTTTTGCAAAAGCACTTTTATCTCGATATCCTTTATCGGACTGCGCTCCATTGCGAGCAAGTAGTCCTCTTTATCAACTTTGCTCCAGTCCACTACCTTGCCGATTTCGTTCTTCAAAATATGATCAAGCCAAATACGAGCACTTCTGCCATTGCCCTCGCGGAAAGGATGAGCGATGTTCATTTCAACATACTTTTCTACTATCTCATCAAAGTTAGTTTGTGGCATTTTGTCAATATTTTCAAGTGCGGCTTGCAAGTACATAAGTGGCGCAAAGCGAAAATTGCCCTTTGCCATATTTACCGTGCGAAGCTTGCCGGCAAAATCATAAATATCCTCAAATAAGTACTTGTGGATTGCCTGCAATGTGGCAAATTTACCCGCCACAAGATCATTGAGCACGCCGTTCTCAAATAATTCCACAGCTTTTTTCTTGCTAATGCGTTCTTCTGCGCGAGCAAGCTCAGAAGAGCTTGTCAGTCCTAATTTATTTTCAAGTGCCATATCCTGCCTCCAAATTTAGCAAATTTCCTTCAATGTCTCCTTTATAATTTCAAGCATCAATTCCACAAAGACTGCACTATCCGCTTGTTTATCGGCAGTGCCAAGTGCATCGTAGTATTCTTTTTGGCGCGACTGTATCAATTCCTCAATCGGCAACCAAAAAAACAACTCTCTCCACTGCCCAAGTAGCAAAGTGTGCCACATACGACCAATACGACCATTCCCGTCGGCAAAAGGATGAATAAATTCAAATTCATAGTGAAATATTGCACTTTTTATTAGCGTATGAAGCTCCGACTGCTGGTACCAATCAAAAAGATTGCAAATATGCTCTTCCACAAATTGTGCCGGCGGAGCCATATGAATCAGTTTTTCTCCTTCAAAAACACCTACTCCGCCCGAACGAAATTTGCCATTCTCTGAAACAAGTCCCCTCATCATCATTCCATGCGCCTTGAGGAGATCTGCGACAGAAGTAGGATTCAATTGTAGCATAAGCTCATATGCCTCATACGCATTCTGTACTTCTCTGATTTCGTTTGGATTCCCGAGAACACGTTTACCGTCTATTATTGCCGATACTTGTGACACAGTTAAGGAGTTATTCTCAATCGCAAGCGAAGAATGAATCGTTTTTATGCGATTTTCTCTTCGTAATTGCGGTGTAATAATATCTTCGTGCAGTACGGTGACGCGACCAATCTGCTCGCCAATTTCCGCAACCAATGATGTTATTTTATCTGTCATATGAAATGGTGGGATATAGCCGCTCATAATTTACTCCTCTGCCTATCATAGGGAATTACATTACTCTCAAATATTGTACCATTTTACACCTCGGAATAAAAGGTTTGACTATCATATGAGATTGCACTGCAGGTTATTTCAACTTTATTTATCAAACTGAAATAAACGGCCTGAAATTTGTCACTTATTTCAAGTTCGCTTTACAAATTGAAATAAGAGTGCTATTATGATAGTATTATTTCAGTTTCACAAGGGAGGTGTATATTAAATGAGCAATCGTGCCGGTTATTTTAAGACTAATCTATCCGGAGCAATGTCCTATAAGTCTTTTGTACCAAACTCTTTGCCACCAAATCCTCCAATAGAAATTTCATCTGATATGTTAAATCTTTTGATCGAAGCAAATTCTCAGCTCGCTATTTTGGAAAGTTTTTCGTCACACATTCCAAATGTCAATTTGCTTATGTCTATGTATGTGAGAAAAGAAGCTCTTCTTTCCTCTCAAATAGAGGGAACGCAGGCAACTCTCGAGGATATTCTTGATCCGACAATAGAAAAAAATACAAATCTCGACGTAAAAGATGTCGTCAATTACATCAAAGCAACAGAGTTCGCCATTGATAGGTTAAACAAGCTCCCGCTTTGCAATCGTCTACTCAAGGAAACCCACGCCATTCTCCTAGATGGCGTCCGAGGGCACGAAAAGGCTCCCGGCGAATTTAGACATTCGCAAAATTGGATCGGTGGTGCCGGTAGTAGCTTGCAAAATGCCAATTATATTCCTCCGTCGGTAGAGGATATGATTATTGCTATGTCGGATTTAGAAAAATATATACACTCGGATGATGATTTGGATGAGCTAATTAGGATCGCCCTTATTCATTATCAATTTGAAACAATCCATCCTTTTTTAGATGGTAACGGTCGTATCGGGCGTCTTCTCATCACACTCTTTTTAATGGAAAAAAATATCCTGAGCACGCCTGCGCTATATATCTCTTATTTCCTTAAAAAAAATCGCGTGGAATACTATGACCGTATGACAGAAGTGCGAAATAGTGGCAATTATGAGCAGTGGATAAAATTTTTTCTTAGGGCACTAACAGAGTCAACAAAAGATGCAATCACAACCATCAATGAATTGATCGCTGTGCACGATAAAAATATCGCCCTCATCTCAAAGATGGGACGTTCTGCAAAAAGCGCTTTTCTTTTACTTGAATATTTAGAAGCAAATCCTATTATCGAAATAGGTAAGACGGCAAAAGCCTTAGGAATTGCATTTAATACCGCATCTAATGCGGTAAATCGTCTTATCGATGCGGAGATTCTTGTGCAAACTGCAAACAATAGCAGGAATAGAACTTTTGTATACGATGAGTATCTTACGATTCTTCGTAAAGGCACCGAGCTCTAAATGAAATCAGGGGGGCAAAACGACCGCCACACCCTGCATTACCAGTCGCATTTAACGGTAGCGAAACACCTTGAATATACCCCTGCCTTTTTTATAAGCACTTTATTAGTAATGAAATTGCACTACTCTCAAACACCGTCATTATAATAATTGTAGTCGCTAAAGTTTGACTACCATATGAAATTACACTACTCTCAAACTAACTCGTTCTAAATATTTATAATCTGAATCGTTTGACTACCATATGAAATTACACTACTCTCAAACTATCAAATTATTATAAATCAGGTGCAAGCTGTTTGACTACCATATGAAATTACACTACTCTCAAACACGCAAAGCTTGAAGCAGAGCAGAGAGCAGGTTTGACTACCATATGAAATTACACTACTCTCAAACGTGTGGGTAGGCTTTCGCCCTTCCGCCTTGGTTTGACTACCATATGAAATTACACTACTCTCAAACAACCAAATATATAAAGTATTATTTCCTGACGTTTGACTACCATATGAAATTACACTACTCTCAAACAGAATCATCTCTAGTTACATTTTCTAAATAGTTTGACTACCATATGAAATTACACTACTCTCAAACGTAGATTGATGGGGCAAAAAAATATTGTCTGTTTGACTACCATATGAAATTACACTACTCTCAAACAGATTTTTCCCCTCTTGTTTCGCTCCGCTTGTTTGACTACCATATGAAATTACACTACTCTCAAACCTAAGCCTGTAGCGTCGCCGTTAAGCTCTAGTTTGACTACCATATGAAATTACACTACTCTCAAACCTGCTCTCTATATACTTCTTGTCTGCTTTTGTTTGACTACCATATGAAATTACACTACTCTCAAACAAGTAGCCACGCTAAGCCCCTTATTGCACTGTTTGACTACCATATGAAATTACACTACTCTCAAACCTCAATTTTCGAGTAAAGCACCACTACATGCCCATTCCATATGGTAATTCTTCAGTGAATTTCACATAAATCCTTATCTATTATATATTCATTTATATCTTTATTCAATTCAACCTGTCTGTTTCTTAAAAATAAAACTGTTATTTCATAATGCCTCGCTATTTTTTCAATTTCCTTATAATCTGCACCTTTTAAGTACGCATCGCAATTTGCTATTACAAAGAAGTTTTTACCGGCAAGCCTCCTGATTGTAACCATATAATCAGTCAGCTTTGTGGCAAAAGTACCGCTTGGTTTAACTATATTTACATCGTAACTTTTTAGTATCTGGGCGAAGTCAAACTCCTCATTAAATTCAATGTCGTAAGAAGTCTCATATTGAAGCTTTTCGATAGCTTCAATCATCTTGCCGTTTTGTTCTGCAAAAAGTTGTAAAAGCTCCAAATCCTCTGCAACAGCAAATAACTCCGCATAAAATTTCTTTTGGATTTCCCTCTTGTTGTATATCAACTCCAGCGGAGATACTATTAACTCGCAAAATTTTGTAATATCTGATTTTGTTTCATCAACAAGAAGTCCTACATCTTCTGATTTTTTCTCAAGTGTATCATACAATCTGATAACTGCTTGCTCAAAAAAATCATTATCTTCTATCACAAGCGAATTTAACGCCTTTTTATTTATCGGAATACATAAATTTTCTTTATAATATACTATTTTCATAGGACTATTATCCTCTTATCTGTATCCACCACCGTTGTTTTCTTTTCTCCTACGATATATTCCATTTTTGCAAATTGCTTTTCTGTTACCATCAACAGTTGCACTAATCCCGAAGTAGGTTTATGTTTTTTAACCGCTTGTATTATCGAATTAGCTACCGAAAGATTTAATGCTATTTTGCAATAAACGCTCTCCTGCATCATCAGGAATCCCTTTTTTATCAAAAATTTTCTAAAATCTCGATATTCCTTTTTGTTTTCCAATGTTTCTGTAGGCAGATCAAAAAATACGATTATTCTCATATATCTATACTTCATCTTTATAAAATTTTATCCGGGATATATCCCTTTCATTTAAAGCATCAAAAAGACTCTTACAATATATTTTTATCGCTGTGCTTACAAAATTGCGTTTGCCGTCAATGATAACAACCTCATCAAAAAGATATATTATCTTCATTTTTTCTTCGTGTTCAAATTTTATAGGCGATATCTCTTTGACTTTTTTGTCCACAAGTATACGAAACGGCTCCATAAAATCTGAGGAAAGATTGAATTGATTGAACATATTATCATGAAATAATCCAAGCTGTGTTATGTACCCATTTGCAACAATTTCACGATTAAAATACGAAAGCAATACTCCATATCCATAATTTAATGCAGCGTTGATAGAATTTTCCTCACTTCTCGTAAAGTCGAGTCCAAAAAGTGCATTAAAGTAAACCTTTGCGGCATGACCTTCTCGATTTGTGCTATCTGCCGGCTCGATTTCCTTTGCATACTCCATTAGCATATCTGCCTGCACAGTCAATCCGCACTTGTAAAGATGCTCTGCCTGTTTCTTTATCTTCTCTCTTATAATCTCCGCCCAAATTGTCGCTTTTGTTTCTTCATCCCACGCAATTTGCTTTTTTACTTTAGCACTTGTATCATGGCTCCCATAGTACTGCACAAGCTCCGAATGAGGATTGTGCTGCTCATCGCAAAATATCACTTTTACTTTTTTCTTAGCCAGTTCACACAGAAGTACGGCTGTCAGAGAAATAGCTGTCGATTCGATTATAAGCGTCCCTATCTCGCCTATATATACTTTATGTACATCATTTTGCTTTCGCACAACAAGATAGTCCATCTTATAATCGAGCTTTGCTATACCTCTCACTACTACAGTTCGCCAACTCATTTATAACTCGACCCTGTTTTCAAATAATCCTGTGACCGATTGATTAACCAACACAATGTGACTTTTACCTAATGTATTTTTATTTACATTCATACTCCCTGCAAATTTGCTACCGCCTATATCCTCAAGATTTGCCTTGTTTTCGGCATCACACCTTAGCATTGTAAGAATTTGATTTAATACTTTAACCTTTTCTGTCAATGTCAACGCCAAGAAATTCTCTCTGTTGCTTTCCAGTGTAGCTGTCTGATTCGCAGGTCGCGCTTTGTATGTCCCACTAAGCTTTAAAATAAATTCATCATAAAGCTCTTTTACATCCTCGTGCGTTATCTTATCAAACTCTTCGTTCACCTCTAATTTACCATTTTTGTCATATTTATCTATAAATTTCTCTATTCTCCGTATTGTCTCCTCTTTAGTATTTAGTACTAACTGAATGTTGTTCTTTAACATTACATCTTTGGCATTAGCGCCCCGTATGCGCATCGGATAACCGTTTACTTCAAACAAAGCATTCTTTTTTATCTTTGCTCTAAGCACTTTTACATTTTTTAAACCCTTGCTTTCAGAAAGCCATTTTTCATACGCCAATGGATCTTGCGGAAGTCGGTTAGCAATATAGATTGGTACTTCCATTATATTGCGAACTCTTTCGCCTTTTTTGCCGTCAAATTCAATCAAAGCAAAATATGAAGTGTTGGCACTCGTATATCCGCCATATTTCACAGTGTCAAGTCCTTTTTTTATAGGTATCAACCCATCTTTTTTCTTTTGTATAGTTTGATTAAATAGTTCGCCTTTTTCACAATATGTATATTCTGTATAAAGGACATCATTTCTTTTTGCTATCCTTCTGATTTTTTCAAAAGAGCCACCTACCTTACCGCCGTTTTCATTTCTTATCGCTTTGCCTTCGCGGTCTTTTTCGGGCGCATGCCATATTATCTCGCCCTTGCTGTTTTTAACATCAAAATCAAATACTCTCTTCACAGAAAATATTTTTTCACCTGCTTTAACTTTAGCCTTCGCCCATCTGACAGGGTTTGAAGTGTATTTTGTATCATAAACATCGCCTGACACAATATTTAAATAAGCATCCTTTGCGTGGTGATAATCATTTATTCTTCTTGATTTTAAAACACCTAATTCTCTTCTAAAGTCCGAAGTTATACCGGCTTTTACGGGTATGATGCGGGTGTTTTCCTCCTCATATACTCTTTTTAACAGCTCAACCACAGCTTTTGATGACTGACGGGTTTCTACAAGCTGTCTGCTTATAAACCCACCAAGGTCTTCCGGCGAGAAATCCTCTCTCCTTGTTAAACGCTCATATTTTTTCTGACTGATAAAACCTTTTTGCAAGAGCATTGTCCACCAAGCTTTTTGCTTCCTTTGCCATTCTGTTGGTATCAATCCGTCTCCCTTTTTACTATTGTATGTTTTATTCGCCAAAACCAAATTATCAATGCTGTCATCTTTAACTTTTGCCTGTGGATAAATATGATCTCTGTCCCATTTGGAATTTGCCGACATCAAAGACTCTAAGTCGATATTTTCTCCGGAATACATGCATTTGCCCATCTGTATATAATACAGATATAGCTTCATACTGTTAAAATCCCTTTCTTCTCTCTTCTCGATTTCTCCAACCCAATCTCTTGTATCACTCTTGCAGCTTTTATATAGGTCAATCAGCTTGTCCTTTCGAGATTTCGTTCTCTTTTTTTCTTCTTCGCCTCGCGCCAACTCTACAAATATCTTTTTAGGTGCTGTTTTTTGAACTTTTTTTATCTCCTCTACTATTTGTAGGCTCTGCCATATCGCACGCTTTACCGCAGGTGAAACATATAAATTCTTAACAACATTTTCGTATGTCAGCTTCCCTATAACATCTGGCCCTTCCTTATTTATTCTTTCGATTTCATCCTTATATGTGAATTCTTCGCTTAGGAGCTGCATCAAGTTGTTATTTGTTTCCCACAGAGCATTTACGATATTCCTGATTTCTCCCGTTTCACACTCAGCGCCTTCAATCTCTGTCAAAAACTCCTTTGAAAAGTTGCCCCAGCCACTATATTTTAGATTTTTTATCTTGGAAAGCTGTTCTTCCGTCAATTCATTTGGGTACTCATTTTCTATCATATCTTTTATCATTTTCCAGTCATCGCCATATATAGTTTTCCACTCTATGATGTCCTCGACAATTTTCTTGATATGATCCTCAGCCATCCTCTCAGCAAATACCTGCTTTTTAAAATCAAGATATGAACTCAAGTTAGCCTTAAAGTCCTTATCAAATCCGCTCAAATCTGTTTCGGTTAACTCCGAATCATAGTTTGCCTTTAGATAGTTCAGCAAAGCCTTGCCTGTAACACGCGCTTTTGTTTCAAAGAGATCCTTATATATGTCCTGCTTTTGCTGCTCAGAAGGCTTTTTATTCCTTATCTTGAGATTGTTTAGTTCGTTTAGGACCATATATTTTTTGTATAGCAACGAATTTTTTGGAATCACATCCTTGCCCAACAAGTAAGTGCATTTATTTGTCATACGCCTTATAAATTTTTTATTTGAACCTTCTCTATCTACAATCTCATCAAAATTCCAAGGGTAAATCCTTTCCCCTTCTTTTCCTTCCTTTCGTTCAATCCAAACATTGGCACCTTGCTCTTGATGCCTTGTGCTCAAAGGCCCAACATAATATGGGATACGGAAATTAAAGATTTTTATAATCTTTTCAGCTGCGCTTATACCCTTGTCGTCTTTTTGCGACAAAAAAGGTAAATATGTTTTTGCATTTTCTAATATCATAGCAAGCTCCGCCTCGTGTACTTGCTTTGGTATAGTGCCGTTGTTCTTACTCCTTTGTCTTGGTAGGAGTGTCCAATTTTCTACTTCTTTTTCTATTTCCTCAAAGATCTGCTTATCTTCCTGAGCAATTTCTTCCTTGATATTTCCTATTTTATTTTTAAGATTCTTATAAAATTCTTCCTCCGTGCATTTCCCTATATTTTTTTCTTTCCCATTTGTTTTTATTCGTCCTATATAAGCAGGATAGTTGCCTTTTCCCTTTTTGTTTTCACCATCACCCTTTTTATTTTCGCCATCAAAGAAATCTTTATATACGCTCTGCTCACAATATTTTTTTAATAAATACTTGAGCTTTTTCAGGTTGGTCTTGTGCTTATTATATGATTTCACCTTTGCATATGATAAGTACTCCTCGCCATCCATAATGTCCACTAAAATACTCCAATCATATATGCTTTTAGCAACTTCTATGATGCTAAAGTCTTCCGCCAATACGCTCTGCAATTTAGGTGCCTTGTCATCCTCATATGTTGCCTCACTAAATGAAAATTTAGTAGGAAATCCATCAACCTCCGTAATTTCGGCATCAAAAAGTTTTGAGACATCTCCTTTATTGCCAACAACAAGCTTGCAAAGTTCTATTATGGCTTTTTCTTTCTCTTTTATAGAGATTTTATCCGTAGGATTTTCGTCATTTGCTTGCACTTTAAAAACTTTAGCAAGCTCTTTTGCCTTATTGCTTTTCGAAGCATTTTTATCCCTAAGTATTTTTTCAAAGGTCTCTGCATCACAAGCTTCTACTTTTATGTCAAGCTTGTTTTCTATCTCGTTTATAAATTGATTGAATATGCCTTTAAATTCTCTTGTTTTTCCTAAATCTCCCTCTATAAGGAAGTGCCCTCTCGTCTTTAGAATATGATGAAGTGCGAGATATACAAGTCTTATATCGTGAGCATTACTATTTTCAATAAGCTCTTTTCGAAGATGAAAAATCGTTGGATATTCCTTGTAAAAGTCAATATCCGTATAACTTTTCTCGATAAACAACGGAAACTTTTTATCTGTTGATTTATCCTCTAAATGTAGCCTACTTTCGTTTAATCGTATAAAAAATGTAGGGTCGACTTTAAACATCTCCTCGGCAAATAATTCCTGCAAAAGATCAATTCTCTGTTTCTTCCTTTGGAGCCTTCTTCTGTTTGCTCTCTTCAATCGCCTGTCTTCTGCTGTTTTGCCCGGATCAAAAAGCCTAATCCCCCACATCGATTTACCGTTAAATTTGCATAGGTTGTATTCACGATCTGTCACTGCCCAACCCACAGAATTTGTACCGATATCAAGTCCGATGTAATAATCCTTTATCTCTTTCATATAGACCTCGCTTTATTCCCAAATCTCAAAAAATTTCTTTACTCCTCAATTGACAATTTCTTTTTTATAGTATAGCATATAAGTATCTCATTTGACTACCATATGAGATTACACTACAGGTTCAAATAAGGAACTTTCCTAATCGCCTCTTTGAGGCTCCACACGGTGTGGACAACAGCTCGCGCAAGCGAGTTTTTTTGTTAGTATAATCTCCGCTTATTTCAAGTTCAGCCTTTAAGTTGAAATAAGCTCTCTTCTTTCCTCACTTTTCTATAGTAGTACACCGCCACCGCAAGCGAAATGCTGTCGACTATCGGTTGCACCATCATGCAGCCGTATAGCGGTATGAGCGAATTCATGATAAATAGTAGCGGTATGTCAAGCGAGCCTTTTCGCAAAACCGAACAAACTAACGACTCCTTGACCCTTCCCATAGTCTGAAATTGCGTAATCATCGGGTAGCACAACGCCATCATCGGCATCGCAACGACCATAATGCGCAAAAATTTTGAACTGTATTCGATAGTCGTTGGATCGTTTATAAATATTCCTACCAAAAACGGAGCGAAGATTTCATAACATATCACGCAGAGGAGCGCAAATCCGCATGATATCGCCAAGCCAAACATAAATGCACTGTGACGACGCTTATTGTTGCCGGAAGCAAAGTTATATGCAAGTATTGGTAGCAAACCATTTGCAACTCCTATCGCAAAGCTTAGCGGTAGTTGGTCTAATTTTTTTACAATCCCAAGGCCTGCCACCGTCTCGGCGCCATATCCCGACACGAACTTCGCAAGTGCCGCAACGCCTACAACCGTCAATGCGTATTGGATCGCCGACGGCACACCGATTGATACGATATTCTTTATATATTTTTTTATGTTCTTTAGCCTATTTGGTGTGATTATGATAACGGTATCCTTCCTTTTTATATATAGATATACCAAAAAGAATACCGCCACTAATATATTTGAAATCGCTGTCGCAATGCCTGCTCCCTCTACCTGCAAACCTAAAAATTGTGGCAAAACGAAAAACGGATCGAGGATGATATTAACCACACCCCCAAACGAAACTCCAAATGCCGCTACAAGCGCACTTCCGTCTGCTCTGACTAAATTGGCAAGCACAATATTAAGTATGCTACCGACACCTCCTGCGACAACTACCCACTTAGCATATTGAAAAGCCGCCTCATATGTTGCATCGGTCGCACCGCACAGACTCAAAATAGGGGTTTCTAAAACTATAAATAGTAATGAAAACAAAACGGCACTTCCAAGACCGCACCAAAAGGCTATGCTTGCCACGCTTTTTGCTTTTTCAAAATCTTTTTGTCCGAGCGCATGTGCCAAAACGCTCGCACCGCCTATTGCAAAAAGGTTAGCAATTGCTATGAGCATAACGGTTACAGGATATGCTATCGTCACCGCTGCCGTCTGCACAGGGTCATTTAACATTCCTACAAAAAAAGTGTCTGCTAAGTTATAAAGCAGGACAACCATCTGGCTACATATAGAAGGCACTATTTGCCTAAGCACCGCACTTTTTATCGGCATTTCTTCAAATAAATATGTCTTATCCAACGTGCTCGCCATTTTGTTTTGCATATCTCCTTTCGTAGTTACTTATCCGTTATATACCCTACTTCGATACCTTGTCAATAACACGCGCCTATCGCTACTTATTGCTATATGTAAAGGCTATACATTTTTTATGCAAAAAATATGGCATTTACAACAAATAAGTGGTAATATAATTATGTTCGTTTTGATACAAATTTTCACGAAAGGAAGGTTTTATAAATGAGTCAACAGAGAAAGCATTTACACAGCATCCATGTTGCACATCACAAAAATACTGCTGAGTGCGAATCTGTGCGTATGCCTGTCCCTGCTGAGGTTTGCATTCCGATGTCGATGCATATCGGAGCACCATGTAAGCCTTTAGTAGCAAAGGGCGACAGCGTAAAGGTCGGTCAGCTGATTGGCGACACCGATGCTTTCGTAAGTGCACCTATTCACTCAAGTGTTTCGGGTACTGTCAAAGCTATTGACACTCAAAGAAATGCTATGGGTGGTTACGACCAGGTTCTCGTTATCGAGACAGATGGCAAACAGGAAGTCTGCGAGGACATAAAAGTTCCTAAGGCTGACAACTTACAGGAGTTTGTTGCGGCTATCAGAAACAGCGGACTTGTAGGATTGGGCGGTGCGTCATTCCCGACTCACATCAAATTCAATCCACAAAATATCGATGAGGTAGATACACTTATCGTTAACGGTGCAGAGTGTGAACCATTTATCACATCTGACCACAGATTGATGCTTGAGGATACTCAGGACATCATCGACGGCGTAAAGCTTGTTATGAAGCACCTTGATCTCAAAAAGGGATATATCGGTGTTGAGGGCAACAAGCCTGATGCTATCGAAAAGCTAAAGGGTATGCTTGCCGATCAGGGTCTTGCTGACCAGGTTGAAGTAGTAACTTTGCAGACAACATATCCTCAGGGTGCTGAGCGTGTAATGATTTACGAAATTACAGGCAAGCATATGGACGCCGGCGTGCTTCCTGCATCACTTGGAGTAATTCTTTCAAATATTACTTCTATCGCTTTTGTAGGAAAATATTTCAGAACCGGTATGCCTCTTGTAGAAAAGAGGATGACTATCGACGGCTCTGCTGTTGCAAAGCCTGGTAACGTTATTGCCCCTTTAGGCGCAAGAATCCACGATATAATCGAATTTATGGGCGGTTACAAAGAAGAACCTAAAAAGATTCTTATGGGTGGTCCTATGATGGGTAGAGCAATCTTCTCAGACGAAATGCCTGTTGTTAAAAACAACAACGCAATTTTGGCATTTGCAGGCCCTCAATCTGTAATCCCAGAAGAAACACATTGTATCAACTGCGGAAGATGCCATCAGGCTTGTCCATTTGGTTTGATTCCTACAGCTCTAAGTGACGCCATGGAAAACAAAGACGCAGAAAGATTAGAGCAGCTAAAAGTTATGCAGTGTATGGAATGCGGAAGTTGTGCTTATGTATGCCCGGCAAGAAGACCTCTTGGCTTCAACAACAAACTGGGTAAAGCGATTTTAAAGGAGGCACAGAGTAAATAATGGATAAGAAATATTACAATAATCTTACAGTATCTTCATCACCACATATGGTGAACAACGAAAATACTCAGAGAATTATGGGAATGGTAATTTTAGCGCTTGTTCCTTCACTATGCGTAAGTACATATGTGTTTGGCGTAAGAGTGCTAATCCTTACCGCAGTATGTATCATATCTTCTGTGCTGTTTGAGTATCTTTGGAATGTACTAATGAAAAAGCCTCAGACAGTCGGAGATCTCTCAGCGGCCTTAACAGGTATCCTGATAGCATTCAACGTTCCTTCAAATTTGCCATACTATATCGCAATTATCGGTTCGTTTGTTGCTATCGTTATAGTTAAAAACCTGTTTGGCGGACTTGGACATAACCTATTTAACCCGGCTATTACAGCGCGTATCGTCCTCTTTATAGCATTTGCTACACAGATGACAACATGGCCTGTGCCAAGAACTGCCGCTACTGATGCCGTTACAGGACCTACACCACTTGGTATCCTCAAAAACGGCGGTGGCGAGCTTCCTTCAAACCTTGACTTGTTCCTCGGAACAGTTGGCGGTTCTATGGGTGAAGTAAGTGCTGTTGCACTTCTTATAGGCGGACTTTTCCTAATCTGGAAAAAGGTTATTTCTCCTATAACTCCACTTTGCTTTATAGGAACAGTTGCTATTATCGCACTTATCGCAGGACAGGATCCTATTTTCCATATCCTTGCAGGTGGTGTATTCCTAGGTGCATTCTTTATGGCAACTGATTATGTAACAACTCCTTTACTTCCTCTTGGAAAGGTAATCTTTGGTGTTGGTTGCGGACTTATGACAATGCTTATAAGATTGTTTGGTTCATATCCTGAGGGCGTATCATTTGGTATCCTTCTCATGAACATCCTAACTCCACACATTGACAACTTCTGTACAAACAGATTGTACAAAACTAAGAAGAAGTTAGAAAAAGAGGCAAAGAAAGCCGAAAAGAAGGGGGGCGCTGTAAATGACTAATTTCCAAAAGAAATTTGCTCCTACAATCGTACTTGTAGTTATATGTCTTGTTATTTCTGCAGCGCTTGTATTTACAAACGGAGCTACTGCCCCTCAGATTGCAAAAATCAATAAAGAGCAGGCTGATGCCACAAGAGCAAGCGTACTTACAGAAGCTGATTCGTTTACAGAATATGACGGTAAGCTAAACAGCGGTATATCTGAAGTTTACTTCGCTGATAACAAAGCAGGCGCTGTTGTTACTTCTGTTGCATCTTCATACGGTGGCGATATCACAGTAATGGTTGGTATTGATGCCGAGGGTGCTATCACAGGCGTAAAGGTAACATCTCACTCTGATACTCCTGGTCTTGGTACTAAGGCTATGACAGATGAGTACCTTGGTGGTTACAATGGTATCAAAGAATTAGCAGCAGAATCCGTTAAGGATTCATCTGATGTAGATTATATCGTTGGTGCTTCTATTTCATCAAACGGTGTATATACAGCTGTTAGAAACGCTCTTCAGCAATATAAAGATTGTGGAGGTGTTAAATAATGGGAAAACTAGGAATAGTATTAAAGGGCATCATTAAGGAAAATCCTGTTTTGGTACTTATGCTTGGTACTTGTCCGACTCTTGCGACAACAACAAGTGCTATAAACGGATTTGGTATGGGTGCCTGTACAATGGTCGTGCTGATCTGTTCTAACTTTGCGATTTCGCTACTTAAGAATGTTATTCCCGATCAGGTGCGTATCCCTTGTTATATAGTAGTAATATCAGGCTTTGTAACAGTCGTACAAATGTTGCTGCAGGCTTATCTGCCTGACTTAAATGCTTCACTTGGACTGTACATTCCTCTTATCGTAGTAAACTGTATCATCCTGGGAAGAGCAGAGATGTTTGCTAACAAAAACTCAGTTGTTGATTCGGCTCTCGACGGACTTGGCATGGGCTTAGGATTTACTTTGACTCTAACTGTTATGGGTCTTATCAGAGAATTCTTTGGTAGCGGTACATTCTTCGACATGGCAGTATTCGGAAGCGGTTCAATCTCTCCAATGACAATATTTACACTTGCTCCTGGCGGATTCTTCGTATTCGCTTGCCTAATCGCATTTGTAAATCGTTTCTTCGGAGATGCTAAGAAAGGTAAGAAAAAGGAATTCGGTTGTGGCGGATGCGCTATGGCAGACTCTTGCAGCCAAAATTCATGTGATGAACAGGGGGATAAAGCATAATGAAAGAATTATTAATGATAATGATGAGTGTTATCCTTGTAGATAACTTCGTTTTGTCAAAGTTCTTGGGTATTTGTCCATTCCTGGGCGTATCTAAAAAACTTGACTCTGCTGTTGGTATGGGTATCGCCGTTACATTCGTAATGGTACTTGCTACAGCAGTTACATGGCCAATTCAGATCTTTGCGCTTGACCCTAACGGTATCGGATACATGCAGACTATCGTATTTATCCTCGTTATCGCCGGTCTTGTACAGCTTGTAGAAATGGCTATGAAAAAATATATGCCACCGCTTTATAGCTCACTTGGTGTTTATCTTCCTTTGATAACTACTAACTGTGCTGTACTCGGTGTCTGCGTGTTAAATATTTCTGAATCATATACTTTTGTACAGTCAATATTTAACTCACTTGGAGGCGGTATCGGTTTCCTACTTGCTATGGTTCTCTTCGCAGGACTAAGAGGCAAGCTCGAAAACAACAAGCTTATACCTGAACCTTTTAAAGGTGCTCCAATAACACTCGTTACTGCTTCGATTCTTTCTCTATCATTTATGGGATTCTCAGGAATGGTAGACGGAATTTTCGCATAAGATAAGGGGGAATAGAAATGGCATTTCCAGTAATCCTCGTAGTAGGGGTAGGTTTATTCTTTGGTGTTATTCTTACTATTGCTTCTATCGTTATGTATGTACCAGTAGACGAGATAGTAGAACAAGTAAGAGAACAGCTTCCCGGCGCTAACTGCGGTGCTTGTGGCTACTCAGGCTGTGACGGCTATGCGGCAGCATTTGGCGAAGATAAGAATACTCCTATCAACAAATGTCCTGTAGGTGGTCCTGACCTTGCCGCAAGACTTGGAGCGCTTCTCGGTGTAGAAGTTTCTGATACAGCTGCTCCGGTTGCAGTTGTTATGTGTCAGGGAGACAAGTCGGTTGCTAAGGATCTTATGAAGTTTGGTAGCAAGATGACTTGTAAAGGTGCCACTCAGCTATTTGGTGGCAACAAGTCTTGCTCATACGGATGTATGGGGCTTGGCGATTGTGTGAGAGCCTGTGACTTTGGTGCTCTCTCAATCGTAAACGGAGTTGCAGTTGTAGACAGAGATGTCTGTGTAGGTTGCGGAGTTTGTGCAAATACTTGTCCTAAATCTGTAATCGAAATCCTTACAAAGGATGACAGAGTTGCTCCAAGATGTCGCTCGATAGACAAGGGCGCTGCAGTTATGAAAAACTGCACAAAGGGATGTATCGGCTGTAAGAAATGCGAAAACGCTTGTAAGTTTGATGCAATCCATGTCGAAAACAATCTTGCAACAATAGATTACGAAAAATGTAAAAACTGCGGACTATGTGCTAAAGAGTGCCCAACAGGTGCTATCACAGTAGTTCCAAAGCAATAATCTTTCGTGAAAACGACATATAAAAAACCTCGCATTGCAAAATGCGAGGTTTTGTTTTGCTCAGACAAATGGCTTTTAGGAGTTAGCTTTGTCCCATAACCCTTAGTTTTCCTTTTTATGATATACATACCAATACGAGAGCCCAACTACTATCATGCCACCCACGATATTGCCCGGTATGCTTGCCGATAAGTTGTACAATATACCGCCAATATCAACTTTAGACGGATCAGCTACCATACCCATCGGCAAAAAATACATATTTGCAACACAGTGCTCAAAGCCACAAGCGACAAAAGCTGTTATCGGAAGTATGATACCTATAACCTTGTCTACCACTGTCCTTGCGCTAAATCCGATCCAAACTGCTAAGCAAACGAGAGTATTGCAAAGTATACCTCTAAAAAATATCTGCGTCCATGTAAGCCCTATCTTGCCCGCTGCCACACTTGCCATATTCGCTCCGATAGTTGTATCACCGACAGCTATATCTTGGATACCCGACATATAAATCAAAAATACAAGAAGCAGCGAACCCACAAGATTACCTATAAGTACAATAATCCAATTTTTTAAAAGCCCGCCTACTTTTATTTTTTTACTTGCAAGCGCAGCTATCATAAGCGAGTTGCCGGTAAAAAGCTCCGCTCCGCAGCATAGTACTAATACAAGCCCCAGCGAAAAGCAAAGTCCGCCGCATAGCTTTTTAACTGCAAAAGTTATTGTCGGGTCGGCTGTAAATGTCAAAAAGAATGTTGCTCCAAGTCCTATAAAAAGTCCCGCCAGGATAGCGAGCACGAAGCATTTTGAATTTGCAAGTCCTACCTTGCCAACAGCTACCGCTTCCGCTTTTGCTTCTGTCTCAGCCGGAGTAAGTGCGTCAGGTTTTAAATTTTCCATCTATAATCGTCCTTTCCTTCCTATTGTCATAACTTCTTATTTTCTTCTTTTTTTGTCCCATCCTCGCTTACTTCCTTTTTGAGTGCCTTTTTCTTTTTTGCAAGGATATGATTTCTGTAAATCGGCACAAGCTTCGTAAATCCAAAATATGCTAACGGCTTTATAACATAATCAAACTCTCCCATAAATTCGATATAGTCGCCACCAAACTTTTTCTTAAATTCATAAAGTCCAAAGCGTGGGTTATCCTTTGAAAGATCCCCCGTAGTACCAAATTGATCATATATCTTTATGCCCTTTTCTTTACAAAACTTCAAATGTTCATAATATGTATGATAGTTAGCATAAGTCTGGCTAAGCAGGTTATGATTTCCTGCAAACAGCACCCACGCTTTATCGCCGTATGTCACTATCATATGCGCGGAAAGCAATAACTCCTCGCCGTATTCTTCTTTTATCTCAGCATATTTTTGCAAATCCTTTTTGATCTTTTCTATCCTCTTTAGAAGCTCCTTTTGCTTATTTAGCGCACTTTTTGAGGTTTTTTCCTTTTGCGCCTCGTAATCGACTTCAAGTTCCTCTTTTTCTTTTGTAAGTATGTCTTCTATCCTCTTGATATTCGCACTGCCGAGGAATAAAAAAACGTCGTCTGTCTCTTTAAATAGTGAATAAAGAGTTTGATAATATTCGAGCGAAAAAGATACAAAATCTTTTCTGTCCTCCGTAAGAAGCATCAGCTTGTAAAAGTCCTCTATATCATTTTCGTCGCCGATTCTAACCCTCGTATCAAGCTTTATAGCCTTTTTTATCCTCTGCTTTGTAGTCTTAGAAAAATGCTTTTCTATGTCGTCCATACTCTGATTTAAATCAACTCTAAATGTATATCTTGGCTGAGCTGTTTCAAAGTTTTTTGTAAAGCCGAGGTGCTTATATCCGAGCTTTTTGAGACTCTTCATCGCCCTCTGCTCTTTTTTTTCTTCTTCTATCACTTCGCCGTCATATCTTGTCCTCTGCCATATGATATCCGGATCTATCTTCACATAGATCGCCTTTTTAGCTTTCGCAAATTTGACAATTTCCTCCGTAAATGTCGCAAGGAGCTCTTCATCATAAAAATCTATTACATAGCCGCGAGGGGCATAAAGGTGACACATACCGAGCGGGAGCCTTTTTTGAAGGAGTAATGTCGCCGCCCTTATATTGCCTTCATCATCAAGCAAAGCCAAGTAAAAAGGTGTTAGGCCTTTGCCCTTCTCTGCGATTTCTCCCCACGCTTTGGATTGCAAAAAATGACTTTTCTTTTCGTCATTTCTTACAAAATTATCAAATTTTTCGGCATCTATTTCCTTTAAAATCATATTTTCTTCCTTCTCAAATGCTTTACCTTGCTTGCGCTCTTTTTATATCAGCTTTGTAATTACTATTTATATACTTATTTGTAATATTTTTTAAAATTGCCAAATTGATCAAAATGAAATTTTAGCATTCTGAGTATTCGCTCAAACTTGTTGTCGCCCTTTTTAAATATAGGATTGACCATTTTCTTTTCACGGATAAGCCTGTTTAACTGCTCAAGATTTTGCTTTTCGTGGATATATTTCCTTGCAACCCTCTTTGGTACAGTCATCCAGAGATGCTCCTCTTTGGCTATTTCAAATGGCAGATCGTTACCGTATATGTATTCCTCGACAAAATATTTTGCAACATTAAATCCGGAGGCTGTAACATAATAGTTGGACATTCCCTGCCTTGTATTTATCTCAAAAAATTTATACTCTCCATCCCTTGTGTCATATTTGATATCGAAGTTCGAATATCCTATGTATCCTATGCCCTCCAAAAGATTTTTGACTTTATATAATATTTCTTCCTGTGGCTCTGTGACGATTACTGCCGGATTGCCCTCATAAATCGGCGTGTGTTCCTCAAGCATAGTATGCCCAAGACACATCATCTGCACTTTGCCCTCTTTATTTGAATAACAAGTTAAAATCCGCATATACTCGTCGTTGCCCGGTATGATGTCCTGTATGATAAGCGAATCAGGATACCCCGCATTATAGATTTTTGTTATTAGACTCTCAAGCTCTTGTCTGTCCTTCACTTTGTAAATTTTTTCTCTGCCCTCAAAAACGCACTCTTCCCAATATGTTACGCTATTTGAAGCCTTTAGTATAACAGGAAAGTCAAATGGCAATTCAAAATCAAGAGGTGTGCCTTTTTTTACTACAAATGTACCCGGATAACCTATATCATACTTTCCGCAGAGCTCATAAAAAAACTCCTTGTGCTGTAGCTCATTCATAAAATCAAAGTCGATATATGGTGCAATCGCATTTTGAGGAAGCAAGTCCTTATGCTTGCTTATAAGCGCTGCATATGCATCACCACAGCCTATTACGAGTATTTTTTTGTCCTCATGCTGCGCGCAAAATTTCTTTACTGTGCCGAAAAATACTTCGTCAGTAGTAATCTTAGGATTTGCAGTGTATTCAATAATCCTGCTCTTGTAGCACGGGCCACGCCAATACTTGCCAAAAACATGCGATTTGACATTGTATTCCTCATAAAAAGCTCTCGCTACGCTATATGTATTTATATCTCCGCCAAAGAGCATCGGTATAAATTCGTATTCCTTAAATTTCAAAAGCTACCTCCTATTATGCTTCGAGCAAATCGTCTCGAATGAGTTTTGTTGCCATATTTTTTGTACCTATCATCCAAATTAAATCTCCTGCCTTTAGTACCGTCATTATGCTTGGATGTGTTATGGCTAAATTGTCTCGCTCTATACCTATGACGCTGCCTTTATATTTTTCTCGTATGCCCGAGTTTTTTATCGACTTGTTTGCGAAAAAAGCATCAGCCGAAACATTTATCGGTACGCATATAATCTGCTTTTCTGCAGGGATATGTTCAAAGGTCTGTCCATATATATAATTTTTTAGTGTTACCTTCGGATGCGATGTTTTTTCTATGTACTCAAGCCCCTCTAAGATCATCAACGAGGTCTGTATTTCCTCGTCCTTGCCCATCATATGAAGCTCATCGTCTTTTTTCAATTCGAATTCACCGCCGGGCATATTATAATGTTTGCCTTTTCTGATTACCTTTATTATACCGACGCTAACCTGCATATTGCGCCCGATATCCTTTACATAAAGCTTATCTTCATCTGTAAGAATCTTTAATCTTACAACATAAAGCGCTTCATCAAGCCAATGATATTTGCCGGTCAACGCCCTTTCCTTTTTTCTTTTCGCAAGCGTCTTTTCGTAGAAATTTGCAATAAAGCTCATCTCTATCGCCTTTGTCTTGCCACGCATATAATCCGATTTTACAACCTTATATGCAAATGGGCAAGCAACAATTACTACAAGAGCAAACGGCCAATCAAGTAGCTTATTTAATGTAAGTGCAACAAACATCGCACCTATCAATATCCTTATAAATTTAAGCGTCAAAAGTGGCAATTTATTTGCCTTATGCTTTATCCAAAGCTTTGTATAAAGCACCTTGTTTGTGCCGTGCATCAAAGCTATAAACGGCAACATCGCAACCACAGCAATGCCTGCTGTAATTATAGCCGCTCCCTGCTCTGTCGAATATTTTAAAATGAATTCCTCCAAATAGCTTGTACATAGCCAATATATTACAAACATCGCCATCGAACATATCAATGTCCTTGTGCCGATGCGTTTTAAATATCTCTTCCAATCATCATCCTTATCGTCCTTTGACTGTCTCTCAGAGGTGTTTGATTTTATAAATACCTTTATCCCCTGCGGAAGTTTCCTGTCAAGGAATTCGTAAGCCTGAGGTGCTTTTCGTATAAATATCGGCGTCGTAAATGATGTTATAACCGAGACGCATACAACTATCGGATATATAAAATCCCCTATCACGCCAAGGCTCATGCCAAGCGTTGCGATGATAAACGAAAACTCACCGATCTGCACCATACTAAAGCCTCCGCGAACTGCCGTCCTAAGCGACTGTCCCGAAAACAGCATGCCGAGTGTGGAAAATGTCATCTGGCCTAAAATAGTTACTACAGACAAAATAAGTATTGGTACTATATATTTCACAAGCAACTTTGGCTCTATCATCATGCCAACAGATACAAAGAAAATCGCTCCAAAAAGATCTTTTATCGGTTTTACCATATGCTCTACGGCTTCGCCTTTTGAAGTGCCTGCAAGTATAGAGCCTGCCATAAATGCACCAAGAGCACTCGAAAAACCTATGAGATTTGCTATTGCTACCATTACAAGACAAATTGCAAGCGAAACTATAAGCAGTAGTTCCTCATTTAGGAGCTTTTCTATTTTTTTTAGGAATGTCGGTATAAGATATATACCGACAACAAGCCATACTATAAGTAGCACAAGCAAAAAGCCTATCTCAGAAGCAAGCTCCAAGCCTGCTATCCCCTTGCCGACCGAAATAGTCGACAAAATGATAAGCATAAATATACCTGCAATATCCTCTATAACAAGCGTGCCCATTACAAGCTGAGCAAACTTTTCTTTTTTGAGATTGTATTCCTCATATGCCTTTAGGATGATCATCGTCGATGACATGGAAAGCATACCACCGAGGAAAACGCAGTCCATCCTTCCCCAGCCGAGAAGCTGTCCGATACCAAAGCCTATGACAATCATCGCCACCATAACCGTCGCAGCCGTTACAAATGCGCTACCTCCGACAGTTGCAATCTTTTTGAAGCTAAACTCAAGCCCCAGCGCAAACATCAAAAATATAATGCCTATCTCCGCCCAAGTCGAAATATCACCTGTTTGAAGTATAGTCGGTACATATGTAAAGTTAGGACTTATCAAAAATCCCGCAATGATGTACCCAAGCACTATCGGTTGCTTGAGTTTTTTCATTATAAGTGTGACGATGCTTGCCACCGCCAATATAAGTGCTAAATCGATAATCAGATTGTCTAAGTGCATGTGCCTCCTTTTCCGTCTCTGTTATATATGGTTTGCAACCTCAAAGGCATCCCAAATGCCATACATAATATTTGAAACCTTTTTAGCATCTCCAAGTAAATATATCTCCGGTATTTCGAATTCAAGCTCATGATAAAGCGAATTTTCTTCCTTATAACCAACAGAAAGTATCACGCTGTCGCACTCAAGCTCCTTTTTGTCACCGGCTACTTCATATGTAAGTTTCTTACCGTCATATCCACTCACCTTTGCTCCTGTTATGACCTCTACACCGTTGTAAGGTACAAGTCTTTCGAGCATATCCTTATTTGCATGACAAATTGGACCATTTACCGCCATAAGCTCAGATAACGCTTCTATAATGCTAACTTTTTTGCCCTGCTTTGCAAGCCAAAGTGCAGTTTCGCATCCTACAAGACCTCCGCCTATAACTGCTGTCTTATCCCCGGGATCCTTTACTCCGAGCAATACATCCGCTGCTGTATATACCTTTTCGTCAGCGCCGAGAGCAAATACTTTTGGTTTTGAGCCTGTTGCTACTATAACCGCATCCCAGCCTGCGTCTATAACATCCTCTTTTTTTACTTCCGTATTGTACTTTACTTCTACGCCGAGAAGCTCAAGCTGTCTTTTGTACCATTTTGCAAGAGCGATATCGTCTTCCTTGAAGTCAGGTGCACCGCCCGGTATAAGGTTGCCTCCGAGCTTGTCAGACTTTTCGACAAGTGTAGGTTTATGTCCTCTTATCGCAAGTACTCTTGCCGCTTCGCATCCTGCAACACCGCCACCGACAACAAGAACCTTCTTTTCGTTTAGTATCGGCTCATAGTGCATCGCTCGCTCTCTTGCCGCCTGAGGATTTACTGCACAGTTTATCATAGAATACTCTTGTATTCTACCCATACAGCCCTCTTGACACGAAATACAAGGTCTGATCTCATCCATCTTGCCGGCTCTCAGCTTGTTTACATAATCAGGATCTGCCAAAAGCGGTCTGCCGAGGCTTACCATATCGCAATCGCCGTCCTCGATAGCCTTTAGTGCCATATCAGGGTCATCCATTCTGCCTGCACAAATAACAGGCACATCTACAACATCCTTTACGATTTTGCAGTATTCTCTAAACAGACCCTTCTTCTGGTACATAGGGGGATGATTCCACCACCAAGCGTCATATGTGCCGACATCTGTATCAAGTGCATCATATCCGTATTCGACAAGCATCTTTGCCGCCTCTATGCCCTCTTCGATATCTCTGCCTTTTTCTTCAAACTCCTCGCCCGGGAGAGCTCCCTCTCTCCAGTCTTTTATCATACTCTTAACGCTATATCTCAAAGCTACAGGGAAGTCCTCTCCGCATCTTGACTTTATCTCTTCTACAATTTCCTTTGCAAATCTAAGTCTGTTTTCGAGGCTTCCGCCATATTCGTCATTTCTCAAGTTAAACATTGAAATCGCAAATTGGTCAAGCAAGTATCCCTCATGTACAGCATGTATCTGCACGCCGTCAAATCCTGCTCTCTTTGCATTAAATGCTCCGTCTCCAAACGATTTGACGATACTCTTTATCTCTGCCACTGTGATTGGTCTGCACATCTTATCAAGCCACCTGTGTGGTATTTCTGATGGTCCTATAGGAGGAAATTCTCCAAGATTTGTCGGTATAGTAACCCTGCCAAAGCCTGCCGACATCTGCAAAAATATTTTGCTTCCATATGCATGAATACGCTCTGTCATTTCTCTTGAAGTCCTGATAAAATGCACAGGATTATATGTCGAATTCGGACAGTTTGGCATGCTCTGTGTCTCTACCTCGCAATCCGAAAAAGTAACGCCTGTGATGATAAGCCCCGTGCCACCTTTCGCTCTTTCGGTATAATAATCAATACCTCGTTGGTTGAAGCCTCCTTGCGCATCTGCAAGCCCAAGCGGTCCCATCGGTGCCATAGCAAAACGGTTTTTAATCTCTACATTCCCTATTTTTATAGGCGTAAACAACTTTTTGTATTTCATCTTTCCCCCTCCTGCTTTAGATTTTATTAAATTTCGTGACAGTTCTTTTATTGTATTATATCATCTGATTTTATATAATAACAATGTTAGAAAATAATATTTTTATATAAATTTTACCTTGCTAAAAGGGTTTTACAGAAAGGAATAAGAAATGACTGCAAAAGACAACACATGGACTACATATGACGCAAAGACATTAAAAAAAGTTTTTGATTTTTCGGAAGGATATAAAGAATTTTTATCTCTTGGAAAGACCGAACGTCTCTGCACAAGGCTTGCGACAAAAAAAGCTGTCGAAAACGGATTTGAAAATCTTGACGACAAAATCAAAGCCGGCTCCCCACTTAAGGCAGGCGACAAAGTATACAAAACATTTATGGACAAAGCGATACTTCTTGCCGTTATCGGTAAATCGCCAATTTGCGATGGACTGAATATTTTAGGGGCTCACATCGATTCGCCACGACTTGATATAAAGCAAAACCCTCTCTATGAGGATTCGGAGCTTGCTTATTTTGATACTCATTATTATGGCGGTATCAAAAAATATCAGTGGGTTACAATCCCTCTTGCCTTGCATGGCGTAGTTGCAAAAAAGGATGGCTCGCTCATAGATATTTCTATCGGCGAGGACGAAAACGATCCCGTTTTTTGTGTGACAGACCTTCTCATACATCTTGCTTCCGAGCAACTAAAAAAGAAAGCCGATGAAGTTATCGACGGCGAAAACTTAGATGTTTTGATCGGCAGCATTCCTCTAAAGGCTCTTTCCGATAAAGAGAAAACCGAAAATGTAAAGGCTAACATATTGAAGCTACTAAAAGACAAATATGATATAGATCCGGATGATTTTCTCTCTGCCGAAATCGAAGTTGTACCTGCCGGCAAGGCAAGAGACCTTGGATTTGACAGAAGTATGGTGCTCGGTTATGGCCACGATGATAGGATCTGCGCATACAGCTCTCTTGTTGCCATACTTGAGGCAAGCAATCTCGAAAGGACAGGCGTTTGCCTGCTCGTAGACAAAGAGGAAATAGGAAGTGTCGGTGCTACAGGTATGCATTCTCACTTTTTTGAAGACACTCTCGCCGAGATTATGAATCTCACAGGCGACTATTCGGATCTTTTGCTAAGACGAGCTCTCAGAAATTCGTTTATGCTTTCTTCGGATGTAAATGCCGCATTTGATCCTACATATGCTTCTTGCTTTGACAAAAAAAATGCATCATATTTTGGCAAGGGCCTTGTCTTTAACAAGTTTACAGGCTCTCGTGGCAAGTCGGGGTCAAATGATGCAAATGCCGAGTATATAGCAAAACTCAGAAATGTTATGGACAACAACTCTGTTTCTTTCCAAGCGGCGGAGCTTGGCAAAGTCGATCAGGGAGGCGGTGGCACTATCGCATACATCCTCGCAAACTACGGTATGAATGTCATCGACAGCGGTATAGCTATTTTAAATATGCATGCGCCTTGGGAGATTGCAAGTAAATCGGATATATATGAAGCATATAAAGGATATGCTGCTTTTCTGAAGGACATGCGATAAGGCATAGATAAATATGCACAAATGAAAGGAATTAAAGAAAGATATTTATGAAACTAGTTTTAAAACATTTTAAACCTTGTATGCCTATTATTATTTTGATCATTGGATTTTTGTTCGGCGATGCTATTTGCGAATTAGCATTGCCGGGCTATATGTCTGATATCATAAATAATGGTATTATACAAAAGGACACAAGTTATATTTACAAGACGGGCGGACTTATGCTACTAGTCGCCGGTCTTGCTATGGTCTGTACAGTTCTTTCAGACCTTTTTGCGGCAAGAGTAGCATCAGATGCGATGAAGCGAGTAAGAGGTTCTCTTTTTAAAAAGATAACTTCTTTTTCAATTGGCGAATTCGACCAATTCCAGACCTCCTCTCTTATAACAAGGACAACTAATGATGTGCAAACCGTGCAGCAAACTGCAATCTTTATACTGCGATTAGCTCTTTATGCACCTATTATGGGAATAGGCGCACTTATCAAAGCTCTTCGCACATCACCTTCCCTAACTTGGACTATCGCTCTTGCACTTGTAATAGTATTTTTAATAATGATAGTGATGTTTGTACTCGTTATGCCAAAGTTCTCCGTCCTGCAATCAAAGCTTGATAAGCTAAATCTCATAGTAGGCGAAAGACTTTCGGGACTTTTGGTCGTGCGTGCCTTTAATGCCGAAAAGCGGGAAGAGGAACGTTTTGATGTTGCAAATAAGGAGCTTACAAAAATCGGTATTTTTGTAAACCGTGCTATGTCATGTATGTTCCCTGCTCTTATGCTCATAATGAACCTGTCGAGCATTCTCATCGTCTGGGTTGGTGCTCATATGATAGGAGAAGGAAATTTGATGATAGGTGATATGCTCGCATTTTTGCAATACTCGATGCAGGTAATTATTTCATTCCTCGTAATAACAGTTATGTTTATAATGGTTCCTCGCTCTGTAGTTTCTGCAAGGCGTATCGGTGAAGTTTTGGCAATCGAGCCTGCTATAAAGGATGCCGATGAACCTATTCATATAACAGATGCTAAGGGCGTTATTAAATTTGAGCATGTCGATTTTGCTTATCCGGGTGCTGAGGCAAATACGCTAAAGGATGTTTCTTTTACAGCTATGCCGGGGCAGACTACTGCTATCATAGGAAGTACTGGTAGCGGCAAATCGAGTCTTGTCAATTTGATACCACGATTTTTTGAAGTCAGCGGGGGCAAAATCACCTTTGACGGCGCAGATCTGCGAGATATCCCGCAATCTGATTTGCGTGCACATATCGGTTTAGTGCCGCAAAAAGGATTGCTGTTTTCGGGTACTGTCGCCTCCAATCTGAAGTTTGGTAAAGAAGATGCGACGGAAGAAGAAATGTACGATGCTCTAAAGACAGCTCAAGCTCTTGATTTTGTTGAGGAAATGCCGGACAAATTAGATACTCACGTTTCTCAGGGTGGCACATCCGTTTCGGGCGGTCAAAAGCAAAGGCTTTCCATTGCAAGAGCTCTTATAAAAAATCCTGAAGTTTATATTTTTGACGATAGCTTTTCGGCTCTCGACTTTACAACAGACAAAAATTTACGTGCAGCGCTAAAACAAAAGGTCGGCAACAGCACCTTTATAATAGTTGCTCAACGTATAAATACAATCCTTGATGCAGACCAGATCGTACTCCTAAATGAGGGAAAAGTTGCAGGAATCGGCACCCACAAGGAATTATTAAAAGAAAACAAAATTTACCAAGAAATCGCATATTCGCAGCTCAGTGAAAAAGAGCTTGCGGATACCGATGTATCAGGAAAGGAGGGTTTATAATGCCACGACCGGGAAAAAATATAAAACAAGAAAAGGCTTCTGATTTTAAGGGCACGATGAAAACTCTCCTAAAATATTTAAAGCCTCACTCTGTAAAGCTTGTTATAGTTTTTATATTCGCAATAGCCAGTACTATTTTTTCGATAGTATCACCTACTATCCTTGGAAATGCAACAGATACAATCGTTGAAGGCTTGTTTTCTGCTACAGGTATTGACTTTAGCGCACTTCTTGATATCGTAATTTTACTTATTTGTTTATATGTGATAAGCTTTATATTTTCATTTTCACAGGGCTTTATTATGTCCGGCATCTCCCAAAAAGTCACTTATGATCTAAGGGAAAAGATGTCGCAAAAGTTGGATAAATTACCTGTTAAATATTTTGATACAAGGACACATGGTGAAATCCAAAGCTATATGGTCAACGATATAGAAACAATAAATCAGTCGTTGTCACAATCATTATCACAGATAATCACAAGTATTACTACGCTTATAGGTATTCTTATTATGATGATAAGGATCAACTTGCTTATGACGCTGACTGCGCTCGTTGTCTTGCCATTATCAATGATTATGATAAAGCTCATCATTTCAAAATCACAGGTACAATTTAAAGCGCAACAAGACAATTTAAGTGACATCAATGGCCATATAGAGGAAATGTTTAACGGTCATACTATAATCAAAGCATTTAACAAGGAAGCTTCTTCAAATGAAAAATTTGATAAAATAAACGAGGAGCTGTATTCATCTTCTTGGAAATCACAATTTTTATCAGGAATGATGATGCCTGTGGCAGGCTTTATAGGTAACCTCGGATACGTTGCCGTTTGCATACTCGGCGGTCATTTGGCGGTAAACGGTACAATTTCGATAGGTAATATACAGTCGTTTATACAGTATGTCCGCTCCTTTAATCAGCCGCTTACTCAGGTTTCGACAGCCGCAAACTTATTGCAATCGACTGCGGCTGCTGCAGAGAGAATATTTAAATTTATCGACGAAGAAGATGAGATAGATGCATTCAGCGTGACCGAGGACGAAAAAGGCAGTGAAGCAGCAAAAAAATCTCCTATAGATATATCTGCTCTAAAAGGACAGGTTTCCTTCGATCATGTACGGTTTGGATATTCCGAAAACGAACCTGTCATAAAGGACTTTAGCTTCGATGCAAAGCCCGGCGACCGAATTGCAATAGTCGGTCCTACAGGCGCAGGTAAGACTACTATCATAAAATTGCTGCTTAGATATTACGAGCTGAACAGTGGCTCTATCAGTATCGACGGTCATAATATCAAGGATTTTACAAGACACGACCTTAGAGAGATGTTTGGTATGGTGCTTCAAGACAGCTGGCTGTTTAGCGGAAGTATTACAGACAATATCAGATATGGCAAGCCGGATGCAACCTTTGACGAAGTTGTTGCAGCCGCAAAGGATGCTCACCTTCACCACCATATAACAACACAGCCCGACGGATATGATATGCAAGTCAGCGGTACAAGTGGCAACCTTTCGCAAGGTCAAAAACAGCTTGCAACCATCGCACGTGCACTGCTTTCCAATAATCCTATTTTGATACTCGACGAGGCAACAAGCTCCGTAGATACACGAACAGAAAAGCTTATACAAAATGCGATGCTAAATCTGATGGAAAACAGAACTTGTTTTATAATCGCACATAGGCTTTCCACTATAAAGGATGCGGATCATATCCTTGTAATGAACCACGGTGATATAATAGAGCAGGGCACACACGAAAGCCTGCTTGCAGAAAACGGTTTTTATGCTAACTTGTATAACAGCCAGTTTGAATAAACGATAAAGTTTAGCGATTTTAATAGGTAGATAAGGCGATGTTAAAAAGCGAAATTTTAAAAGAACTTGAAAAAAATAAAGGTGTTGCGGTTTCGGGAGGGAAGCTCGCAGAAGCTCTTGGCGTATCTCGAACCGCCGTTTGGAAGGCGATAAACTCACTAAAAGCGGATGGCTTTGATATAAAAAATATGCAAAGTGTCGGATACTACCTGCCAAAAAACAGCGATAAGCTTTCGGTAGAAGGCATCTTCAACTATGCACATCATAATATCAAGATATTACTTTTTGACGAGCTACCTTCTACCAACACAAAGGCTATTTCTATTGCGACAGAAACTACCGATCCGCTTGCTGTGCAAAATGCTTCTGCCGATGACAGTGCCAACAATCCTGTTGCAACCGTTGTCATAGCAGAAAAACAAACGGCCGGCAAAGGTCGTCTTGGCAGGACTTTTTATTCGCCAAAGGATACAGGCATCTATATGAGTATTATCATAAGGCCTCAGCTAAATGTAGAAAAGTCGTTGCTAATCACAACAGCCGCTTCTCTTGCAGTTGCACAAGCTATCAAAGAAATTTGCAACCTTGATGCACAAATCAAATGGGTAAATGATGTCTATATAGACGAAAAAAAAGTTTGTGGCATTTTGACAGAGGCTGTTACAGATTTTGAGAGCGGGCAAATAAGCTCTCTGATTGTCGGTATCGGGATAAATTGCAGACCTGCAAGCAATAATCAGGATAATAAAATCGCTATATCAACTAAGACGGATGGGACAGATCCGCAAACACTCGCTAACAAAATAGGATATTTAAGTTCTGCTAATTTCGAGCGAAATGTGCTAATAGCTTCTGTCTGCGATCATCTTCTTGATATCGTAGATGCTCTCAAAGCTGATGACTGCTCATTCCTTGAGGATTATAAAAAACATTCAATGATTATCGGCAAGGATATATATGTATACCCTTCGCCAAATACAGCTCCGGATAAAAAAATACCCGCAAGAGCAATAGATATAGACAGCCACGGCGGTCTTGTCGTAAAATACGAAGATAATACAATAACAACGCTGTCAACCGGCGAAGTTTCAATCAGGCTTGCTACTTTGCCACCTGACAGTGACAATAGAGAGGAAAATATATGACAAATAAAATGGTAGCTAATAATAAAACGCATTCACATAAAAAGCTAAAAAGCGATATACTCCTGCTCATCACAGCGCTTATCTGGGGTACAGGATTTGTCGCACAAAGCAAAGGCGCAGATGCTATGGCGCCATTTTCTTTTACTGCTTTTAGATATTTGCTTGCTTTTTTGTCACTACTTCCTGTCGCTATTGTATTTAATAAAAAAGCAAAAAAAACCGCTTCAGACAATGATGTAGAAGCCTTAGATAATTGCATAGATAAAGAAAAGCAACAAAAACAGAGCAAAATGCTTCTCATTGCGGGAAGTGCAACGGGCGTCGCTCTTTTTGTTGCTACCGCTCTGCAACAATATGCTATGGCATTTACAACCGCTGCAAAGGCAGGCTTTATAACTACTCTTTATGTCGTTTTAGTGCCTGTTTTTGGTATCTTTTTAGGTAGGAAAATCAGACCGTTTATATGGTTTTGCGTATTTTTAGCAATATTCGGGCTTTATCTGCTTTCTATAAAGCCAGGTACATTTTCAATCGGCAGAGGTGATTTTTTCGTGCTTCTATGTGCGATAGCCTTTACCTTTCATATTATGCTCATCGACCATTTTGCACCTAAGGTTGACGGAATGATGCTTTCGTGTTTTCAGTTTATCGTCGTCTCGCTTTTTGGTTTTATTGCGATGCTTTTATTTGAAACACTCACGCTGACTGCCCTTTTAGAAGCACTTGTGCCACTTGTTTACAGCGGTGTGCTCTGCTCTGCAGTTGCGTACACCTGCCAGATTCTCGGTCAGCGGGACGCTGACCCTACGATTGCGTCGCTTATGCTAAGTTTGGAATCTGTTTTCGCCGCAATCGCAGGCGCGCTCATACTCGGCGAGAGTATGAGCGCACGAGAACTGGCAGGCTGCACCATCATGTTTATTGCTATCATCTGTGCGCAGCTTCCTGCCAAAAAGAAATCCTCGCCTCTTTAGGCGGGGATTATGTCTCTTTCTAAAAATAATATGCCATCAAAAGCGCTGCGGCTATTGGTATTGTGACGATTGAAACCGCAGTTGTAACGGATACGATCTCTGCAAGTCTTGTAGGATCCATTCCCATCTTTTCTGCGATTGCCGCCGGCACGACTGCTGTCGGAAATACTGCCGCAAATATCAGCACGACCTTTACCCCGACCTGCAAGAAATCAAATTGCTCTACTACTACAAATGTTATAAGTGGCAATAATATCATCGCCGCTAAATTGCACAAAAGAATATATTTGTTTTTCAATATTTCCTTTATATGGCTTGAACCAAGCTGCACACCTATGATTATCATCGACAGCGGGATTGTCGCATCTCCAAGTGATTCTACTACCTCATCAAGTGCGGCAGGCGGTTTAAGTCCTGTCACAAGGAGCACAACTCCTACTATGATGCCTATCGTGCACGGATTAAATATCGCTTTGATATTTTCTATAACGCGGCTCTTTTCACTTTCCTCTTTCTTTTCTGTACCTATCTTTAAAAGCATCGGCGAAATGGTCCAGAGGTAAAACACAAGTATCATATTGTGCATTACCATAAGATAAAACAAATCGTCGCCAAATATCGCCTTTGTCACAGGGAATCCCATAAATCCGCTATTTATACACGAAATCGATACGATATATATCCCCCATTCTTCCTTTGGTTTAAATTTGAGACCTCGCACAAAAAGGTACGCGAGCACGGTAGTAATGATGAAGTAAACTACCGCTCCTATTATTACCTGCCATGTCGCCGTAACAACATCAGGCGAAAGTTCCTTTGAATATATGGATTCGGCTGCCATACAAGGGGCTGTTATCGATATCATAAGATTTGTCAAATGTGGCCTCGATGAATCCGGCAAGAGCTCTATTTTATTCGCCACATATCCTATCAGTATCAGTAAAAAAATCGAAAATATTCGACCAAATACAACTACCATTTTCTTTCCCTCTTTCTTGCGTAATTTTATCTCACCTTGCAGCTGATCGCCCTGTCATTTCCTGCAAGGTCCTTTGTGACCGCTATGCTGCCCTCGTCAAATGCAGGATTTTGTGCGATAAGTGAGCACACCTCCGCCGCTTGGTCATTTCCTATCTCAAGCACAAGTCTGCCTCTCTTTTTTAGGTGCTGTGGCGCTTGCTCGACTATCCTTTTGTAAAAGTCAAGCCCGTCCGCTCCGCCGTCAAGTGCCATAAGCGGGTCATAGTCCTTGACCTCAGGCTCGAGCGTTGCTATTACTGCAGTCCTTATATACGGCGGATTTGATACTATCAAATCATACTTTTTCTTTTTTAGCGCTTCAAACAAATCGCTCCTTGCGATTTCTATCTTCACATCATTTAGCTTCGCATTTTCTCGTGTCAGCTCTATCGCTTGATTACTAATATCTACTGCTGTCACCTTTAGATTTTTCTTTTCCTCTTTTGCTTTTCGCATCATCGATATTGCTATTATCCCGCTACCACAGCAAAGATCAAGCACGCTGTCCTTGTTTTGGACAAGACTGAGGGCTTCTGCGACTACTACTTCTGTATCCATCCTCGGTATTAAAACATTTTCGGCTACCTTAAATTTATATCCCATGAAGTCAGTTTCGCCAAATATCAACTGCATTGGCTTGTGAGTTGCCCTCTCTACCACTAACCGGAAGTAATTTTCTGTTTCTATCTCCCCTGCTTCCTTTGACCAATACATAAAAAATTTCATTTTGTCCAAATTTTTCATTTGACAATATATTTGCTCAGCTTGAAGCTTTGCATCCTCGATACCCGCCTCGCTGAGCTGTTTTTGTGCCATCTGTATTATATCCGATATGAGTAAGTTATTCATTCTTCCTCCATTTTACATACGTATTTTTCCCTATGACCGCCTATTTTATAGGCTGACCTTGTCGATATGCGATATAAACTCTTTATTATTTTTTGTCATCATCAAATTGTCGATTATAGCCTCTGTTGTCTCCTGTACACTCCCGTTTGAAAGCGCCTTTCTCATACGCCATATGGCAGCAAGCTCTTCCTGACTCATCAAAAGATCTTCCCTCCTTGTGCCCGACTTATTTAGATCTATCGCCGGGAATATCCTCTTTTCGGAAAGAGATCTGTCAAGATGAAGCTCCATATTACCTGTTCCTTTGAATTCCTCAAAGATAACATCATCCATACGACTACCTGTATCAACAAGAGCTGTTGCAAGCACGGTAATGCTACCGCCCTCTTCGATATTTCTCGCCGCTCCGAAAAATTTCTTAGGCTTAAATAGTGATGCAGGGTCAAGTCCGCCCGAAAGTGTCCTTCCGGAATATGGAACAACTAAGTTGTATGCTCTTGCAAGTCTTGTAATACTGTCGAGCAATATCACAACATCCTTGCCGTACTCAGCCAGTCTCTGTGCCCTTGCAAGCACCATCTCGGCAACTTTTACATGATGTGCCGGTTGCTCGTCAAATGTCGAATATATAACCTCGCCGTCGTTTTTTAGGGTCCTCTTCATATCTGTTACCTCTTCGGGTCTTTCATCGACTAAAAGTATGATAAGCTCTGTGTCGGGATAATTTTTTTCTATGTTGCAAGCTATTTTTTTCATCAAGGCTGTCTTCCCCGCCTTAGGCTGTGCAACGATAAGCCCCCTCTGTCCAAAGCCTATCGGCGCCACAAGATCTATCAACCTCATCGACAGATCTGCACCATCCTCAAGACTTATCCTTCTGTTTGGGAATATCGGAGTCAGCTTATCGAAATCTGTCCTGTTTTTCGCTTTTGTCGGAGCCTCTCCATTTATCTTTTCTATCTTTAACAACGCTCCAAACTTTTCACTTGCTTTTGGATCTCTTGCCGTACCCTTTATTTTGTCCCCCGTCTTGAGGTTAAATCGTCTTATCTGGCTGTTTGCCACATATATATCATCCTCGCTTGTATAAAAATTGTCGAAACGCAAAAAGCCAAAGCCACCGTCTGCTATATCTAAAATGCCCTCTATGGTTTTTGTCGGTGTTTCGTTTTCTATGGTTTCTTTTTTCTTTTCTTCAGCCATTTTATTTCCTTTCACACATCTTTTTCTTTTAACAGTTTATTATACCATATATACTATTAAATTTTGAACTTTCCTTGAAAATCATATCCTCTGCCCTTATAATGTCAATGTATTGTATTATATCTCAAAAATAGAGAATGATAACAAGGAGAGAAAAAATGAATAATTTAACACAAAGTCGTACGCAGGATCGTACGCTCGGACTTGTGCAGCTATCCCTATTTAGCGGTATTATTGTGATCATGGCGTTCACTCCGTTTATCGGATATATCCCTCTTGGGTTTACGAGAGCTACCATCATTCACATTCCCGTGATAATAGGTTCTTTAATGCTCGGTCCAAAAAAAGGAGCTTTTTTAGGTGGTGTTTTCGGGCTTACAAGCCTCATAAATAACACCATCAATCCAACCGCAACATCCTTTGTATTTTCGCCATTCATAACTATCGGCGATATCCACGGAGGATTTGCAAGCATCATCATATGTATGGTTCCACGTATACTTGTAGGTGTCGTACCATACTATGTATATCATCTGATTGTAGGCAAAAAGAGCGAGCCGACCAAAACACGCATGGGTATAGCGCTTGGTTTTGCCGGCGTGTCCGGAGCACTGACAAATACACTGCTTGTAATGAATATGATTTTCTTATTCTTTAAGGACGCTTACGCAACCGCAAATGATGTAGCAGGAAATGCAGTTTATACATTTATCCTCGGCATCATCGGTATAAATGGTGTCCCTGAAGCGATCATCGCAGGTATTATCGTCACCGGTATAGGCGCCGCTCTTATGAAAACAAAGTATGCCATAAAGTGAATAAGGAGGTGCAAAATATGCATTGCACAAGAAAAATTATTGACGATTTATATTTTATAGGAGCTAATGACAAAAGACTTGCACTTTTTGAAAATGTGCACCCACTCGAAGACGGAGTTTCATATAACTCATATCTTTTATGTGACGATAAAACCGTTTTACTTGATACAGTCGATTGGTCTGTTGGCGAACAGTTTTTTGAAAATCTCGACTTTATTTTAAACGGTCGCAATCTCGATTATGTTATTGTAAATCATATGGAGCCTGACCATGCCGCAACTCTCGGAGAGGTCGTTCTAAGATATCCTGATGTGCAGGTGATTTCGAACGAAAAGGCTTTCGCAATGATGGAGCAATTTGGCTTTAATATCAATAACCGCCTTGTCGTAAAAGAAGGCGATACTATGAACTTTGGCAAGCATGAGCTTACTTTTGTATTTGCACCTATGGTTCACTGGCCTGAGGCTATGGTCACTTACGACACCACTACAGGCACGCTGTTTAGCGCAGATGCCTTTGGTTCATTTAAGTCACTTGACGGCAAGCTGTTTGCCGACGAGGTCAATTTTGATCGAGACTTTATAGATGAAGCAAGGAGATATTATACAAACATCGTCGGCAAGTATGGTTCTCAGGTAATGACCCTACTCAAAAAAGCCGAAGGCCTCGATATAAAAATGATTTGCCCTCTGCACGGGCTGATCTGGAGAAAGGACATCCCTTATATCTTGGATAAACAGGTAAAATGGGCATCCTACGAACCTGAGGAGAAGGGCGTTTTGATAGCATATGCTTCTATGTATGGTCATACCGAAGCTGCGGCTCACATTTTGGCAAATCAGCTTTGTCAAAAAGGAGTTACAAATATTCGTATGTATGATGTGTCAAAAACACATCCGTCATATATCATAAGCGATGCGTTTAAGCTTTCTCATATGGCGCTGCTTTCTGTTACATATAATAATGAAATTTATCCTTGCATGGAGACCTTACTTCTTGAAATGAAGCATCTTGCCCTGCAAAACAGGAAGGTTTCAGTTGTAGAAAACGGCACTTGGGCTCCGCAGGCAGGCAGACTTATGCTTGCAAAGCTTGAAGAGATGAAAAATATGGAGATCATAGGCGAGAAAGTAACTATCAAATCAGCCGTAAATGAGGATGCTAATGCCAATCTTGAGAAGCTTGCGGATGCAATCGTAGCTTCTATGTAATAAATTTGACTTGTAAGACAATTTATTGATGAATAAAAGGCTCTATACCTCTTGCAGTTCTCGGTGCAGACAATCACCCGCGAAATTGCAATAGGCATAGAGCCTTTTTTCTTTACCAATATTTTTATACGCCACTTTTTACATAAATACGCATTTTATAAGAGTTATCACAAGTGGCACGCTCGCCATCGATATAACAGTCGAAAAGAACAGAATTTGACTCGCAAGCTCGTGGTCTTGCTTTTCTTGCTCGGCAAGCATAGGCACAGTTGCCGCAGTAGGAAAGCACATACCCAGCACCATTATGATTTTCATAGAATTATCAATCGGCAACAACATCATAATAACTGTCACAAGTGCCGGCAATACAACAAGCTTTGCAACAGTAGCCTCTATCACCAATTTATTTTTAAACATCGCAAAAAAGTCGCTTGTTGCAAGAGTCGAGCCTATAAATATCATCGCCATAGGCGTTGCCGCCCCTCCGATATATTGCATATATGTGCCTACCGCATTATCTAACGATATGTGTGCCAGTGCAAAGATAAAACCTACAAAAACCGCCAAAATATTTGGATTTAACAAAACCTTTCCTATCGAAAAGCAAGCAGTCTTAAATGTAAGCTTTCCTTTATCCGCATTATTTTTCCTAAATATATAAAGCACGTAAGTAAAGAAAAATATATTCATCGCCGAGTTCTCTGCTGTCATAAGAAAGAGCCCTTCCGAGCCTAGGATTGCAAGCCCCATCGGAAATCCCATAAATCCGTTGTTTGGACATGATACAGCTATTTCAAAGACGTTACTTTTTTCAGGAGAAAAATGCCTTAACCTCGCATATCCCTTTCCTATAAGGGCATACAAAATGTGTATCGCAAATGCGATAGCCAGCATAACAAAGAAGTCTGTCACAAGCGCCACATCCATTTCCATCTTACCTATATTGTACGCAAGCAAGCACGGATATCCCCAATATACGATGAACTTATTTAGGCTGTTGTTCATCTCCTCCCTTATAAAATTTATTTTTCGCAATACAAATCCAGTAAATATCATTGCGAACATCACAAAAAATTGCGAATACATCTTCTCTTTTTCTCCTCGTTTATATATTTATGGTAAGCAAACTCCCCTATGCAAGAGCTTTGGGGAGTTTTTAGAAATTATTTAAAATATAAGTTGTTTGTTGAATATTCCGGATCACAGGTTATGTCAATACCAAGATCTCCCAAAATATGCTCATCCTTATCATTTAATATTGCTGTACAATGTGCTTTGCAACCTCGTAGCTCTTTTAGCTTCTTAACTGCAAGTTCGGCACTTGGATTTGAACCGGCCGATACGGTAAGGGCATTTAAAATTTCCTCAACATTTAGGCTTGTTTTTTCCTGCCTCAAAATATCTTTTTTGAGTGCCTGTATACCTTCAAGCACATGTGGCGCTATCAAGTGTACTTCATCTGCCATCTTAGCAAGATGCTTTACTGCATTTAACAGCGCAGCCGCTGCAGCCGCCATAATTTCTGAGCTTTTTCCTGTTACGATTGTGCCGTCCCCAAGCTCTATAGCTACTCCTACAATATTATCGTCAGCTTCTCCTGATTCCTTTTTGGCCTCTATGTACTTTCTTGCCGCAGGCACTACCTTCCTGTCTTCTATATGTGCTTCAACCTCTTCCATAAGAAGCTTTACACGCTCAGCCGAGGACTCGTCTATCTTGCCCTTTTTATAGTCACATAGCGAAATCAAAGTCCTTCTTATAATCTCCTGCTTTGAAGCCTCTCTGCACACATCGTCATCTATGATGCCATATCCGACCATATTTACGCCCATATCTGTCGGCGATTTATATTCACACTCTCCGCCTGTTATCTTCTCGATAATCCTCTTTACAACAGGGAAAACCTCCAGGTCTCTGTTGTAATTTACAGCTTGCTTACCATATGCCTCAAGGTGGAAAGAGTCAATCATATTTACATCCTTTAGGTCTGCTGTCGCCGCTTCATATGCAACATTGATCGGATGCTTTAGCGGGATATTCCAAACAGGGAATGTCTCAAACTTTGCATATCTTGCTTTGCAGCCTCTGATATTTTCGTGATATAGTTGCGAAAGACATGTTGCAAGCTTACCACTGCCACCACCCGGTCCTGTTACTACGCAAAGTGGCTTTGTAGTTTCGATATACGGATTTGCTCCATAACCTTCTTCGCTTACTATGACATCAACATCTGTCGGATATCCCTTTGTATATTTATGTGTATAGGTTTTGATTCCTCTTCTTTCGAGTTTATTTATAAACATATCAACTGCAGGATTTTCTTCGTATCTTGTAACTACGACGCTATTTATCGAAAGGCCGTAGTTTCTGAAGATATCAATAAGCCTCATAACCTCAAGGTCGTAAGTTATTCCAAAATCCTGTCTTGTCTTATTTGTCGCAATATCGCCGGCATAAACACAGATGATAACTTCAGCATGGTCACTGAGTTTTTGCAATAGTTTGATTTTAGCATTTTCGTCGAAGCCCGGAAGCACTCTCATCGCATGCTTGTCATGAACAAGCTTGCCACCAAACTCAAGATACAGCTTTTCGCCATTTCCCTCATTTATACGCTCTACGATATGCTCGTACTGCATCTGGATATACTTTTGCGGATCAAAACCTTGTTTTT
>CAVHCP010000008.1:36931-44387 GCA_963634825.1 uncultured Porphyromonadaceae bacterium | reverse complement strand
ATGGTATAGATGCGAGAAAGTATGGTTCGCAAGGACAACAACGAACGGCAGCTTTATCGCTAAAATTATCCGAAATAATAATTTTAAAAGAAGAAAAAAATGAAAGTCCTATTTTACTTCTTGATGATGTTTTTAGTGAGCTTGATATAAGTAGGCAAAGCTTTTTAGTAGAGACTTTAAAAGATATCCAAATTTTTATAACGACGACAGAAATTTCAAATGAAATATTAGAAAAATTAAGTGATATAAAGGTATTAAAAATAAAAAAAGGTAATTTAATATAAAAAATATAAAAAACGCCCATTAAATTGAAAAATTGGGCGTTTTATTATATAATTAAATGTATTTTATAAAATAAAAAATAAGGAGAGAAAGATGGCAAAAGAAAATAGCACACAACAGTATGGTGCAGACCAAATACAAGTGCTCGAAGGACTCGAACCTGTAAGAAAAAGACCCGGTATGTATATAGGCTCGACAGGTGAAAAAGGACTTCATCACTTAGTATATGAGATAGTTGATAATAGTGTCGACGAAGCGCTTGCTGGATTTTGCAAAACTATAAATGTAGCTATAAATAAAGATAATTCTATAACTGTAGAGGATGACGGCAGGGGAATGCCTGTTGATATTCATCCAAAAGAAAAGATACCTGCGGTAGAGGTTATACATACTGTACTTCATGCCGGCGGTAAATTTGGCGGTGGCGGATATAAAGTATCAGGCGGACTTCACGGAGTAGGTGCCTCTGTTGTAAATGCTCTTTCAACTAGGATGGAGGTTGAAGTAAAAAGAGACGGCAATATTTATGCTTTAGCCTTTGAAAGAGGTAAGACTACCGAAAAAATGCATATTATAGGCAAAGCTAAAAATACAGGCTCAAAAACAACATTTTGGCCTGATCCCGAAATTTTTGAAGAAACAGTATTTAGCTTTGATACTTTAGAGCATAGATTGCGCGAAATGGCATTTTTAAATAAAGGAATAAAAATAACTTTAAGTGATTTGCGCGAGGAAAAGCCTAAAAAAGAAGAGTTTCACTATGAGGGTGGTATAAAGGAATTCGTCCAGTTTATGAATAAAAATAAAGAAGTTATTCATCCTGATATTGTATATTTTGAAGCTCAAGGGAAGGATAAAACCGGCAAGGGCGATATGGAGGTCGAGGTTGCATTCCAGTATACGGACAGATATAGCGAGCTAATTATGTCATATGCAAATAACATAAATACCGTTGATGGCGGATATCACTTATCTGGATTTAAATCTGCTCTTACAAGAGTTTTTAATGACTATGCAAAGAAAAATAAGTTTTTAAAGGAAAATGATAATCCTCTTTCGGGAGATGATGTAAGAGAAGGTCTTACTGCTGTAATTTCCGTAAAGCTTACAAATCCGCAATTTGAAGGACAGACAAAGGGTAAGCTTGGAAACAGTGAGATGAAGGGCTTTGTTGAGACAAAGACAAATGAGTATTTTACGGCATTTTTACAGGAAAACCCTGCTCAGGCAAAGATTATAATGAATAAGGCTTTGCAAGCTGCAAGAGCAAGAGAGGCTGCAAGAAAGGCAAGAGATATAACAAGGAAAAACAGCGTACTTGAGGGATTTTCTCTTCCGGGTAAACTTGCAGATTGTCAGGAAAAAGATCCTGCTCTTTCTGAAATATTCCTCGTAGAGGGAGACTCTGCGGGCGGTTCTGCTAAAAATGGCAGAGACAGAAAAAGACAGGCAGTGCTTCCTCTAAGAGGTAAGATATTGAATGTTGAAAAAGCAAGGCTTGATAAGATTTTAAACAGCGATGAGATAAAAAATATGATAACAGCCTTTGGTTGCAATATCGGTGATGATTTTGATATCGAAAAGCTGAGATATCATAAGATTATTATTATGACGGATGCCGATGTCGACGGAGCTCATATAAGGACATTGCTTTTGACATTCTTCTATAGATATATGAGACCGCTTATAGAAGGAGGATATGTATATGCGGCACAGCCACCTCTTTTCCAGGTAAAAAAAGGGAATGAAGTTTATTATACATATTCGGACAGAGAGCAGGAAAAGCTTTTAGCTGAGATTGCCGAAAAACCGGGCAAGGTGACAATTCAAAGATATAAGGGTCTTGGTGAGATGGACTTCCATCAGCTTTGGGAAACAACTATGGATTACACAAACAGGACGCTTATACAGATAACACTTGATGATGTTGCGGCTGCCGATGAGATATTTACAACTCTCATGGGAGACAAAGTACCGCCACGAAGAAAGTTTATCGAAGAAAACGCAAAGTATGTTAAAAATCTTGATATTTAGAAAGGAGGGGCAAAACGATGACAAAGATGATGCATGAAGACAATAAAATGATACAGCACGAAATACACAACGAAATGAAAAATTCGTATATCGACTATGCGATGAGCGTTATAGTCAGCAGAGCTCTTCCTGATGCAAGGGACGGGCTAAAGCCGGTACACAGAAGGATTCTTTATGGTATGAGCCAGCTTGGAGTTACTCCGGATAAGCCACATAAAAAATCAGCTCGTATTGTCGGTGATGTAATGGGTAAATATCACCCACACGGCGACAGCTCTATATACGATGCAATGGTAAAAATGGCACAGGACTTTTCGACAAGATATATGCTTGTTGACGGTCACGGAAACTTTGGTTCTGTCGACGGAGACGGAGCTGCGGCGATGCGTTATACAGAGGCAAGGATGACGCCGTATGCACTGCAAATGCTTCGTGATATCGAAAAGGAAACAGTAGATTTTGTGCCAAACTTCGATGAAGAGGAAAAAGAGCCTGCAGTACTTCCTGCAAGGATTCCAAATCTTTTAGTCAATGGATCTAATGGTATAGCTGTAGGTATGGCAACTTCTATTCCGCCTCATAATCTTGCGGAAGCGATAGACGCAGCATGCTATATGATAGACCACGAAGATGCGACTATTGAAGATATAATGAAGATAGTTAAAGGCCCTGACTTTCCGACTGGCGCTATGATACTCGGCAAAAGCGGTATCAGAGAGGCTTATAAAACCGGCCACGGCAAGATTTTGGTAAGGTCTAAGACGGAGATAGAGGAAACGACAAGAGGCAGGATGCAGATTGTCATAACCGAAATCCCTTATCAAGTAAATAAGGCAAGGCTTATCGAAAAGATGGCGATGCTTGTTAAGGATAAAAAGATTGACGGTATATCAACTATTCGTGATGAGTCGAGCAGACACGGTATGAGGATAGTTGTAGAGCTAAAAAAAGATGCAAATCCACAGATAACTTTAAATAGGCTTTACAAGCACACACAGCTTCAGGATACATTTAGCATGATTATGATTGCTCTTGTAGACGGCGAGCCAAAGGTTTTAAATCTTTATCAGATGCTTGACGAATATTTGAAGCATCAAAAGGATGTATTGACAAGAAGGACTCAATTTGACCTCAAAAAGGCAGAGGCAAGAGCTCACATCTTAGAGGGACTTAGGATAGCGCTTGACAATATCGATGAGATAATCAAAATAATAAGGGCTTCGTATAATAATGCTAAGGAAAAGCTTATCGAAAGATTTGCACTTACAGACATACAGGCACAATCTATTTTGGATATGAGACTTGCAAGACTTCAAGGTCTTGAAAGAGAAAAAATAGAAAATGAGTATAAGGAGCTCATGGAAAAGATAGCATATTATAATTCTCTTCTTGCAGACGAAAAGCTACTTATGGGAGTAGTTAAGGATGAAATGCTTGAGATAAAAGAAAAATATGCAGATGAGAGAAGGACAAAGATAACTGCGGCGGTAAATGAAATCGACGAGGAAGATATGATTGAAGAAAAAAGCGTTGCGGTTACACTAACTCATCTCGGATATCTAAAGAGAATACCTGCCGACACATATAAGACTCAAAAAAGAGGTGGCAAAGGTATAACAGGACTCACAACGAGGGAAAACGACTTTGTGAAAAATTTGATTATGACTTCAACCCACGATTATTTGATGTTCTTTACAAATATGGGAAAAGCTCATAAAATTAAGGCATACGAAATACCCGAAGCAACGAGGACAGCAAAGGGAACTCCGGCAGTTAATTTCTTAAACCTTCTCCAAAGGGAGCGTATCAATGCGATTATTCCTATAAAAGAGTTTAAGGAAGATATGTTCCTTATGGCAGTCACAAAGAAGGGTGTTATCAAAAAGACAGCGCTTTCACAATTTGATACAAATAGGAAAAATGGCATAATAGCTATAAATCTAAAGGACGGCGATGAGCTTATTGCGATCGAGGAAACATCGGGCAATGACGATGTGATAATAGTTACAAAGCAAGGAAAGAGTATCAGATTTAACGAGACGACCGTAAGACCAATGGGCAGAGCAGCGAGCGGAGTGCGTGCTATAAAGCTTGATGAAAATGACGAAGTGGTGTCAATGAGCCTCGTAAATGGAAATAAGGAAGAGCTCCTTGTCGTGACAGAAAAAGGTTATGGTAAGAGAACAAAGGTTAAAGAGTATAGAAGCCAAGACAGAGGCGGTAAGGGCATCCTCACATATGACAAGCGAAAATTTGATAAGACAGGAGAGCTTATAGGAGCACTTACTGTTGAGGAGGACGATGAAATCATGCTTATAAATTCAGATGGCATCGTTATACGCATAGCCGCAAAGGATGTTTCCGAGCTTAGCAGAGCAACGCAAGGCGTCAAGATAATGAAGGTCTCTGACGATGCAAATATAATCTCTATGGCAAAGGTCATTCACGATGCAGAGGAAAAGGAGTAATAATGTCTAACAGCGGAATAAAATTAAAACTTCCGGGCAAACCGGAATATATAAAGATATGTCAGGATACAGTTATATCATCGGCAGTTGCAGCCGGCTTTGATGCCAATACTGCAGAGGATATAGGAATGGCAACTGTAGAAGCATGCAAGGCGGTAGTTTGTCACGGCTATGACTTTTGGTGTGATGAGTACGAGCTTGAGATAGACATAGATGGAGACGAATTTAAGATTGAAATTTCATCTTCAAGTGCTCATAATGTCAAAAAGCAATGCGATATATGTTTAGATTGTCCAAACGAGGGAGATCTCGGTGTTTTTGTTATAAAAAGCATAATGGACAGAATAGATGTCGAAAATACAGCGGACGGTGGCAAAAAGATAACCTTGGTGAAAAAACATGCGTGATAAGGAACTATTTCTTAAGTATTATGAAAATAGGGACACAGAGCTGAGAAACAAAATAGTGGAAAAATATCTTTATATTGTCGATATTCTCATAAAAAAATATCTCGGCAAGGGGATAGATTATGACGATTTATATCAGGTAGGTGCGATAGCGCTTATTTCGGCGGTTGAGAGATTTGACCCCACGAAGGGTTTCGAATTTACAAGTTTTGCAACGCCAACGATACTTGGTGAGATAAAAAAACATTTTCGTGACAAAGGCTGGAGTGTCAAGGTGCCACGCCATATGAAAGAGATTTCTTCTGCGATGGTCAAGGTGCGTGAGGAGTTGACGGCAAAGCTTGGGCGCAAGCCGACCGTTTCCGAAATAGCAGAGGCGATGGGCGAAAAGGAAAAGACGATCCTGCGCGCAATGGAAAGTAGCGCGGCATATGGAGCTCTTTCGCTAAATCAAACATTTGATGAAAATGGCGAAGAGGGAGGCACTTCGATATTCGAGAAATTTACGGCAAAAGACGAAAAGGGATATGAGGATATCGAAAATTATGAGATTATCCAAAAGGTGCTCGACAGTCTAAGCGGTACAAACAGATATATTTTTAAAAATCGTTTTGTTGAGGGCAAATCTCAAAGTGAGATTGCAAGAGAGCTTGGCGTGTCGCAAATGACTATTTCAAGAGCCGAAAAAAAGATATTAGAACAGTTTGCAAAGGAGCTAAAGGGGTAATAAGATAATAAAAAGATCAAAGATCGGAAAGGAAAGAAAAATGGGTAGAGTTTTTTCGGGAGTACAACCTACAGGTAATATCCATCTTGGAAATTATCTTGGAGCGTTGAAGCAATTTGTAGAATTACAGGATGAACACGACTGCATATATTGCATAGTAGATCTACATGCGATAACAGTGGAGCAAGAACCTACAGTTTTGCAAGAACATATTTTAGATGTTGCAGCTCTTTACTTGGCAATCGGCATAGATCCAAAAAAGAGTATCGTATTTGTGCAGTCAACAGTACCGGCACATACGGAGCTCTCGTGGCTCTTAACTTGTTCATCATATACAGGAGAGCTTTCAAGGATGACACAATTTAAAGATAAGGGCAAGGGCAAAGAATCAGTAGGAACAGGACTCTTTATGTATCCTGTGCTTATGGCAGCAGACATACTTGTATATGATACAAACATTGTGCCGGTCGGAATAGATCAAAAACAGCATATAGAGCTGACAAGGGATCTTTGTGTACGTGTAAATAATAAATACGGAGAAACCTTTGTAATGCCGGAAGGCAGATATCTAAAGGAAGGCGCAAAGATAATGGCACTTGATGATCCTACAAAAAAGATGAGCAAAAGCGCAGAAAATGAGCTTTCGAGAATATCGTTGTTAGACGATGAAGCAAAAATCAAAAAGGCGATTATGAAGGCGACTACAGACTCGGACGGAGTAGTAAAGTTTGACCAAGAAAACAAGCCGGGCATCAGCAACCTTATGAATATCTATACTGCATTTTCGGATTTGTCGATAGCAGATATCGAAAAGAAATATGAGGGTAAGGGCTACGGCGATTTCAAAAAAGACTTAGTTGAGGTTGTAGTTAAAGGGCTTGCTCCTATAAAAGAAAAATACGAGCAGATAAGACATTCGGATGAGCTTATAGAAGTATTAAAGGACGGTGCAAAGAGGGCAGACAAAATAGCACGTGAGGTTGTCGCTCGTACCAAGAAAAATATGGGAATAGGCATTTAATTTTAAGAAACTCAAAAAAAGGATATATGACAAAAAACAAGAGGCATAAGCTACCTCTTGTTTTTTAATTCCTCAACGCCTTTTTTGATAATATCGTGTACTTCGTCATTTAGTTTTTTTTCATCGGTCTTTGCAAGCGATGCCGTTTCGATTGCAGGATGAAACATTACCTTTATTGTGCCGGAGGATATGACTCCGGTATCTTCATATATTGTATTTGAGCCGTCAAGACTCACAGGTATGATAGGAGCTTTTGGCTTTGTAGCAAGCTTCATAGAGCCGGGCTTGAAGTCAATCATATCGCCACCCTTACTCCTTGTACCTTCAGGGAATATCACAAGCGAATATCCTTTTTTGAGTAAGGCAATTCCTTGCATGATGGCCTTTAGGGACTCCTTTGGATTATCTCTATCCATCATAACGCTTCGTATGCGTTCCATCCATTTGCCATATAGCGGAATCTTGCCGAGCTCTTTTTTTGCGACGAAACCAAACTGTATAGTGTCTATTGCCGCGC
>CAVHCP010000008.1:0-36158 GCA_963634825.1 uncultured Porphyromonadaceae bacterium | reverse complement strand
CGACAGCGATAGCAGTCTTTATATTGCTTGCATATATAATTTGCAAAAATGTAAGCAGCAAAAAGAAGGCGGCACTTTACGCGGTGCCTTTGGTGATTTTAGCACTTCTCATAAGCTTGAGCAGAGTTTATCTCGGAGTGCATTATGCCTCGGATGTATTAGGTGCGGCATTTATTGGAATGACATGCCTGTCAGGAGTGGCACTGTATTTTTATCCACCTAAAAAGGAAAAAGAAAAATGGAAAGAAAAAATGCGTGCAAAGGAAAAGGCAAAGCAGGAACGCCTCGACACAGTAGAAGCTGACATCGTAGAAGAGGGCGAGATGCTAAAGGATGTACAAGAAAGATATGACGAAGAGGACAACCAATAAGATGAAAACAGAAAAAAGCAAAGAACCGGTATTAGTTATTATGGCTGCGGGTATGGGCTCACGATATGGCGGGCTCAAGCAGATAGACAAGATAACAGATGCCGGTGAGATAATCCTCGATTTTTCGCTCTATGATGCGATGATGGCGGGCTTCAAAAAGGCTATATTTATAATAAAAGAGGAAATGAAAGAAGCTTTTGATGAGCTTGTGGCAGACAGAGCGGGAAGGTATATTGAGATAGAATATGCATTCCAAAGGCTTGATGATTTACCAGCGGGATATAAAGTACCTGCCGAAAGAGAAAAGCCTTGGGGGACAGGTCATGCGATCATGACGGCGCGTAAGCTTGTAAAAGGACCGTTTGCGGTTATAAATGCAGATGATTATTATGGCCCCGGAGCATTCCAAGAAATCTATGACTTTCTCGTAAAAACAGAAAATAAAAAGGGAAGCTTTGCGATGGTTTCCTATATGCTCAAAAATACTATAACAGAAAACGGCCATGTTGCGCGCGGTATATGCGAGGTTGATAAAAATGGCTTTCTCGCTGATATAGTAGAGAGAACTAAGATAATGAGGCGTGGCGATAAAATCGCTTATACCGAAGACGAAAAGGAATGGATACCACTCGATGAGGACAAACAGGTGTCTATGAATTTTTGGGGATATACAAGCGAAATGATGCAGGAGCTTGAAGCAAGATTGCCGGCTTTTTTGGACGAAGCCTTAGAGCAAAATCCAAAGGGTGCAGAGTACTTGATACCAAAGGTTACAGACGATCTAATAAAAGAGGGCAAAGCGACATGCAAGGTTTTAAGATCGCAGGACAGGTGGCATGGAGTAACATATAAGCAGGACAAGGAAGATGTAAAAAATGCCCTACAGGCTTTAAAAGACAAGGGCATTTATCCGGAAATCTTATGGAAGTAATGAGATAGAGCTTAAGAGCTCTGTCTTTTTTTGTGATTTTACAAAGTCCCAAAACATCTTTGCGGCAGGGGAAGGGGCTGCTTCCTTTGGAGTGGCGATACCAAGCTCTATAAAATATGGAGGATCAAGGCTGACAGAAGCGACATCGCCTTTAAAATTGCCTGTATAATTTCTGTTTGCGACAGCTATACCAAGACCTGCTTCGACCATTGAATAATATGCAAACAGGTCATTTGCTGTGTATTGGACATCGGGTGCTATATTAAATTTTTCAAAAAAACGCTTTTTGTCGGTATCAATATTTAGATAGATGTCGACAAATTTTTCTTTATAGAGGTGATCAATAGGGATGCCATTTGATTTTGCAAAAGGATGCTCCTTATTTGCCCAGATGATGAGCTCGTCATAGCAAAGATGCTCCCATAAAAAGTCGCCCTCTCTACGACTCATAATACAAAAATCTATTTCCCCTTGCTCAAGAGCTGTTGCAAAGTGTGTGCTCGTATCCTCTACGATATTAAATTTGACATCAGGATATGCTAAATTAAAATCTTTTATAATTTTTACAAGCGGCGCATAGTACATACTTGCAGAAGTGCCAACCGTAAGAGTCCCCTTAAGAAGGCCGCAAACAGCAGACGAGAAGCTCTCTATATCAGAGGCGCTTTTTAAAAAGGTATTGACGAAAGGTATCAGTGCTTTGCAATTTGCTGTTGGCACAAGATTTTTTTTGGCACGCACAAAAAGAGGAAAGCCGAGGTCGTTTTCTAATGTCTGGATAATCCTGCTTACGCCTGACGGAGTGTAGCCAAGCTCTTGCGCTGTCTTTGAGAGATTTTTTGTTTTTATTACCGAAAGCAAAACCTCAAATTTTTCTGTATTCATAAAATCTCTGCTCCCTATTTTGAGAAAAAATCAAAGAAAAGTTGAAATATTGTAAATTTACTCAAAGATACTCCCGTATTATAATTTTGTCAAGAGGAGAGAAAAATGACAAAAAATCAAGCAAAACTGCTGATGGCAGGAGTAATAATAGCAAGAAGCACATCATATATCATGTCAAAGCATATGATATCGGGCATGGGTCCTTTTAATGTGCTCAGCTTGCGTTTTATACTCGCAACGATATTTTTAGTAATTATTTTTAGGAAGAGTGTAGCTAAGAGCGACAAAAAGGTTATAAAAAAAGGAGCCATAATAGGATTTACCTTTTTCCTTGTTATGTCTGCAGAGATGTTTGGGCTCAAATATACGGACACTCAAACGGTATCCTTCTTAGAAAATACTGCAATAGTATTTGTGCCACTTATAGAGGCGGTGCTTTTGAGAAGGGCGCCAAAAAAGATATATGTAGGTTGTGGTCTTATAACGCTTGCGGGAGTTGGATTTTTGACTCTTAGGGGAGGCAGTATATCACTTGGAATAGGCGAGGCGATGTGCATATTGGCGGCATTTTTGTATGCGATAGCAATTATCGTAACAGGCAGGCTGTCAAAGGAGGGCAATACCCTTTTGATAGGCATATGGCAGGTTATATTTATGGGCGTTTTTGCAACGATAGCCACATTTATATTTGAAGCACCACAGCTACCGGCGCAGCCAATAGAATGGCTACCTTTAGTTGCGCTTGCAGTGATATGCACAGGCTTTGGATTTACCTTGCAACCTGTAGCACAGCGACACATATCCACAGAAACCGCAGGACTTTATACGGGACTAAATCCGCTTTCGGCGGCGATATTAGGATGCGTATTTTTAGGTGAAAGCCTTGGCATAAATGGGATGATCGGCGCAGGACTGATACTATCCGGCTTATTGCTATCCACAATCAAAGGTCACTCGGCGGAGACTAAGAAGTAAAAACCTGCACGGAAAAGGTTGATTTCAAAACTTTTTCGTGTATAATAGAAAGGTACGAAAATTTATACTTTCTCTGCATCAGCAATAGGGCTGATGCCATTTAGTCCACAGGGAGGTGAAAAAATGAAAAAGTATGAAATAATGTTCATCATTGACTCGACTCTTGAAGATTCTGTAAAAGAAGAGACAATCGAGGCTGTAAAAGGCATTATCAGTGCTGACGGCGAAGTCGAAAAGGTAGATATGTGGGGGCTTAGAAGACTTGCATATCCAATCCAAAAGAAAAACGAAGGATATTATGTTGTTATCGAATTTGCCGCAAGCACAGAGCTACCAAAAGAGCTTGACAGAAGATTGCGTATTTCTGACAATGTAATCAGACATATGATTATAAGTAAGGAAGAAAAATAGGAGGACGCACTATGAATAATGTTGTACTCATTGGTAGATTAACAAGAGATCCCGACGTGAGATATACAAACTCACAACTTGCGATAGCGAGATTTTCGGTGGCAATCAACAGGGTTCCGGGCAGAGACGGCCAGGACAGAGGCGCTGATTTTCCTAACGTTGTAGTATTTGGCAAGCAGGCAGAAAACTGCGAAAGATATCTAACTAAGGGAAAGTTGGTTGCAATCCAGGGTCGTATACAGACAGGAAGCTACGAAAAAGACGGCAGGAAAGTTTATACGACAGAGGTTGTCGCAGATAGGGTAGAATTTTTAGAATGGGGAGACAGACAGCAGGGAGCTCCTGTAACATCAACTTCGCAAGAGGGTATTCCGGAAGGATTCCAGGCGATAGAAGATGAAGATATACCATTCTAACGAAAGGAGATAGGTCAAGATGGAAAGAAAAAGAGGCGGATACAGAAGAAAAAAAGTTTGTCAGTTCTGTGCCGACAAAAATAAGACAATAGATTACAAAGATGTAGAAACACTCAAGAAGTTTGTAACAGAAAGAGGCAAGATTCTTCCTAAGAGAGTTACAGGCACTTGCGCAGTACATCAAAGAGAAGTAACTAAGGCAATCAAAAGAGCAAGAATAGTTGCATTACTGCCTTACCAGGCTGATTAGTAATTTATTTGCTACACAAGTAAAAAGGACTAAAAAACAAATCCCGAAACTTTCAAAAGTTCGGGATTTTGTGATATAATTACAAGACACTATCAAAGAGGAGAAGTTATGTATTTTGAGATAATATTTTTAATGATAATAGTGCTCCCGCCAATATTGATGAGCGGGCTTGTAAAAAAGAAATTAGATCCGTATTATACGATCGGTCTTGGCACAATTTTTGCATGTGCAGGAGCTGTCTGCGTATTTTTAGTCGCATATCTTTCAGGGGAAAGTTTAGGCGATTATGTGACTAATCTTTATAAGGACAGTATAGAAACGATAGCAAATAACCAGACTTTTTTAGATGCTCTTGGCATGGAAAAGGACGAAGCGGTAAAAGAACTGACGGCTGCATGCAAGGTTATGCAATCTTTAGTACCGAGCGTAATTATAATAATGAGTGCGATTATTTCATATATAGAATACAATTTTATCGTACGTCTGCGCTTTAGAGAAGGCGAAAAACCGTTTGCTTATATGCGAAATTTTGCGCTTAAGCCAAATGATGTAATAGGCTGGTTTTTGATTTATCTTGCAGGATATCTTTTAAAAGCCATTGGACTCACAGGCGCGGGGGTTGTAATAGTAAATATCAATATCCTTGTGCAAGCTATCATAGGACTGCAAGGTATCGGAGTTATCTTCCTGTTTTTCAAGGAAAGAGGAAGGCCACGAATTATCCCGTTTTTGATATGCGTAGCACTATGGATAATCCCTATTGGACATACGGCATTATTTATGCTTGGCGTAATAGATCTGCTTATAAATATCAGGTTTAGAATAACCAAAGGAGCGGGGAAGAGATAGATGAAACAAGGAAAAGAAAATAAATGCTTTGAGCAAAACATTCCTATGCCGATGTGCGTCGTCTCGGGTGAAGGCAAGATACTTGCGACAAACAGTCGCATGAGCGAAGTCTTTTCGTACGAAGGAATCGAAGGAGCTGATATTTTCGTTTTGACGGGCATAAAATATGAGACCATGCTTGATGCGGCAAAGAGTGGCGAAAAGCTGTATCTTGAAAGAAATAATAAAGATTTCGAGTTACTTCTTAAAGAGGGAAAAGACGATAAGCATAGCAGAGAGATATATATTTTTTTCGTGGATATTACTGCGCTAAATGAAACGAAGCAAAAATACGAAAACGAAAAAATGTGCCTTGGTATTGTCAATATAGACAACTACGACGAGCTAAATTCGGGAACTGTGGCAGAAAAACAAATGGCGATGGTAACAAAGATAGATGCTATCATACGCCAGTGGGCGGCAGGAATGCAAGCCGCCGTGATAAGGCAAAATTCGTTTTGCTACAATCTCGTATTTAATGTCGAAAACTGCAGACAGCAGATGGAGGCAAAATTTCCTATTTTAGATGAGATAAGGGAAATAGAAAGCACCGTTGAATTTCCGATTACGCTTTCCATAGGTATCGGTATGCAGGGCAAATCCCCGGAAGAAAATACCGAGCTTGCACAGCAGGCACTTGATCTTGCAAAGGGCAGAGGCGGAGACCAGGCGGTGGTCAGAGATGTGGAAGACATATATTATTTTGGAGGAAAGGCGCAGACTGTAGAAAAAGCCAACAAAGGCAAGTCGAGAGTTATAGGCTATGGCCTCAAGAAGCTGATAGAGGAAGCCTCAAAGGTGTTTATTATGGGACATAAAAACCCGGATATGGACGCTTTTGGCTCTGCGATGGGTATAAGCAGACTGGCGCAACCGCTAAAAAAGGAAACATACATAGTAGTCAATGCTTTTGGCGAGGCATTAGATCTTTTATATAACGAAGCAAAAAAATCAGAGGAATATAATATAATAAACAATAAAAAGGCACTTGGTTTGGTAGATAAAAATTCGCTTGTTATAGTTGTGGATACACATAAGCCTAGTATGATAGAGTGCCCTGAAATCCTCGATAAAAAGCCAAAGGTTGTGGTTATAGATCATCATAGAAAAAGCGAGGACGGCTTTGAAAATCCGGCACTTATTTATTTAGAGCCGTATGCATCATCGACATCGGAGCTTGTGACAGAGATTTTGCAATATATGATAGAAAGAAAACAAGTTAAAAAGCTCGAGGCCGAAGGACTTTTGGCAGGAATCTTTGTAGATACAAATCACTTTTCGGTCAAAGCAGGAGTGAGAACCTTTGAGGCTGCGGCTTGGCTAAGACGCGCCGGTGCAGATCTTTACAATGTAAAAAGGCTTTTCCAGGTAGAGAAAAAAATCTTTATGAGCAAAGCGGCGGCGATCAACAGCGCAGAGTTTACAGGCGATGTGACGTTTGCGGTATGCGAGGGAAAGGATGAGGACGCACAGATGATATGCTCACAGATCGCAGACGAGCTACTGATGATAAGAGGTATAAAAATGTCATTTGCGATAGGTGTAGACGACAAGGATAAGACGGTTATAAGTGCAAGATCCGTAGGCGAAGTAAATGTACAGGTTATTATGGAAAGGTTTAATGGTGGCGGACACCTCAATACGGCAGGTGCACAGACGGATATGAAGCCTAAAGAAGTTGTAGAAAAAATCAAAAAATTTATAGGAGATGCGAAATGAAAGTAATATTATTAGCCGATGTTAAAGGCAAGGGTAAAAAGGGTGACGTTGTTAAAGTAAATGACGGATATGCGAGGAATATGCTTTTTCCAAAGGGACTTGCAAAGGAAGCGACAGCAGGAAATCTCAAAAATTTAGAGCATCAAAAGGCAATCGCAGCACAGCAAGAGGCAGAGCGCAAGGAGGAAGCCGAAAAGCTTTCTGAAAAGATAGGAAAAGCAACAGTAAAAATAGAGACAAAGGCAGGAGAAAACGGTAAGCTTTTTGGCTCTATTACTTCGGCGGAGATTGCAAAGGAATGCAAGGAGCAATTTGGTATAGAGCTTGATAAAAAGAAGATTTTGCTTGATGCGCCTATAAAGCAGGCAGGTACAACACAGCTAAAGGTAAAGCTACATCCGGAAGTGACAGCAACACTAAAGGTAGAGATTGTTGTAAAATAGTACAAAAAGGATAGGAAAGAAAAATGGAAAGAATCCCACCGCACAATTTAGAGGCAGAAAAATCAGTCCTTGGAGCTATGATGCTGAGCAAGGAAGCCATATATGATGTTATTGACGAGATAACAGCAGAGGACTTTTATAGCAAGGCAAATAAAGAAATTTTCGAGGCGATGCTGCTTTTGCAAAAGGACAATGTGCCGGTCGATATGATTACGGTTATAGAGGAGCTCATAAAAAGGAAAACGCTTGAGGCTGTCGGAGGGCGTGCGTATATTGCCCAGCTTTCTTCTGAGGTGCCTACGGTTTCGAATGTAAAAGAGTATGCAAAGATAGTGGCAGAAAAAGCGATATTGCGAAAGCTCATACAGGTTTCTGATACGGTATCGGCAAAAAGCTACGAAGGTAGCGAGGTAACTCTTGATATTCTCGAATTTGCCGAAAAGGGCATTTTTGATATAGCAAAGGGCAAACAGCATGGAGAGCTAACAGAGATATCAAAAATTATATTAAAGAATTTTAAACAGATACAGCAGCGTTCACAAACAAAGGGCAGTGTGACAGGAGTGCCGAGTGGTCTGACAGATGTTGACAGGAAGTTAAGCGGATTTCAGAAGTCGGATATGATAGTTTTGGCTGCAAGACCTTCCATGGGAAAAACAGCATTTGCACTAAATATTGCATTAAATGCGGCAAAAAAGAGCGATGCTAAGGTGCTTATATTTAGTCTTGAAATGTCAAAAGAACAGCTTGGACAGAGGCTTTTATCTATGGAATCAAGAGTTGAGGCTCAAAAAATGAGTACAGGCGAGGTAGATGGGGAAGATTGGGACAACATGTCCGGTGCGCTTGATACTCTCAGCTCGATGCAAATCGTTATCGACGATACTCCGGGAGTGAAGCTCATGGAGATGAAAAATAAATGCCGCAGGATGAAAGCCGAGCAAGGGCTTGACCTTATCATCATCGACTATTTGCAGCTAATGGAAGGCGAACGACGAGCAGACAACAGGCAGCAGGAGATTACAAGCCTTTCGAGAGGTATAAAATTGCTGGCAAGAGAGATAGACTGTCCGGTTATAGTACTGTCACAGCTTTCGAGGGCACCGGAAAACAGAGAAAATCACAGGCCTATCTTGGCAGACCTGAGGGAGTCGGGAGCGATAGAGCAGGATGCCGATGTTGTAATGTTTTTGTATAGAGATGAGGCATACAACGAGGAGACCGAAAAGCCTGGAATTTGTGAAGTAAAGATTGCAAAACACAGAAATGGACCGATCGGCACTGTAGAGGTCGCATGGCAAAATAAATATACGAGATTTGCAAATCTGCAAAAATAAAAGAGCAAGTAAAAAGAGAAAAGTCATAGGATGAAACGAGCAAAGATACAAAATGAGTATATGTTTGATACGAAAGTAGAAAACATATTTATAAATGAATATTTGCCTTCCGCGCCGGATAACTTTGTAAAGGTATATCTGGTTGCTTTGATGTATGTAGATTTGGGCAAGACCGTAGATGATGAAGAAATAGCAAAGACCCTGCACATTACAGAAAAAGAAGTAAAAAAAGCATGGAAGTATTGGTATGAAATAGGCGCAATAAAAAAAGAGCAAGGCGAGGTTGTTTTTTGCCGGTTAAAGGAAAATCTATATGGCATAAAGAAAACCGATGCAAAAATAACAGATACAAAAAGAGCAGAGGCAAAAGCAGAAGCAACGCTACATATACTTGACGATAAAGCTACAAAGCAGATGTTTACAGAGATCGAAAAGCTTCTAAAAAGACCTCTAAACGGTAGCGAAACCTCTAAAATCTTGGAATGGATAGATGTACAGGGTGCAACTCCACAGGTCATCGTATGTGCATATAAGCATTGTAAGCAAAGAAATAAAGAGAGAGCAAATTATGTAGCGAAGGTTGTTGAGGATTGGACAAATAGAGGATTTAAGACAGCTTTTGAAGTCGAAAGATATTTAGAAGATGTAGACCAGAGATATTATGAGCACAATCGCATAATGAAAGCTCTTGGATTTGGAGGAAGAAATCCATCGGAGGGCGAAGCGGAGCTGATGGACAAATGGCTTGACGAGTTTGGTTATTCTCTGCAGGAAATCCTTGAGGCATGCAAAAAAACTACGGGTATTTCGAGTCCAAGTATGAATTATATAAATAAGGTTCTCGAAAATAAAAAGAAAAAAGAAACAGGCAAGGATTTAAGTGGCAAGGTAACAAGAGCGCATGTACTGGCGTACTATGGATATATCAAGGATAAAGCCGAGAAAGAAGCACAGATAAGAAAAGAAGAAGTCTATGCACAGCTTCCGCAGATAAAAGAAATGGAAGAAAAGATCAAAAACAATTATATGGCGCTCACAAAAGCTTTAGTCTCAGGAGGCGAAGAAAAACAAAAGACGATACAAAGGATACGCACGGAAAATGCGAAGCTTACAGGAAGGATAGAAGCGATATTTACCGAAAACGGGATTCCGACAGATTATGTAAAGCCACACTACAGGTGCCCTATTTGCAAGGATACAGGCATTATGGAGGATGGCACAAGATGTAAATGTTATAGCAAGATAGAAAAAGAGGCCGCCGATTGGCAGCCGGAAAATTAAAATTATTTCTTTAAAATCCAGACAGACGAAATACGTGCGTAGACCATTTGGTCATCGTCAGGATCGGAAAAAATGCTGGTAACCTCAATCGTTTTACCGTCGATAATGCGAGAGAGGTATCGGCTTTTTATTTTGTCTCCCTTTGTAGTTTCTTTGACATATGTGGCATAAAGGTCATGGATATCATATTTTATAAAAATATCATCGTCGATATCGTCAAAAGCCCAATCAAAATAAGCTATATTATTTGTATGAAAATTAGAATCAAGATCTCGTCTGGTTACCTCAAAAAGGCGAGTTTTTTTAGGCGAAAAAAGAGATAAGTCTGTCTGTGAAAAATCCTCGCCCTCGATGGCAAGAGGCAGAGGGGAGATGATATATTCTTCAAAGAAGCCTTCAGGAAGCCTTTTTGGCGTTCTTTTTGTTGTATCGAATAAAAACCAGCGACTCATAGCACGAAAAGACTCTTCGCCGTCCTTATTGACGCCCCTAAAGCTTCGATCTGCCTGCAGTCTTCTATAAGGTCTTGCCCAAGTTGTTATTGAGAGTTCCTCGTTTTCGCGAGGGAGAGAGTTAAAAACAAGATGCCACGAAGTCAAGACCCATCCGCAGCAGTTTTCTTTAAAAAAATCTAACGAGTATCCGGCAAGGTCGCTGTGCATTACCGCCGTATCTTGGCAAAGCTCTGCGGCTCTTTGCGGTTTGAGGCAAAAGGTTGTGCCTATTTCGTTATATTGGATCTTATACTTTTTTGTGACTGTTCCATTTGGATCTATTACTTCTGATTTATCAAATTTTCTTGTCATAATTTAGCCTCCAAGCTTGTAATATGAGTATTATCATATTTAAAACTGCAATACGATTATATGTTCAAAAAGTTGAAAAGTCAATTTGCCGTTGGTATAATGAAGTATTAAAGGGAGCACAGAAGAGAAGCTGAAAAAATAAGAAAGAAAGATAAATGAAAGGTAAAAATATGAGTAAAATTTTATTAGTTGAAGACGATATAAATATCATACAAAATCTAAAGGAACTCCTCAAAGGCGAGGGCTTTGAGGTTGTAACTACGATGAGACAATCGGACGCTTTAGACATCTTAGACGAACAGCGCTTTGATTTGATACTTTTGGATATTTCTTTGCCGGACGGTAGCGGATATGCGATTTGTTCGGCAGCAAAAGCAAATACGGCAGGAAACAGAAATAAGGATGTGCCGATAATATTTATCACTGCTTACGATGACGAGGCGAGCGCAGTTACAGGTCTTGATATGGGCGCAGACGATTATATTACAAAACCTTTTAGACCAAGAGAGCTTGTGTCGAGGATAAAAAATATCCTGCGCAGAAATGACAAAACCAAATCTGTTATAGAAATCGGAGATCTTAAGGTTGACTCTTTAAAAGGCACTGTGCATAAGGGAAGTGAAGAAATATTCCTTTCGGTTTTGGAATACAGATTGCTTTTGGTATTTTTAAACAACAAGGGCGTTGTGCTTTCCAGGAATAAATTACTCGAAGAAATTTGGGACATTGCCGGCGAATTTGTCAACGACAATACTCTTACAGTATATATAAAAAGGCTTAGGGAAAAGATAGAGGATGATCCACAAAATCCAACGATCATTAAAACTATAAGAGGCTTAGGATATAAAGTAGGTGACTGATTGCATTTTTTAAGAAATAAAGACGCAAAGAGCTTGTTAGCTCTATATATCGTAATAAGCTTTGTTATGTGCGTTGTAGGCTTCAAGACAAACCTTATGACAGGGGTGGTTGTGCTTGTTACATGCATCGCATTTATGACAATATCTCTTTATATGGACAAAAAGAGGTATTTAAAAATAACTAAACTCGCAGAGACAATAGATATGATTTTGCATAGTGATACATTTGTCGCTCTTGAAGATGTCAAAGAGGGCGATTTTGCTGTACTCGAAAGCGAGATAAAAAAGATGACGGTTAAAATACGAGAAGGGGCATATCTTTTGCAAAAGGAAAAGATATACCTTACAGACTCGATCGCAGACATTTCGCATCAGCTGAGAACGCCTTTAACAACTATAAATCTTTTAATGTCATTTTTGCAAAAAAAAGATCTTACCGATGAGGAACGCATAAAATACGTTTCGGAAATAAATGTACATCTAAGGAGACTCGACTGGCTGATTTCTTCGCTTTTAAAGATATCAAAGCTTGATGCGGGCATCGTCGTGATGAAAAAAGAAAAAACTTCAACGGCAGAGCTTGTAGCAAGAGCGGCGGAGTCGATAATGATACCGCTTGAAATAAGAGAACAGCTCTTTGACTATACGGCTGAGGGGGGCGAATTGTTTATAGGCGATATAAACTGGAGCATAGAAGCTATTTCCAATATAGTAAAAAATTGTATGGAACATACACCGGAAGGCGGGCATATCGCAGTGCGGGTCAGCGAAAATGTTCTTTATACTAAAATAACGATAGAAGACAATGGCCCAGGCATTTCGAAGGAAGATTTGCCACACATATTTGAGAGATTTTATAAGGGAAAGGACAGCGCCGAATCAAGCGTTGGCATAGGATTGGCCCTTTCTAAGATGATAATTCAAAATCAAAATGGAACGATAAAGGCAGAAAACAGAAAAAACGGTGGCACAAAATTTACGATTAAGTTTTACAAAGGAGTTGTAGATGGAAATCCTCAGAGCGGAGAATCTCAGTAAGACATATGGCGCAGGAGAAAATAAAACAGAGGCACTAAAAGATGTCAGCTTCACGGTAAAGCAGGGCGATTTTGTTGCGATTATGGGACCGTCAGGTTCGGGCAAATCGACGTTGCTTCATTTACTTGGCGGAGTAGAAACACCGACAAGTGGCAGAGTTTTTATAAATGGTACTGACATATATAAATTAAAGCCGGATGAGAGAGCAATTTTTAGAAGAAGGCAAATTGGAATAGTTTATCAATTTTACAATTTACTTTCTATTTTAAATGTGGAAGAAAATATAATGCTCCCTGCGGTGCTTGACGGCAAAAATTTAAATCCTGCAAGAGTTACGGAGATGCTTGATATGCTTAGACTTTCGGGCAAAGAAAAACAGCTTCCGACAGAGCTCTCGGGCGGGCAACAACAACGAGTTTCGATAGGCAGAGCCCTTATAAATGCGCCTGCGATATTGCTTGCGGATGAGCCGACAGGCAATCTTGACAGCAGGAATTCGCAAAATATAATAGAGCTATTTAAAAGGTCGAACAAAAAATACAAGCAGACAACGGTGATTATAACCCATGACGAGGAAATAGCTCTTCAGGCGGACAGGATAATATCACTTGACGACGGCAAGATAATAAGGGATGAGCAAACCAGATGAGGAGCGTATTTTTTGAGGCGACAAAAAGATCGCTAAAAGAAAATAAAATACGAACGGCAGCGACATTGGTAGGCGTTATAGTTTCGGTTGCGATGATAACGGCTGTTCTTTGTATGTCGTCAACAGTGCAAAACTTTTTAGAGGGCAAAGTAAAAGCAAGTTACGGCAACTGGACGGCGTCGGTCAAAAATATGAGCGATGAAATGCGCGAGGAGGCAACAAAGGAAAAACTCGAATTCGGAGACGCGCAAGCGGTGGGATATGCATATATAAACAGCGATAACCCGCAAAAGCCATTTCTATTTTTAGAAAACTTGGACGAGGGGCTTGAGAAGATAAGCGGACTTGTTCTCGACGAAGGTCATATGCCTACAAGCGAAAGCGAAATAGTCTTGCCGAAGCATCTTACGACTAATGGCGGAGTGCAATATAAAATTGGAGATGAGATAACGCTTGAGCTCGGGCAGAGACTAAATGCCGAAAAGGAAGAGTTAGATCAAGAAACGCCATATGATGCGGGAGATGAAACATTTAGCGCAAAGAGCAAAAGAATGTATAAGGTTGTCGGTATTTCTGAGAGACTTCCGATAGAGCCATATATGGCGGCAGGATACACAGCGATTACATATGAGAGCAAACCTGTATTAAACAGCGTTGTTACTTATTTTGGCGATGCAAACTATGCAAAAGTAAAGCTTCTTTTAGATAAATATTATCCAAACAGCGACAAGGTGTCATATAATGACGAGCTTCTCAGCATTACAGGAGATGTGGTCGATATAAAAAGTATGGGTCTGATGTTTTTCTTTACGGTGATACTTTTGGCGGTAATCGTATTTGGCAGTTATATGCTTATGTATAATACTTTTTCTATTTCTGTAAGGGAGAAGAGAAAGGACTTTGAAATTTTTGCTTCTGTTGGTGCGACCGAAAACCAGCTCAGAAGGATTACAGTATACGAGGGGATTTTTTATACAGTTATAAGCCTTCCGCTTGGGATTTTATTTGGAATAGCAGGTGCGTCCCTTGCGACTAAAATTTTTGGAAAGAAAATTGCGTCGATATTTAGCACAAATACTACAACATTGCCGACATTTACCATAGATGCAAATACCGTCTTTTTGTCGCTCATAATATCACTTGTGGCGGTATATATATCTATAACCGTACCGGCGTATAGAGCGGGGCATACAAGACCTATCCGGGAAAGAAAAAGAGAGCGCAAAAAAGAAAAAAAGGAAAAGAAACCACAATGGGAGAGGAGCCAAAAGCTGTGGGCTAAGATTCTCAAAAAAATAGGAGGAATAGAACTTTTGCTTGCAGAAAGAAATTTCAAAAAGCACAGCAAAAGCTACAGATATACGATAGTATCTGTCGTGATGAGTATAGTAATGCTTGTGACGACAACAGCGGCAGTGATATATATGCAGGCAGGCATAACCGCAAGGTGGGGCAACGCTGACGGATATGATATATCGTATATAAGCGATGAAGAGGAGGAAGCCCAAAAGGCATACGAAGCACTGATAAATGTAGACGGAGTGACAGATAGCGCATATGTTAATTCCATTATATTGAATGTAACAAGTGCGGGGATTCCGTTAGAGTATGAGCTTTGTATATTAGATGACGAAACTTTTACATCTTATCTGCGCAAGGAAGGGATAAATACGGAAGGATATTTTGATGCGGACAAGCAAAAAGCAGTAGCGGTTTCGATGCTCAGCAAATATGACGTAAGAGAGGGCAAATTTAAAGGCGACGATGAATTTATCAAAAATAATCGCCCGCAGGCAGTCAGTGGCAGTGGCGGTGGTATGCAAGTTACTTTAGATATAGACAGATATGTAGAGGAAATGCCAAACGACTTGCTTCTGTCATTTGATAATCCTGTGATTTTGATGTCGCAATCCGCAGCAAAAAATATAACAGCAGATGCAATATCGGGTTCGATAAAAGGCAAGGCACTATTTAGAGCGGACAATGCGGACAAGACATATGAAGCGATGCAGTCGGCATGCCAAAGCGAGAAGCTTTCGCAGGATCATTTGACGAATATGCAGAGCGAAAGGGAAGAGGCAAGGAGTCTTATGAGCCTTGTAAGGGTATTTTCATTTGGATTTGTATTTTTGATTTTTATCATAGCAATTGCAAATGTTTTCAATACGGTTGTTGCAAATATCGACATAAGGCGAATAGAATTTGCATCCCTTGCATCGCTTGGTATGACTCCAAAGTCGCTAAAAAAGATGATCTATTTGGAAAGTATAATGCTCGGTTGCAGGATTTTTGCATATGCCTTGCCACTTTCTTTGATAGGATTGATGTTCGCTTTTGGAATGACAAATTATGGAAAGAGGATAACCGGATATATATTCCCGATAGGAAGTTTAATTGCAAGCTTTATCATTTTGGCGATCCTTATTTTCCTCATTATGAAGTATACATATCATAAAGCCAAAACAGAGGAAGCGGCACAGATATTTAAAATGCAAAACTTTTAAAATTGTAACAATTAACTATTTAAAAGCGGAGTGTGGTATAATCAAAAGAACGCTCGAGGTTAAAATGTAGCGTGATGAGAAAGAAAGGAAATTGATGTCAGAAAAAAACATTATCGACATAAAGGCGATAAGACGCAAGCAAAAAAAAGCGAAAAGATCGGAGAGGCGAAGAAAAGCAAAAAGAGAGCCGCTTTCTCCGAGAAAAAAGAAGCAGCTAAAGAGAAAGGCACTGACTTATCTTTTAGTTATTGCTTTTTTGGTGTTGACGCTTGGATATTCGACATATAAAATAATCACTCTCAGGATGGAAAAAAGCAATCTGACCGAAGAAAAAACAAAACTTGAGCAACAACGAGACGAACTAAAAGACGAGAAAAAGGATGTAAAAAGCACTGACTATATAGAAAAAGAAGCAAGAGAGCAGTTACATCTGATTTTGCCGGGAGAAATTTTATATATGCTTCCTGGTGAGAATGACAGCAGTGAGGACGGCGGTGACAAATGAGAATAAAAGAATTTGTCGTAGTTGAGGGCAGAGACGACACGATAGCGGTAAAAAGAGCAGTCGAATGCACGACGATAGAAACTCACGGCTTTGGCATAAAAAAACAGACTTGGGAGCTTTTAAAAAAAGCAAACGAAACTAACGGCCTTATCATATTTACGGATCCGGATTATTCGGGAGAAGAAATACGAAGGAAGATTTCTTTGAAATTTCCGGAGGCAAAGCACGCATATCTCAGCAGAGACGAGGCAAAAAAGGGCGAAAATATAGGCATAGAAAATGCGAGCGACGAAGCAATAATAAGGGCGCTAAAAAAAGCAAAAGCGGTAAATACAGAAAATAAAATACGCTTTTTTGAAACGGATATGCAAAAGGCAGGGCTTTCCTTTGGCGATGGGAGTAAGGAAAAAAGGATAAAAGTAGGCAAAGAGCTTGGCATAGGATATGCAAACAGCAAGGCATTCCTAAAAAAGCTCAATGCATTTGACATAACAAGAGAGCAATTCGAAAGAGCAGTAGCAAAAAGCGAGGAGCAGGAAGGGAAGCTGAGATGAAGCTATATTCTCAGGCAACGATAAGAGAACTCAAAAAAAAATACGGATTTAATTTAACAAAGAGCCTCGGGCAAAATTTTTTGACAGATAAAAATATAATAGATAAGATAGTCGAGGCATCAAATATAACAAAAGAAGATACGGTAGTCGAAATAGGTCCGGGGATAGGCGTTATAACAAGCGAGCTTGCAGAGTGCGCAAAAAAGGTTATAGCCATAGAAATTGATAAAAATTTAATTCCCATACTCGGCGAGACGCTGGCAGATTTTGACAATATAGAGATTATAAATGCGGACATTTTAAAAACAGATCTAAATGCTGTTACAAAGGGAGAAAAAAATGTACGAATAGTCGGCAATCTCCCATATTATATAACTACGCCAATCATAATGAAGCTACTTGAAGAGGGCGTTGAGGCAAAAAGCATAACGGTGATGATGCAAAAAGAAGTTGCAGACAGGATAAAAGCAGAGCCCGGAACCAAGGCAAGAGGAGCGATATCGGTAGCGGTGCAATATTATTGTGAGGTGCACAAGGTAGCAGATGTACCAAAAGAGGTATTTGTGCCGATGCCAAAAGTGGATTCTACGGTGCTTAGATTGGATATACGAAAAGAAAAACCGGTCAGCCTGCTGGATGGCAAATTGTTTTTTGCGGCAATAAAAAGCGGCTTTGGGCAGAGACGCAAAACATTATTAAATTCGCTTTCGTCCGGTGCAGGATTTGAAAAGGACGATATAAGAAAAATCCTGAGCGAAGCAAAAATAGATCCGCAGAGAAGAGCAGAGACATTGACAATAGACGAGTTTGCACAGATTGCAAATGCGATGTATCAACATAAAAGAGGGTAAACATTTGAAGGATTTTTTTAGAAAAATCAAAGAAAAATATAAAAAATTAGGAATCAGCAGGGTATTGGAGCATCCATTCGCATTATGCGTGGGGCTTGCTCTTTTACTAAACCTTTTTATAGAAACCTTGGCAAGGCAGACTATCACAGGAGGCGTGAGCTTTTTGATACACAGTCCTCTTGTATTTTTGTACAATTCGTTGATAATATTTGCTACGCTTGCCATATCGATATTATTTAGGCGAAGAGCCTTTTATTTGACGATAGTCAGCCTCGTTTGGGTTGCGCTTGGCGTGACAAACGGCGTTATCCTTTCCAACAGGATGACTCCGTTTACGGTCTATGACTTCCAGTCGCTAAAGGATGGATTTTCAATCGTTACAAACTATTTTTCGACCATACAAATAATTTTAGGCTGTATAGGGATAGTTTTGCTTATAGCGGGAATAGTCTTTTTGTGGCTCAAGGCACCAAAGAAAAAGGAAAAGGTAAACTACAAAGTAAACAGTATCGCAGTACTATGTGTGATAGTTTTGACGATTGCAACTTCCGGCATAGCGGTAAAAACAGGGATTGTAGATACATATTTTCCTAACCTCGCATATGCGTACAGGGATAATGGTGTGCCTTACTGTTTTATAAACACATGGATGAATACAGGCATAAGCAAGCCTGCGGATTATAGCGAAAGCAGTATCAAAGGGATATTTACAGAAGAAGAGCTTGAGACGACAGTCGGCAAAACGACAGGCATCGAGCCGGACAAAAAACCAAATATTATATTTGTACAGCTTGAGTCTTTGATGGACCCTTTGACATTAAATGATGTTGAGTTTTCGGAGGATCCGATACCTAACCTGCGAAAGTTATATGCTTCCACCTCCTCGGGAAAGCTGACCGTGCCATCGATAGGAGCTGGTACGGCTAATACAGAATTTGAAAGTATGACAGGGATGTCGCTTAAATTCTTTGGACCGGGAGAATATCCGTATAAAAATATTATGCTTGAGTCGACCTGCGAGTCGATACCATATAATCTAAAAGAGATTGGGTACAGCACACATGCAATACATAACCACAGAGGCGTATTTTACGGAAGAAATGTGGTATTCCCAAATCTTGGCTTCGACACATTTACATCAGTCGAATATATGAATAATGTCGGCACAACCCCAAAAAACTGGGAAAAGGACAATGTGCTGACAAATCAGATACTTGACGCACTTGCTTCGACAGACGGACCTGACTATGTTTATACAATCTCGGTACAGGGACATGGCAAGTATCCGACAACGCAGGTAATAGAAAATCCAAAAATAAAGGTTACAAAGGCGCCGAGCGAAGAACTCAAAAACCAATACGAGTATTATGTAAATCAGATACACGAAATGGACGAATTTGTGGCTGACTTCATAGAAACAATGAAAAACTATGACGAGGATACGGTAGTTGTAATGTATGGAGACCACTTGCCGGCGATAGACAACATCTCGGAGGACACCCTCACAAGTGGCAGAAGCATGTACCAGACAGATTATTTTATCTGGAGCAATTTCGATATGGAAACAGAGCACGAGGACTTATGTAGCTACCAGATAGGTGCGGAGGTTTTAGACAGACTCGGTATATGCAACGGTACGCTTGTGACTTTCCACCAAAATCACAGAAACGACGGCAACTATCTCGATGAGTTGCACGCGCTTCAGTATGATATGCTATATGGCAAAAAATACATCTATGATGGCAAAAATCCTTGGGAGCCGACAGATATGAAGATGGGTGTAAAGGATATCAAGATAGATGGCATTATCAAGATTGGCGATAAATATTATATCAAGGGACAAAATTTTACGGAAAGTAGTAAGGTCAACCTTGACGGAGAGATCCTCGATACGACATATCTTGGACCGACAATACTTTGCCTAAATGAAAAGGTCGACCCGGACGACGCGAAGAGGATGAAGGTCAGCCAGGTAGACGACAAGGAAATCCTTGGAACAACCGAATAAGCGTGGGGGAAACCCAATGTTTTAGCGAACACAGATGATTTAAAGGAAGAAAAATGAAAGTAGGAATTATATCTATCAATATGTATTCGAAACAACTGAATTTTGCTTGTCCATTGCATAGCTATGCGTTTCAAGAATTTTTGTTAAAAAATAATATTGATTGTGCAATTCTAAACTATACACAGGTAGATTATGATAATTTTGACTTACGTCAACCATATAATTATTTTGCTCGTTTATGTGACGAATATAAAAAATCCGGGGAAGACAAGAAGAATTCGGTAAAAATGAGGCGGACAGAAGAGCTCAGAGATGCATTTAAAGAGATCTATGCAGAAAGAGAAGTTCGCTATGATAAATTCCAACATTTTATAGATACCAGATATATTAAGACGGACGAGGTTTATAACAGCAGCCTTTTAGAAATAAAAGATCCCGGCTTTGACTGCTATATTTGCTGTACAGATGTAATTTGGAAAAACAGGCCCAGGTTTGGATTTGATCGTGGATATTTCCTAGCATCAAGAGCAATGGAAGATAAATGGAAAATTGCTTATGCCACCAGTCGTGGCGTATATCCTGCATATACGCAGGAAGATAAAGAGAACTTTTTTTATTATATAAACGATATCGATGCGATTTCTGTCAGAGAAGAAAGCTTAGCAAATTATATAAAAGAAAATACAGAAAAAGAAGTGATGGAGGTCATCGATCCGGTATTTCTTCATGAAAAAGACTTTTATGAGGAGATACTCGAAGAACCTAAGGAAAAGGGATATTTGCTGTTATATTATGTAATGGAAAAAGCAGAAGATACTATAGCTCAAGCAGTAAATTATGCAAGAGCTCATAAGCTAAAGATCGTAGAGCTCACAGAAAGACCATTAAAAAAAGGCAGGCTTTGCGGATATGACGACATAGAAGTTATCTATAGGTATGATATAGGTGTGGAGGAATGGCTCGGATATATCAAATATGCGGATTGTGTATTTACAAATTCGTTTCATGGTGCTTGCTTTAGCATAATATTTGAAAAGCAGATATTTGCAGGAAAGCGCAACGGCGATAAAGTCCCAAATGTGCTTAGAAAGTTCGGACTTTCCGAACGCAACATCAATATGCAGAGTGATATTGTTGCAAATCCGCTTCCTGCAATTGACTATGATAAAGTAAGACCGATTTTGGAAAGAGAGAGGAAGCAAAGTTCGGAGTGGATTTTAAATGCGATCCGCAGCGTGGAGCACAAAAGTAGAGCCGAAAGAGATTATGACACTTGGAAGAAAAAAAGGCAATTTAAAGTCTTTTATAACAGTGGGGGGGGGCGTTCCTCAGAAGAAACAAGGCGTCTTAAGACCGCACTTCGCAACAGCAACGGGAAAATACTTGATATGCCTTCCGGCGCAAAGGAATATCAAAGCGATGAAATACATACAAATGACGAAACAAGCACCCTCGCAGGGGAAATATTTAAACGCAAGGGCGAGAGATTGCAGGGCTGGAAATTGCGCTTCCGCATAGGATCATATTGGTGCTGGTATCTGCAAAATGATCAGTTCGTATTGCAATCCGAATACGACCCTAAAAAAGACGGGCCGGTAAAGATTTTTAAATGCGGAGAGAAGATCCCATATATTCCGGTAAATCAAATAGACAGAGTAGTAGCGGATGCTAAATGGGTAAAAAACAATTCTCTTTATTGGAAAATAAAGAGAAAAGTAGGTTTATTTAAGTAAGCTACAGTCAAGATCTTTAAATTGTGATAGAAAGTCGTACAAAAATGCGGAGATTTTTCGGCAGCCTTCAGGGCTGTCGCTTTCTATATTTAGGGGCATTAGCGGATCGTGGAGTGACATGCGAAGAAGTGCCCAACCGTCGCCAAAGCTCTTGTCAAAGCTCATGCGAACGCCCTCGTAGTTTGGCATAGCTAACAAGACGCCAAATTGTTTTGCCTCGCAATCTTTTATGTGCGACTGAAGCTTTTTGAGGATATCGGCGCCATAAGTAGCAAAATCATCGCATAAAATTTTCATACGAAACTCTTTGCTTTCAAGAGGTTGCTTTAAAGAGGCGATGAGACTGTCAATCGAACAGCTGTCGGTATCAGTGCTACCGCCGGCACCACCATCGGCACCATGACCAGCAGCACCATCATCATCATTATTATTATTATCTGGGGATTCCTTCAAGGCTTTGAGCTGAGCGGCCTTTATCACGATTTTAGTTGCGAGATATGCGCCATCATCGAGGAAATAATTTTCCTTAAAGGCAGCATGCCCGGAGGTTTCGATAGCAAGCTGACAGTCTGAGCCATCAGCATTTAGTTCGATAGCTTTATTTATTACATTTTTATAACCTCTCTTAAATCGCAAGTGCTTTAGATGCAAATCTTCTTGCAAAAAAGTTGTCAAATGGTCGCTTGTCACAGAGTCAGTAACGACGATGCTGTCAGGATGCTCATCTGCAATAAGCGACGCCGCCAGTGCAACGATAGCATTCCTTGATATTGGGTTACCGTTTTTATCGACAGCAGATACTCTGTCAACATCCGTATCAAAAATAAGTCCGAAGTCAGCCCCGTTAGCCTTTACGGCGTCGCAAACAGAAGCCATAGCTTCTTTGTTCTCAGGATTTGGAATATGATTTGGAAACATACCGTCAGGTTCTAAAAATTGACTTCCTGTAGTATCTGCGCCAAGTGGTTCAAGGACTTTTTTTGCATAAAAGCCGCCGGCACCGTTACCTGCGTCAACAACTATCTTTAGACCCTGTAGGGGCTTGCCGTTCTTATTATCCAAAAGGGCATCTTTGATTATTCGCTGTAAATGTAAAGAATAAAAAGTGATAAGATCAAAAGTTTCAAAATTAGCATTATGCAGACTTTCCTGCAGGTGCTTTTCTGTGCTTACCGCCATAGAAATATTTTCGAGGGAGACATCAAAAGGCCAAATGTGACCGTCAGAGATGTTTTCGGCAAAGGCGATAATGTCTGATATATCAGCCTTATCAAGACCGCCGTCCTTTGTAAAATATTTAAAGCCGTTTCTGTTATAAGGTAGATGTGATGCGGTAATCATAATACTGCCGTCGCAATTAGTCATATCAAATACCGTTGACATAAACATTGCCGGTGTCGAAGCAAGCCCGCAATCTAAAACAGAAATGCCAAGAGAACAAAAGGTATCTATCAGATAGCTTTTTAACTTTTCTCCGGATATGCGACTGTCCATTCCGACAGCGATTTTTAGGTTGTCAAAGGATTTATTGCACTTTTTAGAAAGCCAATCGGCAAATCCAAGAGAGAGAAAAATCGCCTCGCCCATATCAAGATTTATATCTTCTCCGTCCACTCCGGCGATGGCTATTCCGCGTATATCACTTCCATTCTGTAGCTTTTTCATTGTAATGGTCGCTCCTTTAAAGTATAATAATAAGATGTGGTGCAATCAAAAACGCTCTGTTTTCAATGAATACGGAACACAAAAGATTGCATATATTGTAAACATTCATACTATGATTATATTACATAAAGAGGCAAAAAAAAAGATGGCTGATAAAAAGGCAAAAGAGGGAGATGACACATATGGAAAAAATAATGGATGTATTAAACACTTATATCGGTGCCGTAAACGATTTTATGTACGGCAAATTTCTGATAATAATGCTTGTTGCTTGCGGACTATATTTTACAATTAGGACAAGAGCAGTGCAGATCAGGCTTTTCCCGAATTCGATACAATGCGTAAAGGAAAAAGCCGAAGCAGGTAAAGTCTCTTCGTTTCAGGCACTTATGGTTGCGACAGCTTCGAGAGTCGGCACGGGAAATATAGCCGGCGTTGCGACAGCGATCGTACTTGGCGGGTTCGGAGCGATTTTTTGGATGTGGGTAATGGCTATCGTTGGTAGTGCTTCCGCATTTATAGAGTCGACGCTTGCGCAGGTATATAAGGAAAAGGACGGAGACGGATATAAAGGCGGTCCCGCATATTATATACAAAGAGCACTCGGCCAGAGATGGCTTGGAGTCATCTTTGCAATTATACTCATTATAACCTTTGCGTTTGGTTTTAACGGACTTCAGTCCTTCACGCTTACTTCATCTTTTGAGATTTATATAGACGACTTTTCGGATTCGATGGCGCCTGTAATCATAGGTGCGGTTGTGGCCGGACTTGCAGGATATATGTTCTTTAAGGGCTCAAATACAATAAGCAAAATTTCGTCAGTTGTTGTGCCGGTAATGGCAGGACTTTATATATTGGTGGGATTGACAGTACTGTTTATGAATCTCGACAAGGTACCTGAAGCAGCAGGCAAGGTTATTGATTCGGCATTCGACTGGAAAGCAATATTCGGAGGATTTGCAGGATCGTGTATGATGCTTGGTATCAAGAGAGGTCTTTTCTCAAATGAGGCAGGTATGGGTTCGGCACCAAATGCTGCGGCGACAGCTCATGTAAAGCACCCTGCACAGCAGGGACTCGTACAGGTGCTTTCCGTATTTATAGACACAATTTTGATCTGTTCGACAACAGCATTTATGGCGATTTTGGCAGGTCCGACAGGTGCGACAAATGCAGACGGTGAACTTGTAAATGGTATACCTTTTATGCAGCTTGCGCTCGACAGCCAGTTTGGTCAGATAGGTGTGCTATTTATAACAGTCAGCGTGGTGTTGTTTGCATTTACCTCACTTATCGGAAACTTTTACTATGTAGAGTTAAATATAAAATATATCAGCACAAACAAAACATTTATGGTTGTTATGAAATGCCTTGCGATAGCGATGATATTTATAGGCGCAAATATAGATTTGACACTTGCATGGAATTTAGCGGACGTGACAATGGGCTGTATGGCGACAATAAATATAATCGCAATGTTTTTGCTTGGCAATAAAGCGATACGAGTTTTAAAGGATTACGAAAAGAAGAGAAAAGAAGGCAAGCCTCTTGACTTCAAGGCTGCCGATGTGGGCATTACGAATACAGATTTTTGGAAATAAAACGGCGTAAAAATAACGCTGATTGAGATGTATTATGACTCATAGCAAATACTAAAAGCAGGTCGCATTTCTTCGATTTGCTCACGATTGATTCCATACTTTATAGCAAGCTGTTCCCAGTTGTTTTTTATGATTGATATTATTTCATATGCGTAAGTTTTTGCATGTTCAGGTTTTATATTATAAAAATCCGCAGACGAAATAGCCAAATCAAGCGAAATGCTATTATCGTAGCTATCAACATTTAAGGACAGTGTATCGCCATAAGGTATGGGATTAACATCATAAAGAGGAGATAGCTCCCAACCTTTATCTGTCAATATAAATCCGTGATTTCTCAAATGATCATCGGTATTTGACACAGCCATATTGAGGATAATGCGTTTAAAGAGTTCGACTAAATCGTCTTTTGGATTTGCACCATACGCTTTGATGAAATCTACAATATCAATATAACTTGAACCGTCATCAGAGGATGCACCATCATTTTTACCGAGCATTGTCATCGCCGAAGCAAAGTGTATTCTTCTTTCTCCATCTCGGTCAAAGCGTTTGACAAGGAATGTGCTACCGTCTTTTGAGAACTTTTTCACTTTTGATTCGGGTACATTTAGTCCACACAATTTTGCTAAATCGTGAACAACTTTTTCCCAAGCGGCGACATCGTACTCGTCATTTTTTGACGGGAACTTTGCAATCCACAAATTGCCTTGTTCGTCTTCGACAGTTGCCTTTGGTCTTGCACCGCCAAGAGATGAGCCGGGTTTTAACAATTGCTTGAGCCACTTATCATTTAAAAAGTTTTCATCTTTTTCGAATTGTCGAGATGCTTCTTCTAAAGAACGAAGCGTTGCCCAAGGGGGAGCGGCAGTATCTTTGTCGTAGGAGAGAAAAGGTGCGTTCTCGTCTTCCTTGAAACGAAGTGCTCCTACACGGGTTTGGTCATATACACCGAGCAAAAAATCGCTGTCATACAACTTGCTTGGTTTTCTGTTTTCGTTTCGCGCTCTAATCGCTTCCCGGCGTTTCATAAGAACTCGTCCCCAACGATCGGGAGAGGCATCTGCAAACATTCCGAAAATACTTTTTGTTGTATATTGCCTTCCGCTAAACATAGAAATATCAGGATCCAAATGATATGAAAATTTACTTTCTTTCAACCAATCTTCATTGTATTCAAAGGAATAATGTTCAACACCGCGAAGCGTATCAACATACAAAACGCCTATTTTTTTAGGCTCTGCAGAACTGAAGTTTTCATATACTAATATTTTTCGTTGCATTTATTTGCCTCCTTTAGGAGCTCTTCTCTTAACTTGCATATTTAAATCTTGCATTTTTCTGCCAAACGCATCATCTTTGGCAACAAGCAACAAATCTTCATCTAAGTTATTGAGGGCGTGTAAAACAGCGGCATAAATCCCGATAGCCACCGACGGGCTACCTTTTTCAACGTTCCACAAAGTGGCACGGCTTATTCCTGCTCTCTGGGCAACAAGCTCAGCAGATAATTGCCTGCGAAGCCTGGCTAATTTAATCTGTTCACCCATTGTAGTAAGAATTTTTTCAGTACTTGGCAAAACTGTAACAGCTTTTTTCCCCATATATATCACCCCTTGTAATGTTTATAATTATAGACTAAAGTGAGCAAGATGTCAATATTTATTGACATTATCGTTCGTGAAGAATATAATATTACAAAACGTCAAAATAATACTTGACTTTAGTATGGTAGAGTGATAAACTACGATTTATCAATAGATACGCTTTAGCACACTAACGCGTTAGATGGCGAAAGTTATCGCGGTTGCGTGCAAAAGCAGCAAAACAGGGAAATAAGTAAAACAAAATAAAAAAAAGAGAGAAGGAGAGGACGATGAAAATATTGCAAACAATGAAAACAAAGAAAATAATAGCGGGGATACTGTCAACGCTGCTGGTAGTCAGCACTTTTGCACTTACAGGCTGTGGCAAGAGCGATAATAGCTCAAGCGATGATGCGCTGAGTCAGCTTGCGAATGAGGGAGAGCTTGTGGTAGGTCTTGACGACACATTTGCACCTATGGGCTTTAGAGATGAGGACGGAGAGCTTGTCGGATTTGATATAGATCTTGCAAATGCGGTTGGCGAAAAGCTTGGGGTCAAGGTAAAATTTCAGCCTATCGCATGGGATGCGAAGGATATGGAGCTTTCATCCAAAAAAATCGACTGTATCTGGAACGGTATGTCAGTAACACCGGAAAGACAGGAAGCGATGGCGCTTTCCAACAAATATTTGGATAATAAGATAATCCTTATGGGAGAAAAGAGCAATGATGTAGAGATAACATCAGCAAAGGAACTAAAAAATTACAAAATAGGAACACAAGTAGATTCGTCTGCACTAAATATGTTACAATCCAACAGTGAGTATGATTCATTCAAGGACAATGTAAAGGAATATGACGATTACGATACAGCTCTTCTCGACTTAAAGGCAGGTAGGATAGATGTTATAGCGATCGACCAGGTGCTTGGCGAATACAAAAATAACAACTTAAACGGAGAGCTAAAAACTTGCGAATATTCTCTTGGAAATGATGCGTATGCTATCGGATTCCGCAAGGATGATACAGCTCTCAGAGATGCGGTAAATGATGCTATCAAGGAGCTTATCGACGAAGGCAAGGCAAAAGAGATAAGCGAAAAATGGTTTGGCAAAAACATTGTGATATTTGAGGAATTAGACTGATTAGACTGAAAGGATAAAGCAAAAAATGTCAGAAATTTTGGGATATATGCCACTTCTTATGGATGGCCTTTGGATAACGCTTGAGATATTTGCACTTACGCTGATATTTTCGTTACCGCTGGGGCTTCCTATTGCACTCGGAGAGGAATGCAAATTTAAACCGCTTGCATATCTGTGCAGGATATATGTATGGATTTTTAGAGGTACGCCTCTGATGTTGCAGTTGTTTTTCTTTTACTTTTTCTTTCCGATTGCGTTTGATATAAGGCTTGACGCACTACCGACAGCGATACTTACGTTTATATTGAACTACGCGGCGTATTTTGCCGAAATTTACAGAGGCGGTTTTAAGAGTATAGATAAAGGACAGCACGAAGCGGCATTTGCGCTGGGGCTTTCAAAGAGCCAGACTATGTTTGGCATCATCCTGCCACAGACTATGAAGTCTATATTGCCACCGGTCTTTAATGAAACGATAACGCTTGTAAAGGATACGGCGCTTGTTATGGCAATAGGCGGTATAAACGATTTGATGAGAAATGCAGAAAGCATAGTAAACAGGACATCAAATATTTCGCCACTTGTAGTTGCCGGATGTATATATCTTGCACTTACACTCTTGCTGACAGTAGGAGCAAACGCACTCGAAAAGCACTTTGGCAGATATGATCAAAAAGGAGAGTAGCATATGGAAAACATATTAGAAATGAAAGACATAGTAAAAAAGTTCGACGACCTTGCTGCTCTTCGTGATGTAAATTTTTCGCTAAAAAAGGGGGAGATCGTGGCGATCATCGGCCCGTCAGGCTCCGGCAAAAGCTCTCTTCTCAGGTGCATAAACGGACTAAACAAGGTGACTTCAGGGGAGATAAAGCTTGAGGGAACTACGGGCATGGTATTTCAACATTTTAATCTTTTCCCTCATATGACTTGCATAAAAAATGTAACATATGCGCCGATAAAGGTTAAAAAGATGGATAAGGAAAAGGCAACCACGCAGGCGATGAAACTTCTTGATATGGTTGGGCTTGCTGACAAGGCGGATACATTTCCAAATCATCTTTCGGGCGGACAAAAGCAAAGAGTTGCAATAGCAAGGGCGCTTGCGATGGAGCCTGATATAATGCTATTTGATGAGGCGACCTCGGCACTTGACCCTGAGATAACGGGCGAGGTCTTAGAGGTAATGAAAAAGCTGGCAGACGAGCATATGACGATGGTTGTCGTAACGCACGAAATGGGATTTGCGAAGGAAGTTGCCGACAGGATAATTTTTATGGACAATGGCAAAATCGTCGAAGAGGGCACTCCTGAGGAAATTTTTGAAAATCCAAAAAGCGAACGGCTAAAAGCTTTTCTTGGGACGGTAATAAGAGCATAGAACAATTTGATAACTCTCGCAGTTTGCGGGAGTTATTTTTGATTGTTTAAATCTGGCTGTATAGAAAAAGACTTATTTGTGTCAGCAAAACTCACACCTTCGGTGCTTAGACATTGCTGACACTTGCCCGCTCGCCAAGCTCATTTCGCTGGCGATTGCAAGCTGTCCCTGCGAAACTGCAAGAGAGAAAGGCCCTTTTGCTTCGCCAACAAAATTTGTCCTACAAGTTCAAATTCTCGCATTAAAACAGGTGCGATTTTCTGCAAAAAATGGTAATATATATAGTAAGGCTCATTTCCAAGAAAGGTGCGAGCTTCCTTAAAAATAAAGCGGAGGGCAATTAGATGACAGAAGAAATCAAAAACTCAAATTTTATATATAACATCATAGATAAGGACTTAGAGGACGGTACATATGGAGGCAAGGTATATACGAGATTTCCGCCTGAGCCAAACGGATATTTGCACATAGGGCATGCAAAGTCGATATGTCTAAATTTTGGCATTGCACAAAAATACGGAGGCAAGTGCAATCTAAGATATGATGACACAAATCCGCTAAAAGAGGACGAGGAATTTGTAAATAGCATAGAAGAAGATGTAAAGTGGCTTGGCTTTGATTGGGATGAGAGGCTTTGGGCTTCCAACTATTTTGATGAAATGTATGACAGTGCGATAGTCCTGATAAAAAAAGGCAAGGCGTATGTCGATGATTTGAGTGCAGACGAGATTAGAGAATACAGAGGAACACTTAAAGAGCCCGGCAAAAACAGTCCGTACAGAGACAGAACTCCGGAAGAAAACCTAAAGCTCTTTGAGGAAATGAAAGCCGGTAAATATGCAGACGGCGAAAAGGTGCTTAGAGCTAAGATAGATATGGCATCGCCTAATATCAATATGAGAGACCCTATCATCTATAGGATTGCGCACGCCACTCATCACAATACAGGCGACAAATGGTGCATCTATCCGATGTACGATTTTGCACATCCGATAGAGGATGCGATAGAGGGTATCACGCACAGTATATGTACACTTGAGTTTGAGGACCACAGACCGCTTTACGAGTGGACATTAAATGAGGTTGGCAAGTGGCCTGCTCCGCCAAAGCAGATAGAGTTTGCAAGGCTAAACTTGACAAATACACTTATGTCAAAGAGAAAGCTAAAAAAGCTCGTTGAGGATGGAGCGGTTGACGGCTGGGATGATCCGAGAATGCCAACAATAGCAGGCATCAGGAGGAGAGGATATACGCCCGAAGCAGTCCGTGATTTTTGCGAGCGTATCGGAGTAGCAAAGGCTAATTCGACTGTTGAGGTTGGTTTGTTAGAATATTGTCTAAGAGATGATTTGCAAAACAAGGTAGAGTCACGCAATGTTATAGAAGACCCTATCAAGGTGATCATTACAAATTATCCTGAAGACAAGGTCGAATATATGGAGATGGAAAACAACAGAAATAACGAGGAGCTTGGCAATAGGACGGTGCCATTTACAAGGGAGCTTTGGGTAGACGGTGCAGACTTTATGGAAGTACCTGTCAAAAAGTATTTCCGTTTATTCCCTGGCAACGAGGTGCGACTAAAAGGAGCTTATTTTATAACCTGTAATGAGGTTGTCAAAAATGACGACGGCACAATAAAGGAGCTTCACTGCACATACGATCCTGAGACAAAGAGTGGCAGTGGCTTTGAGGGCAGGAAAGTAAAAGGCACAATTCATTGGGTTGACGCAAAAACAGCAGTTAAGATAAAGATAAGAAATTACGATTATTTGCTTGTGCCAAACGAAAATGGCGAAGAGGTTTTAAATGAAAATTCGCTTGTGGAAACCTTTGGATATGCGGAACCACAGCTTGCAGAAGCAAAAGCCGGAGAGAGATTTCAGTTCTTTAGGCACGGATATTACATTGCAGATACAAAGCTGACAACAGATAACGAAAAGGTATTTAATAAGATTGTAGGGCTAAAGAGTAGCTTTAAGATAAAGAAGTAAGGAGAAAAGATGCTTAGCGGTAAACAGAGAAGCTATCTAAAAAAATTAGCGCATAGCCTTGAGCCGACAGTATTTATAGGCAAAGGCGGGCTGACTGAGAACATAAAAAAGGAGCTTGAGATCGGTTTTGAGTCAAGAGAGCTTGTAAAGGTTAAATTGCAGGAGGGTTGTGACCTTTCGGCAAAGGAAGTTGCAAATCTTTTGGCGGAGGAGCTTTCGGCGGAGTTTGTACAGGCGATAGGTAAAAAGTTTACGCTTTACAGACAGTCAAAGGAAAATAAAAAGATTGAAATTCCCGGATAGAAAAGCAAATGATAAGAAATATACTTCTTACAATTCAATATGACGGCACAAAGTTTTGCGGATGGCAAAGACAGCCCGAGGTTACGACTGTACAAGGAGAGCTTGAGAGAGTGCTCAGCGTGCTATGTGCAGATGATATCGAAATCAACGGCACAAGCAGGACGGATGCGGGGGTGCATGCACTTGGGCAGTGCGCAAATTTCCTTGGAGAGTTTGCTATACCTACAGAAAAGATAAAATTTGCGGCAAATAATATGTTAGACCCTGCAATACAGATAGCAGATGTTTGCGAAATGCCACTTGGCTTTCACGCACGATTTGACTGCAAGGGCAAAACATACGAGTATAGGATACAAAATGGCGATTACAAAAATCCATTCCTAAGAGATTTTAGCTATTTTGTGAGAAAACCACTCGATATAGAGAGGATGCAACGGGCGGCAGGATATATTGTCGGGAAGCACGATTTTAAATGTTTCCAAGCGAGCGGGGGATATGAGCGAAAAACAACGGTGCGGACGATAAGCGACATAAAGGTGCAGGCTACGCAGGAAGATGCGGGAGAGCTGAGCGTAAAGGACATCCGTATCGAAGTTACCGGCGATGGATTTTTATATAATATGGTACGCATAATAGCAGGCACGCTTGTGGATATCGGACTTGGCAGACTTGAGCCGGAGCACATAAAGGAAATAATTGATAAAAGAGACAGAAGGTGTGCGGGGCATACAGCTCCGCCGCAGGGACTTTATCTAAAACAGATTTATTTTAAATGATACAGAGGTGAGGTAAATGAAAAGACCAAATTGGGATGAATATTTTATGCAGATGGCTGAGCTTACAGCAAAGAGATCAACATGTCTAAGAAGACAGGTCGGTGCAGTGATTGTAAAGGACAAGCATATAATTGCGACAGGCTATAACGGAGCGCCAAAGGGATTGCCACATTGTGAAGAGCTTGGCGGTTGTCTGCGCGAAAAGCTTGGCGTACCGTCAGGCGAAAGGCACGAGCTTTGCAGAGCCCTGCATGCAGAACAAAATGCGATAATACAGGCAGCTACGCTTGCACAGAGCATTGAGGGTGCTACAATTTATGTAACGCACCAGCCTTGTATTATCTGCGCAAAGATGATTATAAATGCCGGCATACAGAGAGTAGTTATACGAAGCGGTTATCCGGACAAAATGTCAGAGGATATGATCAACGAGGCGAAGATTAAGTTGGAATTACTTCCGCAGGAAGAATAAAAACCTGTTGGTAAGAAGGTAGATTGCAGAATGCAGGATGCAGGATGCAATATTGACTTAAAGCCAAATGAAAGGAATACAAATATGAAAGCTTTAAAAAAGAGCATATCTATATTTACTGTCGCACTTTTGTGTATGGCGATGTGCTTTATGACCGCTTGCGGTAGCGATGAGACGAGCAATACAAGCGAGCCGGACGAAAAGACCGTATCGCTTACAGGCGATGTAAATATTGTAGCTTCGGATAATGCAGGATATGTTGCGGTGTCAAAGCTTGGCAAGGATTATACGATATCAAAGGAAGAGAGTGAAGAGGATGTCGTAGAGAAAATAAAAGACGGAGATTTTGACTTTGCGGTCTTGACGCCGACACAGGCGGCAAAGCTATACAATGAAAACGACGGCGGTTTTAGGGCTGTTACAACGCTGTCGCTTGGCGACTGGCAGATTGCAAAAAGCAATTATAACGAAGGCGAACTTCAAGAGATAAAAAACATACAGAGATATAAAATCTATAGACTTGAAGACGATCAGCTCGGCGAGGATGTACTTTCCGCAATTATGAAAGCAAATAACAGTACGCTATATACAGGGCTTGTCCAGAGTGTGAGCGAGGAGCGTTTTGGAAACAATCTCAAATATACAACAGCGCTTTATATGGCGGATGAAAAGACGATAGATGCGGCGGTTTCGGAAAATGACGGTGTAAAAGCAGTATTTGATCTAAACGAGCTCTGGCAGGAGGAGTTCAAAAATGATATTCCGGGATACATACTTGTCGTCAGCGACAGCTTTTTAGATGACAGAAGCGACGAGGTTGCGACGGTTGTTGCGGATATTTATAAGACAACTGACAAAGCGCAAAAGGATACAGATGCAAAGCTTGTATCGTACGAAAATTCGAACAGAGGGATAAACCTAATCAAGAGCTTTAATGAAGTTATGGAAAAATATAACTCACAAGCGATAGGTACGGATGATATCACGCAGGACTACTATTTTTTCTATAGATAAAAGAAAAATCGATTGATTTTATCTATACTATATAGGGCGTGTATTGCTTTTTGCTATTGACTGCCGTATAATTTCAATGTGCTACGGCACAATATGAATTTGAATGAACAAAGGAGATTGCAAATGGAAAGAATAGTCGGAACAGTATCAAGAGGTCTTAGAGCCCCAATTATCAGAGAGGGAGACGATCTCGAAAAGATTGTTACAGAGGTAGTTTTAGGAGCAGAAAAAGCCGGAGAATTTAAAATAGGCGACAGAGATATCGTAGCGATAACAGAATCTATCGTTGCAAGAGTTCAGGGCAACTATGCAAATACAGATCAGATCGCTGCAGATATAAAAGAAAAGTTTGGCGGTGAGGAAGTAGGAGTTGTATTTCCTATCCTAAGCAGAAACAGATTTGCTATTTGTCTGCGTGGCATAGCAAAGGGAGCAAAGAAGGTTGTCCTGATGCTCAGCTATCCAAGCGATGAGGTTGGAAATCATTTGCTTGATATAGATCTTGTCGATAAGGCAGGTATAAATCCTTACAGCGATGTGCTCACAGAAGATGAATTCGAAAAAGCTTTTGGTAAATCAGAGCATCCATTCACAAAGATGGACTATGTTTCGTATTATAAAGGCATTATCGAGGAAGAGGGAGCAAAGGCAGAAATCATATTCGCAAACAATCCTAAGGCAATCGTGAAATATACAAAAAATGTACTTGCTTGTGATATACATACAAGACAGAGGACAAAGAGACTGTTAAAAGAAGCAGGAGCAGAAAAGGTTTATGGGCTTGACCAGATACTTACAAGAAGCGTCAATGGCAGCGGATACAATACAAAGTACGGACTTTTGGGATCAAATAAGGCGACAGAGGAAACTATCAAGCTATTTCCACATGACTGCACAGACTTTGTAAATAAGATACAGGAAGATATAAAGGAAGCAACAGGCAAGGATGTCGAAGTAATGGTTTACGGAGACGGAGCGTTTAAGGATCCTGTAGGTAAGATTTGGGAGCTTGCAGATCCTGTTGTTTCTCCGGGATATACAAAGGGTCTTGAGGGTACACCAAATGAGGTCAAGCTAAAGTATATTGCAGACAATGATTTTGCACATCTGAGAGGCGATGAGCTAAAAGCGGCAGTTTCGGAATATATCAAAAACAAGGATGCAGATCTTAGCCATAGCATGGTGGCGCAGGGAACTACTCCAAGAAGATTGACAGATTTGATCGGCTCACTTTGTGACCTGACATCCGGTTCGGGTGATAAAGGTACGCCTATTATCTATATTCAGGGATATTTCGATAATTATACAAAGCAAGATTAAAACAGATAATATGGACGATAAATAAGAGCTTTTTTAAAAGGCTCTTATTGTTTATACAAAGGAGTATAAAAGGAGGAAAAGTATGCAATACGAGATTAAGGGCGAAACGCTACCTGTTGTAATATGCAAACTCGAGGCGGGAGAAAAGATGATAACTGAAGGTGGCGGTATGGCTTGGATGTCACCAAATATGAAGATGGAAACAACAACCAACGGTGGCATAGGCAAGGCTATGGGAAGGATGTTTTCCGGAGACAAGATGTTTCAAAACATCTATACAGCAGAAGGTGGAGAAGGAATGATAGCCTTTGCATCAAGTTTCCCCGGAGCTATAAAGGCATTTGAGATTTCTGAGGGCAACGAAATGATCTGCCAAAAATCAGCATTTTTGGCGAGCGAAGTCGGTGTGACTCTCTCTGCCAGCGTGAATAAAAAGGTTGGTGCAGGTCTTTTTGGCGGAGAAGGATTTATTATGCAGCGACTTAGCGGCAATGGCGTAGCATTTGCCGAATTCGACGGACATCTTGTGGAGTATACGCTTGCCGAGGGGCAGGAGATAATTATTGACTCCGGTCATCTTGCGGCAATGACAGCAAGCTGTAAATACGAGATACAGACCGTCAAGGGCATGAAAAATAAATTCTTAGGCGGAGAGGGCTTTTTTAACACACGCATCACAGGTCCGGGGCGAGTGTGGCTACAGACAATGCCACTCCAAAACTTAGCAGGGATACTTGCAACGATGATACCAACAAGCTAAATGGTTAAATCGGCGAGCTCAAAGCGTATGAGTTTTGAGAGATCTTCAAGAGAAGTTTCTACTTGATATCCTATTTTGCCGGCGCTGTAGATGATTGTCGCAAAATCATTTGCAGAACTATCAATAAAAGTTTTGAAATATTTTTTCATTCCAACAGGACTGCAACCACCATGGATATATCCGGTAAGTGGGAGCAGTTCTTTTGATTTGATCATTTCGATAGATTTTTCGGAGGCTGCCTTTGAGGCCTTTTTTAGATCGAGCTCTTTGTCGCAGGGGATGACAAAGACAAAATGCTCTTTGCTTTTGCCTATTGTAACTAAGGTTTTAAAAACCTGCTTAGGATTTTGCGAAAGCGTCTGCGCAACTTCAAGTCCGCTTATGGCGTCTGTATCTGCATAGCAATAGCTTTCGTATGAGATTTTTGCACCGTCTAGGAGCCTCATAACATTTGTTTTTTCGCTTTTTTTGTTATTTTTTTTACTCATAAATATCCCCTCCATCAGTTTGTTTTTTTTACATTATAATCAGATAAGGAAAGCCTGACAAGGAATATATTCGGTCTGCAGACGAACTGCGAGGAGCAGTCGATGGCGGGGATTTTAAAAATTATGTTCTTGGAACGATGTTCTATCGTTATATTTTGCTGGTCTCCTTTACCATGTCAGCGAGAACTCTACCAATTCCGGTGTTTCTGGTTTACCGATCAATGGCTCTTTTTTA
>CAVHCP010000007.1:0-52744 GCA_963634825.1 uncultured Porphyromonadaceae bacterium | reverse complement strand
CTTCGCTGATAAAGTCCATATCAAGACCTTTTGCTATCAGATTTGTTGCGATTTCTAATTTGCCTTTTGTTATTCCAGAACTTTCGCCTTTTTTGAAGCCGGAAGCTTCGCCTCGTTCAAAACCTTGGTCGTAGCCCGACTCAAAGCCGTCGGCTTCTCTGACTGCTTCGCATTCTGCTCTTGTAAGCTTTTCAAACAAAAAACTCATAATATCACCACCGTGTTCCTTTAAAAAGTCTGTCAGTATACCTTCTCTCTGACATTCCTTTATACCTTCTTCGATGGCAGTCTTTAAATCTCCGCACGCTTTGTGTTTTTCTCTTATCAAATATATCAATCTGCTGTAGCCTTGCATGGTTTCACAACGCTTTAAAAGGTTTGCTCCCTTTTCGTAATTGACATTGATAAACTTGACTACCACCTCTAAGGCTATTGTATCACAAATTGCTTCGAATGCACTAGATAATTTCATCTCCTGCTCAAGAGGTGCATCCTCTAGTCCGTTGTAAAAGACATATAGCTGCGGTGTTGGGATTTTTACTATCTTTTTGCTATATATTGCTTTTGTAAAAACAAGCTTTTCGTATTCTCTTGCAATATATACAAGCATACGGAGTGGTATGTTTGGACAGATTGTGCTTTGCTGCTCTGTTAGGATTATCCACTTATGGTCTATGATAAATGACAGGTCGTTTTCTCTGTCACCAAAAAACACATTATCTAGTGTGACAATCTCAACAGGAGTTTCGCTGGTGCAATGACTGCCCGTGAGTGCGTTATATAGCTCTATTATTTTTTCTTTGTCATTAAAAAGTGTGCAAAAGACGTTGTCTTTGTATTTAATTTTTGGTTGATTCATAAACTTTCCTTGCTTCCTTTCTTATACATATTTTCTCTTTCTTATTCTTGTTTTTTATCTCTTTACCATTTGTTTTATATATGCTGTGCCTAAAGTTTTGGCTTTCGTTTGTGAACAAATTGTATAATATTGGAAATAATATGTCAACCTATTTTTAGCATTTTTCCTATTTTTTTACAATTAAATAAAGATGATTTTGTATTTACAATCCAAGGCTTTTGTTGTACCATCTAATTAAAGAAGCGCTACCACGATAAATGGTTTAGCTTTCGATGTGAAAATAAACCTCACATTTAAGCTGTTGGAGGTTTATTTTTTTATTTCTCTAACGAAGTCTGTTAGAGCCAAAATTATGAGCAATACACTCAGTAATGTACTCATAAGCATCACCGCCTTTCCTTTAGTCTCGGCACTTTTAAGCCGGATACTTGGGTATAACGGATCTGCTAAACCACCTACCACTTATTGGCAACTCTTCTGTTTCTAATGTTATCATACAAATTTTGTTTTGTCATCCATTTTTTTCCATTTTCTTCATCTTTCTTTCCCTTGCTTCTGTGCACCAGAAAATTTATATTTGTTTGTGCGCCAAAAGTCATATGCCCACCTTGCGCCTCCGCAGGCACCAGTTAAACGGTTTAGAAATTATTATCATAAGCGCAAAATGAATGCGGTGTTTTGAGGCGCCTTTGCAGACGCACTATCACATCTATACGGCGTCGAAACCGCACCGATAAACATTGCATCCATTTTGTGCCGCTTGATAGATTTTGATAAAAAACAGGCGTTAGTAATCAAACTAAAGCCTGTTTGTAAAAAGTATTTTTTATACTCAATCCTCTATGCGCTCCGCCAGCTCCTTTGCTTTTTTTGCATGGTAGCCTTTGATTACGGCCTCTGCTATGTTGTTGCAGCTGTCGCCGACTCTCTCAAGATTGTGTATCAAATCAAGGAATACAACTGTAACTGCCGGTGAAAGCTCCTCGTCGGCAATCCTGTGCATATGCTCTTTTCTTATCTTGATCTCTGTATCATTTATGCCTTTTTCCTTTTCTAATACATCCTCCGCCAGCGCGAGGCTACCTGTTTCAAGGCAGGTGATTGTCTGCTCGATCATCGCCTCTATGTCATTGAAATATCCGTCGACCTCAACCTTTGCCGCCTCCGAGAAGGAGTATTTATTTTTATTTTTATCTTGTGATAATCTTATAATATTTTTGCAATAATCACCTATGTGCTCAATATCCGATGATACATGCATCAGGGCTGCAACTCTTTCCTTTTGGAAGTCCGTGATACTTTCGGACGAAAGTATTTGCGACAAGTACTCGATCGTCTTCGTCCTTATATTGTTGACCACCGCATCCGTTTGTATTACTTCCTTTGCCAGCTGCGAATCATTATTTATAAACGAAAGCCGTGATTTTTTTAGCATATCAAATGTCAGGCTAGCATTGCGGGCAAGCTCCTGTATTGCAAGATGTATCGCAAAGATCGGTTGCTCTAATACATTTGTATCAAGGAATACAGGCTCTCCGCCAATCCTTTCCTTATCCTCTCCCGGAATAATCAATGTAACTATCTTAGCAAGCACATTTATAAATGGTAGCCACAGCAATGTCACAGTAATATTAAATATTAAATGTGTATTTGCAATCTGTCTTGAAATAACTTCTGTTTCCGGTCCTTTTGGAGAAATCATTGTCACAAAATCCGCAATCTGTGGAACAAACCATATAAACAGCAGTGTACCGGTTATATTAAAGATTGTATGCGAGATAGCAGTTCTCTTTGCATTTTTGGATGCGCCTATAGATGCTAATAGCGCTGTTATAGTTGTACCGATATTATCTCCAAACAGTACCGGTATAGCGCCCTCAAGTCCTATTATGGAGCTGACTCCGTCAGGTCCGACTGTCATAGCAAGGTTTTGCAAAACTGCGATTGTTGCAGAGCTCGACTGCACTACAAGTGTCATACATAGACCTACAAGTACTCCGAGCACCGGTATGTCTGCTACCTTCATGATGAGATCCGTAAATACAGGTGACTGTGCGAGTGGCTCCATTACATTGCTCATGGTATTTATTCCCACAAACAAAAGACCAAAGCCAAACATAATCTGTCCGATATCTGTTACGATCTCTTTTTTCTTGAAGAAAAAATAAAGTACAAAGCCTATGAATACAAAAATCCAAGCATAATCGCCTATATTAAAGGCTATAAGCTGTGCTGTTATCGTAGTACCTATATTGGCACCCATAATAACGCTTATCGCTTGTTTTAGCTTCATAAGACCTGCACTTGTAAATCCTATTACCATTACTGTTGTTGCACTTGATGACTGCAATACTGCCGTTACAAGTGCTCCTGCGCAAACTCCCATAACCGGGTTTTTTGTAAGCATCGCAAGAATATTTCTCATCTTATCGCCTGCGGCTTTTTGCAAGCCGTCGCTCATGAGATTCATACCGTAAATAAAGATAGCCAATCCGCCAAACAATGTGACTATTATTTGAAATGTTTGCTGACTCATCAAAACCTCCTATACATTAACCTGCTTTTAATTTTATATCTTTTTTTACGGCTTTTAGTTACTGTAAAGTTAAAGTTTTGTTAAGATAATGTTAATTTTTTTCTATAATGATTGAAAATTCGGAGCCTACACCGAGTTTGCTCTTTACATCGAGCCTGCCATTAAACAGCGTTGCCGTATGCTTTACGATTGAAAGCCCAAGCCCTGTCCCGCCAACCTTTGTTGATCTGGATTTGTCAACGCGATAAAATCGCTCGGCTATGCGCTCGAGGTCTTTTTTTTCTATTCCTATGCCATCGTCTTTTACTGTTATGATTTTTTGCTTATCTGTCTCCTTGCCTATTATCCAAACATGACCGTCCATTTTGCCATATTTGATTGCATTTTCTATGAGATTTAAAAGCATCTGCCTAAATTTATCTTCGCTGCCTACAAGAGAAAGCGTTTTATCTGTTTCATTTATAATTGAAATTTTTCTCTTATTTGCTATCGGCGACAAAACCTCCGCGATATCGTCTATAACTTCACAAACATTTATATTTTGCTCTGACATGTCCATAGAGCTCTCGATGTCTGATAATACTAAAATATCATCTATCAGTCTCTTTAGGCGTGCTGTTTCGATAGCTATGATTTCTATAAATCTGTCTCTTGTTTCCGGATCCTCCACTGCTCCTGCCTGAAGCGTTTCGATAAATCCTGATATAGATGTTAAAGGTGTTTTTAGCTCGTGGCTCACATTTGCTACAAATTCTGTTCTGATATTTTCAACCTGTTTATTTTCTTTCTCTACCTCCTTGACCTGTTCTTGCATATTTTGAAGTGAGCTTTTGAACAGAAAATAAACTGACATACCGCCAATACATGTGATGAGGCAAATGGTTATCGCCATAAGGACGCTGCTATCCTTTAATAAAAGTGCCGCCAATATATCTAAAATTGCTATGATGAGCGTTGCTATGCTCCATTTTATTTTCATCTTACCTTATATCCTCTACCTCTTATAGTCTCTATATAATCCTCGCCATTTTTGTCCGTACCAAGCTTTTGTCTCAAATGTCTGATATGGACATCGACTGTCCTTGTCTCGCCGACATATTCGATACCCCATACCTTATCGAGAAGTTCATCCCTTGAGTAGACTCTGCCTCTGTGTTTTGCCAAAAACGAAAGTAGCTCATATTCCTTATATGTGAGCTCTATTATCTTTTCGGAAACTCTAACCTCGTGCCTCGCCTGGTCTATTTTTATATCGCCTGCGACAATAGTTTCTTTTTCGTCATCGGAGTTGTCTGCCGGTCTTGCCGCATTATCCATTTCTGTCCTTCTGAGGATCGCCTTTATCCTCGCAAGAAGCTCGCGTATGCCAAATGGCTTTGCTATATAATCATCTGCGCCAAACTCAAGTCCTAAAACCTTGTCTACCTCTTCGGCTTTTGCAGTCAGCATGATTATAGGCGTATTGATGCCCTCCGAGCGAAGCTCTTTGCAGATCTCATATCCGTCCTTTCCCGGGAGCATAATATCCAGCAATATCAAATCCGGCTTTTCCTTGTATACCTTTGTAATGCCTGTTATACCGTCCTCCGCTTCGAGCGGTTCATATCCGTTAGCCTTTAGGTTGTACATCACAAGCTCTCTGATATTTACTTCGTCTTCTATGATCAAGATTTTCTTTTTCATATCTCTCTCCTTTTGATCTCCGGGGAAATGTCTTATATCCAAGTTGACTATTTATGCTTTGCGGATAACGCCTGCTATATTTGTACAGCTGTCGCCTATTCGCTCAAGATTGTGCAATGTGTCCACATATATAACGGTAGCCGCCGTAGAACATTCGCCCATTTCAAGCCTTTTTACATGTTTTTCCTTGAAGTGCATTTCTGTATCATTTACTCTTTGTTCCTGGTTCAAAACGCTTTTTGCAATCGTACCGTCCCACTCGGCAAGTGCCACAAATGTGTCATCCATCATCTTTTTGATCATATCAAAGCATTTATAAATCTCCACATATGCTTTGTCCGACAAAACATATCCATTTGCCTCTTTTTCTCTGCCAAAGGTTGCAATATTTTTGCAATAATCTCCTATATGCTCTATATCGAGTGCGATATGATACAGACCTGCAAATTGATTTTTTTGCTCATCTGTCGTATTGTCGGAAGCTAAAATTTTTGCTATGTACTGTATAGTCTTTCCTCTCATCAAATTTACTGTTTTGTCCTCTCTTATCACATCTCTTGCTTCGGCTATATCGCCGGATATAAATGCCTTTTTGCTCATAACAAGCATCTGCGTTACAAGCTGACCGAGCTTCACAAGCTGGGCTATTGCTATTTGCATAGCGGCTGCAGGCTGATCTACAAGATTTTCGTCGAGGACATCTACTTTTAGTCTTTCTTCTCTCTCATTTTTTTCGTCATTTTCGGATGGTATCAAAGCCTTTAAAAGCTTTTCGAGAGGCTTTATCAACGGCAAGAAAACTATCGTACAAAGCAGATTAAATATTAAATGAGTATTTGCAACATTCCGTGCAAAATCGAGATTTGCTTCTTGCGGTGTAAGCTCGCTTATAAAAGGCACAATCCACGAGAGCAGACACATCATCAGTATCACGCCAAAGAGATTAAATAAAATATGCGAAAGACCGACTCTCTTGCCCGCTTTTGTCTTGCGTACTATAAGTAGCGTCATAATAGCAACGCCGAGGTTGGCTCCTATCACGACTGGTACTACGCTTTGATATGTCAACGAGCAACTCTGAACAACTGCTATAACAGCTGTTGACGAATTTAGGGCAAATGATAATATCACTCCGATAAGCATTGCTATTACAGGAATATCAAGCACCGCGCGCACAAATTCCATAAAGCCTTGCAATTCTGCGAGTCCTAAAAAGCCTGTTCTCATCGTGCTCATAGCGACAAACATCAAACCGAAGCCCATGAGGATCTGTCCGAGTACTTTTGCTATTTCTCTTGATTTTAGGAAAAACAGAAGGATAAATCCTACAAATACAAAGCACCACGCATAGCTGCCTATGTTAAAGGCTATTATTTGCGATGTTACAACGCCACCGAGATTTGCACCTATTGTCACGGCGATCGCCTGCGAAAGCTTCATAAATCGCGCGTTGACAAAGCTTATTGCCATAATTATCGTTGCCGCCGCACTCTGTAAAATAATCGTTATAAGAGCGCCTATCAAAAATACAACGAAAAGATTTGATGTCAGCTTTGATAATATGCCTTGCATCCTGTCACCTACGCTCTGCAAAAGACCGTCTGACATCAGATGTATGCCAAATATAAAAACTGCAAGTCCTCCCAGTACTGTTCCTGCAAGTAAAACTGTTTGCACTTCTGTTACCTCCATATGTTTTATGATTGCAAAATCATAGTGCAGGGGAGCGGCTGCTCCCGCAGAGCTTTAGCTCGCAAACTTTGAGGGCTAAAGCTCTGCATATACACACCACCAAAGGTGGTGTGTATATCTGCACTATGATTATAACACACCCAAAATCCTTATCAAAGGCAAAAAGTATTTGAGCATCTTTCAATAATTTCCCTTATAGATCTGCCAAACTTGCCCGAAATGTCAACCTCCCGCACGCCATTTGCCATACCAAACGCTTCATCGTCGCGCGCTATAAATATTCTTTGCTCCTTCTCCGTCTTTAACTCCTCATCTTCCTCACTCTCACTAAAGAATTCTTCAAACTTGGGAGATGATACGATTTTAAAATTCTCTGCAACTATCAGCTTTTGTGCAAATTTTTTCTTTTCTCTTCTCAAAAGCAGCTCCTCTAAAATATCGGGGCTCTCTTCCGTCAAATATACTATAAAATCAGAAGCCTCTTTTGCGCAGTCCGCATATTTGCCTTCACATAGACCGATATCAAGGATAATGATATCAAAAAGGTCAGAAGTCTTTAGCTTCATCAAAAAAATCATAAAATCATCAAGACTCAAATCCATTAAGATATTTTCAAATGTCGTCGTATTAAACGAATATATCCCATACAAGTCTCTGTTAAAATAACTGCTTTTGCTCTCGTAAAACGGTTTTTTTGCGTATTTAATCTCATACAAATATTCTCTGAGATTGCCTTGCGAGGCATCATTTGCCGGTGCAAAATATCTACGCTCGCTGTGCCATTCCCCAATCGAAAGATATAAAACATTTTTGCCACCTGCCAAAGCAAAATCCTTTGCGAGCCCTACCGCAACGCTGCTGACGCCTATTCCTCCCTTTGGTGCAGTTACAGCATAAGTCATACATTTGCCATTAGCTTCTTTTTGCGCAATCTCAAATATCTCTCCTCTTTTTTTGCCACAAAGCTCAAAAATTTTATCTACCGTCTCCGTCATATTGCTATATTTGTATAAAATATTTTCTGTCCGGCATTTTTCTCTATCCTCCGATATATACATTATATGCGTTGTCATTTCTTTGACAGCCACCGAAAGCTTCGCAATGTCAGTTATCAAAATATCAAAATTTTTATATTTTGCTTTAAACGTCGCATCAAGCCTACCTGCTTCCCCGCATATTGTAAAATCAATCGGAAGCCTTGCGCTCTGCATACATGTGATAAGCGCCTTTGTATATTCCTCATCGGAGATAAATAATATCGCATTTATTTTTTCCATTTTTTACCACTTCCTTTCGTGGCAATTATATATCAAGTGGGAAAAATTTACAACACTTTTTTTATATTATATAATCCTCCAGTCTATCAGCTCTGCGAGGTGCTCATTTGCACGCGAAAAATATCTACCTCCAAAAAATCCATTATGCGCAGAAAGTGGGCTTGGGTGTACGCTTTCTATTATGTGGTGATTTGGATTTGTTATGAGCTCCTTTTTCTTTCTCGCATTTGCTCCCCAAAGAATAAAAACTATTCCTTCTTCCTTTTCGTTTAGCTTTGCAATTATAGTGTCTGTAAGTCTCTCCCAGCCCTTGTTTTTATGGCTGTTTGCCTCTCCTGCCCGCACCGTCAGTACGGTATTTAAAAGAAGCACGCCCTCTCTTGCCCACTTTGTGAGACATCCGTGCTCTGGTATAGGAATCCCAAGATCTGCATTTAATTCTTTATATATATTCGCAAGCGACGGCGGTATCCTCACGCCCTTTTTTACGGAAAATGCCAAACCATGCGCTTGATTTGGCCCATGATAAGGATCCTGCCCAATGATTACGACCTTTACATTTTTAAAAGGTGTATAGGCAAGCGCGTTATATATATCGTGCATCTCCGGATAAATCGTCTTTGTTTTGTACTCATCCTTCAGGAATTCGCGCAATTTTATGTAATAATCTTTTTTAAATTCATCCTTTAATATCTCATCCCAATCATTGCCTATATTGACCATTTTGCATCTCCTATAACCCCTATATTTAAACCTAAATTTCTTTTAGAAAAAACAGGTAGCTTGTGGCTACCTGCTTCTATCATTTAAGCTATACTTATTTTATAACCTCACACATTGAACCCTGTGAAAGACAAGCTGCATTGCCCTCATCTGTATCAAGATGTACTGATGCAGGTGGCTCTCCGCCAACTCTTACAAGTACATTGCCAAATACGAGTTCTCTTTCGCCTTTAACCTTGAGGCTAATGATCTGCTTATCCTCAAGACCTGCTTCTTTTGCTTCGCCCTCTGAAATGTGCAAATGTCTAAGTGCTGCTATCACGCCATGATCAAGCTCAACTTCTCCGCAAGGTCCGATTAGCTTGCAACCAGGTGTGCCTTCGAGCTTTCCTGATTCTCTGATTGGAAGTGCAAAGCCTGCCTGTCTACCGTCTGTAAGTGCAAGCTCAACCTGAGTTTCTTTTCTTGCAGGTCCTAAAACTCTAAGACCCTTTATAGTCTTTTTAGGTCCAACGAGGTCAACCTTCTCTTCACAAGAGAACTGGCCTGATCCAAGATCCTTAAAATATGTAAGCTCGTGACCTTTTCCAAACAATGTTTCTACATCCGCCTGACTCAAATGTACATGCTTATTTGATATTCCTACCTTTACTTCGTATCCCATTTTATCCTCCTTAAAATAATATAGTGCTATACCTGTTAGTCCAGACAGCTTATATATGGCAGCTGTCTATATTTTTGGTTATAATCAAGTCCATATCCTACGATAAAGACATCTCCAACTGTAAATCCGACATAATCGCCCTTGATGTCAACCTGTCTGCCCGATGGTTTATCAAGAAGCGCGCATATGCTGATGCTCTTTGCACCTCTGTTTTTTAAATATCCATTTAGGTAGTTGAGTGTAATACCCGAATCTATGATATCCTCAACGATGATGACATTTTTGCCCATAACATCCTCTTCGATATCCTTCATGATTTTTACCGTACCGGATGTTCTTGTCTGTGCACCGTAGCTTGAGCATGCAATAAAATCAATCGAAAAATCTTCAAGATCTATGCATTTCATAATATCTGCCATCCATGGCACCGATCCTCTCAATATACCAACAAGGAGTACAGGCTCTCCTGCAAAATCCTTTGTTATCTGTGCTCCGATTTCCTTTGCTTTTTCTAAAATTTCTTCGTGTGTTATAAGTACCTTGCCTACCACTTTGCTCTCCTTTGCTCTTTGTGGGATGACCTCTAATTTTAAATTTCAATAAGATAAGATTAAATCATTTTTTCGATTTCGTCAAGAAGCTCATCATATCCTGTCTTTTTTAATGAGGAAATAGGTATTATCTTATCATCCTTGTCCATATCAAGGGTCTGTCTTATAAGCTTGATATTTTTTTGATATTGATTTCTCGAAATCTTATCAGCTTTTGTCGCAACGACGATACCGTCATATCCGTAGTGCTTTAAAAAGTCATACATCTGCACATCCTGCTTAGATGGTGCGTGCCTTATATCGACAAGCAAAACTACTTTTATAAGCCCCTTTCGCACATCAAAATAATCCTCTATCATCTTGCCCCAGCTTGCGCTCATCGCCTTTGAAACCTTAGCATATCCATATCCCGGCAAATCGACTATCCTAAATAAATCATTTATCTCATAGAAATTTATAGTTCGCGTCTTGCCGGGATTTTGTGACACCCTTGCAAGCTTTTTCCTGTTAGTAAGCAGATTTAAAAGCGATGATTTGCCTACATTGGATCTGCCCGCAAAGGCAATTTCGGGCATATTGTCCTCTGGATATTGATTTTTATTGCCTGTCACAGCTATGAGCTCAGCTTTTTTTATCTTTAGCATTTTTGCTATTACCTCTCATCTATTTTGCCAACGCTTCCTTTAGTGCATCGGAAACATTTTTTATTAGCACAAATTCCATTTGGTTGCGTACGTTTTCCGGAATTTGCTCTATGTCACTTTCGTTATCGGCAGGCAAAAGCACCTTATGAACTCCTGCTCTGTGAGCCGCAAGCACTTTTTCTTTTATACCGCCAACCGGCAGCACATTGCCTCTAAGCGTTACTTCTCCTGTCATAGCAACATCTTTTTTGACAGGGCTGTTTGTGAGTGTTGATATCATCGCAACGCACATAGTAACGCCTGCCGACGGTCCGTCCTTTGGCACAGCCCCTTCCGGTACATGGATATGCATATCCTTTTCCTTATAGAAGTTTTCGTCAATGCCAAGTTTTTTTGCTACAGATCTTATATAGCTTATACCTATCTTTGCCGACTCTTGCATAACATCACCGAGCTGACCTGTCAAAGACAGCTTGCCTGTGCCTGGAACTGCAGATGTTTCGATAAATAGCGTGTCACCGCCTACAACCGTCCATGCAAGGCCGGTCACAACGCCAACCTCTTTTTTGCCTGTTATCTTGTCATATCTAAATCTTTTCTTTCCTAAAAATTCTTCGAGATTTTTTTGTGTAATCTTACACTTCTCTATGTCTCCTGCCACAACCTGTCTTGCCACTTTCCTTATGAGATTGGCAATTTCTCTTTCGAGATTTCTCACTCCGGACTCTCTTGTATAATAATTTATAAGGTCTCTTATAGCCTTTTCGCTCATGGCAAACTGCGATTTTACAAGTCCGTGCTCCTTTATCTTTTTAGGAATTAAATATTTTTTTGCTATTGCTACCTTTTCGTCCTCTGTATATCCCGTTACCTCGATGACCTCCATCCTGTCAAGAAGCGGTCTTGGGATAGTATTTAGGTCGTTTGCGGTTGTAATGAACATCACCTTTGATAAATCAAATGGCACCTCCAAATAATGATCCATAAAGCTTTTGTTTTGCTCAGGATCAAGCACCTCGAGAAGTGCAGAAGACGGGTCTCCCTTATAGTCGGCTCCGAGCTTATCTACCTCATCAAATAAAAATAATGGATTTCGTGTGCCGGCGTCCTTTATGCCATTTATGACACGTCCCGGAATAGCTCCTATATATGTCCTCCTGTGACCTCGTATCTCAGCTTCGTCTCTGACACCGCCAAGCGACATCCTTACAAATTCTCTGCCCGTTGCTCTTGCTATCGACTTTGCGATTGATGTTTTTCCTGTACCCGGAGGTCCTACAAGGCATATGATCGGTCCCTTTATCTCCTTCGAAAGCTCAACGACTGCCAGGTATTCCAAAACTCTTTCCTTTACCTTTTCGAGTCCGTAGTGATCCTCGTCGAGTATTTTTTCTGCTTTCTTTAAATCTATAGTCGTATCGCTTAGCTTGTCCCACGGAAGGCTTAGTATAGTTTCTATGTATAATCTAATCACATTAGCCTCCGCAGATGAAGGCTGCATATGTGTAAGCTTTTTGATTTCTTTTTCTACTTTTTTAGCAACATCCTTTGGGAGATTTATTTCATTTATCTGCTCCTGCCATTTTATCAAATCCTCATCGATGTCCTCGTCAAAGCCAAGCTCGTTTTGTATCGCTCTCATCTGCTCACGCAGATAATAATTTTTTTGATTTTCGTCCATCTGGCTTTTGACTTTGTCGCTGATATCTCTTTCTATACCCGCGATCTCAACCTCATCCAAAAGCATTTCGTATACAAGCTCAAGCCTTTTTAAAGTGTCCGTTTCCTCGAGGACCTTTTGGTGCTTTTCGAGATTTATCTCCATATATGAGGCGATTACATCCGCAAGTCTGCCGCCTCTTTTGATGCCTGTGACAATTCCAAAAATTTCCTTTGGATTTTTTTCTCGCATCTCAACATATTCCTCAAAGAGCACTAAAAGAAGTCTCATGAGGGCTTCTTCCTTTTTAGTCACCTCTTGCGTTTCTATTTCTATATTCTCATCTACGACGCATTCAAAAAAAGCATCCTCAGGTAGGATTTCCTCTATTCTGCCTCTGCAAATGCCCTCAACAAAAACTCTAACTCCGTCATTTGGGAGCTTTAGCATCTGTTTTATCTTTACAACCGTACCAACCTCATATATATCTTCCGGCGTTGGCAGATCTATATTTTCGTCCTTTTGTGATACGAGCAAAACCTTTTTGTCTCGCAACATAGCTACTTCGAGTGCCTTTATGGATTTTTCTCTGCCTATGTCAAAGTGAATCAACATGTGTGGCAGTATAGATAATCCACGAAGCGGAATCATCGAATATATCATATTGTCTCTCCTTTCTCTTTGATATTCACATATTTTCTAATGCCTTAGTATGTCCAAAAAGGCGACTTACGCAAGTCGCCCTGGATTTTTTGTGTCCACTAATTCCTTTGTTATTGTATATTGCTTGATGTCCGTTTGACTCGGGATCTCATACATTATATCTGTCATAATATTTTCCATAATCCCGCGGAGTCCTCTTGCTCCCGTCTTTCTTTCTATCGCCTTTTTAGCTATCTCGGCTACGGCATCATCTTCTATTGTAAGTTCTACGCCATCCATCTCAAATAATGCCTTGTACTGCTTTATCAGCGCATTTTTAGGCTTTGTCAAAATTTCGACCAGCGCCTCCTCGTCAAGCTGTTCAAGTGTGACTATCGCAGGCAGTCTGCCTATCATCTCAGGGATAAGTCCGTATGAAAGCAAATCCTCGGGCTCAAGGAAGCTCAAGATTTCTTTTTCTTGCTTTTTTGTTTTTTCGATAGAAGAATTAAATCCGATAACTTTTTCGCCCATTCTTCTTTTTATCACCTTGTCAAGTCCGTCAAACGCTCCTGCGCATATAAACATAACATTTGTCGTATCAAACTGGATGAATTCCTGATTTGGATGCTTCCTTCCGCCTGTCGGAGGCACGTTGCTTACAGAGCCTTCTATTATCTTAAGAAGTGCCTGCTGTACGCCCTCACCGCTTACATCTCTTGTAATAGACGGATTGTCTGACTTCCTTGCTATCTTATCTATCTCATCGATATATATGATACCCTTTTGTGCCCTTTGTATATCATAATCCGCTGCCTGTATGAGCTTTAGCAATATATTTTCGACATCCTCGCCGACATAACCTGCTTCTGTCAAAGCTGTTGCATCAGCTATCGCAAATGGTACATTTAGTATTTTAGCCAACGTCTGTGCGAGCAGGGTTTTACCTGAGCCTGTCGGACCGACCATCAAAATGTTGCTCTTTTGAAGCTCTATATCCGCATTTTTGTCAGTAAGCGAATTGATACGCTTATAGTGGTTGTAAACTGCAACAGCTAAAACCTTTTTTGCCTCTTCCTGACCTATTACATATTCTGAAAGCTTTTTTACTATTTCCTTTGGCTTCAAAAGCGTAAGCTTCGCATCTGCCGAATCCCTTTTTGCGAGGGTTTCTTCCTCTTCTATAATCTCATAGCAAAGCTCGATACATTCGTTACATATATATGTATCGTTTGGTCCGACAAACATTCTTCGCACCTGACTGCGTGGCTTGCCACAAAAAGAACAATATACTTCCATAGGTTCATCATGTTTTGACATAATAAATCTTCTCCTGTCTTATCTCGAAATCATAACCTTATCGATAAGTCCATACGCTTGTGCCTCATCTGATGTCATAAAGTTATCTCTGTCTGTGTCCCGTCTTATTGTCTCAAGTGGCTTGCCTGTCTTTTGCGCTAAAATTTCATTTAGTTTTTCTCTTGTCTTTAGTATATGCTCCGCATGTATCTTTATATCCTCGGCTTGTCCACTCATACCACCGAGTGGCTGATGAATCATAATTACCGAATTTGGAAGTGCATATCTTTTGCCCTTTTCTCCTGCAGTAAGCAAAACTGCGGCCATACTTGCCGCCTGTCCGACGCATATTGTCGAAACTTGCGGTTTGATATACGTCATCGTATCATATATCGCCATACCTGCGCTGACAGAGCCACCCGGGCTGTTTATATATATTGATATATCTTTGTCAGGGTCTTCTGCTTCCAAAAATAGCAATTGCGCCATTATAGTATTTGCAAGGTCGTCAGTAATCTCACTTCCGATAAAAATAATCCTGTCTTTGAGAAGCCTTGAATATATATCGTATGTTCTCTCGCCTCTGCTTGTCTGTTCTATTACATAAGGTATCAAAGCCACTTGTTTATACCCCTTTCTCATTTCTCGAATTTTTATTTTGCCTCTTTGTCGTCTTTCTTAGTTGTGTCTTCCTTCTTAGCTGCCTTTTTTGCTTCAGACTCCTTGATAACAGCATTGTCGAATATGAAGTCAATAGCCTTTCTTAGCTTGACATCCTGACCGATAAGCTCAACGCTTGCTTCTCCGAGCATATTTCTTATCTGATCCTTTTCGATGCCATACTGCATTGCCATAAGCTCAAGCTGTTTTTCGATATCTTCGTCGTTTGCAACGATATTCTCGGCATCTGCAATAGCTCTGACTACCATTCTCATCTTAACTCTCTTAGTTGCCTCATCCTCAAGCTCCTTATGGAAGTCTTCCATATTTTTGCCTAGGAATTGTATATACTGCTCGATTGAAAGCCCCTGCTGTGAAAGCGACATGCTGATTTCGTTGATCATCTGGTTTACTTCTTCATAAACCATTGACTTTGGTACATCTATGTCATTTTTATCACATACTAACTCAAAAGCTCTGTCTTTCATCTGATTTTGTGCCCAAGCTGTCTTTCTCTTTTTGAGGTCCTTTTTTGTTTCCTTTTTGAGCTCATCAAATGTATCATATTCGCTTACATCCTTTGCAAACTCATCATCAAGTGCCGGAAGCTCTTCTTCCTTTACCTCATGGACTACGCACTTAAATATTGCTTCCTTGCCTGCAAGGTCCGGTGCGTGATATTCTGTTGGGAATGTCACCTTAACATCTACTTCTTTTTCTTTTTCTGCTCCTACAAGCTGATCCTCAAATCCCGGAATAAAGCTTCCTGATCCTATTACAAGCGGATATCCTTCGGCAGTACCTCCCTCAAACTGGTCGTCACCGACAAAGCCCTTGTAATCAAGGATTATGTGGTCGCCGTTTTTAACTGCTCTGTCCACAGTAACCATTCTTGCATTTCTCTTTTGCAATACTTCAAGCTCTGCATTGACATCCTTTGCTGTCACCTTGTCATCTACCTTTTCGAGCTCGATACCCTTATAATCCTTAACTGTCACTTCAGGATATGTTGCAACAGTAGCTGTAATGTTAAATGGTGCATCCTTTTCGAGCTTGCCAAATTCCAATCTTGGCTGTTCGATTGACTCGATGTCAAGCTCAAGAAGTGCCTTTGGATAATGCTCTGCGATCAAATCATTTATCGCATCTTCTGCAAAAACATCCCCGTACTTATTTTCGATCATCTTTCTTGGCGCCTTACCCTTCCTAAAGCCATCAATCTGGAATTGATCCTTTGTCTTTTTATAAGCTTCTACCTTTGCCGCTTCCAGCTCCTCAGCTGTAAAATCGATTGTGAACTTAGCTTCTCCATTTTCTTTTGCTAACAATGTTGCTTTCATCTTTTTTATTTCCTCCTATCAAACGGATTTTTGTTTTATCTACCGTTAAAATCATTTTTATGCAATGCAAATATAATACCATTATTGTGAAAAAAACTCAAGGCATGACGCCTAAAAACTGCCACCTTTAGAGACTTTTGGTGCTATTTGTTTTGTGGCTTTTCGCCGTGGAATTGATAATAACAAGTTTTTAATCTGCCATTATATAACTTGCGCCTTCTGTTGGCCTCCCTTCCCATAACCTTTTCTTCGAATTCCTCGTCTGTAGTTATGATAAAAAGCGACCAGTCCTTATGCTTTTTAAAAAATTGCGAGAGCTTTTTATATATCACATCTATTTGCTCTTCATCGCCTATACGCTTGCCATACGGCGGATTTGTTATGATAATGCCATTTTTTATATCGCTCTCAAATGCTCTTATGTCCTGCAATCTAAAGTCTATCGCATCCAAAACTCCTGCTTCTGTCGCATTTTCTTTTGCCGCCAAAATGACATTTTTGTCTATGTCCCCTGCTATGATATTGAGTTTTTGATCATTTTTTATTGCTTTATATGCTTCCTTTCTTTCCTGCCCCCACAGATTTTTGTCTATGAATTCCCAGTCTTCGGAAACAAATTTCCTGCCAAGCCCGGGAGCTATATTTAGCCCAATCATAGCTGCCTCTATCGGTATCGTACCGCTTCCGCAACATGGATCTACAAGCAGCCTATCCTCTTTCCAAAATGAAAGCAGCACAAGAGCCGCCGCCATAGTTTCTTTTATCGGCGCAGGCGTCGGACAAACTCTGTATCCTCGTTTGTGAAGTGCCTCGCCACTCGTGTCTACCGTGATAGTCACGCGATCTTTTAATATGGCAAATTTTACTTTGTATTCTGCGCCTGTCTCCTCTAAATGCCCGCAGTCATATATCTCGCAAAGTCTTTGCGCAATCGCCTTGTTTACTATACTTTGGCATGCCGGCACGCTATGCAGCTTTGATTTGACGGACGTGCCGATAACCGTTATTTTGCCATCGATAGCAATTAGATTTTCCCACGGTATACCCTTTACCTGCTGAAAAAGCTCTTCGAATTCGCTTGCATAAAACTCTGCCATTTTTAGCAATATCCTGTCGGCTGTCCTCATCCAGAGATTGCTTTTTACTATACCCCTCTCATCTGCCATATATGTTATCTTGCCGTCTTCTGTTTTGATTATTTCATAGCCTAAGGCTTTTATCTCACGCTTTGCGACTGCCTCAAGGCCAAAGGTTGTAGTTGCGATAAGTTCTAATCTCACTTTTTGCTCCTATCTTTTTATATTTTATACTTGCCTGCAAGTTGCCCCGCCAAAGCCATAGCCCTCCCGCAAGCTCGCAAACACAGGCAACGAATAACGCTCATTCGCAGGCTTGCGGAGTGTCAGCAAAACTCGCACCGCAGGTGCTCAAACATTGCTGACACTTTACCGCTCGCAAGCTCATTTCGCTTTTCGTTGCTACTGAGCTTGCGAAGTTGCGGGAGTGCTATGGCTTTAGCAGGGTGACTTGCGGGCATATATAAATCATATATCCGCTCTTTTCTTAAAAAGTGGCTATCTCACAAAGAGATAGCCACAAATTGTGTTTTATTTAGCTTTTATTTGAATTTTCTTCTTCTGTTTATCGCACTCTTTTGGATATCGTCAATATTTTCGAGAGCTCTGCCTGTACCTATTACAACACAATCCATCGCATTTTCGGCGATCTTGACATTTATGCCTGTCCTCTGCTTGATTCTCTCGTCAATACCTCTCAAGCATGCACCTCCACCTGTTATAACTATGCCATTTGTGCTGATATCTGCAGCAAGTTCCGGTGGTGTTTTTTCGAGTACCGAATGTGTTGCCTCGCAAATCTGATGCAAAGGCTCCTCAAGCGCATCTACCATCTCATTTGATGTTACTACGACGTCTCTTGGAAGTCCTGTAACAAGATCTCTGCCACTGCAGGTATATTCGCTTTCGTTTTCGACTACGACTGCAGTACCGATCTCTTTTTTAAGCGTCTCTGCCATTCTCTCGCCTATATAAAGCTTATGCTTTTTGCGCATATATTTTATAATCGCCTCGTCCATCCTGTCGCCTGCAACCTTTAGAGATGTGCTTGTCACTATACCGCCAAGCGAAATAACAGCAATATCCGATGTGCCTCCGCCTATATCTATAACGCAAGTGCCGTCCGGTCTTGAAACATCGATGTCAGCTCCAATCGCCGCCGCAAGTGGCTCTTCCATCAAAAATACATCCTTACCGCCTGCCTGTGCGGCAGCTTCCCTTACCGCTCTTTTTTCAACCTCAGTAACGCCCGAAGGTACGCAAATCATAATTCGCGGTCTAAAAAATCTACCTCCGCCACAAGTCTTTTTTATAAAATATTTTAACATTCTTTCGGTCACATCATAGTCCGAAATAACGCCGTCTCTAAGCGGTCTTAGAGCTACGATATTTGCCGGAGTCCTGCCAAGCATATCCTTTGCTTCCTGTCCTACTGCAAGTATCTCGTCTGTTTCCTCATCAACTGCTACAACCGACGGTTCTTCCAAAACGATACCTTTTCCTTTTATATAAACAAGGACATTGGCTGTTCCAAGATCTATACCTATTTCTTCTGTGAATGCCATGTTTGTTATTCCTCCTCTTTGTTATATACCACCTTAAAATAAGAGCTTCTTTTTGTAGGGCTCGCTTGTTATTTCGCCGACCTCATATCCTGTCTGCTCTATAGCTTCCTTTAGCTTTGCTTCATCAAGCGACTCTTTTGAGACAATCTCTGTTATGCCCTTGCTGTGCGAAGACTTCACCTTTTTAACATCAAAGGCGTTTCGTACGGCCTCATTTACATGCGCCTCGCACATATTGCATGCCATACCGTCAACCTTTATCGTTGTTTTTATCATTTTTTATTCCTTTCCTATCCATAATAATATTAGTGTATTTTTAATCTGTCAAAATTTTCGTCGCCTTTTCTTTTTCTCTTTTTATAAAAGTAAATAGCTAATGTGATAACGCCTATGGCTATCAGCCCTATTCCTACTATCTGATATGGTTGCATTTCTATAAACACCTCGCTTCTTTTGTTTATTATACTTGCGATAAAGCCTACTGTCAAAAATGGACCTAAAGCAAATCCGTCTTTTGCTTTTTTATTTGCAAATAGCAATACACTCGCCCCGTATATGCCTGCAAGTAGCATAGCATACAGCATAGCACTTGTCGCTCCTGATATTCCAAAAAAGTATCCGCACGCGGCGACAAATTTTATATCTCCTCCGCCAAACGCTCCTTTGATCGTTATATTTGCGACAATCATCAGCGTCGGTATAATGACAAGCCCCAGTATTTGTTCTAAAAATGCTGAGCTATCCGCAATACTTGCAATCACTCCCGCTACAAAAATCCAAAAATTAAATATGTCCGGAAGCTTATGCGTCCTTATATCTACTATCGCGCCTGCTATCATCAAACCTACTACTATGCTTATGAGAATTTGATTATTCACATTTGTATACGCGAATGGCTTTCCCCTCTTTTATGCCAACAATTTTTATGCCTTCATCAAGACATTTTTTTATCGCCTCTATAGCTTCGCTTTCTATAAGCTCCCCGGGGCAAAGTATCGGTATCCCCGGCGGATAAGGTATCACGCTTGCAGCGCTTATCATGCCCTCGCAATCCGAAAGCTCTAAGAATTGCTTTTTTATTTTATATTCTTTATCGCAGACTTCTGCTTTTTTTGGAATGACAAGCTTTATATGATTCTTGTCTATAGCAACTTCTGCTTTTTTTGGTTCTTTCGATTTGTTCGAGTTGTTCGATTTCTTGGGCTTTTCTATCTTTTTTGCAATTTCTGCAATCGCATCAAGCAATTTATCGTAATCACTTTTTTTATTACCTATACCGCTCATCGCCATCAATATATCGCCTGTAAATAGCTCGGTATATATTCCCTTTTCACAAAGCTCTTTATCCAACTCCTTGCCACTTATATCGCTTGCCGCAAGATCTAAGTTTATCTTCGTCTTATCAAGCCTTTTGTCATCCAAAATTTTTATGCCCGACTTTTTTTCGCATAAAGTCTCATTTAGCTCTCCATAAAAATCTTTAATATTCTCAGCCCAATCCGTAAAAAGCTCTTTTCCCTGTTCTTCTATCAGCCTTGCATTTATCGCAAGTGATGCCATAAGTATATACGATGGGCTTGTACTTTGCAAAAGATTTAATTTCTCGCGGAATAATGATACATCTATGCGCTCCGACATAATATTTATGACTGCTGTCTGCGTAAAACTCGCAAGTGTCTTATGTATGCTATTTATCACAATATCCGCACCGCTATCCTCTGCAGAAGGTGGCAGTTGCAACACATCTTGATATAAGCTAAAAAACTTTAAATGCGCTCCGTGTGCCTGATCTACTATCAGTATTTTGCCATATTTATGCACTACCTTGCTTATCTCTTTTATGTCGCTGCAAATACCATAATAGTTTGGGCTTGTCACAAGTACAGCTCCTATGCTCTCATCTTTTTTGAGTACCCGCTCAATATCACTTGCCCTAACCTCTCCTATGATGTCGCAGCCTTCAAGATATATCGGTTGCAAATATGCAGGCTCTATACCGGCAAGCTCAAGTATGCTATATACCGATTTGTGGCTCGCGCGAGATATCAAGAGCTTTGGCGATTTGCACCTTTTTTGCTCTTCATTTTTTTGCCCTTCGGCTTTTTGTTCCTGTGCCATATAAATACTTGTCAATATGGCCGCCATAATGCCTGCCGAACTGCCATTTATGGAAATAAAGCTCTTTTTCGCACCATAAAGGTCTTCGTATCTTTTTTCAAGATCGGCTATTATACCCTCCGGTGCGTGCAGATTGTCGGCGCCGGCTATTTCTGTTATATCAAATGCCATAGCACCTTCTAAAAGCTTGCTATATCCATATTTTTTATATATAGCTCCGCCTTTGTGCCCCGGCATATGAAAGGAAATCCGGTTGCCCCGCTCCTGCTCGCTTCTATAATTTTCTAAAAATTCCAAAAAATCCTGCATTGCAAATTTATTTTGTGATCTTATCGCAACCCATATACTGTCTCAAAACCTCAGGTACTACTACAGAGCCGTCTTCCTGCTGATAATTTTCGAGTATCGCAGCTACTGTCCTGCCGACTGCAAGACCGGATCCGTTTAGTGTATGTACAAACTCAGGCTTGCCCTTGCTGCCATTTCTAAATCTGATATTAGCTCTTCTTGCCTGATAATCCTCAAAGTTTGAACAAGAAGAAATTTCTACATATCTATTGTAGCTTGGCATCCAAACTTCAATATCATATGTTTTTGCCGCAGAAAATCCCAAATCGCCTGTGCTGAGTGTAACAACTCTGTAAGGGATCTTGAGTCTCTTTAAAACCTCCTCTGCCGAGAGAAGCAATTTTTCGAGCTCATCATATGATGTCTCAGGCTTTACAAACTTTACAAGCTCTACCTTGTTGAACTGATGCTGTCTTACAAGTCCCCTTGTATCACGACCTGCAGAGCCTGCTTCCTTCCTGAAGCAAGGTGTATATGCCGTATAATATAGCGGAAGCTCATCTTCTGAGAGTATCTCACCTGATCTTAGATTTGTAATAGGCACCTCTGCTGTAGGAATCAAAAAGAAGTCCTTTGCCGGCACATAAAACATATCGTCCTCAAATTTTGGAAGCTGTCCTGTGCCTGTCATCGCATCCCTATTTACCATAAACGGTGGCAAAAATTCTGTAAATCCGTGTTCTTCTGTATGTAGGTTTAGCATGAAGTTTATAACAGATCTTTCGAGCCTTGCGCCCTTACCCTTGTAAACTGTAAACCTTGTACCTGCAATCTTTGCAGCTCTCTCAAAGTCAAGTATATCAAGGTCTGCACCTATATCCCAGTGAGCCTTGAAGTCAAAATCAAATTTTGTAGGCTCTCCGACTTTTTTATACTCCACATTGTCGCTATCGTCTACTCCCATTGGCACATCTGCCGCAGGTGTATTAGGAATATTTAAAAGCGCATCTCTCAGCTTTTTTTCGACATCCGAAACCTGTGCATCGTAAGTTTTTATCTCATCTGAAAGCTTTTTCATCTCAGCCATAAGCTCGGCAGTATCCTTGCCCTCTTTTTTCATCTGAGGGATTTTTTTAGAATCAGTCGACTGCTTGTTTTTCATCTGCTCTACGACAGCAAGAAGCTCTCTTCTCTTTTTATCAAGCTCAGGCACCTTGTCTATACCAAAATCTCCCTGTCCTCTTCTTTCGACAGCCTTTTTTACTCCGTCAAAGTCTTCTCTTATTCTCTTAATGTCTAACATTTATATATTCCTCCTGCAATAAGTATCAATCTAAAATAAGTTCTTTTTATATAGCACATACAAGCCTGTCAGCTCCTCTATTTTGTCATTCATCTCAATTTGCAAATCGGATGCCGTCTGGAAATCACCTACATCAAGCGCATTGATTATCCTTGAGAGCAAGCACGGCTCAACTAAAGTATTTTTGCCAAGCTCATTTCTAAGCTTATCTATCCTGCTCCAGTATGCAACATCATAATCCGAGCAAGCACTGTCATCATGCAGCTTAACCATACTCCTTATGAGGTCGCGGTTGCTTGGTATTATCCTATTGTGAAGCTCGGTTGCCCATCTGCTCAGCATCGCCGTCTTGTATGACTCTAATGTCGTATTGCTCATAACTCCGCCGACATTCAAAACTTCTGTCTTCTTGCTGTGGTCCTCAAAGGCACACAAGTTTTCCCAAACAGTCCTTGGCGCTCTGCCAAAGTTTATATCCCTTTCGGCTGTAGTATATGTGTCGTAAACGTTTTTTTCGCTACGATATATCCTATCCTTTTCGAGATAAAAATCCTCATCTCCCATTTTTTTGGAAAGTGATGCTTCAAGCTCCTTAGAGGTCTTGCCGTTTTTTAGCGCACTCTTTATGCCGTCAAGCATCGCCATATAAGCAGTTGCTACAACAAGATATGTATTTGACGTAGGGCAAGGACCCCTCAGCTCAAACCTTGTTGCCATCGAATTATGGATATCTCTTATAAGTCCTAAAAGCACTGTCCTGTTTCTGGAAGGCTTTGTCGGATCGTGCCCAAGCGATGTAACTACGCACACAGGCGCTTCATATCCCGGCTTTAGTCTATTAAAAGCATCATTGTTTGGTGCAACAAACGGATTTACTGCTTCATAATTTTTCATAAGCCCCATAAGTGCTCCAAGTCCGACAGGGGATGCGAAATCCTCTTCTAAATCTTTAGGACTAAACAGATTTGCCATTTTGCCATTTTTTAATTTTGCCGCAACGCCAAGATGTGTATGCTCTCCGCTTCCTGCTATGCCCGGCAGTGGTTTTGCCGCAAATGTGACATCAAGACCGTGTACTCTAAAAACATCTCTTACTACATACTTGACCATATTTTCATTATCCGCCGCCTGTAGTGCAGTCGAAAACTTCCAGTCAATCTCAAGCTGCTCCATAATATGGTCATAATTGCCTTCGTTGCTCATCTTCGCCTTGACACCGCCGACCTCTTTATGGCCCATTTCGACCTCAAAGCCATAGTAGTCAAGCATGATAAGCGTTGACTCAAGTGCCTTTCGTACAGGTCCGACTGTCCTTTTCCAGTACTGCTCCTTTAGCACCTGTGCTGTCGAAAGCTCCTCTCTGTCTGTCTGATCATCCGGCGTCTTTACCCAAAATTCGAGCTCGGTTGCGGATGTCAGGCTCAGGGAATCAATATCATCTACGCTGTCTATAGTCATATTTTCAAAGACATACGGATATTTTTTTAGCGTCTCTAACAGCTCTTCCTCAAATACCCTTACCGCATTTTTTAAAACTATTCTGGAGCCTACCTCCGAAACATCATTATGTATCAAAAATGACGGAATCCTCAGAGTTCCTATAGGCAGATTTGTTTTATAATCTATATTTATCAAGTTATGATCTACATACCAATTTACATCCTTATCGGGTACGATATCCACCTTTGCATTATTTAAAACTGCAATCTTTGGAAGTACAACAGAAGAACCGTCTGTTTGGACACCGCACTTCATAAGCTTGTCAAAATCATCTATAAATGCTTTTACAGGAATCTTTTCGTCTGTATCATTGCCACTCATATCTATGCCTACCAGTGATACGAATTTCACCTCAGGGTGACTTTGCAAGATGCTTTTTACATCTTCCTTCGTATGCTTTTCGGGTGGAATAGAAAATAGCATTTTATCTAAATCAAAGTTAAACATTTGGTCCTCCTATCAAAAGCTTTAGCCGTGCACAATTTGCACGGCTCAAAGCATGCTTTTTTATTCTTCCATTTCGTTTAGATAACCCTTGAGCTCGTCTATATATTTGCCGTACTTGCTCCAGTCTCCGTTTTTCTGAGCCTCCAGGGCATTATCATATGCATCATTTGCAGCCTTTATCAGCTCCTGCATGCTCTTTTTGTCACTACTGCTCGAGCTGCTCGAAGAACTGCTCTTATTTTCGGCAGTATCATCGCCAAATAATGTATTTAGTGCCTCCGCAAGCGTTGGCTCATAAGCTATCCTATCGCCGTACATAACGATAACTCTCTTTACCTCAGGTATTGACGAGCCGTCAGCCTCAAGGTAAACCGGCTCTACATATAATAGCGAATCCTCAATTGGGATTACAAACATATTGCCACGCGAATACTTCGATCCCGAGCTGTTCCAAAGCGAAAATTCTTTAGAAATTTCAGTATCCTGGTCTATCTGCGCCTCTACCTGCTGCGGTCCGTAAACAACCTTGCTCTTTGGCAATTGATAAAGTATCAGCTCGCCATAATGCTCGCCGTCGTTTCTTGCTACCATCAAACCTGCCATATTCTTTTTATCCTTTGGCGTAAATGGTATCGAATTTACAAATTCCGCGTCCTTTTCGCCCGGTAGATTCATGATGTAATAGTTAGGCTCCATTTCGGTTTCTTCTGTGCCATATATCTCTTTTGCTATATCCCACTGGTCCTCGTTTTGATAAAAGACTCTCACATCATTCATGTGATATCTGCTATATACCTTTGCCTGTGTTTCGAAAAGCTCGCTTGGATATCTCATATGTTGCTTTAGCTCATCTGGCATCTCAGATCCGTCCTTAAAGAGTTGAGGATATATCTTCTTAAATGTATTTGCTATCGGATCCTGTTCATCAACCACATAATAGTTTACATCACCATTATACGCATCGATGATGACCTTTACAGAGTTCCTTACATAATTTATTCCTGACTCATTGTCAACATCATAAGGCTCCGAATATGGGAATTGACTGCTTGTAGTATATGCGTCTATCACCCAGTACAGCTTGCCATTTTCTGTTACGATATATGGGTCTCTGTCATATTGCAGATATGGCATTATCTTTTCGACTCTGTCACAGATATTTCTATTTATAATAATCTTCGAATCGCTTGTGATATTTGACGATACCAAAATCTTTGGATTTGCCTCTCTTATCGCAAACATCAGCCTTGTCACAGGATTTAGCTTGATACCTGCACTGCCTTCATATTTTGTATATTCGTTGCTGTCGCCATCAGGATAATCAAACTCATCCTCGTTTGTATTGACGATCGCATACTCATTTGTCTCCTCACCAAAATATATCTCCGGTCTATCTATACTTATCTCATCTACGCTCGACACAGGCGGTATATTGCTTATCAGCATCTCCGGCTGACCGCTTGCTGTTATCTCGTCCACCCTCGAAAGAGTGATGCCGTAGCCATGCGTATACTTCAAATGCTTATTTAGCCAAGTCTGACTTATCTTTTCCTCGTCTATCTCCCTTGCGGAAAGGAAAGTCTGCGTATATTCTCCATTTATAGTATATCTGTCAACATCCACGTCGTGGAAATCATAATACTGCCTTATCGACTGCGTCTGGTTATAAAATTTCTCCGCAGGTTTATAATCATTTATTCTTATGTTTGAAATCGTCGCCTGATTGTTTTTGATATCCTGCGATGTTAAGTCGTTGCTCGCCTTAAACGGCTGCACTGTGACATTTTCGAGGCCGTATGCCTTTTGCGTATACTCTATATTTCTCTCAAGATATTTGCTTTCCCTTGCTATTTCGTTTGGAGAAACAATAAGCCCCTGCACCGCATAGCCTACACCGACTCCGAGCAGATTTATTGCAATCATCACAATCGGTACGATAACTATTTGCTTTATCTCATGTTTTTTAACTCCGACTGCTACGACGATTGCCCCTACTATCGACATCAGTATCAAGAGCCTGTACATCCAAAGAGTTATAGTCACATCTGTAAAGCCTGCCCCGTATACCGCACCTCTGTGCGTATATAAAAGCTCAAATTCCTTTAGCACAAAATGTATAGCCAGCATTACAAAAAGCAATACTCCCATTATTGTTATCTGCTTAGATGCAATCGTAAAAAGCTGCTTAATATTTTCGTTATCCCACGATTTTTTTTCTTTTTTCTTTTTGTTTGCCGTAATACCGCCGACCTTGCTAAATATATCCGCAAATTTTTCGAGCGGTGTACCCTTGAAGCTTGCGGCAAATCCGCCTTCTTCATTACCATCGGTATTTGCATAGTCACTGTCAAAGCCTGTATTGTCAGTCTGATTGAAACGGTCAGGCTCCTCAAACGGATTGTTTGAATTTTGTTGCTCCGACTTTGAGTTAAACATCCTCGGATGTCTGATGCCCATAAGTACCGAATAGTATATGATTGTAAATATCAAAAATACGATTGCAACTATGATTATCAGCGTATTTAGATTTCTCAAAAAGTCGAGCTTAAATATGTAAAATGATACATCTAAGCCAAATATCGGATCGTCGTATCCAAAATCGGTGCTGTTTGCAAATTGCAAAAACGAAAACCATAAAAGTCTTATCGCAAAAAATGTTACAATGGCTCCAAACACTCCGGCAATCAGCCAAGAAACTATATTTATGCTTTTGCTTTCCTCTAAATTATTTGAAGCTATATTTTTATAATAACTCTTTTTGATCATCTTGAAATAGATATATGAAAGCAATGTTATTATTATAAATGTCGGAATACCGATCTTTAGCTGTGTCAAAAGCTTTGTGAAAAATACCTCTACATAGTCAAGCTCCCTAAACCACAGAAAATCAGTTATAAAACCTATCAATGCAACAAAAAGTGCGATTATAGCAACTAAGACTATCAAAAATATTTTTAATTTTTTGCCTCTCGGCTTGCCGTCCGCCTTTTCCTTTTTGGCACCCTTTCTCTTAAATTTCAAACCCTTCCTCCGTATTTAACTAATCGTCATACTCTGTTACAACATACAGCTTGTGATCTTTTTCCTTGAATTCGTAAATTTTATTTGAATCCTTTCCGTTTATTGTCTCTATTACCCAAACAAAATACGAATCTCCATTGACCCTTATATCACCTATTTGCAATGTCGTAAACTCAAACTTGCTATTGTCCTTTTTTAGGCTTTCGAGAGTGCTCTTATAGTCGCTGCCATCTGCAACCATTTTTAAAACCTTCTCATCGCCGTCATTTACATATGCGACCTTTTGCGACTCAAGTGCTATAACAGCTCCAACAAGCTCCTCATCATAGTACCTTTCGACCCCATCGCCGTCTGTATACCATGCGTTATTTCCAATCAAAGTTGCATCACTTATCGCACTGTTAGTATATTCTTTGTCCGCATCATATGCCGCTTCGCTGTTATATTTGATGCTTCCGATAGATTCTTTATAATTTTCTGATATTTTATTTTGAATAAGTCCTGTCTTATCCTCCTGAAGCTCGCCCTGTGAAGTATCCTGATCATCACCGCTAAAAAATCCTATCACTTTATTTGATATGCTGTCCATCTGCTTTGAAATAAGAGTGTCAGGCAATGCTATCCTTATAATCAGCAATGCTGTTGTTATAACAAGTATGATGCTCAAAATCCATATAAGAGCTCTTGATTTTTTGCCTTTCTTCTTATAATCGTCATCCGAATCATCAAAGAATTCTTTTGCAAGTGTTTCGACGCTTTTCCCCTCAATATCGTCCTTTGAAGCTTCACTTTTGGCAGACTTTTCTTCTGCTTTTTCTTTTGTCGGTTCTATTACTACCTTGCCTTCCTTTGGCTCTGAGTCTGCTTCTTCTTTTAGCGTCGCCTCCGCAAGAGTCTCATTTGAGCTTGGTTCAAAGACTACAGCTCCGGCCTCTGCCTGTTCCTCTTTAGTATTCTCATCAGCAGTTTGCTGCTCATTTACCTTATTTGCTTCCTCACTAACTTCGGCAGGCACGCTTTCGCTTGCCTTAGCTTCGGCAGACTCGCTCTCAAATGAATTATCTGCTGCAATTTCTTCTGCAAGAGGCTTCTCCTCGTTTTCCTTGCTTGCCATAACAGCTTCATCTATGAGCGCCTTATCCGCATCATCTAAAGCAACTTCCTGAGTCTCGTGCAGCTTTTTGTTTTTATTTTTTCTTTTCTTTTTATCTTTTTTCTTGCTTTTTTCTTCTTTGGCAGCCTTATCCTTTTCTTCTGCCTTATCCGAAAGTTCCTTTTCCTTCTTGTAATCCTCATTAGGAATCAAAAACGGATCATCAAAGAACAATGTTCTCGCCTTCACCATTTCCTCAAGCTGAGTTGTGCCCTCAACCTTTGTGCCCTTTTCGACTTCCATAAAAGTTGAGATATCTTCCTCAAGTCCGCCAGGCGCAAGCTCATTATCGATCCTCTCATATTCCTTGTCTAATAGCTTTTGGAATTCTTCCTTTTTTCTGTTAAATGTATAAAATTTATCAATCTTCTTTTTTTCTTCGTCGATGTCAGCATTTTTCAATGTTTCGATCGCGCTCGGTGCTATTTCGTCTATCAGCGAAGGTTTTTCTTCAAGAACCGAAGTCATTTTAGGCTCATCAACTTTGATTTCCTCTACACTGATGCCATCGTCCGAATTTGTAACCTCTATCGCAATCTCACTCTTATCCGGCTGTGTTATTTCGACAACATGTTGCTCCTCATCTATCTTTGGGATTTCTATAGTCGCGAACTTCTCTTGTGGCGCTTGTGGCTTTTCGTCTGTTTTTAGCGCATCTAAAACCTCAAGCCCTTTGTCTTTTTCGGCTGCGTTCTTTGCTCTCAGCTTTGCATCCTGTTCCTTTTGGAACTGAGCCATAGCCTCTGCAAACATCTCCTTTTCTTTTTTTATTTCATTATGAAGAAACATATCATCGCTCTTCCACGACATGTTTACATCTTCAGTCTTTTTTACCTCGCCTGTCGGGAATTCCTTGACATCCCAAGTTATGCCGTCTACATGCGACATCATTTTTATATTGTCTTCTTTTTTTGGCTCGGTATCACCGATTTTTGTATCGGCAAATGCGTCGTCTAAGCTAATATTTGTATTTACCTTAGGTATTACAGGAGCTTCGACCTTAGCTCCACAGTTGCTACAGAAATTTTCATTCCCGCTCAAAAACTGTCCGCAATTTTTACAATACATGTTCCCTCCATGAAATCTTCGTTATAATATCAATCCTCAATAAGTTTTTCGATCTCTTCTCTGCTGTATTCTCTACCGCTTTTAGCGATATTTTTTGGCTTTTCTGTAATATTATCATCTGTATGGCTGTCCGAAACGAGCATTTTGCGAATTTCTTCAAGCACATCATTTTCCGGCTCCTCGTCATCAATATGTTCTTTTTGTATTTTTGTCTGCACCTGTGACTTTCTTTGCTCATTTTTGCACACATTTTTTTCTTTTGTATGCTCGGCGCATCCACACTTTCTGTCACTTCTATCTTGTCCGTGCCTCATAAAGTATTGCTCATCCATCTTGCAGTCGATACTTTTTAGCATTTTATTTCTCTTGCTCGACTTGACAAGCCATGCTATAAACCCGATAATTGCAATTATTGCTATCGTTACAACGGCTATCGCAATTATGAGATCTACGCGGTCTATATCTAATGTCAGATGTATGCTTCCCATAAGTTAATCCTTTCCTTTTTTAATGTTTCTAAATCCGGATAGACTACCAAATATTATACTATATCGGCGGATTTTATGCAACGCTAACGCCCTTATTGATATAGTGTCATTGGCAACGCGCAATTATTACGATAATAGAAAAAATTATTATATCCCATCTAATCTAATTTAGTTGGGCAATTTTTCGGCGTTTTGGCGGATGTTTTTTTGTCCTATAACCCTAAAACGACCACCTCCCGGCATAACAAAAGAGCAAGCACCACGCCTGCTCAAAAAGAAGTATAAAAAAACGAGTGTTTATAAGGCAAATCCGTTATAAACACTCATTTTCGATATGGTTGCGGGGACAGGACTTGAACCTGCGACCTCCGGGTTATGAGCCCGACGAGCTACCAACTGCTCCACCCCGCGACATCTGTATGTAGCATACAATATTATGTATGCTTTTTATATTTTAGCTTTTAAGTGACTTTGGTGCCGGAGACCGGGGTCGAACCGGTACGCCCTGTTAAGAGCACAGGATTTTAAGTCCTGGGCGTCTGCCAATTCCGCCACTCCGGCGTAATAATAAAATTGGCTCCAAGGGTGGGGCTCGAACCCACAGCCTACCGGTTAACAGCCGGTTGCTCCACCTTTGAGCTACCTTGGAACGCCATGTCACTCATCAGCAACATAGATAAGTATATGGTATTTCAAAGCAAATGTCAATATGGATTTTTTATTTCTTTCAAATAAAACGGGCTAATAACAACGGATTATTGCTCATAATTTTGGAGGACGATTTCTTTTTTTCTCTCGTACTTGTGTTTGTTTTCCTCATCGCCTCTTGCCTTATATATCCTTATAAGACCATCCATACTGTCTATGCTTGCGGCATTCAACCTCAGAGTCTTTTTGTACTCATCCTCGGCAAGCACGTCATTTCCAAGCTCCTCATATGCTGTAGCTATATAAAAATGAAGTGGCCACCACGTATCATAATCACTGCCAATAAATGTCAATAATGCATTTAGTCCTTCCTGATACTTGCCTCTGATGATGTCGTTGCAACCTCTTTCGATTTTGCGTGGCATATCTATTTCTCTTAATCTTTTTGCTATCTCCTGCAACGCCTGCGGATTTTTAGCTATAGGCATATACTTTTCCCATGTAAGTCCTGCCTTTTCATAAAGTCCCATATTTAGGTAGGCATATCCTAAAAAGAAATAAGGCTCATCAAAGTCAGGGTACTGTATAGTGAGCTCTTCAAATACAGCAAATGCTTCTGCTTTGAAAATCCCTATCGTCTCCTCGTCATCCGCCGACAAATATATCTCTCTGCATACTCTTGCATAGTTGTACATCGCCGCCATCATAGTCGGTTCTAAAAACAATGTCGCCCTAAAATGTATGCATGCATTTTCGAGATCGTTTTCCTTTACCGCCGCTACACCTCGCATAAAGATATCATCTGCAAGCCTTTCATTAAAAAACAGCTTCATAAATTCCTTATATGCGTCGGCATATTTGAACCCGGGATCGCAGCCGACAACCCAAACCATATTTTCGGCTATCTGTGTTGTCGAAACGCCTTCACCACCCGAAAACTTTTTTAGATCATGCGGATCGATCGGCACTTTTACATCTTTTGCTACGCTTGTAATGTCAAGCTTTTGCATAAATTCATCCGAGAATTCCACAAACAAAAAGCTACTTAGATATTTTGAAAAATATTTATTCAATCTGTCATTTTCAAAGGTATATCCTTTTTTATTTTCCATTTTGTATTCCTCTTTGCCAATTTAATGCGCCCTAAATCTTTCGTCCTTTAACATCTCCGGATGCTTTAGAGCCACCTTTAGCTGTTTTATAAATTTTTCCTTGTCGGCAGGCAAATTGCCCCTGAGCGTAACATAATTAGTCGCATGGTTGCTCCTAAATACGCACGGTGTTTCCTTTGGCACATTGATATTTTGCATCATCAAAAGCGTCTCATCTACAACCTCAAGCGGTGTGAGAAGCTTCATCCTGCCCTCTTGTACTTCTTTATACATCGGAGCCTTCGGATCAAGCAGCAATGTCAGCACACCTACATAAGATGCCCCCATTTCGCTTATCATAGTACCTGTTTCTATCGCATGCTCACGCCAATTTTTTTTACCGCCAAGCCCAGAGATAAAAGTAACGGAAGCATTGATACCTGCTTTTTCTATCTTCTTTACGGCTTCGATTATTTGCGCTCTTGTTGCACCCTTTTTTATATCCTTTAATACTATATCCGAGCCCGACTCCGCTCCTATATATATAAACTGCAGTCCTGCTTTGTGCAATGCCAAAAGCTCATCCGGCGTCTTATTTAAAACATCTCGTGGAGATGCATACATATTGATCCTTTCCGTCTCCGGAAGTATCTCATGTATCTTTTCCATAATATACAAAAGCTTTTCTGTCGGAAGGCAAAGCGCGTCACCATCGCACAAAAAGACACGGTTTATATGCGGATAATACTCCTTTGCCATATAAAGGTCCTCTATTACCTCATCTATATCCCTTATTTTGAAGGGTTTATTGCGGTACATATGGCAAAATGTGCACTCATTATGTGTGCAGCCCATAGTTACCTGCAAAAGATAGCTTCTCGCCTCGCTTGGCGGTCTGTATATATCTCCCTCGTATCTCATGAGCTCTCCTTTCTTTGCGTCTTACATCTTTTCCGGTGCCTTAACCCCGAGAAGCGAAAGACCGCACTTTATTGCATTTTTTGTCGCAACTACAAGTGCAAGCTTACTTATCGTCTCTTCCTCGTTATCGGTTATGATCCTCTCGCTTTGGTAAAATCTGTTAAAAGCCTGCGCTATATCAACAGTATGTCTTGTCACTATTGAAGGCTCATATTTTACCGCCGCCTCGCTTATAACCTCAGGCATCCTATATATGAGCTTCGCAAGAGCATATGCGCTTTCCGATACCAAATATTTAGCATCAAATCCCTGCAAGTTTTGAGCCTTAGCCGCCAACTGCTCGCCTGCCCGTCTAAGCAAACTGCATGTCCTTGCATGCGTATATTGCACGTACGGACCTGTTTCTCCGTCGAAATTTAAAACCTGATCCCAATCAAATACATAGTCCTTGATCCTGTTATTTGTAAGCTCGTTAAACATAACCGCTCCGATACCTACTTCCTTTGCAATTTCATCGATATCGTCCTTTGTCGCACCTTTTTCGATTATGATTTCACGAGTTTTTTCGACAGCCTTATTTAAAACATCCCCCAAAAATACGACTCTGCCTTTTCGTGTCGACATCGTGCCTTCCTTGAGGCTGACCATTCCAAATGGCACATGTACGCAATCCTTTGCCCAGTCATAGCCCAGCAATTCAACTATTTTAAACCACTGCTGGAAATGCAAATTTTGCTGTGATGCCACAACATAAATATTTTTATAAAAATCATATGTCTCTTTTCTGTAAACTGCCGCCGCAATATCCCTCGTTATGTAAAGAGTCGAACCGTCCGATTTTGTCACGAGCGCAGGCGTCATACCATACTCGCTTAAATCTACGATCTCGGCACCCTGCGACTCCTTAAGTAAGCCCTTTTCTCTAAGCTCATCCAAAATTCGTTGCATTTTATCGGAATAAAAAGACTCGCCGGCATACGAATCAAACGAAATCCCGAGCATATCATAAACTCTTGCAAACTCCTTTAGCGACTCCTCTCTAAACCACTTCCAAAGCTCGACCTCTTCGGGTTCGCCCTTTTCTAGACGAGCAAAAATATCTCTTGCTTCCTGCTCAAGCGACGGATCCTTTTCGGCTTCCTCATGGAATTTCGTATAATATCCGAGTAGCGTTTTGATAGGCTCCTTTTCGACATCCTCTTTGTTGCCCCATCTTTTATATGCGCTTATCATCTTACCAAATTGCGTACCGTAATCTCCAAGATGATTTATACGCACAACATCATATCCAAGGCATTCGAAAATTTTATATATCGAATTGCCTATAACAGTTGATCTTATGTGACCGATATGAAACGGCTTTGCTATATTAGGAGACGAAAATTCAACGATTACCGTCTTCCCGTTGCCTACATCGCTTTTAGCAAAATCCACGCCGTTTTTATTTACATCAGAGACAAGCTCTTTTACAAATTGCTCTTTTTGCAAAAACATATTCAGATACGGTCCCGCCTGCTCGACCTTTTCAAACAGCTCATTTTCACCGATTTTTTCGGCAAGCTCGCTTGCTATTTGAGGCGGTGCTTTTTTTAGCTCCTTTGCAAGCTTAAAGCAAGGGAATGCATAATCTCCCATCTTCTCATTTGACGGGATTTCTATCATCGATGCGATTTCCTCTTCTGTAAGAAATTCGATATTTGATTTTAGTATTTGTGCTATCGACGATTTGTAATTTATCATTTATTTTCTCCTTTTTCTATTTTAATGTGACGATTGTAACTCCGTCCGCACCCTCATAATATTCGCCCTTTCGGAATTTATCAACCTGCGGATGCTTTTTTAGCATATCGGAAATACCCTTTCTCAAAATGCCCTCACCTCTTCCGTGTATTATTGTAATCTCCTCGAGGTGTGCCATAAGCGCATCATCTATATATTTTGAAACATTCGCAAGCGCTTCATCTAAATTTTGTCCTTGCACATTTATCGTTGGCGAGATAAATGAAGATTTTGATTTATATAGATTAGCATATGTACTTTTGCCGCTCGGCTTTGTTTTTTTTCTTTTCCTGCCGTCTACGATAAGCTTTAGACCGCTTGCCTCGCACTTCATCTTGATGATACCGACTTGCACAGTTACCTGTCCTTTGCTATCTGGAAGTCCTATAACCTCGCCATTTTGTCCGAGGCTGAGCACCTTGACCCTGTCGCCGATTTTTATATCCCCAAGCGATATCGGCTCATCATTTTCTTCAATATGTATCGTCTCCTTATATCTGCCTGCGGCATCCTTGACATTTTTCTTCGCCGTCTCAAGCCTTTTATTTCGCTCGCTTATAATATTTATCTTATCTATGTCACGAAGCTCATTTTGAACCTTTCTTGTAAGGTCCTTTGCTTCCTTTATCATTTGTCTTGCTTCGCTCTTTGCGGTATTCAAGATTTTTTCCTGCTCTTTTTTTAGCTTTTCTTCCCGCCTGTCGAGCTCTTCCTTCTTCTTTTGGATGCTGATATTTAGCATGATAGCTTCGTCACGCTCTTCCTCTGCTCTCCTTTTGTCATTTTCTATCGCGGAAAGCACCTCTTCAAATGCTATATCTCCTCCGTCAAGTAGCTTCCTTGCATGCTCTATGATGTCCTCACGCAGACCAAGCTTTTTGGATATTTCAAACGCATTTGATTTGCCCGGAATACCTATCATCATTTTATATGTCGGCCTGAGAGTCTCCACATCGAATTGCATCGACGCATTTTCGACTCCCTTTGTCTGAAGCGCATACTTTTTTAGCTCCGTATAATGCGTAGTAGCCATTATATAAGTTCCACACTCTTTTAGCGTTTCGAGTACGGCAATCGCAAGCGCCGCTCCCTCTGTTGGGTCAGTACCTGCGCCAAGCTCATCTAATAGCACCAGTGTATCTGATGTCGCTTCCGAAACTATCTTCACTATGTTTTTCATATGCGATGAAAATGTCGAAAGACTTTGCTCGATGCTTTGCTCATCACCGATGTCGGCAAATATTTCTTTATATATAGGGATTTTACTGCCCTCTGCCGCAGGTATATGCAGTCCGCTCTGTGCCATAAGACTCAAAAGGCCGGCTGTCTTTAGCGTTACTGTTTTGCCTCCCGTATTAGGGCCTGTTACTATAAGCGCATTATACTCGCCACCGAGCAATATATCTATCGGTACAGCGTCCTTTATTTCTATAAGCGGATGGCGCGCTTTTTTTAAATGCAATGTCTTATCATTTGATATCGTTGGTTTTTCTGCCTTTTGGATAGTTGCAAGCTTGCCCTTTGCCATAAAAAAATCAAGGTCAAGCAAAATTTCTAAGTTGTTTTTTAAAATCTGCGCACTTTCGCCTATCCGTGCCGAAAAGTCCGCAAGTATCCTCGTCTCCTCCGCCTTTTGTGCTATCTCAAGCTCTCTGAGCTCGTTATTCATATTTACAATCGCTTGCGGTTCTATAAAAAGCGTAGCACCGCTTGCGCTTCTGTCGTGGATGATCCCCGGAAATTTCGCTCTGTATTCCTGCTTTACGGGTATAACATATCTGCCGTCTCTGACAGTAACGATGCTGTCCTGCAACATACCGTCGTTTTCCTTGCGACTGATCATCTGATTTATTCTGTTTTTTATCGCATCATTTTGTCTTTGGATATCTCGCCTAATTGTCTTTAGCTCACTTGAAGCATTATCGGAAAGCGTATCCTCATTTTCTATTGCACGATCAAGATCTCGATATAGTTGCTCGAAGGTTTCAAGGCACAGTGCTTTTCCCTCTAAAATTGGCAGACTCGGCAGTTCTCCCTTCATAAAGCTTTTGACATCAGCCACAATCTTAAGATTATAGAGGATATAAAGCAATTGCTTTATAGTAAGAGTCGCACCTTTTTTTGCAAGCACGAGCTCATTTGTGACATCATAAAAGTTGCCAAGCGGAAGGGCCCCCTTGTATGAAATAAGCCTGACAGCCTCGTCTGTTTCCTCAAGAGCTCGCATTATGCTCCTTTTCTCACAAGACGGCTTAAGCTCTGAGATAACTTTTCTTGTCATCTCAGAGCCTGCCTGCATTGAAAGAAGCTCTATTATTTTGTTGTATTCCAAAACCTTAAGCGTCTTTTCGTTCATCTATCTCATTTTACCTCTCAGCTTTTCGAGCTCGCTTTTTATCCTTATATTTTCCATCTGGAGATCAAAGAAATTGTTTTCGAGGTCCTTATATTTTTTCTTTTCCTCGTCAAGTCTGACTCTGACTTTTTTCTCGATTTCCTCCTGGATAGAGCTTTGTGCCTGCATCACCTTTTCGACTTCCTTTTCCTTTGCCGCAAGCTTCGTAGTAAGCTGTTCCTTTTGCTTTTGGATAGCCGCATTTTCTTCTTTATATTCAATAAAGTTTTTCTTTGCCTCATCCCAAAGCTGTATGTAGTGCTGAGTATCTCCCTCGAGCTGTTCAGTTATCTTTTTGTTTTCCTCAAGCTCGTCCTTTACGGCAAAATATTCGTTGGCTATATTTACTGCAGATAATACGGCAAGCGATGTTGACGGCAAGGAGTTGCCTACCGCCTCGTCTATTTCGCGCATTTTATTATCTACCCATGTTGCAACCTGTATCATCTTATCCTGCGTTGTATCTCCTGCAATAGTATATTCCTGCCCGTAGATATTTACCGTTACTCTGTTGCTCATTTTATCCTCCTACATTTCTCTTAAGATAGCGTCGAATTTTTCCTTTAAGAGCTCTACTATCTTTTCGTGAACCTCATCGGCTTCCTTATCTGTCAAGGTCTTGTCCTTGCTGCGATATTTAAGCGAAAGCGCTATACTCTTCTTGCCACTCTCTACCTGTTCGCCTCTGTATATATCAAACAGCTTGACGCTTTCGAGTATTTCGTGCTCTGCATTTTCGACTGCCTTTATAATATCACCTACAAGCACATTTTCCTTAACAATCAAAGCTACATCTCTTGATGTTGCCGGGAATTTCGGAAGCGGTTTATAATTTATTTCATTTGAAGCAAATTCTTCAAGTAGGTTAAACATAAGCTCGCAGCAGTATCCTCTTGTGCCTATACCAAAGTTTTCTGCTACATCAGGATGTACCTCGCCCATAATACCAAGCTCGACAGGTTCATTTTCGCCCTCAACATCTATGAGTATCCTCGCACATCTGCCCGGATGATATATGCCGTATTCTGATTCGGCTACAAAGCTTACATTTTTGATGCCGAGCACATTTAGAAGTTCCTCAACTATTCCCTTTAGTGTAAAGAAATCCTCGCCCTCGCCATAAAGTCCTATCGAAAGATTAAATGATTCGTCCGGCAATGCCTTCTCGTCAAACAAATCCTTCATGTATGTAATGCCTATCTCATAAGCTCTCATATCTTCTATATTTCGTGCATAATTTCTGCCCATAACCTCGAGCATACCCGGTGTCAGAATAGTTCTCATTGCGGCAGTATCTTCGCCAAGAGGATTTATAATCTTGATAAGATTTCTTTCCCATGAGTCCTTTGGCACTCCCGCATCATCGAGTATCTTATCATTTATGAATGAAAATGTCTGGACCTCATTTGCCCCAAGTGCGCAGAGAACATCCCTTATGATATTGCGAAGCTTCCAGCTCTTTGATTCTTCGGCCTTTGTCAAAATCATTGGGAAAGTCAAAGGCACATTGTCATATCCATACATACGGGCAACTTCTTCTATGATATCTACTTCCTCTAAAATATCTCTTCTTATTGTAGGAGGAGTTACGATCAGCTCATCGCCCATGCCCGAAACTTTCATTTCAAGACTCTCAAGATATCCTTTCATCTCTTCTCTTGAAATGTCTATGCCTATAACCTTATTTATACGGCTGACTCTTGCTTTTACGCTTGGCGCTTTTTCGGGATTTTTATAGATATCAACAGAACCCTTTAAAATCTTACCGCAGCCAAGAAGCTCGATCAAATGGCATACTCTATCTGCCGCATCCTCGCACAAGTTAGGGTCAATACCCTTTTCGTATCTGCCCGACGCTTCGGTTCTAAGTCCCAATTTTTTTGAAGTCTGCCTTACATTTGCTCTCTCAAAGCAAGCTGACTCTATGACTACAGTATTTGTCTCTTCTGTGATTTCAGAGTTAAGTCCGCCCATTACACCTGCGATACCTATCGGCTTTTTCTCATCTCTTATCATAAGCATCTGCTCATCAAGTTCCCTCTGCTCGCCGTCAAGAGTTGTGAACAGTTCGCCTTCCTTTGCAGTATCTACTATGATATGTGCGCCTTCTATGCTTGTTATATCAAAAGCGTGAAGCGGCTGGCCATACTCGAGCATTACGAAGTTTGTAATGTCAACCATATTATTTATCGGTCTCATGCCCGCTGCCATAAGTCTCTTTTGCATCCACCATGGCGACTGCTCTATCTTTACATCCTTTACCACTCTTGCTGTATATCTCTTGCAAAAATCCGAATTCACATCGACCTTGATATAGTCTTTTGCCGACTCGTGTATCGCCTTGCTGCTTGTGTCAGGATATTTTAATGTCTTACCAAATGTCGCAGCTGCTTCTCTTGCCATACCTATCATAGAAAGACAATCAGGTCTGTTTGGTGTAATCTCAAAGTCGATCTCATAGTCTGCAAGGTCAAGCGCCTCTTTGAAGTCACAACCAAGCTTATCTGTAAAATCGCCCTCCAAAATCCAAATACCGTCCTTAGAAGCTATCGGTACAACCCTGTCATCATATCCAAGCTCTTGTGCCGAGCAAAGCATCCCCTCCGATAAAACGCCTCTAAGCTCACCTTTTGTAATGGTAACTCCGCCTTCTACCTTTGGCTGTCCGTGAATAGGTCCCGGGATCTTAGCTCCGTCAACAGCAACCGGTACAAATGCTCCCTCAAATACATTTGGCGCACCTGTAACGATAGTCGCTTCTTTGCCTGCTCCAAGATCTACAGTGCATATTACGAGCTTATCCGCATTCGGATGCTTTTCTATTTTCTTAATCTGCCCAAGCTTAACACCCTCGATACCGCATGCAAGCTCCGTGCATGTTTCGAGATTTGAGCCTGTCATTATCATTTTATCGCAAAATTCTTTAGCCGAAATATCGCCTAAATCTACATAATCTTTTAACCATTTAAGTGAAACTAACATATTTAAAACCTCCTCTACTTGAACTGATCGATAAATCTCATGTCGTTTTCAAATAGAAGTCTGATATCTTCTATACCATACTTCAGCATCGCTATTCTCTCTACACCCATACCAACAGCAAAGCCTGTGTACTTTTCGGTATCTATACCTCCTGCTTGGTGTACATGCGGATGTGTAACTCCGCAACCGAGAATTTCAATCCAACCGCTTCCCTTACAAACATTACAGCCCTTGCCTCCGCAATTAAAGCAAGATACATCCATTTCGGCGCTTGGCTCTGTAAATGGGAAGTGATGAGGTCTAAACTTAGTCTTTGTATCAGGTCCAAACAGCTCTTTTGCCATATAATCAAGTGAGCCCTTTAAATCTGACAACGATACACCCTCGCCCACAACCATCATCTCTACCTGATGGAATGTATGCGAATGTGTAGCATCAGGCGTGTCACATCTGTAACATCTGCCCGGTATAACTATCTTATATGGAAGCTCAAGGGCTTTTTCGGCTCTGACCTCTGCCGAAGATGTATGCGGTCTTAGCACCACATCCTCGTTGATATAAAATGTATCCGACATATCTCTTGCCGGATGATCGTCCGGTGAATTAAGTGCGTCAAATGTGTTAAATACAGTATCGATATCAGGTCCCTCAAATACCGAATATCCCAAAGTTTCAAATATTGAAACTATCTCATTTATAGTTCGGGTTATAGGATGTCTAACTCCCACATGCGCCTTTTTGCCCGGCTCTGTCACATCTATCTTTTCCATCTTGAGTCTGAGATTTTTTTCTTTTTCCTTGAGCTCCTCCATTTTTGAATTGATAAGCTCCTCAACCTCGCCTCTTACCTTATTTGCAACCTTGCCGAGTTCCTTTTTTTCTTCCGGAGAAAGCTTGCCCATATTTTTCATGATGGCTGTTATCTCTCCCTTTTTTCCGAGATATTTCACTCTATATTCATTCATCGCACTTAAAGACGACGCTTCCTTTGTCGCCTTTTTTGCATTTTCTAAAATTTCGTTTAATTTCTTTTGCATCTTATTTCACACGCCCTTTCATTTGATATGCTTTTGTTTGATATATAAGTATACCTGCGGCTACTGCCACATTTAGCGAATCTACTTTTTTATTCATAGGGATTTTTATACATATGTCCGAATATGCCCGCATTTCCCGGCTTATACCATTTCCCTCATTCCCGAAAACCAAAGCCGTATTATTGCTCAAGTCCTCATCAAAGTAATACTTGTCCGTATCTAAAGCTGTCGTTACTATTTTTTTATTTGCTTTTCGCAAAATGCTTATCGCTTCCTTTTCGCTTTTTGCAAAAAATATCGGAAGTCTAAATATCGAACCTGCACAGGCACGTATCACTTTCGGGGAAAATATGTCGCCGGTACCCTTTATAGCTACAAGTCCGCCAAAACCTGCCGCATCAGCTGTCCTGATGATCGTCCCGATGTTGCCCGGATCTTGTAATTTGTCGAGCACAACAACATTGCTTGCCTCCCCCTCTTGCGCCATAATGGCGTTTGTAAAGGCTTCCTCATTATAGGCTTTTTTGGATGCTATCGCGAGAATACCCTGACTTGTAACCGTTTGCGCAAGCTTCTGAAAAAGCGCATCCGACAATATAACTGTCTGTTCAAAGAAAATTTCGCATTCCTTGGCATAAGTCTCACTGACGATAACAGTCTCTGCAAGTCCCGCATCACAGGCTTCCCTTACGGTTTTTTTGCCTTCGACAATATAACAAGATAGCTCATCACGATATTTTTTCATCGCGAGCGCCTTGCACTTTTTATATATCTTGTTTTCCTTTGATGTGATAACTTGCATTTTTATCCTCTGTGCCGTAAGTTTCAATATAAATCTGTTTTATGCTTATAATTTAATAACCAATAAAAGCCGGATAAACCGGCTTTAAAAGTTTGTTTTTTTATTTAAGGAATGACGGTGTGTCGACCCTTGATGGATCCGTATCCGATTCTAAGTTTCTCAATATGTCACTTAGCGTTTCCTTCTTTGGCGTACCGTCTGTAAAAGTATCCTTGCTTCTTTCGTAGCCGTCTTCTTGCTCGCCTTCGCTATGCGCTCCTAAATAGTCTGACTTCTTGATAAACTGCGGGATGTTGAGCTCTCCATCGACATACTTTTCCGAATAGTTGCCCGGTTTATTTTCAAAACCTGTTGCTATTACCGTAACTTGCATCTCATCCTGAAGTTCTTCTTTTACAGATGTACCAAATATGATGATAGCATCCTTGTCGGCAACTGCCTGTATCTGCGTTGCCGCATCATTTACATCAAGCATACCCATATCATATCCGCCCGAGATATTTAGAAGTATCGCTTTTGCACCTGCAACAGTAGTTTCGAGAAGTGGACTTTCGACTGCATTCTTAATAGCATCCTGGACTTTGTTTTCGCCCTTGCCAACACCGATACCCATATGTGCGATGCCCTTGTCACGCATAACTGTCTGCACGTCCGCAAAGTCTGCATTGATCAAGCTGTTATCGCTGATGAGCTCTGTGATTGACTGTACTCCGTGCTTTAAAATCTCATCTGCAATCTTAAGTGCCTCTACCATTGAAGTGTTAGGCTCTGCAATATCTAATAATTTATCGTTTGGAACAATCACTATTGAATCCACAAATTTCTTTAAAAATTTGATACCAAGCTCTGCGTGCTCGCTCCTTCGTCTGCCTTCAAATGTAAACGGCTTAGTTACAACACCTACTGTAAGGATGCCCATATCTTTTGCAACCTTTGCTACTATCGGTGCCGCACCTGTGCCTGTACCTCCGCCCATACCGGCAGTTACAAATACCATGTCTGCACCGCTGATATGTCTTGTAATGTCTTCTATATTTTCTTCGGCTGACTTCTGACCAACTTCAGGATTGCCTCCTGCACCAAGCCCCTTTGTCAGCTTCTCGCCTATCTGTATTTTTGCCTCTGCTTTAGATTTATCAAGGTCCTGTTTATCTGTATTTACAGCTATAAAATTGACATCCTTGATATTGCCCTCAATCATTCTATTTACTGCATTGCAACCACCGCCGCCTACGCCGACAACGATAATTTTTGCCTTGCCTTCGCTTTTCACTTCAAATTCTAGGAAATTCGCGCTCATAATAAACTCCTCCACCATAATCAGTGTTTTACAATATAAAACAATTATACCATACCTGTATAAAATATTGTACTAAAATTTTTAGTGTTCTTTTTAAAGCATCTTTTTGCAAATCACTTCTCGCAGCTCTTTTGCCTCTGTTATCTGATTTATCGCTCTTCTGAGCACCGCGCTGTCACGCATACCTTTTGTATACCAAGCTATGTGCTTTCGCATTTCCTTGACAGCTCTATCCTCGCCCTTTTCGGCTATCAAACCATTTAGATGCGCAAGTATCATCTCTCTTTTTTCTTTTACGGTTGGTGGCTGTGGTTTTTGCTTGCCACTGTAAAGAGCTGTGCATTCCCTAAAAATCCATGGATTGCCAAGCATACCTCTTGCTATCATCACCATATCGCAGCCAGTTTTTTCGAGCATGCGCATGGCATCCTCACCGCAAAAGATATCGCCGTTTCCTATAACGGGAATATTGACACTTTCCTTTACTTCCTTTATCGCATCCCAATTTGCCTCGCCCGAATAATACTGCATCCTCGTCCTGCCGTGTACCGCCACAGCAGAGGCTCCTGCGGCTTCTATCTGCCTTGCTACCTCAACGCAGTTTATCGAGTCGTCATCCCAGCCAATCCTTATTTTTGCCGTTACAGGCTTATTTGCGCCCTCTACCGCCGCTCTGACAATTTCATATATCAAATCCGGTTTTTTTAAAAGAGCTGACCCCTCGCCATTTTTTACCACCTTTGGCACGGGACAGCCCATATTTATGTCCAAAATTTCATTTTCATATTTTTGAAGTAGCCCGGCTGCCTTATAGATTACTTCGGGTTCTGCGCCAAATAGCTGAAAAGCAACAGGCTTTTCGTCATCATATATCTTTAAAAGACTTTCGGTATTTTTGTTTTGATATATGAGTCCCTTGCCACTTATCATTTCCGAATAAACTAAAGACGCTCCCATCGATTTTGCTATACGCCTCGTCGGAGCATCCGTTATACCTGCCAGTGGCGCCGCAATAAATGGATTTGCTAATTTTATACCGCCTATCTCGCTACTTCTTATGTTTTTTATCTTTTCTGTTTTTTTCATATAAAATCTCAAGCCCCTCGAGTGTAAGAAGCTTATCTACCTTGTCTATGCAATCAACTCCGTCATCTATCAGATTTGCAAGACCGCCTGTCGCAACTACCGTTATCTTATCAGCGTCCTCGCCTATCTCCACAAGTTCGACTTTCATCTTCTTTACGATAAATTCAACCATTCCCATATGTCCGTATATAAGACCTGATTGAATAGAATTTGTCGTATTTTTTGATATGACATTGCTCGGTGTCTCAAGCTCTACTTTTGGTAGTTTTGATGTCATCGTAAAAAGCGCTTCGCTTGATATTTTTAGTCCCGGCGCTATCGCCCCGCCAAGGTACTCGGCCTTTGCCGTCACTGCACAAAATGTTGTAGCAGTACCAAAATCAATAAGAATAAGCGGTCCGCCGTACTTTTCGTATGCCGCTACCGCATTTACTATCCTGTCCGATCCGACATGCTTCGGATTGTCATATTTGATAAGCAGTCCTGTCTTAACGCCCGACTCTATTACTATCGCCTTGCTGTTAAAATATTTCATCGACATATGTTGCAAAGTATATAAGACCGAAGGCACTACCGTCGCTATTATGACATCTTTTACATCTTTTGTTTTTAGTCCGGCATATGCAAATAATTGATTTATTATCATACCATATTCGTCTGCACTCTTTCGTACATCCGTTTCCATACGCCAATTTTCTATGAGCTTTCCTTCGTCAAAAACGCCCAATACTATATTTGTATTTCCAACATCAAATGCCAAAAGCATCAGATTTCTCCTTTCGCTATGCCTTATTTAGTCTTTTTAATGCAAGTGATACTGTCAAACCCGGCACAACTCGGTTACCTGTAACCTCTACTCCGAGAAGTTCATTTACCTTTTTTAATCTATACTGTACCGTATTTACGTGAATATTCATAATGCTTGCTGTCTTTGTGACATTCATTCCCGCATCAAGGACAAATGTTTGCAATGTCTCCAAAAGCTGCTTGCCTTTTTGACTTTTTTCTTCGTTAAATACCGAAACAAGGTCAAGATATAAGCGTTTTAGATGACCATTTTTGCGATTGATACTATTGCAACTTCCTATCAAAGCAAGATCATATTTAGTAAAAACTCTCTTGTACGGGTATATTTTGTCTGCCGTTTTGATGCCCTCTTTTACAATCTTAAATGCGGAGCAGGCTTCCTCTATGCTATTTATTCCCGTAAAATGTACCGCCTTGAAATTTTCCATGCTCTTTAGCTCTTGGAATAAATTGCTCACTTTTGTATTGTGACACTTTGGCTGTGGCGACATTATAATACCCATAATCTCGTTTGACTCTATAATCTGCCAATTTATAAGTCCGTTTGATATGCAATATCTGTCTATCGCTACGATAATTTCCTCCGGAGGCGGACCTTTTGCGGCAAACACGCTCACAACCTCATTTCCTTCTAAATCCAAGTCTGTCAGTTGCTCGTATGCCTTTGTGATATTACCTCTGCGAAGAGCCCTGATAAAATCAGATCTTTTGTCGGATGCCGGCGAATATTTCCACATACCCATAGCTATTCTAAAAATATCTGCCAGCTTTTCTACTTCATCTGCCGAATACTGCTCCTTATTATCTGCAATAAGCATATAATATGGTTCGGCATTGATAGTAACAACACCCCAATATGTCACGACACCGTCAACATTAATCTTTTCGTGTAAGCCCGGCTTTACCTTTATTGCATTTTCCCTCGCTGCCGCTACAACTCTCTCAAGCGACGTTTTTTGCTGTGTCTCTATTGCTAAAAGCGGGTTGAGATCAATACTAAGTAGCACCAACTGGTAATCATTGCTTTCGGCTGCAGCCCTGACTGCCGTTGGGAAATCGCTATACTTATCGAAGTTAAGCAGATGATATATGCTACTGTTTATCAGCGTATTGCTAAATTCTCTCATCGGATTTTACTCCTCTTTTTCCAATTTTATCTCTTCCGGGTTTTGTGCCGAGTCATCTTCAAGCTCCTGCGCTGTCTGCTGTGCTTCTGCCTCGTCAGCTACCTGCTTTTTGCTTTCCTCAAGTCTAACTTCCGCAGCAAGCCCCTCAGCTGTAACATCGCCACTATAAAGCCTTTCGAATTGTTCACCGTCAATTGTTTCGAGCTCCATAAGAGCATCGGCTACCGCAAGCAACTTATCCATATTATCTGTTATAAGCTGCTGTGCTTTTTCGTATCCTTCGTGTACGATCCTCTTTACTTCCTCGTCTATTTCATTTGCCGTTTCCTCAGAATATGACTGCTTTGTGCCAAGATCCCTGCCGAGGAAAAGCTCCTCTGACGACGAGTAATTTATCGGTCCGAGCTTATCGCTAAAGCCGTATTTTGTAACCATATCCTTAGCAATGTCTGTTGCTCTTTGTATGTCGTTGCTTGCTCCTGTTGAAATTTCAGAGAGCACAAGCATCTCCGCTACACGACCGCCGAGAAGATGTATGATCTGTTCTTCCATATCGCTCTTTGTCGTATAATATCTGTCTTCCTTTGGAAGTATCATCGTAAATCCGCCGGCTCTGCCTCTTGGTACGATAGTTATCTGATGTACAGGATCTGTACCCGGCAAGGAATGTGCCACAACAGCATGTCCAGCCTCGTGCACAGCTGTAAGCCTTTTTTCTTTTTCGCTTATAACTCTGCTCTTTTTCTCAGGTCCTGCTATAACCTTTGTAATAGCCTCCTCTATCTCTTCCATGCGAATCTTGCGACCGTTTCTCCTTGCAGTAAGAAGCGCCGCTTCGTTTAGCATATTTTCGATATCCGCAGGTGTAAAGCCAGGCGTCCTTCGTGCAAGCACCTTTGCATCTACATCGTCATCAAGCGGTTTATTTTTGCTATGTACCTTAAATATTTCTTCTCTGCCTTTTATATCAGGTATGCCTATAACTACCTGTCTGTCAAATCTACCCGGTCTCAAAAGTGCAGGATCAAGTATGTCAGGTCTGTTTGTTGCCGCCAAAATGATGATGCCCATATTTTCTGTAAATCCGTCCATTTCGACAAGCAACTGGTTTAAGGTCTGCTCTCTTTCGTCATGACCGCCGCCCATGCCTGCACCTCTCTTACGACCTACAGCATCTATTTCGTCTATAAATATAATGCATGGTGCATTTTTCTTTGCCTGTTCAAATAAGTCCCTAACTCTCGAAGCTCCGACTCCGACAAACATCTCCACAAAGTCCGAACCTGAAATTGTGAAAAACGGCACTCCTGCCTCTCCTGCTGTCGCCTTTGAAATATAAGTCTTACCTGTTCCCGGAGGGCCTACAAGAAGTACTCCTTTCGGAATACGCGCACCTAAACTGTGATATTTTCTTGGATCCTTCAAGAAATCTACGATCTCCTGCAATTCTTCTTTTTCCTCGTCAAGGCCCGCAACATCCTTAAATGTCAAGTTTTTGAGGTTTGTCTGCATCTTGGCTTTGCTCTTGCCAAACGACATAGCCTTGCCACCGCCCTGCTGGCGCATAATCATAACCCAGAAGAATATCAGCACACCTATCATAATAAACGTAGGTACAAGGGACAATATCCATGGCTGCTCTTCAGGTTTTGCATTTGAAACTTTAAGGATACCCTCTTCGCTCTGTTTATCTACATACTGCTCATGGAGGCTCTGCACATCAAGACTGCTATGTACATATGTATATACCTTGTCGCCGTCCTTTAATGTAGCATTTATCTGATATTCCTTGAACTCTATTTCCTTTACCTCTTCGTCCGCTAAATAGCCGACAAATGTCGAATATCTGACCTCTTTTTCTTTATCTTTTGGAACCATATCGTACAAAAGAGCCATAGAAAGTACTATGGCTAATATGAAAATATAAATTCCGAAGCTTTTAAATCCTTTTTTCAATGATTTTCTCCTTATCCATATTTTTGTTTTTGTTGCTATTTTGCATCGCCTATAGCAAATAATTTTATCATACAAGCTGGCTTATTTCAACAGTAATCACCTTTTTAGTATCCTTTGTTATTTTGTAATTTGCAGTATATCTGCCATCCTTTAGTACCCCCGGAATCCACAAAACTTCGGGGCCTATGCAGATAAGTGCGATCTTATCTCTGTCCTCGGACGGAATCTTCATATCTACAAACAAATCCTGCAATTTTTTTCTACCCAAAACGCCAGGCAATTTTATATAATCTCCCGGTTTTCTCGTCCTTACCTGCACCATATCGTCCATACTGCTCCTGCCGTACTCTTTTTCGATAAGTCCAAGGTCAAATGCCGCAACGCCTTTTCTATGCTCGTATTTATCTATATCAAGTGTGTTTACTATTATCTTTGGAAGCTCGGTCTGCCTTTTCCTGCCTCCCTCACTCCTCTTGCCACAAATTATATTGTCATATGATACTCTAAGCAAAAAACCCTTCGGCAAGTCCGTCTGTTGCGGTGTAATGCCATGCAAAATCAACTCATCTGCCTGATTTAGGTGCGTGTTTGTAATATCACTCGCAAGACCTATATTTGCAAATGACATCATAATAATCCTATGTCTTATCGAAGGTGGCATATTAGAAAGCGCTTCTTTTTTTAGCCAAATTTCGTTTTCCTCTTTTTTTTCTAAACTTTTTTGATAGCTCTCAAGAGTATATTGCCTTATAAAATTTCTGTCTTCCTTTGCTATCTTGCTGAGCCTTTCAATCGCCTCAGCGATATTTTGATTGAAATTTTCTTTTATGTATGGGATAAGCTCCAATCTTATTTTGTTTCTTGTATAAATGCTCTGCTCATTTGTGTGATCCATTCGAGGATTTAACTTGTTTTCCTCACAATAATCCAAAATCTCGCTCTTAGGCACATCAAGAAGTGGCCTTATTATCATATTGCCTCTTTCGTTTATCCTCTTGTAATCTATGCCTGCGAGTCCATCTGTACCTGTGCCCCTTATAATCCTAAATAGCACAGTTTCGACCTGATCGTCACGGTTTTGCGCAATCGCAATCTTTATGCGACTTTTGTCTATTCCCTCAAATGAAAGCGTTTCTGTTATTTCGGCAAAAAAATCATATCTCGCCTTTCGGCCTGCCTCCTCGCTTGTCATCGAAAGCTCCTCAGCCAACTTATTGCAATCAACTATAGTCGACCACGAGCATATGCCATTCGCTTCGCACAGGTTTTCAACAAAGAGCTGATCCTCCTCTGCCGCATCGGCTCTGAGCATGTGATTTACGTGCGCACCGTGAAGTGTGAAGTTCAAAACACTCGAAAGCTCTAGGAGTATGTTAAACAGACACACCGAGTCAGGTCCTCCCGAAAGTCCGAGTATGACTACATCTCCGCTCTCTATGAGATTGTGTTTTTTTATCGTCTCTATTACAGCTTCCTTTACCATTTTATTATCCTGTGCACCTTCGTTTATATTTTGCAAATCATTTATCAATGTTAAAAAATCTCTTTGCATTTTCGCAAGTTATCCTTGCAACATCCTCATAATCCATGTCCTTTAGCAAGGCAACCCGTCTTGCCGTATGCTCTACATAAGGCGACTTGTTTGTCTTGCCACGGTGTGGCTCCGGCGTCAGGAATGGAGCATCTGTCTCTATGAGTAGCCTTTCGATTGGTACAGTCTGCACAACTCTTTGCGTTTTTTTGTTATTTTTATAAGTCACAGGACCTGCTACCGAAATAGTCGCTCCGAGTTTTATATATTGTTCCGCAAGCTCCGCACTGCCGCTAAAGCAATGAATCAAAACCCTCGCATCGTTTTCTGCGATTTTTGTTGCTGTCGCACTATTCTTTCCGCCCTCATTATCCTGCGCTGCAAAATGCTTTTTTCGCTCAGGCGAAAAAGCTTTTTCTTCCTTTAAAATTTCTAGCGTCAGCGCATCAGCATCCCGCGAATGAATAGCAATCGGCATTTTTAGCCTGTTTGCAAGCTTTATCTGCTCTCTGAACCAATAAATTTGTACATCCCTCGGCGAATGGTCATAATGAAAATCAAGCCCAATCTCGCCAATGGCCACAACCTTATCCTTTTTTGCCAAGCTCTCAATCATAAAGAGCACCGTTTCGTCCATTGACTTTGTTTCGTGTGGATGCACGCCAACTGTCGCATAGCACCAATCATATCGCTTTGCGTTATCTACTGCCAGTTTTGAAGTCTCAAGATCGCAGCCTACATCTACCACGTAGGCTACGTCTGAGTCCTCTATATCCTTTATTAGATTATCCCTAACTTCCTTCGGATAATCTTCACTCGTCAAATGAGTATGTGAATCAAATAACATTCTTTTTTCTCTCTTAGCTTACTATATTGCCGTCCTCGGCATTTGTTGTTACAAATTCGTATGTCATCTTGCCGTCAACCTCGTTATCGGCAAACAAAAGCATACCTTTTGACTCAAGTCCTCTGAGCTTTCTTGGTGCGAGATTTGCAACAACTACGACCTTTTTGCCGATTGTTTCCTCAGGTGCAAATCTATCTGCTACGCCGGAAATAATTTGCCTTACCTCATCGCCGATCTTTACCTTAAATACTAAGAGCTTATCAGCTTTTGGATGCTTTTCTGCTTCTATAATCTTGCCGACCTTGAAATCAATCTTATCAAAATCGTCATATTCGATCTCCGGTTTTGCAGGCTTTTTATCAGCATCATCGTCTGCCTTAGCTTCACTTGCTTTTTTTGCCGCTTCAGCCTTTAATGCCTCAAGCTCCTCGAGTTCCTTTTCGATATCCATTCTCGGGAATATAGGCTCGCCTCTTTTTACCTTCTCGCCGTCCATAAGATCAAATACTTTAGCATCCTCCCATGTTGCCTTTACATCAGCAAGACCTATTTGCTTTCTTATTTCTGATGCAGTAGCATGCATAAATGGATAGATCAAAACCGAAACTATACGAAGTGCCTCTGCAAGGTTGTGCATAACAACATCAAGTCTTTCCTTGTTTGCCTCATCCTTTGCCAAAATCCAAGGTGTAGTTTCGTCTATATATTTATTTGCTCTTCTTACGAGAATCCAAATTTCCTCAAGCGCATAATTAAATCTAAACTTGTCCATTTCCGCCTCAACCTTATCAGCTACACCTATAGCTATTTTTTTGAGGTCGTCGTCCGGACTTTCTTCCTTGCCCTGCTTTGGCACTATGCCGTCGCAGTATTTTTCGATCATTGACGCAGTCCTGCTTACGAGGTTCCCAAGGTCATTTGCAAGATCGTAATTTAATCTCTTGAGCATTACCTCACTTGTAAAATTGCCGTCCTGTCCAAATGTATATTCTCTCAAAAGGAAATATTTTAGCGCATCAACGCCATATCTGTCTATCAGCTTTACAGGGTCTACAACATTACCCTTCGATTTACTCATCTTGCCACCGTCTATCAACAGCCAGCCGTGTCCGAGTACATGCTTTGGTAATGGCAAGCCGAGCGACATAAGCATAGCCGGCCAAATAACAGTATGAAATCTTACAATTTCCTTTCCTACTATGTGATAATCCGCAGGCCAATATTTGTTATATTCCTCCGGATCATCGGGATATCCGAGAGTTGTAATATAGTTTGCAAGCGCATCAAGCCATACATATATTACATGCTTTTCGTCGATAGGTACCTGTATACCCCAGTCAAATGAAGATCTCGAGATACACAAATCTTCAAGCCCTTGCTCTACAAAGGCTATCATTTCATTTCTTCTTGTCTCCGGCTGCAAAAATTCCGGATTGTTTTTAAATAAATCAAGCAATTTATCCTGATATTTACTCAATCTAAAGAAGTACGCTTCTTCCTTCGCATACTGAACAGGTCTACCACAATCAGGGCAACAGCCGTTTTCGTCAAGCTGGCTTTCTGTCCAAAAGGATTCGCAAGGTGTACAATAAAGCCCCTCATAAACGCCTTTATAGATGTCTCCCTTTTCGTACATCTGCATAAATATTTTCTGGACACGCTTCTTATGACGTTCTTCGGTTGTCCTTACAAAGTCATCATACGAAATTTCCATTGTATTCCATAGCTTTTTGATGCCGTCAACCACCTCATCAACATACTGCTGAGGGGTAACGCCCTTTTCTATCGCTATAGTTTGGATTTTCTGACCATGCTCGTCTGTACCTGTCTGAAATCTTACATCATAGCCAACTGCCCTTTTAAAGCGTGCCATAGCATCCGCCATCACCGTACAATATGTATGTCCGATATGAAGATTTGCACTCGGATAATAAATTGGTGTTGTAATGTAAAAAGTTCCTTTTTTCTCTGTCATACTGTCACCTTCTTTCTCCGGGCTAATGAAACCCGGCTAACTACTTAAAGATACATTACAGAATATCACAAAATCTTTCTTTTTTCAATGTGCGTGGCGCACAACCGGCAAATTTGCAATAAAAAAAGGTAGCCTTCTGGCTACCTTTAAACCGGCAATGTCCTACTTTCCCAGGCAGTCGCCCACCAAGTATCATCAGCGCT